>NZ_JBIAMU010000021.1:0-195620 GCF_042874215.1 Streptomyces sp. NPDC004111
GCGCCCGGGGCCGCCCGGGCGGGGGGCGGGGGGGGGGCCCGCCCCCGCCCCCCCGCGGGGCGCCGCCCCCGCGCGGCGGCGGGGGGGGGGGGGGGGGCCCCCCCCGCCCCCCCCCCCCCCCCCCCGGCAGGGCAGTGGGCCGGGCTCAGTGACTGTGGTTCAGCACGTTTCCGTTGACGCAGTGGTTGACCGTGTCGCCCACCCAGGCCCCGCCGACGGGGACCACGGCGAGTTCCTGGAGGCACACGGCGGCGGCGGTGAAGTTCCAGTTGTTGGCCGCGTTGACACCGGGACCGAAGTTGGAGTCGTCGTCGGCGTGCGCGGGAGAGGCGAGGGCGAGGCTCGCGAGGGCGAGCACGGCAGCAGTGGTGATCTTCTTCATGCCGGGGACAACGACCTTCCCGCCACGGGGACATGCACGTTCACCCCACTGCCCGGCACGGGCCGGTGCGCGCCGACGGGCCGCCCGTGGCCACCGCCCGGCTCCGGTCGAACACGTGCCGGGCTTCCGGGGTGCCGGGTGGGGCGAACGGGTGAACGTGTGAGGCGCGGCGGGCGGCGGCACGGGTGCGGCCGGGCTCTTTGGTTAGGTCGGCCGGGTGGCCGTACGGCCGCAGAGGGCACAGCTACGAGGAGATCACATGGGTCGGCTCACCACGGGCGTTCTTGCGGGCGCGGCGGCGGTGCTCGCCGTGGCCGCCGCCGTGCAGCCCGTACAGGCGTCGCAGGTGTCACGTACCGCCGGGGCGGCGCAGGAGCGCCCTCCGCTGCCCGACACCACGGACGCGGCGTTCAACGACGAGTGCCTCGCGGTGCACAACTCCTACCGCGCCCGGCACGGTGCCCGGCCGCTGGTCCTGGACCGGGCGGCCGTCGCGCACGCCGTGCGCCGCGCGCAGCTCGCCTCCACCAGGGACGGGCTCGACCTGCCGCCGGGGTCCGAGGACTTCGGGGAGAACCGCTACTGGGCGCCCTCCTACGAGGAAATGCCGCGCTCCTGCGAGGAGGCAGTCCGGTACTGGTACAAGACCCGGTTCTCCGGCGGCTACGACTGGAACAAGCCCGGCTTCTCGCCCCGGACCGGCAGCTTCACCCAGCTCGTGTGGAAGTCCAGCAGCACGCTGGGCTGCGGTCGTGCGGCGGGACGTCCGGTCGGCGCGGAGTCGTACCAGACGTACATCATCTGCAGCTACGGTCCGCCGGGCAACGTCGTCGGCGGCTTCCGGGAGAACGTGGGCGCGCCGGTCGGCGAGGGGTAGGGCACGGGAGAAGCGGCGGGCGGGGCGGGGCGGACCGACGTGCCGCCCCGCCGTGGCCCGGTTGCCGGGCAGGCCCCCGGTCAGGGGGCAGGGACGCGCCGGACCGGGTGGTGGGAGCAGCGGAAACCGCCGGCGAAGGGCGTCACGGCGTCGTAGTCCCGGGTGTGGACGGTGACCCCGTGCCGGGTGAGTTCCTCGGCGAGCCCGGTCATCCGGCTGTCGACGACCACCTCTCCCGGGCCGAGCACCAGCATGTTCGCACCGAGCAGCTCCAGCGCGTCGTCGAGGGAGACCTCGATCAGGTCCCAGTCGGCCAGGAGCGGCGGGATGCCGTCGACGAACTGTTCGCGGGCGACGACGGCGAGCCCCTCGCGCACCGCCGACAGACCGTCGTCGAGGTGGAGCACCCGGGGGTGCAGCCGGACGGGGTGCACCCGGTGGGACCGTTCGAGGTACCGTCCCAGCCACCGGGCCCCCGCGAGGTCCGAGGCGAAACCGCCCTCGCCGACGCCCACCAGGATGTCGGAGCCGAAGAGCAGGACGTCGCCCCCTTCGAGGAAGGGGCCGGGGGCGCGGGCGATGTCCTGGTGCGGAACGGGGAGGCCCGGCGGCACCGCCACGTGCCGGGCGCCGCGGGCCACCAGGTCGCCGATCAGCGGGCGCAGGCCGTAGCGCTCCTTGACCCGGTAGGGCGCACGCATGGCGGATTCGACGACGTGGTCGCCGATGACGAGGATCGGGTCGCGCACGAACTGCTGCAAGGTGAAGGACGACAGCTCGCTGTGCACCGCCCGCTCGGTGTCGCTCAGCTGCCGGGGGCGGTGCACGGTGATTCCGCGCGCTTCGAGGAATGCGGCCAGCGCGTCCATTTGCTCGGCACAGCGCGCGAACCCCTCCGGGTCGCCGTCCGACCAGAGTTTTCCGGCCAGTTGCGGCATGCGTTCGCGCATTGCGGCGGGTGCGAACCTGAGGGATTCCTGAAGCTTTTCCGGCTGCTCGGGAAACCGGAAATCCGCGGTGATCCCGACAACCACTTCGTCCAGCCGATCCCATTCCCGGGCCACGTGTACCTGACTGCCCTGCATGGCTTTCCCTTTCCTCCTTGCTGCGCCGGCCCTTTGCGCGTCGGCCGGCCGGTGGCGGCGGAATTCGCGCGGCGGACAATGCGGCGAGCAGAGCGGGGTGCAATGCGGTCGCACCGCGAATCGCGGATTCAAGGGTCACCATAAGCAATTCCGTGCGCCGGAGCGCACGGCACGGCGGACGGCCTCGGTGATCGTCGCGGGGCTCGCCGGGCGCGGACGTCCCGGCCCCTCCGGTGCCGCGCGGTCAGGTCATGGGCAGCAGCTTGAACACGCCGTCGGTGCCGTCGCGCCCGGGGGTTCCGTCCGCGCCGCGGTTGCCGATCGTCCCGTTGTCGCCGTTGTCCCCGTTGTTGTGTGCGGAGCCCAGCCAGTTCGTACCGCCGCTGCTGCCTCCGCTGCCGCCCTGGCCGGGCCGGCCGCGCTCGCCGCCCTCGCCGCGGGGGCCGCCGCCGCCGTGCTGCCATGCGGCGGTGGTCACGGCGAGGTTGTAGTTCTTGTAGTAGACGATGATCAGGCCACCGTTCCCGCCGTCACCGCCGCGTCCGCCGTTCCCGCCGTCGCCGCCGTTCCCGCCCCGGCCGCCGCGGGCCGCGTCCTCGCAGCCGCTGCCGTCGCCGCCCTTGCCACCCTTGCCGCCCGTACCGCCGTGGCCTCCGCTGCCGCCACGTCCGCCGTTCCCGCCGCGGCCGTCGAAGGCGACACCGCCCTCGAAGGTGGAGATGGTCAGCACCAGCGTCCGGCCCGGTTTGCCCGGACCTCCCGGCTCGCCGTGGCGGCCGTCCCCGCCGGGGAGTCCGGCCTGCCCGTCCGTGGGCCGGCCGTCCGGCATGACGAACCATCCGCAGTCCGCCTCCCGGCCGTTGGCCGACTCGGGCATGTCCGCCCCCGCGTCCCCGTCCTTGCCCGCCGAGCCGTCGGCGCCGGTGAGGTCCCAGGTGGTACCGATGTTGTCTGGCATGTCGTCCTCGTTCGGTAACGCCGTTGCCGCCGCCGGGAGTTCCGGCCGGGCGGCCGAACACTTCGTCAGACGGGCAGGCGCGGGAGTTCGCGCAGCCGGTCCAGGTTCAGCTCCAGCCGGTCCCCGACGACCTGGTGCACGTACTCGGGGATGCTGCCCTGCACGGTGCCCGTCGCGTCCACCGACAGGTGCTGGCTCTCCTGGCGGATCCGCGACCTGCGATAGCAGAGCAGGTTCCCGATCAGCAGATGCGGCACGTTCGCGGCGATGGTGAGCGTCGCGCCGACACCGACCACGATGTCCGGGACGACCTTGGGCATGATGACGGCGGTTCCGGCGCGCAGGAACCGCGGCACCTCCACCGTCACCTCCGTACGCACCGCAGCGGCCGGGACCTGTGCTTCCGCGATGTCCGCCGCCCCGGCCGCGTGACGCCCGCACCCGCACCGGCACGAGGGGGAGTCGTCCTGCCGCCACGTCACCGTCGGCGGCACCGGCTGCCGCGGGTCCAGCGAGGCCAGCACTTGGCGCAGGAAGAGCGGGGTGTGTCCGCCGATCCGGCCGTCCTGGTCCAACTCGTCGACCCGCACCCACCGTTCGTCCCGCTGCACCGGCTCGAACGCCGCCGGGTCCGACAGCCGTACGGCGCCCGGCCCTTCGGTGAACCCGCACGCGGCGAGCAGTGCCGCCGTCGTGACGGGCCGCAGCAGCACGGTTCCCGCCTGCGGGTCGTCACCGCTGAGCGTCACTTCCTGGTCGTCCTCGACCAGCAACGCCATCCCCTGCTCACCGTGCAGCCACATGCCGCCACCCCCGAACACCGATCACCCGTACCCGATACCGGCCGTCCGCACCGGACCCCCCACCAGCATCCCGCTTCGGCGAAGGCCGCACATACGACAATCCGCGCATCTCCCGGCCCTCTCGCGCCAGCCAGTCCCGCGGCTCTTGACGTACACGCGGCGGTTGCGGCGCATCCGGGAGGCGTGCCGGCGTCTCCTGCGATGCGCGTTCACGGCCGACCGGAGGGACCCGGTCCGGGCCGACGCCCCGTGCCTGCGCTCTAGGCGGGCGTGGCCGTGTCGGGTACGCGTTGGGCGGCGTCCCAGGCCGCCTCGATCATGCGGAAGATCTCGTCCACCGCGGCCAGCGGCTCCGGTTCCTCGCGGGCCAGCGCATAGGAGTCGATCACGAACCGGGCGATCGTCCGGCAGGTCGTCGGGGTCAGGGGCGGGCCGGGAGCGGCGGCGATGGCCGTGGCCAGCGAATCCGTGTGACGCAGCATCATCGAGTCCTCGTACCGCCGCAGGGCGGGCGACTCGTCGATCATCTGCCGGACCGGAGCGGCGTCGTCCCCCGTGCAGTGCCGCACCAGGGCCCGGACCTCGTGCCGCAGTGCGGGGACGAGGGGTTCGTGCGGTGCGCGGCCCTCGACCGCCCGGACGAGGCGGTGCTCGAAGTCCTGGTCCTGCTCGAAGATCAGGGCCTCCTTCGAGGCGAAGTGCGAGAACAGCGTGGTGACGGCCACGTCCGCCTCGGCGGCCACGTCACGGATGCCCACCGCGTCGTACCCGCGCTCCAGGAAGAGCCGCAGGGCCGCGTCGGCGATCTTCTGGCGGGTCGCGGCCTTCTTGCGCTCACGGCGTCCGATGGGTTCGGTCATGGACTCAAGCTAGCAAATACGAATCCGTATCCGTTCCAAAAAACTAACCGTTAGTGTTACGGTCGGCGCATGAAGAGAGTGAGCTTCGCCGCGTACGGCGGCCCCGACGTCCTGCACCTCACCGAGGCCGAGGAGCCCCACGCGGGACCGGGCCGCATACGTGTCGCCGTGCGCGCGGCCGGCGTGAACCCCGTGGACTGGCGGATCCGCGAGGGCCAGTTCCGTACGACCCGGCCGGTCGAACTGCCCAGCGGCATCGGGCAGGACGCCTCGGGCGTGGTCGACGAGGTCGGCCCGGACGTCACCGGGGTCGCGGTCGGCGACCGGGTGTTCGGGCGGGGCACGAACACCTACGCCGAATTCGCCGTACTCGCGGCATGGGCCCCGATGCCCCCGGGGCTGTCCTTCGAGGAGGCGGCCGGATACCCCTCCGTGGTGGAGACCGCGCTGCGCATCGTGGGCGAGAGCGGTGTGCGGCCCGGCCAGACGCTGCTGGTCAGCGGGGCGTCCGGGGGAGTCGGGTCGGCGGTGCTGCAGATCGCCCGCGACCGCGGCATCGCGGTGATCGGCACGGCCGGGGCCGCGAACCAGGACTATCTGCGCGGCCTGGGAGCCGTCGCCACCACGTACGGCGAGGGCTGGGCCGAGCGGGTGCGGCGGATCGGCCGGGTCGACGCGGCCCTCGACCTGGCCGGCGCGGGCGTACTGGGCGAACTCGTCGAACTCACCGGGGATCCGGGGCGCGTCGTGACCATCGCCGACCTCACCGCCCCGCAGTTCGGCGTCCGGTTCTCCGGTGTGACCGGGGACGTCCCCCGGGCGCTCGCCGAGGCCTCCGACCTGCTCGCCCGGGGCAGGCTCCACATCCCGGTCGAGCGGTCGTACGCGCTCGCCGAGGCCGCGTCCGCCCACATCGACAGCCGGGCCGGTCACACGCGCGGGCGCCGGGTGATCGTCGTCTGACCCGGGCGGGGGGGGGGCGGGGGGGCCCGGGGGGCGGCGGGGGGGGGGCGCCTGGGGCCCCCCCCCCCCCGCCCCCCAGCCCCCCCACCACCCCCCCCGCGGGCGCCCCCCGGCGGGCGGGGGGGGGGGGGGGGGGCGGGCCCGGGGGGGGGCGGCCGCGGGGGGGGGGGCGGGGCCCCCCCCCCCCGCCCCCCCCCCCCCCCCCGCCCGGTCCGCCCGCTCCCCCTGTGCGCGGTCCGGGCGGCCCACCGTCCGGCCGGGCCGCCGACGTCCCGTGAAAGAGCCCGCAGGAGCCGGATTCCGTCCGGCCCCGCTCGGACACAAGGAGACCCATGCAAACCCCGGTAACGATCATCGGTGCCGGACTCGGAGGCCTCGTACTGGCCCGGGTCCTGCACCTCCACGGCATCGCGGCCACGGTCTACGAGGCGGAGGCGTCCCCCACCGCCCGCGCCCAGGGCGGCATGCTCGACATCCATGAGCGCAACGGCCAACTGGCTCTGGAAGCTGCTGACTTGACGGACGAGTTCCGTCCCCTGGTACTGCCGGGCCGCCAGGCGACACGGCTCCTCTCCCGGGACGGGACCGTCCTGTACGAGAAGGACGACGACGGCACCGGTACGAGCCCCGAGGTGCAGCGCGGCGAACTCCGGCGGATGCTGCGGGAGTCGCTGCTCGCCGGCACCGTCCGATGGGGGCACAAGGTCACCGGCGTCCGGGCTCTGGGGGGCGGCGGGGACAACAGGGGCGGCGGAGGCGGGATCGGGGACGGCCGGTACCAGGTGAGCTTCGCCAACGGCCGCACCGAGGTCACCGGTCTGCTGGTCGGCGCGGACGGTGCGTGGTCGCGGGTGCGGCCGTTGCTCTCGCGCACCGTGCCCCGGTACGTCGGCCGGTCCGTCGTCGAGACCGTCCTGGACGACGCCGACCTCCGGCATCCGGCCACGGCGAGGGCGGTCGGCGCCGGAACCCTCGTGGCGCTCGACCCGGCGGTCAGCGGCAAGTGGTTCGTGGCGCACCGGGAGCGGGGCGGGGTGCTGCGCAACTACGCCACGCTGACACACCCACAGGAGTGGTTCGAGGCGCAGGACTTCAGCGACGGCGCCGCGGTCGGCGCGCGGATCGCGGCGGAGTTCGCGGACTGGGCGCCGGAACTGACCGCGCTCCTCACGGCCGGCCGGGCCGCTCCGGTGCTGCGCCCGCTGTACGTGCTCCCGGCGGAGCACCGCTGGGAGCGGGTGCCGGGAGTGACCCTCGTCGGCGACGCCGCGCACCTCTCGACCCCCAACGGCGAGGGCGCCAATGTGGCCATGCTCGACGGCGCCGAACTCGGCAGGGCCGTCGCGGCCCACCCCGACGACATCGAGAAAGCCCTCGCCACGTACGAGCGAGGGCTGTTCCCGCGCGGTGTCGAGGCGGCAGCGGCTGCCGCCCACAACCCGACGTCGCGTCAAGTGATCGACTTCTTCACCGGTGCCGGGCGGACCGACTGAGCCGTCCGCCCGGCACCGTCACGTGGCGAGAGTGGCCACCGGCTCCAGCCCGTACGTACGGGCGTAGCCGTTCTCGGTGCCCACCAGCAGGTCCACGACGTCGAAGTAGCGGTCCCAGAAGGGGGTTTCGCGCAGTGCGTCGATCAGCAGCCGGTAGGCCTCGTGGTCGTCCGCCTCCCAGACCCAGACGTCGGTGACCCGCGCCGAGTAGAACTCCGTGTCGTAGAAGCGCGAGCGGACGCCGCGGGTGCGGGCCTCGATCACCGGGACGACCTGGGTGGTGAAGGCCTCGACGCGCTCGGCGACGGTCAGCGCCAGCCACTCGGGCGTGGTCTTGACCAGCATGAACGCGGTCACCGGTGGTTCCGTGCGGTGGGTTTGGGC
Source organism: Streptomyces sp. NPDC004111 (assembly GCF_042874215.1). Classification (NCBI taxonomy): domain Bacteria; kingdom Bacillati; phylum Actinomycetota; class Actinomycetes; order Kitasatosporales; family Streptomycetaceae; genus Streptomyces; species Streptomyces sp. NPDC004111. Next base: position 7,806 of record NZ_JBIAMU010000021.1, read on the forward strand.
CTGGGCCTGGGCCTGGGCTTGGGCTTGGGCTTGGTCCCGGGCCTGGGCTTGGGCCTCGGCTTCGGCCTGGGCCGACCCGGTCCGGTGCGCGGGCAGCGGACCGGTGTGCTCGGAGTGGGGCGGCTCGGCGCGGCCGGTGGGTGCCGGTCCTGTGCGGTCAGCGGGCATCGGCTGCCTCCGGTGCGGTGCGGACGGCGGGCCCGAGGGTCTGCGCGCACCACTGCGCGAAACCGGTGGCCGGCCGCGACCCCGGCGAGCGCTCCACACCCGAGTCCAGGCCCTCGTCCTTGGCGCGCTTCATGTCGACCATGGCCTCCACGAACTCCGCGTGGAGGCCGTGGCCGAGCATGGCCGACCGCAGTTCGTCGAGCGGTTGGCGTACGTAGCGGACGGGGCGGCCCAGTTCCTCGGTCATGATGCGGGCCAGGTCGTTCGGCGACAGGTCCTGCGGGCCGAGCACCGGCACGCTGCCGACACCGGTCCAGGAACGGTCCAGCAGCAGGTCCGCCGCGGTGGCGGCGATGTCGGCGACGGCCGCCATGGGGGCCTTGCGGTCCGGGTCCGCGGTGTCGGTGAAGACACCGTGCTCGCGGATCGAGTCGGCCTCCTCCAGCAGGTTCTCGAAGAAGGACGGGTTGGCCAGGGCCCGGTAGGCGACGCCGGAGCCCGCGATCAGGTCGTCCATGGCGAGGGAGGCGGTGACCAGCCCCGCCCGGCCGGCCTGCGGGGTGCCGCGGCCGAGCGCCGAGACGCCGACGACACGGCCGACGCCGTGGGCGGCGAACGCCCGCACGGCCGGGCGGGAGAAGCCGCTGTACGCCTCCTCGGGAGTGCGCCGCGCGTCCGGCGGAACCAGCCAGAACACCGCGTCGGCCCCGGCGAACGCGCGCTCGACGGTAGCGGCGTCGCCGTGCGAGCCGGTCACCACCTCGACCCGCCCGCGCACGGACTCGGGCAGCCGGGCCGGATCACGGACCACCACCCGCACCTCCTCTCCGTGCGCGGGCGCGTCCTCGACCAGCAGCGACAGCAGCCGGCTGCCGATGTTCCCGGTGGGGGCAGTAATGACGATCATGAAAACCTCGCGGTCTCTCTTGGATCAGTACGCCTCCTCATCGTGCGGAGCCGACCGGCATTGCCACAATGGGAACTTCAGCAACCAATCATTGCCAGAAACGGAATTGTGCCGGTGAGCAGCTCTTCTCCGAACCTCGACGCGAATCTGGCGGTCGCCCTGGACGCCCTGCTGGCCGAGCAGAGCGTCACCCGCGCCGCCGCGCGTCTGCGCACCTCGCCCGCGGCGATGAGCCGCACCCTGGCCCGGCTGCGCCGGGTGCTCCAGGACCCGCTGCTGGTGCGGGCGGGACAGGCGATGGTTCCCACGCCCCGCGCCGAGGAACTGCGGGACGAGGCCGCGGCGGTGGTGCGCCGGCTGGAGTCGCTGCTCACCCCGAGCAGCGGCATCGACCCCGCCGCGCTGCGGCGCACGTTCACCGTCCAGGCCGCGGACCTGGTCGGCGCCGCGCTGGCGCCCGGCCTGCTCGCACTGGCCCGCCGCCAGGCCCCCGGCGTCTCGCTGCGGGTGCTGGCCGAGGAGTGGGAGGCGGGCCCGGCGCTGCGCGAGGGGCGGATCGAGCTGGAGATCGGGGCCATCGACCACGTCGACCCGGAGACCCGGGTGGAGGAGCTGGTCACCCTGCGGATGGCGGCCGGGGTCAGGGCCGGGCACCCGCTCGCCGAAGGCCCCCTGACCGCGGCGGGACTGGCCGCGGCCGAGCACGTGGTGGTCAGCCGCCGGGGACGCTTCGCGGGACCCTTGGACGAGGCCCTGGCCGAGCGGGGACTCAGCCGTCGGGTCAGTGCCGTCCTGCCCGGACATCTGGCGGCGATGGCACTGGCGGCGGCCGGTGACGTGGTCTGTCTGGTGCCGACCGCGCTGCCCGGAGAGCCGCCTTCGCCGCTCACCGACGCGGCGCACGGGCTGGGACTGCGCCTGCTGGAGATTCCGTTGCAGCTGCCACCGGTGACGATCGGCATGGCCTGGCACCCCCGGCACACCGCGGACGGAGCCCATCACTGGCTGCGCGGTGCGGTGCGCCGGGTGCTCGGACCGGCTCGCGAATGAACTGCCCTACCGGGACGGGGCGTTGAGTCGCTCGGGCGCCGGGGAGGCGTTGGTGCGTTCGTACGGCGGGGAGGCGTTGCTGAGCCCGTGGGCGGGGGAGGCGTTGCTCAGCCCGTGCGCCGGGGAGCCGCTCAGCAGGCGCCGAGGTCCTGCCACACGCCCCACTCGCCCGTGGTGCCGGGCTCCTCGCCGGTGGTCCACCACTTGGCCTTCCAGTTGTGGCCCTTGTGCGAGACCTGCTGGCCGCCGGTGTAGACGGTCGCCTTCGCCCACGGGGCGGCCGTGCACTGGGGGACACCCCCGGTGACGGTCAGGACGTACGGCGTGGAGTGCAGCGCCGACGGGCTCGCGCCGGTGATGTTCAGGGTGTAGGTGCCCGAGACGGTGGCCGCGGTGGTGTTCACGGTCAGCGTCGAGGACCCGCCCGCGGTCACCGAGGCGGGGCTGAGGGTGGCGGTGACCCCCGAGGGGGCGCCGCTGACGCTCAGGTTCACCGTCTTGGCCTGGCCGGCAGTCACCTGGGTCTTCACCGTCGAGGTGGTCGAACCGCCGGCCGCCACCAACCCGTTGGCGGGCGTCGCGGTCACCGAGAAGTCGTCGGTGGGGGCGGTCGATCCGCTGGTGAAGGGCGCGAAGATGCGGGTGAAGTCCCAGGTGTTCTGCGGGATTCCGGAGCAGTTGTCGGCGGCGGGGCCGCCGGGGCAGCCGCCGTTGTCGCGTTGCAGCGCCCAGAAGGAGAGGGTGTTGATGCCCTTGGCGACGGCCCAGTTGTAGACCTGGGTGGCGTTGGCCAGGGTGAAGGTCTCGGCCGGTCCGAAGTCGTCGACGCCCGGCATCTCGGTGACGCCGATCATTCCCCAGAGCTGGGCGGGGGTCTTGGCGGGGTAGAGCTTGGCGAGCTGGTTGTACAGGCCCTGCGCTGCGGTCTCGGTGTCCTTGGCCATGTCGTGCGCGGCGTTGTCGTAGTAGTCGAACGTCATGAGGTTCGCGACGTCGACTCGGGCGCCGTTGGTCACCGCGTTCTTCAGGACGGCGAGTCCGCTCGCCGCGAGGCCCTTGGTCGTGGTGGGGAGCGTGTACGAGAACTCGACCTTGCGCCCGTTCGCGGCGGCCCAGTCCTGGACGATCTTGATGGCCTTGTTGCGTCTGTCGATGCCGGCCGCGTTGTCGAGGGAGTCGACCTCGATGTCCATGTCGAGGCGGGGGACGTCGTAGGTGGTGATGACCTTCTCGTACACCGCCGCGATCTGGTTGACGTCGGTGCAGCTGTCGGCGATCTCGGTGCCGGTGGTGTCCGCGGTGTACCCGCCGAAGGAGGGGATGACGTCGCCGCCGGCCGCCTGGATGGCCTTGATGTCGTTGCCGAAGGAGGACGCGGCGATCGGCGTCGAGCTGTTGCCGTTCCAGTACGGGGTGCAGGACCCGGCCGTAGCGGTCTGGATGAACGCCATGGTCAGGTGCTTGGCACCGGACTGGGCGGACAGCGCGGCCGGGCTCTCGCCGGTCCAGGACTCGAAGTACGGGGCGAACACGCGGGCGGGCAGCGGAGTGGCGGCGGCCTGGGCGGTGGCACCGGTGCCGGCCGCGGCGGCCGGTGCGGTGGCGGTGAGGCCGGCTGCGGCGAGCGTGAGGGCGGCGGCGGTGAGGAGGGCGCGGACGGGGCGCATGCTTCTCATGTCAGTCCAAGGAGTGGGGGACGACTGCCGTCTCCCTGTGGTGCGGCGGCAGTGAGAAGGGAATAGCCCCGCCGTCATGAGCGCGTCAATGGCCTGGACCAATCCCGGACTAGACCAATTTTCGCGAAGGACGCCCGCTCGCTGCGGGGTTGAACGGCGGGTGGACTGGACCACTCGACCCGGTTTTGCCTGCCCATGACCGGCTGCCCGCCGGCCCGGCACCGCACCGCCCGCAGCGTGTGCCGGCCCGGTTTGCGATCCGCCCCGCTGGTCACTCGGCCCCTGGCAGAGGCAGTTGGGAACGCGGGAACAAGAGGGCGGTCATGGAGAGGTGGAGGCAGGACGCGGCATGCACGGAGGTGGACCCCGAGCTGTTCTTCCCGGTGAGCGGCCTGGGCCCCGGCGCCGTACAGACACAGCGCGCCAAGGAGGTGTGCGGCCGGTGCCGGGTGCGCCGCCAATGCCTGCGGTGGGCCCTGGAGATCGGGCGGCCGGCCGGCGTGTGGGGCGGCACGAGCGAGCAGGAGCGCGCGGCCATCCGGCGCCGCCGCCGGACGCAGCGCCCCTGAGTCCGGCCTGCCATCGAGCCCGCCGGACGCGGCGCCCCTGAGCCCGGCCGGCCCGCGAGCCCGCCGGACTCCGCCGGAACCCGAAGTGCCGCCGATCCGGCCGCATTAGGCTGGGTGCGGCCCCGTGACGTGCTCACGGAGGCGACCACACCCACCCGCACCGCGGGAAACGTCCCGCGTCGACGAGGAGGGCCCGCAGTGCCCGACGGTATCCCCGGCCCCCGGCCCACCCTGGAAGCGGTCGCGGCGCGCGCGGGGGTCTCGCGCGCGACGGTGTCCCGGGTCGTCAACGGCGGGGCGGGCGTGCGCGGTCCGATGGCGGACAAGGTCCGCCGGGCGGTCGAGGAACTCGGGTACGTGCCCAACCACGCGGCCCGCACCCTGGTGACCCGCCGGACCGGCGCGGTGGCCGTCGTCATCGCCGAGCCGGAGACCCGGATCTTCTCCGACCCCTTCTTCTCCCGGCAGATCCGCGGCATCAGCAGGGAACTCACCGCCCGGGACTACCAGTTGGTGCTCCTGCTGATGGACGGGCCCGAGGACGCCGAGCGGATCGCCCGGTACCTGTCGGGCGGGCACGTGGACGGGGTCCTCGCGTTCTCGCTGCACACGGACGACCCGCTGCCCGAGATCACCCGCAGGGCCGGCATCCCCGCCGTCTACGGCGGCCGTCCGCACACCCCCGCCCGGCCGCCCGGACAGCCGGTGCTGTTCGTGGACGCGGACAACCGGGGCGGTGCGCAGACCGCCGTACGGCACCTGCTGGCCCTGGGGCGGACGCGGATCGCGCACATCTCCGGGCCGGCCGACCAGACGTCCGCGGTGGACCGCCTCCTCGGCTACCGGGACGTCCTGCCCGCCGCCGACCCGGACCTCCTGGAGCGGGGCGACTTCACACCGGAGAGCGGGGCGCGCGCGATGGCCCGGCTGCTGGAGCGCGGGCCGGGGCCGGACGCGGTGTTCGCCGCCAACGACCTGATGGCCTCGGGCGCGCTGCGGGTGCTGCGGGAGCGGGGCATCGAGGTGCCGGGGCGGATCGCGGTCGTCGGGTTCGACGACACGGTCCCGGTGGCCGAGGCGACGGTGCCTCCGCTGACCACGGTGAACCAGGACGTCGAGGGCCAGGGCCGGACGATGGCCCGGCTGCTGCTGCGGGCGCTGGCCCGGGGCGGCGCGGACGGCGGGGCGCCCGAGTCCGTGGTCACACCGACGGTGCTGGTGCGCAGGGCCTCCGCCTGACGGCAGGGACCCGGCGCACCGCGCCGGGGGCCCGCAGCAGCGGGCCCCCGGGCGTCTCTCAGCCGTACGGAATGGTCAGCACCGCACCCGCGGTGCCGGTCTGCACCTGGGAGGTGGCGTTGCCGAGCGCGTTCCAGATCTCCAGCCGCACCGTGCCGCCTACGAGGTCGCCCGCGGTGCCGGTGGTGGAGCGGACGCCTGTCGCCTGCGTGTACTCCTCCCACCCCTGGACGGGGTCGGTCGCGAAGTAGCGGAAGGTCTCCGTACGGTCGAAGGTGCCGTCCCCCGTCAGGTCGTAACTGACCCTCACCTGCGGGGCGAGCCCGACCGACGTTCCCGCGTCCACCCGCAACCGGAACGCGGTGGCCGCCCCTGCGGTCAGCTTGCCCGTCACCTTCGCGACCTGGTACGAGGTCGGCCGGTACGGGGTGCCGTCCCGGTTCACGCCGTCCGCCGAGGCGAGGGTGTCGGTGCCCGGCGCGTCGCTCTGGACCGTGGTGAGCACACCGCCGGACTTCAGCCGGAAGGTGTTGCCGGTTGACGGCCCCGGCTCCTCGGGGCCGCCCGTGCCGGGCCCGGTGGCCGTGGCCGTCGAGCGGGGCGGCACGGACAGCGTGCGGCCGTCGGAGAAGGTGACCGTCCGGGCGGTCGTGCCGTGGTTGTGGGCGGTGTAGGTGCGGGTGCCGTTCTTGCTGAAGACGGCGGAGGTGGGGAGGTCGCCGCTGACCGACATGTCGGGGGCGCCGACGGCGTCGAGGGTGCGCAGCCAGTGGTAGGTGTGTGCCTTCGACTCGCCCTGCTCCGGGGTGTAGTTGCCGCCCGAGGCGTTCCACTTGGCGTACGCCGAGGCCGGATCGGCCAGTGACTCGAACTCCCAGAGCAGATCGCGCCATTCGACGGCCGGGCCGCCGTTCTCCCGCTCCATCTCGGCGATGTTGCGCTTGATGGCCGCCTGTTCACGGGCCAGATGCAGGGAACCCCCGGTCACCGGGAGCACGTTGATGCCGTGGATCTCCTCCGGGTTTGCGGTCCACCAGGTGGAGTACGCGCCGCCGCTGCCCCACACCATGCCGACCGTGTCGTGGCCGAAGGACGCCGGGAACACCTGCTGGGAGGCGTCGAACCAGTACTGCGTGATCGCCTCGGACTCCGTCGTCAGCAGGTAACTGCCCAGATCCCGAAGGGAGTTGTCACCGGTTGCCGAGCCCCACAGGACGAGCGCCGCGCTCAGGTTGACCGACTCGGACGAGGACTCCTGGTTGTTCCCGGCCGCGAAGCCCTGGTGCCCGGAGGCCCAGCTGTGGCCCGCGTAGACGTCGAAGCCGCGCAGGAACGGGTAGGCGGTGTCGGTGCGGCTGGGGTTGGCGGTGTCGCGCACCAGCTGCTTGACCATGGCGCCCCACGCGGAGTCGGCCGCCCAGGCGGGGTCGTACTGGGCGACGATGGCCGCCGCGTAGACGTAGTAGCCGTAGTGGAAGTGATGGTCGTTCAGCTCGGTGTCGCTGCCGTAGGAGGCGGGATAGCCGGTGAGGGTCTTCCAGTCGCGGTCGTAGCTGAACTCGCTCGCCCCGCCGGCCGTGAACCACTCCTGGAGCCGCCCCTTCAGCAGCCCCACCAGTTTGTCCCGCACCGCCGTCTGGCCGATCTGGTCGGCCACGGGGGCGAGCTGGGCGAGACGGCCGAGCGCCTTGCCGGTCCAGTAGGTGTCGCTCGCGCCGGAGAACGGGTCGGCCGCGTTGGCGACCTCGTTCAGATAGCCGGTGAGCCGGGCCCGGTCGACGCTGTCGGAGGCGGGCAGCGCGGGCAGCACACCGCTGTTGCGCTGACTGGTGGTGAAGGAGGCCGACTCGCGCACCTTCATCGTGCCGCGCGGCGAGACGTAGGTGTACGGGGTGAGCGGGTCGCCGGTGTGCAGCCACTGGTGGCGGTACAGGGCCTGGAGGGTGCCGCGCTCGCTGCCCTCCTTGGCCTCCGTGGTCAGGGTGTACGTCGCCTTGACCGACCCGCCCGAGGACTGCCAGCCCACCTTCGAGCCGGTGACGAAGCTGAACGCGTACTTCCGGTAGGTCGCCAGGGCGTCGGTGCTGGGCAGGACCGCGAGCGAGAAGTAGTCCTTCGCGCCGAGCCCGGCGGTGATCGTGGAACCGGAGACGTTCCAGTCGCTGCCGGTCGGGGCGAAGAGGGCGTAGTGGTGCCCGGCGACGGTGATCCCCAGGACGTTGCCGTCGTCGGCGAAGACCGTGGGCGCCGACGCGGTGACCACCCGGGCGTCGCCGCCCGAACCCTTCGCGTACACGAACGGCATGCCGTGGCCGATGGTGGCGCGGAAGGTGCGCGTGCCGTCCGCCCAGTACGGGGTGACCGTCCAGTCGGACCAGTCGTCGGCCTTGGCGTCGGGGGAGTTGAGGCCACTGAGGCCCACGGTGAGGTCGGCCTTGTGGGCGAACTCGTACTGCCGTCCGTCGCCGACGATCGCGGGCTGGGTCGGGTAGCCGACCTCCAGACCGGACGCCTTGGCCTGGTAGGTGAGCGGGTGGCCGTACATCGGCGTGGAGTACGGGTTGTCGTCGTAGCGCTGGTACGCGAGCGAGGACCACCAGTCGTTGGTGGGCACCGGCCGGTCCTTGGCCGCCGCGGTCAGCTTCGGAGTGACGGCACGTCCGGTGTTGGTGGTGGGGCCGGAGGTGCCGGCCGGGCGGGCGTCGCTGTAACTGCCCGCACCGGCGGGGACGGTGGCGGCGAAGGCCGGGGCAGGTCCTGCGGCGCTGAGGGCGAGGGCCAGCAGGGTGACCGCCGCGCATCTGGAGAGGGAGGGTTGCATGAGCAGCACCTCGATCGTGGGGGAGGGGGAGAGCAGTGGTTGAGAGCGCTCTCAAGTGCTGAGGAACGTAGAACTCATGAAACCTGGGTGTCAAGAGACCGCGCAGGAAGGGGAGTTGGGAAGCGGGGCGCGCTCCGGCCGCCGGATGTCCCCGCCCTGCCGACGACCTGCGTGTTCCCGTCGGCAGGCCCCGCGCGGGTACCGCACATATGACCGCACTGGGCGAAACGGGTGTCGTGCGACTTTCCAAGGCGCGGAAGCGTTGCAGGATGCGTTCTTGTTCAGCTCTTCACCTTCACAGGCGTTCTCCGGAGGCTCCATGTCCCGCACCCGAATCACCCTCGCCGCGCTGCTGCTGGCCGCGGCCGGCGCCGTCTCGGTGGCCTCACCGGCCCTCGCGGCCGTCCACTGCCCCAAGCCCGGCACCGTGGTGATGTCGGACGAGTCCTACGTACGTTTCCTGATGGCGGACCCGGAGGAGCAGCAGCTCATCCTGACCAACCCGGAGTACGCCAAGGCCTGGACCGGCTGCCTGCCGCCCGACCGGGTCGAGCCCAACATGTGGGGTCCGGGCTACGTCTGCCTGCCGGAAGGTGCCGTGCAGTAGCCACCGCGGGGGACCGGGGCACTCCGGCGCCACGGAACGCCGTTCCCGGCCCGAAGCCCCGGGGCCGTGCCGCACTTCGCCGTCCGACGTGGCGCGCGGTGCGGCACGGCCCCCGCCGCTCCGCCCCTCAACGGTGCTGGGCGGCCCGCGCCAGCGCCGTCAGTGCGCGGCGCTCCTCGGCCGTCCAGCTCCGTGCCTGCGGGCGGTGCACGGACACCACGCCGATCAGAGTGCCGTCCGGGGCGGTGATCGGCACCGAGACCACCGAGCCGACCCCCGCCTCCTCCAGCACCTCCAGCGCCGGGTTGCCGAGGAAGAGCGGAGAGGCCGCCACCTCGTCGACGAGCACCGGGCTGCGGTCCTGCGCGGCTGCTCCGCAGGCGCTCTCGCGGTCGGCGACGGACTCGAAGAAGCTCAGGAACGGGTGGTGGAAGCCCCGTTGGGACACGATGCGCAGCACCCCGTCGTCGGGTTCGTACAACTGGGCGTTGCCCATCGGCGCCCCGGTGATCCCGAACGCCGCGGACAGTGCCGCCGACACCGAGGACAGCCGCAGCCGACGCTCGTGCGCCGACAGCGGCGCGCTCGTCACCTCCTCGGCGATCCTCAGGCCGCCCGTCTCCCCGCACAGTTGGAGCGGACGGAGCACCGCGCTGTGGGCCCGCGCCACCGTCAGGTCACCGCCCGCGGCCATGGCCCGTACCCGGGCGTCGATCAGCAGGCCGACCCCCTCGGTCCCGCAGAACGTCACCCGGCTCAGGTCCAGTACGGTGCGGCCGGCCGGTCGGTCCACGGCCCGGTGCAGCTCACGGGCCAGCACCGGCACCGAGGCGACGTCCAGCTCACCGGCCACCCGGATGGTGACCTGGGCGTCCACTCCGGCGACGCCGGTCCGCCCCACCCACAGAGTTCCCGAGGTCAGGTTCCACCGGGCGTACTCGCGCTCGGATCCGCCCCTGAGCCCGCACTCCTCGACCATGAGCAGTCACGCTAACGCCAAAGCCGCTCATATTTCGGGCACTTCGTCAGGACGGTCCGCGACAGCATCATTTCGGTCAGGAATGGACGCGTGTCACTCCGCGCGGCCCGGCCGTGGCGGCGTGCGCACAGCACCCCACCGGCCCGGGGCCGCCGCCCCGTCCGCACGCCTCAACTCGCGCAGACGGTCCGACGGGCCCCGGGCCGGTGGGCGCCTTCGGGTCAGTGACCCTTGCCGTGCTCCGGCGGGATCCGGAACGTGATGTTCACGTGGTTGCCGTTGATCCTCACCGGCCCCGTGCACGGCCGGGCCGGCATGCTGTGGCCGTCCCGTACTCCGATCACGCACAGGCGGTACACACCGGGCGACAGCTTCGCCAGGGTGCACCGGCCGAGCCGGTTGGTGGTGCAGGTGGGGGCGTCCGGTTTCGCGCTCTTCAGCTGGTGGACGACGCCCTCGACCCGCATGCCCGTGTCGTCGACCGCGGTGCCGGTGATCGAGCCGGCGGCGGGCGCGGGGGCGGGAGCCTGCGCGGTACCGGCCTTGCAGGTGGCCGAGGCGACGGTCAGCGAACCCTTGACCGCCACCGGTGCCAGGGTCAGGCGCAGCGCGTTGACCGTCAGGGAGCCGTCCCGGTTCCTGATCTGCTCGTTCAGCACGGCCTGGCCCAGCCCGGCGGGCAGGGTCACTTTGGTGTTCGGCGCGGGGGCGGCGGGCAGCGCGAGGTCGGGCAGCGGGCCGGGAGTCTTCACGCTCGCGCCCACGAGCGAGACGGTCCCGGTGGGTGCGGCGCCCGGCCGTGCGTCGCACTTCGCGGTCACCACCTGGGTGGCGAGCTGGGCGGCGGTGAGGTCGAGGGCGGCGCTCGCGATCCTCGCCGTCGAAGTGGTCGTCCCCTTGGCGGCGTTGCCCGACGAGGAACTGGCGACCCCGGTCACCTTGCCGATGTTGCCGACGGTCAGTTCGGCGACCGAGCTTTGGGCCGGGCCGGACGGATAGGCGGAGAGGGCCGCCTTCCCGATGCTGACCGGGCCGAGCGTGGCTGTCAGTCCGTACGCCGAGCTCGCACCCCAAACGGGAGCGGCCGAGGCGGCGTTGGCCGTGCCCGTCGACACCGCGACCAAGGTCGCGGCAATCGCGGCGCCTACGGCGGTGCGACCCGCCATGCCCATCTTGACTGAGGCCATCGTCTTCCTTCCTGGTACTGCGGGAAGTTGCCGGGCGGAGCCATGTGCGCTCCGCCCTGAACTAGCGGCAAACACCCGCATATCGGGCAGGGCGCCCGATCTCGGCAACTACTACCCCCGGGGCAACTGCGCCGTAATGCCAGGCAAGTTATTCGCGGGCCGATTCCGTCGAGTGGCCGAGGAGCGGGCGGGAGCGGGTGCCGACTCGCGACGGCGGGTGTATGTCCGCTGCGCGCTCCCGCCGTTCGCACACCTGTCACCCATGGACGGCATGCCGTTGTGGCCAAGTGCCGCAGTGATCAACTGTGTTGCGCGGTGCGGGACCCGTATTCGACCGTGCGTTCCCCGGGCCCTGTCATCCGCATATTCCGAAGGCATTCCGGCTGGCCAGGGCCGGGTGATGGATGCCTTCGCGCGGGTTTGCCGGCACCGACCCCGCAGGTGCCATTTCGTGTTAAAGGTGCAAATTGCCCCTAGGGTGGCTGTGGCAGGACCGCTCCCCGACGAGGACGAAGAGGTGCCATGAGCACGACCGCGTTCACCCGCGAACCGCACACCGACGACGAGCGCACCCGCGTCGTGGTGCGGCGAGGACTCCAGTGGTACGTGGACGGGGTCCTGAGCGCGCTGCTCCTGCTGCCGCCACTGGCGCTGTTCCTGCTGCTGCCCACCGACGAGGACGGCGCCACCCTCCGTCCGGCCTGGGCGCTGGTGCTCTTCGCCGTCTGGGGGCTGCTCTCCCTGCTGGTCTACGTCTGGTACTGGGTGGTCCGGCCCGCCCGGACCGGCCGGACCTGGGGGATGTCGCTGTTCGGGCTGCGCGTGGTGCGGCTGGACGGCCGGCCGCTCACGTACGGGGGCAGCTTCCTGCGTGCCGTCCTGCTGGTGGTCGACGGCATGTGCGCCGGACTGGTCGGGCTGGTCGCGATGCTGGTGACGCCCCGGCGCCAGCGGCTCGGCGACCTGGCTGCCGGGACCGTGGTGATCCGCGACCGGTAGCCGGGTGGCTGCCGACTCGGGTGACGGCTCCGGCCGGCCTCCGGGGCGCCCCGTCGGCCGTGGGATCCCGTGCTTGTCGGGCAATCGTTCTTATCGGCGTCGCGGGTAACCCTTTCGGGCCGCCGCATCCCCCGAATGCAGTACATCACTTCTCGCGCGGTGCTCGTTAGGTGGGTGTGACAGAGCAAGAACAACTTGAAGAAACGATCCTCCCGTCCGCAGTCGGCGACCGTGTGTCGACTGCGGACGGGTCGCGTCGTCGGCCCCGTGCCCTCGCGGGTCCGCACGGCGGGTCTCCGAACACGACCGGCGGCTTCGGGGTGGGATTTCCGGCGGGGGTTTACGGGGGATCCGGCGGCATCGCCGCAGGTCCATCGCCGTACGGGTCTCGTGCTCTCCACGAAATTTTCTGACGGAGCGCACGGAGAGACTTCCTATGGACAGGTTCGACCACGACGGCTACTTCTCCACGCAGCCCTATGTGCCGCGGGCGGGGGAGGAGCCGCTGGGCCCGTACGACAGCGTGCCCATTCCGGCGCAGCAGACCTGGGAGAGCGCGCCGCGCACCGTGGTGCTGGACGGCTGGGACCCGGACGAGGAACTGGCCGCGATGACGACAGCGGCACCGGGCCGGCCGTCCCCGGGAAGCCGGCGGCCCGTTGCTCCGGCTCCGCAGCCCACGTCGCCGCACCCGCGGACCACGTCGCCGTACGAACAGTCCCCGGCGCCGCGTCAGCAGTCCCCTTCCGACACCCCGGACGGGCCGCACGTGAGGGTCGACCGCCGCCGGCCGCGACGGCGGCCCGGCTTCCTGGCCGGCCGTGGCGTCGCCCAGGCCAAGATCCTCATCGTCGCGATCTGCGTCTGCGCGGCGTGCCTGCTGCTGTGGTCGATCGCCTACACCTACGGGCAGCTCCGCGCCGTCGCCGAGGGCATGCTGCCCGACGCGGTGGCGCTGTGGTGGCCGCTGGCGGTGTACGGACCGTGGTTCCTCGCGGCACTCTCCATCGCGCGGGCCACCATGCAGCACCGGCGCGCGCTCCGCTCCTGGGCGGTGCTCCTCACGGCGTCGGCGGTGGCGGTGGCCCTGTGCGTCGGCCACTCCTCGCACTCGCTGATGGCCTTCGTGATGTTCGGGATTCCGCCGGTCACCGCACTGGTGTGCTTCTGGGAGCTGATCGGTCAGGTGCCCAACAAGCGCTGGACCCGGCGGGGTGCGCACGCGCCGCGGAACCCCAGGGGGTAAGGAGTCCCGAAGCGGCGGCGGTTGCGGTCAGGTGCAGTTGCGGACCTTCCACACGGGGGTCCAGTTGAAGTGGCCGCCGGTGCTGACCGGCACCGACTTCAGTGTCTGGCCGTGGTGGTCGTAGAACTCCGCGGTCGCACGGCCACCGGTCTGGTGGTTGTGGTAGGTGCCCTTCTTCTTCCAGTGCGCCAGGGAATAGGTCCGGCACTTGTAGAGGAAGAAGGTCTTCCAGAGCTTCTTCGTCGGGTCCCACACATGGAGGCACAGGTTGCCGGTCCGGCAGTACGCGCCCGTGCTGCTGGTGGTGTGCTTGTACGGTGCCGCCGGTGAGATGGTCGGGGCGACAGCGGCGGCGTGCTGGGCGTCCTGTGCCGGCGGGGGCAGCTGAGCGGCGTTCGCGCCGGGCGCCAGGGCTCCCGCCGCGAGTCCCGCCGCGGCCACGATTCCCAGGATCGGTCGCTTGGTCATGGATCCGTACCTCCGATTCCGCTGCTGGCGATTGTGCGAGGTTACGCATCTCATGCCCGAATGGTCCGGTTCCTGGTGCCCGGTGTGCGTGTCGCGCGGCGCGGCGCCGCGGGTGGCCCCCGAGGTCCGTGCGGGGTCCGCGGGGCTCAACTCCGCAGTGAGCGCGCGTGGTCGGGGACGTGGTGCTGCAGATCCCGCGGCGGCCTCTGGTACCCGGTGCCGGGCGGGCGCCTCGGCAGCCGCAGCGCGGGGGCCGACACGGCGTCGTAGGGGACCGTGGACAGCAGGTGGGCGATCATGTTGAGGCGGGCCGCGCGCTTGTCGTCGCTCGCGACGACGTACCAGGGCGCCTCAACGATGTCCGTGTGCACGAACATCTCGTCCTTCGCCCGCGAATACGCCTCCCACCTGCTGATCGACTCCATGTCCATGGAGGAGAGCTTCCACCGCCGGGTCGGGTCCGCCAGCCGTCGGCGGAAGCGTTCCTCCTGCACGGGATCGCTCACCGAGAACCAGTACTTGCGCAGCAGGATGCCGTCCTCGACCAGCATGCGTTCGAAGGCCGGGCACTGACGCAGGAACAACTGGTGCTCCTGCGGGGTGCAGAAGCCCATCACGTGCTCCACCCCGGCCCGGTTGTACCAGCTGCGGTCGAACAGGACGATCTCCCCGCGCGCGGGCAGATGCGCGATGTAGCGCTGGAAGTACCACTGCCCGCGCTCGCGTTCCGTGGGCGCGGGCAGGGCGACGACGCGTGCGGCGCGCGGATTGAGGTGCTCGGCGACCCGTTTCACGGTGCCGCCCTTGCCCGCCGCGTCGCGGCCCTCGAACACGACCACCAGCCGGGCGCCCGTGCCGCGCGTCCACTCCTGGAGGACCACGAGCTGCGTCTGGAGGCGGTAGAGCTCGGCCTCGTAGACACCCCGCGGCACCTCGGACGTCTCCCTCTTCCTTCTGCCGGTGTCGTGCTCGCCGTGCTTGTCGGCCGGCATCGTGACTCCCTCACAGTCGCCCTCGGCCGTCGTGCACGGGTGGCCGTCGTGCACGGATTCCCTTTGTACGTCCCGTGGCCCCGGGACTTGCGGCGGCCGTCTCACGCGTGCGGTACGACCACCACCGGGCGCGGCACATGGTGGATCACCGAGTGCGCGGTGGCCCCGAGACGCGGTCCGGCCTCGGCGGAGCGGCCGATCACCAGCAGCCCCGCGCCCGCCGAGGCCTTCAGCAGGTGGTGCCCGGCCCGGCCGTGCACCACCCTCGGCACGACCTCCGTACCGGGGAACTTGTGCTGCCAGGGCGTGAGTACGGCCGCGAGCCTGCGCAGCTTCTCCTCGCCCTGGTCCGGCACGCCCCGGGCGGGCAGCCGGGGCGGCGCGGACAGGGTCCAGGTGTGCACCACGTGCAGCGCCGTGCGGCGGGCCGCCGCCGCCCCGAACGCGTACTCCAGCAACTCGTCGCAGGGCCGGCCGATGTCGAGGCCGAGGAGGACGGGCCGGAACGGCGCGTCGGCCGCACCCTCCCGTTCGTCCTCGGGCTGCTCCCCGGCCCGTACGAGAGCGACCGGGCAGGCGGCGACGGCGGCGACGGCCAGGGCCACCGACCCGACCATGAGCCCGGTCAGGGCGCTGTTCCCGCGCGAGCCGACGACGAGGAGCTCCGACGACTCCGCCGTCCCGGCGAGCGTTTCCACCGGGTCCCCGGTGAGCTGCTCCTCGATGATGCCGAGCGCGGGATGGGCGTACGACAGATGCAGGGCGGCGTGATCGACGAGTGCGCTGTTGCGCAGTACGGCGCTGCCGTTCGGCCTGGGCGGGGGCTCGACGTGCACCAGGTGCAGGGACAGCCGGCGCAGCAGCGCCTCACGGGCCGCCCAGTCGGCGGCGTCCAGGCTCTCCGGCGAACCGTCGATGCCGGCCGTGACGGTCCGGACATCCGGAATGCTCTGTTCGTCCGGGGCGGCACGTGCGTTCGGGGCGACCTGTGCGACGGGAGGTTTCCGCGCGGCGGGGTCGGGTTGTGTGGCCGGGTCGGGTTGTGCGGCGGGGTCGGGTTGTCCGGCGGGGTTGGGCTGAGCTTGGGGAACGGGCTGTCCGTCGGGCATGGAACTCACCTCCGGGGTGGCGGGCGGGCGGGCTGGCGGAAGCGGAAGCGGGTGCGTCCGGGACCGGGCCGGTGCGGGGCGCCGGCCGTCGGCCCCGTACTCAGTCGTGCGGAACGACGGCCACCGGGCAGGCGGCGTGGTGCAGCACGCCGTGGTTGACGGGCCCGAGCTGCATACCGAGGTGCCCCTTGCGCCGCCGGGCGCCGATCACCAGCAGATCGGCCGTACGGGCCGCGCCCAGCAGCACCGACCGTGCGGGCCCTTCGACGACTTCGCGCCGGACCGTGACGTCGGCGAACTCCGGACGGGCCGTCACCGCCGCCTTCAGCGCAGCCGTGACGTCCTCGTCCGCCCGCTGCCGGTGGCCGTCCGGCGCGGTCCTCGGGTACTCGGGCACCTCGTGGGCGGGACAGCGCCACGCGTGGACGAGGAGTACCGCGGCCCGGTGCAGCAGCGCCTCGCGGAAGGCGAACTCCAGGACCGGCGCCGCGTCCTCCGGCGTGTCCATGCCGACCGCGACCGTGCGCGCGGACGGCATCTCCCTCTCCGGCCCGGCACCGCCGCGTACGACGACCACCGGGGTCACGGCCCGTGCGGCCACCGCCAGGCTCACCGACCCGAGCAGCAGTTCCGCCAGCTCGCCGTGACCCCGGCTGCCGGTCACGACCACGTCCGCCTCCTCGCCGAGCCGGACGAGGGCCTGTACCGGGTCGTCGGTCGGCACCGTGCTCGTCACCCGTACCCCGGGCCGCCTGCGCACCGCGCGTTCCACGGCGGTGGCGGCGACGTTGTCCGCGTACACCTGGAGGGCGGAGCGGCTGACGTCGAACGACGGCTCCAGGGACGCGTAGCGCTCCCAGCGGCAGGCGTGCACGACACACAGCGGGGCGCCGCGCACCGCCGCCTCGTCGACGGCCCAGTCCAGGGCGGCCAGGCTCGGCTCCGAGCCGTCCACGCCCACGAGCAGCTGTCGGTTCACCGTGACACCACCTTCCGGCGCGCTCCTCGGCGGAGGCGCTGCTGCGGACGGTTCCACGCGCGATTCCCGCACGGGGAG
The DNA here is from genome assembly GCF_042874215.1 of Streptomyces sp. NPDC004111. Taxonomy (NCBI): domain Bacteria; kingdom Bacillati; phylum Actinomycetota; class Actinomycetes; order Kitasatosporales; family Streptomycetaceae; genus Streptomyces; species Streptomyces sp. NPDC004111. The sequence goes on from NZ_JBIAMU010000021.1 coordinate 24,880, forward strand.
GGGACAACCGGCCCCACCAGGGGTCGTTCGGCCCCTGCCCCGCCCTCGGCGCGGCCCGCAGGGTGTGGGGACACCGCAGAGGGGGAGGGCCTCGATGAGCGCACGGCCGCGCATCGCCGTGATCGGCGTCGGGAACGAGTTCCGCAGGGACGACGGAGTGGGCCCGGCGGTAATCGCCCGGCTCCGGACCCGCTACGCGAAGCGCGGAGCGGGCCCGGACTTCGCGGGCGGCGTCGCCGACGAGGACGCGGCCTTCGCGGGCCGCACCACCCCAGCGGAACCGGACTTCGCCGTCTGCGACGGTGAACCGGCCCGGCTCATCGGGTTGTGGGAGGGGGCGGACCTCGCGTTCGTGGTGGACGCCGCGCACGCCCACCCCGCCGTTCCCGGACGGGTGCACCGGCTGGAACTCGACGCGGTGACTCCCGACCGCCCCTCCGGTACCAGTTCGCACGGCCTCGGGCTCGGTGAGGCGGTGGAACTCGCCCGCATCCTGGGCCGGTTGCCGTCCCGGCTGGTGGTGTACGCGGTGGAGGGCGGGGACACCGGCCACGGCCCCGGCCTGTCGCCAGCCGTCGCCTCGGCGGCCGTGACCGTCGCCCGGAGGATCGAGCACGAGGTCGAGGCCCGCGAACACCCGCAGCGCCCAGCCCCGCAGCGCCCGGTCCCGCCGCGCGCCGTCCCACCGCGCCCAGTCCCGCCGGGGCGCGGTGCAGGCGGTCGGCCATGACGGGGGCGCTGCCCACGGTCGTCCGCTTCGAGGTGTTCGGCACCGTGCAGGGCGTGGGCTACCGGCCCTTCGTGCACCGGCTCGCCACCGGTCTCGGGCTCGACGGCTGGGCCGCCAACACCGGCGGACACGTGGAGGGAGTGGTCGCCGGCGACACCTCGGCCGTCGAGGACTTCCTGGTGTCCCTGCGCACGGACGCACCGGCACTGGCCCGCGTACGGCGGGTGCGGCGGACGGCGGCGGAGACCGTGGAGCGTGGTCAACTCGCCAGGCCGGGAACGGGGTTCACCGTCCGGGGCAGCAGCGTGGGGCACCCGGGGTCGGCGGGGCCCCGGGAGATCCCGCCCGACGTCGCGACCTGCGAAGCGTGCCTGCGCGAACTCCTGGACCCCCGGGACCGCCGCCACCGCTACCCGTTCATCAGCTGCACCGACTGCGGGCCGCGCGCCACCGTGGTCGAGGACATGCCGTACGACCGCGTGCGTACGACCATGCGCCGCTTCCCGCTGTGCCCGCGCTGCGCCGCCGAGTACGCGGACCCAGCGGACCGACGCTTCCACGCCGAGTCACTCGCCTGCCCGGACTGCGGCCCGCAGTTGGCCTGGCACGCGCCGCACCCGCAGCGGGCCCTCGGACCGGACCGGGGGACGTACCCCGAGCGGGACCCCGAGCCGTTGCGTGACGTCCGGTCCGAGCGGGGCATTCTGGCCGAAGGGGATCTGCTGTCGTCGCGGGATGCCTCAACTGGGCACGCCCCCGGCCCCGGGTGCGTCCCCGTCCCCGAGCGCGCCGCCGATCCTGGGCGAGCCGCTGGCCAGGGGCACGTCCCCGGCCCCGAGCGTGCCGCCGTCCCCGAGCACGCCCCCAGTCCCGGGCTCGCCCCAACCCCCAAGCACGTCCCCAGCCCCGACCCCGAACGCGCCACCGGCCCCGCGCACCCCCCAGGCCCCGAGCGCACCCCCCGCCCAGCACACCTGTCCTCGGGGCCGCGCGACGCTCAACGCCTCTCCAGCCGAACCGTGTTGCGCGGTGAGTCTGCCCTTCGGGCTGCCGTTGAGGCGGTTCGGGGTGGGGGGATCGTGGCCGTGAAGGGGCTCGGGGGGTATCAGCTCGTCTGTGATGCCACCGACGCCGTCGCCGTCGCCGCTCTCCGGGAGCGCAAGCAGCGGCCCGTCAAGCCCTTCGCGGTCATGGTCGCCGACATCGCCGCGGCCCGGGAACTGGCCCGGGTCCCGGCCACCGGGCGGGCCGCCCTGGAGTCGCCGGTGCGCCCCGTCGTGCTGCTGCCCGCCCGCCGCACGGCAGTCGCGGCCGGGGTCCACCCCGGTACCCGCCGCATCGGGCTGTTCCTGCCGACCACCGGTCTGCACCACCTGCTCCTGCGCGCACTGGCCGGGCCTCTGGTCGTCACCAGCGGCAACCTCGCGGGCGGCCCGATCGTCGTCGACGACGAGGAGGCCCGCCGTGTGCTGGGGTCCGTCGCCGACGGCTTCCTCGTCCACGACCGGCCCATCCGCGCACGGTACGACGACTCGGTGGTCCAGCTCTCCGGCCGCCGCCCGTCCACCCTGCGCAGGGCACGCGGCCTGGCCCCCGTCGCCGTACCGCTGCCGGTTGCCGCCCGTACGGCGGTGGTGGCCGCCGGTGCCCAGCTCAAGCACACCTTCGCCCTCGCCACCGGAAACTGCGCCCAACTCTCCCCCCAGGGAGGCGATCTCGCGGACGCGGCGACCCTGGACGCGTTCGCCCGGAGCTACGCGCACCTCAGCCGGCTGACCGGATTCGTGCCCGCCGCCGTCGCCCACGACCTGCACCCCGGCTACCTCTCCACCCAGTGGGCGCACGCCCAACGGCTGCCCCGGGTGCCCGTCCAGCACCACCACGCCCATCTGGCCGCGTGCGCAGCCGAGCACGGGCTGCGCGGCCCGTTCACCGGCGTCGCCTACGACGGTCTCGGGCTCGGCGACGACGGCACCCTGTGGGGCGGCGAGATCCTGGTCGGCGACCTGACCGGCTGCCGACGGGCGGGCCGGTTCGCCACCGCACCGCTGCCCGGCGGCGAGGCCGCGGTACGCCACCCCTGGCGGATGGCCCTCGGCTACCTCTTCGCGCCGGAGGTACTGGGAGCGCCGCGCCCGTACTCCTGGCTGGTGCGCTCCTTCACCGCCCGGTTCGACCCCCGCGAGGTCGCCGTCGTGCGCACCCTCGCCGAGCGGGGCCTCAACTCCCCGCGGGCGTCCAGCGCGGGACGGCTCTTCGACGCGGTGGCGAGCCTGCTCGGCCTCGCCGACACCGTCGGCTACGAGGGCGAGGCCGCCGCAGCCCTGGAGAACGCCTCCGACGGCGCACGGGCCGAACCGCTCGCCCACCGGCTGGTGCGCGAACGCGGGCTGTGGGTGTACGACCCCGCCCCGACCCTCACCGACCTCCTGGAGCGGCAGCACGCCGGAGAAGCCGTGCCCCGGCTCGCCGCCGCCTTCCACCTGGCCGTCGCCGGGGCCACCGCCGACATGGTCGCCCGCGTCGTCGCGGCGGGCGCACCGCGCACCGTGTGCCTGGCGGGCGGCTGCTTCGCCAACCGCCGGCTGCTCGCCGAGACCCGCCGCCTGCTGCGTGCCCAGGGACTGCGGGTGCTGGTCGCACGGAGCGTCCCGGTCGGGGACGGCGGCATCAGCTACGGGCAGGCGGCGGTGGCCGCCGCCCGCCTCGCGAAGGAGTGAGCGGCATGTGCCTGGGCATCCCCGGCCGGGTGCGGGAGATCCACGACGAGAGCGGACTGCGCATGGCCACCGTCGACTTCGGCGGCATACGCAGGCCGGTGTGCCTGGCGTACACCCCGGACGCCCGGGTCGGCACGTACGTCGTGGTGCACGTCGGGTTCGCCATCACGGAGATCGACGAGACCGAGGCCGCCCGCACGCTGGCGGTGCTGCGCGCGATGGCCGGAGCGGTCGAGGCCGAACTGGGCGAACCCCTGCCCGGCCCGGCGGACGAGGGCCGTTCGGCCCACCGGCAGGCCCCCGTACAGCCCCTGTCACCGCACCCGCGCCCGCCGGACGCTCCCAGCACCGACCCGTCCACCGGAGGCCCCCGATGACGTCGCAGCGGCTCAGCACCCCGGCCCATGCCCTGCTCTCGGACGGTACGACCCTGTGCATCCGGCCGGTCCGCCCCGAGGACCTGCCCCAACTGCGCCTGCTGTACGAGGAGATGAGCCCCGAACACCTGCGGCTCAGGTTCTTCGCCGCGAGCCGCAGGTCCGCCGAGCAGGCCGCGGAGCGGGCCGCGACACCGGCCCGCGCCGGACACCTGGCGCTGCTGGCCGAGGTCCGGGGCAGGGCCGTGGGGCTCGCGGAGTACGAGTACACCGGCGAACCCGGCGCCGCCGAGATCTCCCTCGCGGTCGCCGAGGGCGAGCACCACCGGGGCATCGGCACCCTCCTGCTGGAGCACCTCGTCTCCGCCGCGCGGGCCGACCGGATCACCGTCTTCCACGCCGTCACGCTCGCCGAGAACCGCGAAGTGCGCGAAGTCTTCGCCGACCTCGGGCTCGCCGTCGCCCGCCGTCTCGACGGACCCGAACTGCACTGCACCATCCGCCTCGACGAGGACGACACCTATCTGTCCGCGGTGGAGGCCCGCGGGCGCGGAGCCGATGTCGCCAGTCTGGAACCGCTGCTGCGCCCGCACACGATCGCCGTGGTCGGCGCCGGCCGCAAACCCGGTTCGGTGGGCCGGGCGATCCTGCGCAACCTGCGCACCGGCGGCTTCCCCCGGTGGCTCTTCGCCGTCAACCCGTACGTCTCCTCCCTGCTCGGGGTGCCCGCCTTCCCCTCCGTCAGTTCGCTGCCGCGCGTCCCCGACCTGGCCGTCCTGGCGGTTCCGGCGGCCCAGGTGGTGCACGTCGCCGAGGAGTGCGGCAAGACCGGGGTGCGGGCACTGGTGGTGGTCACCGCCGGGGTCGCCACGGACCGGGCCACGGACCTGCTCGCCGTCTGCCGCACCTACGGGATGCGGCTGGTGGGCCCGAACTGCCTGGGCGTCGCCAACACCGACCGGGGCGTTTCCATGGACGCCACCTTCGCCGCCCGGCACCCCGGGCACGGCACCGTGGGCGTCGCCGTGCAGTCCGGCGGCGTCGGGATCGCCCTGCTGAGCGGCCTCGCCCGGCTCGGCCCGGGAACCTCCAGCTTCGTCTCGCTGGGCGACAAGTACGACGTCAGCGGCAACGACATGCTCCAGTGGTGGGAGTCCGACGGCCGCACCGACCTCGCCCTGCTGCACCTGGAGTCGTTCGGCAACCCGCGGGCCTTCTCCCGCACCGCGCGCCGGGTCACCCGGCGCGTCCCCGTACTCACCGTCGACGCGGGCCGCACCGAGACCGGCCGCCGGGCCGCCGCCTCGCACACCGCTGCGGCGGCCACCCGGACCGTCACCCGGCAGGCGCTGTTCACCCAGGCGGGCATCACCGCCACCCGCTCGGTGGGGGAACTCCTGGAGGCCACCGCCCTCCTGCACTCCCAGCCGCTGCCCGCCGGGGACCACGTCGCGATCGTCACCAACGCCGGCGGGGCGGGGGTCCTGGCCGCCGACGCCTGCGCCGAGGAGGGCCTGCGGGTGAACCCGTTCACCCCGGCCACCGCGGAGCGGCTGCTCGCCGGGCTGCCCCCGGACGCCACCGCCGTCAACCCGGTGGACACCACCGCCTCGGTCACCGAGCGGCAGCTGCGCGCCTGCGTCGACCGCCTCGTGGAGTGCCCCGGCACCGGCGCCGTCCTGGTCGTCCTGGTGCCCACCGCGGTCGCCGCCGCCACTGGCGACGACCTGTCCCGGGCCCTCACCCGCGCCCCGGGCCGCCGCTCCCGCACCGTCGCCGCGGTCCGGCTGGGCCAGGACCTGCCGGTCACCCTGCTGCCGTGCGCCGACGGGGGAGCCGTACCCTCCTTCGCCGACGCACGGGCCGCCGCCCGCGCCCTCGCCCACGCCGCCCGGCGCGCCGCCTGGCTGGCCCGGCCGCCCGGCACGGTGCCCGACCTCACCGAGGTGGACGCACCGCGCGCCCACGCGGCGGCCGAGGCGTGGCTGGCCGCGCACCCCGAGGGCGGCTGGCTGGAGCCGACCGCCTGCGCGGGCCTGCTGGACTGCTACGGCATCGCGCAACTCCCCTGGGCGTGGGCGGAGTCCGAGGACGAGGCGGTGCTGGCCGCGGAGCGGCTGCGCGGCGCCGACGGCCGGGTGGTGCTCAAGGCGCACTGGCCGGGCCTGCTGCACAAGAGCACCCAGCACGCCGTACTCCTCGACCTGCGGGGCGACAAGCAGGTGCGGTCCGCCTACCGGGACCTGGAGACCCGCTTCGAAGGGCTGCTGACGGGCGTGGTGGTCCAGCCGCTCGCCCCGCGCGGCACCGAACTCCTCGCCGGTGTCGTCCAGGACGAGGTGTTCGGCCCGCTGGTCCTCTTCGGGCTCGGCGGCAGTGCCACCGAGGTGCTGGCCGACCGGGCCGCCCGGCTGGCCCCGCTCACCGACGCCGACGTGCACGACCTGATCACCGAACCGCGGTGCGCCGCCCTGCTGTTCGGCGCGGAGGGCGCGGGACCCGTGGACCTGCCGGGGCTCGAACAGCTGCTGGCCCGGCTGTCCGCGATGGCCTGCGACCTCCCGCAGCTCGCCGAGGTCGACCTCAACCCGGTACTGGCGCGTCCGGACGGCGTCACCGCGCTGGACGCCCGGATCCGGCTGCTGCCGCGCCCCGTTCGCGACCCGTATCTGCGCAGGCTGCGCTGAACGGCCCACGACCCGGGCGGCGGCCCGCGCCGCCCGCGGCCCGTCGCACGGCACCGCCGACGCCGTGCGACGGGACCGGGCCCGTCCGGAGGGAGCCGGTCCGTGCGACGAGAGGCGGCCCGTGAGGACGGGAGCCGGTACGCCGGGAGACCGGGCCCGCCGCGAGAGACACCGGAGGAGAACGCCATGAAGCACAGCAAGATCGGGTCCGTGATGACCACCGACGTCGTCACCGCCCGGCTCGGCACCCCGTTCAAGGAAGTGGCCCGGCTGCTGGCCGAACACCGCGTCAGCGGGCTGCCCGTCGTCGACGCGGACGACCACGTCGTCGGCGTCGTTTCGGAGACCGACCTGCTGGCCCACGAGGCGGAGGCAGCCGCCCCGCACCGGCCGACGCGCCGCGTCCATCTGCCCCGCCTCACCCGCGCCGGGCGCGCCGCGGAGCACAAGGCGGTGGCCCGTACCGCACGGGAACTGATGTCCGCACCGCCCGTGTGCGTGCACGCCGAGGTCACCATCGCCGAAGGGGCCCGCACCATGGTCCGGCACTCCGTCGAGCGCCTCCCCGTGGTCGACGACGAGGACCGCCTCGTCGGCATCGTCACCCGCCGGGACCTGCTCCAGGTCTTCCTGCGGCCCGACGCCGCGATCCGCGGCGAAGTGATCGAGGAGGTGCTGGTGCGCACCCTCTGGCTGCCCGGCCCGTCCGTGCACGTCCACGTCGCCGACGGAGTCGTGACCCTGGAGGGCCAGCTGGAGCGGCTCAGCGAGATCCCGATCGCCGTGCACATGACCCGCGAGATCGACGGGGTGGTCGCCGTCGTCGACAAGCTCACCTACCGCACGGACGACTCCCACCTGCGGCCCACCGAACAGGCACTGCGGGGCGTGGCCGACGACTGGCTGCGCAAACTCTGAGAAGGGACGGCCCACCATGACGATCAAGGTGCTCGTCGCCTACGCGACGAAGAACGGTTCCACGGAGGAGATCGCCCGCACCGTCGCCCGGACCCTGGACAAGGAGGGCTGCGCGGCCGACCTGCGCGCGGCGGCCCAGGCCGGTGACGTACGGGGATACGACGCCGTCGTGCTCGGCAGCGCGCTGTACGCCGGACGCTGGCTCACGGACGCCCGCCGGTTCGCGAACCGGCAGCGCAAAGCGCTCGCCGCCCGCCCGGTGTGGCTGTTCAGCAGCGGCCCGCTCGACTCCGGCGCGAGCGAACGGGACATTCCGCCGGTACGCGCCGCGCGCCGCATCCGCCAGCGGGTCGACGCGCGGGGCCACGTCACCTTCGGGGGCCGGCTCACCAGCGAGGCCAAGGGCCGGATGGCCCGGATGATCGTGAACTCCGGGAAGGGCGGCGACTTCCGCGACTTCGACGCGATCACGGCCTGGGCCCGGGACATCGCAGCCGAGCTGCACCGCCTGCACGGGGTGGTCCGGGAGGACTCCGGACCATGAGCGCGCCGACCCGGCCCGGGGACCGGCGCACGGGGTGGCGGTGGCGGCGCAACCCGCTGCGCCGCCCCTGCGACACCGTCGAGGCGTGGGCCCGGCTGGTGCTGCTGACGGTGGTGTTCCTCTGGGTGCCACTGGCCGGCGCGCTGTGCGGGGCGGCCACGTACGACGCCGCCGCGACGGAGGCCGCGCGGCAGCGCGCCGCCCTGCACGTCGTACGGGCCACCGTCGTCCGCAGCGACCCCGCCCCGACCGCCGCCTACGGGTCGGGCCAGACCCGGCACCCGGTCACCGTGCGGTGGAGGGGACCCGACGGCGCGCAGCGCGTCGCCGTGGTGCGGACGAGGACCGACACGCCCGTCGGCAGCCGGACGGACGTCTGGCTCGACGCGGCCGAGCGGGCGGTCACCGGCCCGCCGAGCGGCGTCGAACTGGGCACCGCGGCCGTGGCCGTCGGCTCGGTGACGGCGATCGGGGGCTGGCTGACGGCCGCGGGGCTCTGGTGCGCGGTGCGCGCCTCGGCGCACCGGCGGCGGCTGGCGGAGTGGGAGCGGGACTGGGCCAGGACCGAACCGCGGTGGAGCGGGCGGGCCTGAACAGAGGGGGGCTTGTCCGGCTCCGTCGGTGGCAGAGCGTCGCCCCGACAAGGAGCCGTGACGAGGACCCGACGAGGAGCCCCCTGCAAGGACCCGACGAGGACCCGACAAGGAGCCCCGACGAGGAACGGAGCGCCCCCGGCGGGGACCAACGCGCCCCCGACGGGGGCCGGTCGGCCCCTGCCCGCACCCCGCCCCGCCCACCGAACCTGGAACGTGAACAGGACGCCGGGCCACGACCCCGACCCCCAGCGCCGCGGCACCCGGACGACCACGGCCATGTCACCCCACCCGCCCGAGGAGGGCAGCGATGACCACGCCCCCGGCCACCGCGGTAATCGACAAGGACGGGCTGCACGCCCTCGTCGCCGCACTGCTGGCGGACGGCCGTACCGTCGTCGGCCCCACCGTCCGCGACGGGGCGATCGTCCTCGCACCGCTGGAATCGGCCGCCCAACTCCCGTACGGGTGGGGCGTGGAGCTGGAAGCGGGGCGCTACCGGCTGCGCCGCCGGGACGACGGGGCGGCGTTCGCGCACTCCGCCGGGCCCCAGTCCTGGAAGAACTTCCTGCACCCCCAGCGCGAGCGGCTGTGGAGCGCCGACCGCACCCCGGACGGCGGGTTCACCGTGCACGCACCGGCCGAGGAAGCGCCGTCGTACGCCTTCCTCGGGGTGCGCCCCTGCGATCTGCGGGCCATCGCCCTCCAAGACCGCGTCCTGACCGGCGGTCACTTCCGGGACACCGGTTACGGGGCACGCCGCCAGGGGGCGCTGCTGATCGCCGCCGAGTGCACCACCCCGGGCGCGACCTGCTTCTGCGTGTCCATGGGCGGCGGCCCCGGCACCGACAGCGGGTTCGACCTCGCGCTGACCGAGGTCGTCGACGCGGCAGGCCACCGCTTCCTCGTCCGGGCGGGCAGCGCCGCCGGGGCCGCGCTCCTGGACAGGGTCGCGCACCACGAGGCCGACGACACCACCCGCAGCGCCGCGACCACCGCCGTGAGCGAAGCGGCCGGGGCCATGGGCCGGGCCATGCCGCCGGTGGACCTGCGGCGGCTGATGGGGGAGAGCCTGACGGCCGACCGCTGGAACGACGTCGCCGCCCGCTGCCTGACCTGCGGCAACTGCACCATGGTCTGCCCCACCTGCTTCTGCACCACCACCGAGGAGGTCACCGACCTGAACGGCGACCACAGCGAACGCTGGCAGCGCTGGGACTCCTGCTTCGACCTCGACTTCTCCCATCTGCACGGCGGCCCCGTCCGCTCCTCCGGACGCAGCCGCTACCGGCAGTGGCTCACCCACAAACTCGGCACCTGGCACGACCAGTTCGACAGCACCGGATGTGTGGGCTGCGGGCGCTGCATCGTCTGGTGCCCCGTCGGCATCGACCTCACCGAGGAGGTCGCGGCCCTCCGGGCGGAGAGCGCCGCCGCGCCCGGGACGGCGGAGGACCGGAAGGCCGAACCGGCAGGGCCGGAAAAGCACGAAGGGCACGAAGGGCACGAAGGGCAGCAAGGAAAGGAAGGAGCGGAACGATGATTCCCGTCGTCACCACGCTGAGCGCACTGCCCGCCGAGCACCGCCGACGGCTGATGCGCCTCGCCCGCGAGACCGCGTTCTCCTCGGGCACCCGGCTCTTCGAGGAGGGCGGCCACGCCGACCGCTTCTGGATCGTCCGCACCGGCTCGGTCGCCCTGGACATGCACGTCCCCGGACGCCGCGCCCCCGTGATCGAAACCCTCGGGCACGGGGAACTCGTCGGCTGGTCCTGGCTGTTCAGCCCGTACGTCTGGCAGCTCGGTGCCGAGGCCCAGAGCCCCGTACGCACCTACGAGTTCGACGCGGCGACCGTGCGGATCATGTGCCACGAGGACCCCGCGTTCGGCACCGAGGTCGGCCAGTGGGTCGGCCGGGTCCTCGCACACCGCCTCCAGTCGGCCCGCACCCGGCTGCTCGACCTGTACGCGCCCTACGGCAGCGGGGACGGGACACGGCGATGACCGTCGTCCCCGCGCCGTACCGGATCGTCGCTCGCTGGGAGGAGACCCCGGACACCGCGACCCTGCGCGTGGAGCCGGTCGCGGAGCCGCTGCCGCCGTTCACACCGGGCCGCTTCGCGATGGTCTGGGCGTTCGGCCGGGGCGAGATCCCCCTCTCCGTCAGTGCCATCCCCACCACCGGCGGCCTCGCCCACACCGTGCGCAGCGTCGGCGCGGTCTCCGAGGGCCTCTACGAGTCCGAGCCGGGCCGGGTGGTCGGACTGCGCGGCCCCTACGGAACCGGCTGGGAACTGGAACGGGCCGCGGGCCGGGACCTGGTGGTCGTCGCGGGCGGCATCGGGCTCGCCCCGCTGCGCCCGCTGATCCGCGACGCGGTCGCCGCCCCCGGCACGTACGGCCGCCTCAACGTGCTGGTCGGCGCCCGCACCCCCGCCGACCTCATGGCGAAGATCGAGACCCGGCGCTGGCCGACCGCGTACACCGGGATCACCGTCGACCGGCCGGACGCGCACTGGACCGGCCAGATCGGCGTCGTCACCAGGCTCATCCCCCGGGCCCGCTTCGACCCCCGGCGCACGAGCGCGTTCGTCTGCGGTCCCGAACCGATGATCAGGGCCACCGCCCGCGAACTCGTGCACCTCGGGATCTCCCCGACCCGCGTCCGGGTCTCCCTCGAACGCAATATGCGCTGCGCCACGGGCCACTGCGGCCACTGCCAGCTCGGCCCGCTGCTGCTGTGCAGGGACGGCCCGGTCGTCGACTGGTCCGAGGCCGAACCACTGCTCTACACAAGGGAGTTGTGACATGCGGTACCCGAGCGCGGAGAGCACGTCATGAGCCGGCCGACGCTCGCCGTGTTCAAACTCGCCTCCTGCGACGGCTGCCAGCTCACCCTGCTCGACTGCGAGGACGAACTCCTCGCGCTGTCCGGCGAGGTGGAGATCGCCCACTTCCTGGAGGCGACGAGCGCCGTGCGCCCCGGACCGTACGACCTGGCCCTCGTCGAGGGCTCCGTCACCACCCGCGCGGACGCCGCCCGGATACGGGACATCCGCGCCGCCTCCCGCCGGCTGGTCACCATCGGGGCCTGCGCGACGGCCGGCGGCATCCAGGCGCTCCGCAACTTCGCCGACGTCGAGGAGTTCCGCCGGGCCGTCTACGCGAGCCCCGGATACATCGACACCCTCGCCACCTCCACCCCCGTCGCCGCCCACGTCGACGTCGACTTCGAACTGCGCGGCTGCCCCGTCGACCGCCGCCAGCTCCTCGAAGTGATCACCGCCCACCTGGCCGGCCGCAAGCCCGACATCCCCGACCACAGCGTCTGCTTCGAGTGCAAGCGGCGCGGCACCGTCTGTGTGACCGTCGCCCACGGCACCCCCTGCCTGGGCCCCGTCACCCACGCGGGCTGCGGAGCCCTCTGCCCGGCGTACGGGCGGGGCTGCTACGGCTGCTTCGGCCCGGCCGGTCGCCCCGGACCCTCCCGCGGATCGCTCTCGGTCAACCTGCCCGCGCTCATCCCCGTACTGCACCGCGACGGCATGGACGACCACGACGTCCAACGCCTCCTGCACACCTTCAACTGCGCGGCCTTCGAGGAGGAACCGACCGTGCGCGAGGAGGAGGGGCGGCCGTGACGCACCGAGGCTCCCGGGTCCTGCACGTCGGCTCGCTCACCCGCGTCGAGGGGGAGGGCGCCCTGCACCTGGACGTCCACGGCGGCACCGTCACCGAGGCCCGGCTCAGGATCTACGAACCGCCCCGCTTCTTCGAGGCGTTCCTGCGCGGACGCGCCCACACCGAACCGCCCGACATCACCGCCCGGGTGTGCGGCATCTGCCCCGTCGCCTACCAGCTCAGCGCCTGCGCGGCCGTCGAGGACGCCTGCCGGGTCACCGTCGACCCGCGGATCGCCGCCCTGCGCAGGCTCCTGTGCTGCGGGGAGTGGATCGAGAGCCAGACCCTGCACATCCACCTGCTGCACGCCCCCGACTTCCTCGGCTGCGACGGAGCCCTCGAACTCGCCCGCACCGCCCCGGGCCCCGTCGAACGCGGCCTGCGCCTCAAACAGGCCGGCAACGCGATCCTGGAACTCCTCGGCGGACGCGCCGTGCACCCCGTCAACGTCCGGCTCGGCGGCTTCCACCGCGCCCCGGCTCCCGGCGAACTGCACCCCCTGCGGGAGCGGCTGCGGCACGCGCTGGACGACGCCCGGCAGACCGTCGAGTGGGTCTCCGCCTTCGACTTCCCCGACGCGACGACCGACGCCGACCTGTTCGCGCTGGCCGCCCCCGGGACGTACGCCATCGAGAGCGGCACACCGGCCGTGCTGCGCGCGGACCCCACCGGGCGCACCCGGGACGCGTACCCCCCGACGACGTACACCTTCCCCCTGCACACCTTCCTCGACCGGGTCCGCGAGGAACACCTCCCGCACTCGACCGCCCTGTACTCCACCCTGGACGGCCGCCGCCACCTCACCGGATCCCTCGCCCGGTACGCGATCAGCGGGCGGTGGCTCACCCGCACCGCCCGCGACGCCGCCCGCGCCGCCGGCCTCGGCGACCCCTGGGAGGGAACCGCCTGCCGCAACCCGTACCGCTCGATCCTGGTCCGGGCCGTCGAGGTCGTGTACGCCGTCACCGAGGCGCTGCGGCTCATCGAGACCTACGAGCCACCGGCCCGCCCGTACACCGGCGTCCCGCCCGCCGCCGGCACCGGCCACGGAGCGACCGAGGCCCCGCGCGGCCTGCTCTACCACCGGTACGCGCTCGACGCCGACGGCACCGTCACCGACGCCCGGATCGTCCCGCCCACCGCCCAGAACCAGGGCGCCATCGAGGACGACCTGCGGCGCGCCGCCCAGGCCGCCCTGGACGCCGGAGCGCCGGACGACGCGGAACTGGCCGCGCTGTGCGAGCGGGCCATCCGCAACCACGACCCCTGCATCTCCTGCTCGGTCCACTTCCTCGACCTCACCGTCGCACGCACCCACCCCCTCGACCCGCCGTCCGCCGATCCCCGACCCGCCGACACCGACCCCGGAGGCCCGCCGTGCCCAGTTCCCCGCACCTCGTGAGCGACGTGATGACCCAGACCGTCATCTCCATCGGACGTGACGCCCCGTTCAAGGAGATCGTCACCCTCATGGACCAGTGGAAGGTCAGCGCACTGCCCGTCCTGGAGGGCGAGGGCCGGGTCATCGGCATCGTCTCCGAGGCCGACCTGCTGCCCAAGGAGGAGTACCGGGAAGACCGCCCGGACCTGTCGCTGTCCGAACAGCACCCCGCGGCCCCCCTGCCGACCGGCCGGATCGAGGCCGTCCGGGCGCGGCACCTCGCCGAACTCGCCAAGGCCGGGGGCACCACGGCGGGCGACCTGATGACCTCGCCCGCCGTCTCCGTGCACGCCGACACCACGCTCACCCAGGCGGCCCGCATCATGGCCCGGCGCGGCGTCAAACGGCTCCCGGTGATCGACCGCATCGGCATCCTCCAGGGCGTGGTCAGCCGCAGCGACCTGCTGAAGGTCTTCCTCCGCTCCGACACCGAACTCGCCGCCGAGGTGCACCGGACCCTCGCCCCGCTCTTCCCCGGCCAGGACGTCACCGCGTCCGTCGAGGAGGGCGTGGTCACCGTCCGGGGCGCGATCCGCGACCGCCGCCTGGTGCCGGTGGCCGCCCGCCTGGCCCAGGCCGTGGAGGGCGTCGTGGACGTACGGATGGAGCTCACCGCACCCGAGGGACCGCAGGCCGGCCCGCGCCGATGAAGCATCTCGACGAGTACCGCGACCCCCTGCTCGCCCGGCACCTGCTCGCCGAACTGGAGCGCGTCGCCACCCGGGCCTGGCGCCTCATGGAGGTGTGCGGCGGCCAGACCCACACCCTGGTCCGGCAGGGGATCGACGAACTCCTGCCCGCCGGCATCCGCATGATCCACGGACCCGGCTGCCCGGTCTGCGTCACCCCGCTGGAGACCCTCGACCGGGCCATGGCCGTCGCCGCCCGCCCGGAGGTGATCCTCACCAGCTTCGGCGACATGCTGCGGGTGCCGGGCAGCCGGACCGACCTGCTCGCGCTGCGGGCCCGGGGCGCCGACGTACGCGTGGTGTACACGCCGATGGACGCGGTGCGTCTGGCCCGGCTGCACCCGGACCGCGAAGTGGTCTTCCTCGCCGTCGGGTTCGAGACCACCGCGCCCGCCAACGCGGCGGCCGTCCTGCACGCCGCCCGCCTCGGACTGGCCAACTTCTCGCTGCTGGTCAGCCACGTCCTGGTACCGCCCGCGATGACCGCGCTCCTCGACGACCCGGACTGCGAGGTCCAGGCGTTCCTGGCCGCCGGGCACGTCTGCGCGGTGATGGGCTGGCGCGAGTACGAACCGATCGCCCGCCGGTACGAGGTCCCCGTCGTCGTCACCGGATTCGAACCCCTCGACCTGCTGGAGGGCATCCTCATGGCCGTCGCCCAACTGGAGTCGGGCCGCCACGAAGTGGAGAACCAGTACGTCCGTGCCGTGCGCCGGGCCGGGAACACCGCCGCCAGGGACGCCGTCGCCCGGGTCTTCCGGGTCACCGACCGCGCCTGGCGCGGCATCGGCACCCTGCCCGCCAGCGGACTCGAACTCGCCCCCGCCTACCGGCACTTCGACGCGGCCCGGCGCTTCGACGTCGTCGGCACCCACCCGGTCGAGGACCCCGCGTGCATCGCCGGCGCCGTCCTCACCGGCGCCCGCCTGCCCACCGACTGCACCGCCTACGCGACCCGGTGCACCCCGCGCACCCCCCTCGGCGCCCCCATGGTGTCCGCCGAGGGCACCTGCGCCGCCTACTACGCCGCGGGCCGCACCGGGAACGGGAGCTGCGCCCCGTGAACACCGACACCCCGCGGGCACCCGGCTGCCCCCTCCCGCACCAGGGGCGCGAACTCGTCCAGCTCGGCCACGGCGCGGGCGGCCGGCTCACCGCCGAACTCCTGGACACGACGGTCCTGCCCGCACTCGGCGGCCCGCCCGCCGGGCCGCTGGAGGACGCCGCCCTCCTGCCCGGAGACGGTGAACTCGTCGTCTCCACCGACTCGTTCGTGGTCAGCCCGCTCTTCTTCCCCGGCGGCGACATCGGCTCGCTCGCCGTCCACGGCACCGTCAACGACCTCGCCATGCGCGGCGCGGCACCCCTGGCGCTCACCCTGGCGGTGATCGCCGAGGAGGGGCTGCCGCTGGCCGAACTGCGGGCCGTCCTCGACTCGGCGGGCCGGGCCGCACGCGGGGCGGGCGTCCCCGTCGTCACCGGCGACACCAAAGTGGTCGGCCGGGGCGCCGCCGACCGGCTCTTCCTCAACACCACCGGCATCGGCCGCCGGATCGCCGGGCTGAGCCCGTCCGCCGCCGGAGCACGGCCGGGCGACGCCGTACTGCTCTCCGGGCCGATCGGCCTGCACGGCACCGCCGTGCTCTCCACCCGCGAGGGCCTCGGCTTCGACACCGACATCGCCTCCGACAGCCGCCCCCTGCACCGCCTCGTGCACGCCCTGGCCCCGTACGGCAGCGCCGTGCACGCGCTGCGCGACCCCACCCGGGGCGGCCTCGCCACCGCCCTCAACGAACTGGCCCGCGACTCGGCCCTCCTGGTGGAGATCGACGAAGCCGCCCTGCCCGTGCCGCCGGCCGTGGCCGCCGCCTGCGACCTGCTCGGACTCGACCCCCTGATCGTCGCGAACGAGGGCTGCCTGGTCGCCTTCGTCGCCCCCGAGCACGCCGACGACGCCCTCGGCGCCCTGCGCGCCCACCCCGAGGGGGAGGGGGCGGTACGGATCGGCAGCGCGGCGGCCGGACCGGCCGGCCGGGTAGTGGTGCGCACCCTGGTGGGCGCCCGGCGGATCGTCGACCTGCCGCTGGGCGAACAACTTCCGCGCATCTGCTGAGAGCTGACGAACCGTCCGGAAGAAGTGCCGGTGTGCGGGCACACCCAACAGGGCCGACCGGCCCTGGCGCACCGCACCTCCCGCACGGCACGATCGCAAGGAGCGCACCAACCCGAGGGGCAGCCATGACCACGCCGACGGCACCGCCGCAGCAGCCGATCCGGATCTTCCTGCTCGACGACCACGAGGTGGTCCGCCGCGGGGTGCGCGACCTCCTGGACGCCGAACCCGACATGCGGGTGGTCGGCGAGGCGGGCACCGGGGGACAGGCCCTCGTCCGGGGCCCCGCCCTGCGCCCCGACGTGGCGATCCTGGACGTCAGACTGCCGGACGGCGACGGCATCACCGTCTGCCGCGAGATGCTGTCGCGGACACCGGGGCTGGCCTGTCTGATGCTCACCTCGTTCGACGACGACGACGCCCTGCTGGACGCCATCATGGCGGGCGCCGCGGGCTACGTCCTGAAGCAGATCAAGGGCTCCGACCTCGTCGAAGCCGTCCGTACGGTGGCCTCCGGGCAGTCGATGCTGGACCCGGCCACCACCGCCCGGCTGATGAGCAGTCTGCGCGGCCCCGCGCAGGAGACCGGGGCGGAGGACTCGCGGCTGGCCGCGCTGAGCACCCGCGAGCGGGAGATCCTCGTCCTCATCGGCGAGGGGCTCACCAACCGGCAGATCGGCAAACAGCTCTACCTGTCCGAGAAGACCGTCAAGAACCACATCTCCCGCATGCTGTCGAAGCTCGGGGTCGAACGCCGCATCCAGGCCGCGGTGCTCGCCGCGAGGTTCAACAAGCCGGAGGAAAAAGGGAGTTGACGGAGGGCAGGGCTGCGGCGCCGCGGCGCCCGTCACCGCTGCGGCGGGATCGGCACCTGCCACTCCAGCCGGGTGCCGCCCGCAGCCCCGCCCGCCAGCACCAGGTTTCCGCCGAGCCGCTCCGCCCGCTCGGCGAGATTGCGCAGACCGCTGCGCCGGGTCCCCTCCCGCAGGCCCACCCCGTCGTCCACCACGGTGACCGTCAGACCGCTCCCGCCCACCACCAGGGAGACGTCCGTGCGTGAAGCGGACGCGTGCCGGGCCACGTTGGACAGCGCCTCGCCCAGCACCGCCACCACCTCCTCGGCCACCGCACGCGGTACGTCCGTGTCCAGCAGCCCCTCCATCCGCAGCGACGGCGTGAAGCCGAGCGCGGGCACCGCCTCCTCCACCGTGCGCACCGCACTGATCCGCAACCCGCTGCCGGGCACCGCCGAGTCGTGGGCCCGCAGCCCGAAGACGGTCGACCTGATGATCTTGATGGTCTCGTCGAGGTCGTCCACCGCCCGCACCAGCCGCTCGTTCGCCTCGGGATGCTGTACGAAACGCAGCGTGCTCTGGAGCGTCATCCCGGTCGCGAACAGCCGCTGGATCGCCAGGTCGTGCAGATCGCGGGCGATCCGGTCCCGGTCCTCCAGCAGGCTCACCTGCTCCGCGTCCCGCCGCCGGTCCGCCAGCTCCAGCGCCAGCGCGGCCTGCCCGGCGAAACCCGGCAGCGGCGCGGTCTCCGCCGTGCCGAAGGCCGGCCTGCCCGCGGCGCGGGCCAGCACCAGGACGCCGCGTTCACCGATCGGCACCGCCACCGCGGGCCCGAACCCCTTCCACCGCTCGGGGGCGAACGTCACCCGGGGGTCGTCCCCCACGGCCGTGGACGTCACCAGGCCGGCCGCCCGCAGGGCCGCCCCCGCGAGCGTGCCCTCGCGCGGCACCGACAGCCCGCGGTGCGCCGCCGCGCCCTCCCCGTGGGCCAGCACGCCCCGCAGCCCCTCCGTGCCCTCCACCAGATCGACCACACCCAGGTCCGCGGACGTGATCTGCCGGGCCCGCTCGACCATCACCTCCAGCACCCGGGTCTCCGGCATCCCGGACAGCAGCCCCGCGGTGAACTCGGCGCTCGCCTCCAGCCACCGCTCCCGCAGCCTGGCCTCCTCGTACGTCCTGGCGTTCTCGATGGCCACCCCGGCGGCCACCGCGAGCGTGGTCAGGACCGCCTCGTCCTCCGCGTCGAACCCCGCGCCGCCGCGTTTCTCCGTCAGGTACAGGTTCCCGAAGACCTCCGTGCCCACCCGGATCGGCACCCCCAGGAACGAATGCATCGGCGGATGGTTCGGTGGGAATCCGGAGGAGGCAGGGTGCTCCGACAGCTCGTCCAGCCGCAGCGCCTGCGGATGCCGGATCAGCTCGCCCAACAGCCCGTGCCCGGAGGGGAGATCACCGATCCGCGCGTGCCCCTCCTGGCTCACCCCCACCGGCAGGAACTGGGACAGCCGCTGCCCCTGCCCGATCACACCCAGCGCCCCGTACTCGGCGTCCACCAGCACCACCGACGCCTCGACGATGCCGTGCAGCACCTGCGGCAGATCCAGCTCCCGCCCCACCGAGAGCACCGCCTCCAGCAGGCTGTGCAACCGGTCCCGGGTGCCGCGCACCGTTTGGATGCGCACCTGCAGTTCGTCCAGCAGCTCGTCCAGCCGGAACCGGCCGAGGCCACTTCCGGAATCGTCGTGCCGGCCCCCACCCATGGGCCCTCCATCCGATCCGCGAAGACAAGACGTGTTCCCGGCACCACCGTATCGGGGGCCCGAGCCGTCGGCAGGCCCCCGAACACGACACGTGCGGCACACCCGGGCGCAGGACCCCTAGCGCAGGACGAAGCCCGTGCCGAGACCGTCGTCGGGGTCCAGTTCGAAACGGTGCTCGCCGGTGCGGTACGCGGTCCCGGTGACCTGCGGGACGACGGCCGGGTACCCGTCGGCGGTCAGCTCCGCCAGCACACGGGCGGTGAACCGGCTGCCCACGATCGAGTCGTGGACCAGGGTCTGCCCCGGCCGGAGCGCGCCGGTCGCCGCGAGGACGGCGACCCGCGAGCAGGTGCCCGAGCCGCACGGCGAGCGGTCGACCTGGCCGTCCGCGAAGACGGTCACGTTGCGCTGGTGGGGATTGCCCGCGGGGTCGGTGCCGAGGTCGTCGTAGAGGACGGTGCCGTAGATGCCGCTGAGGCGGTCGTCGACGGGGTGACGGGCGTACGGGGTGTCGTTCAGCGCCCACTTCACCTCCCGCCCGATCGCGATCAGGTCGGTGTAGTGCTCGGGCGTGACGGCCAGACCGACGGCCGAGGCGTCGAGGTGGGCGTAGAGGGCGCCGCCGTAGGCGACGTCGACCACGACGTCGCCCCGCGAGGTGGCCAGGGCCACCTTCTCGGCGAGGCGGTAGCTGGGCACGTTGACGAAGTCGACCCCGGTGATCCGGTCGCCGTCGGTACGCACGTGGAGGGTGACCCGCCCCGAGGGGACGTCGATGACCACGGCGGTGCTGCCCGAGGGGTCCAGCGGCACCCGCCCGGACCGCACGGCCCAGACCGCGAGCGCGATGGAGCCGTGGCCGCAGGCGGTGGAGAAGCCGTCCTTGTGCCAGAACAGCACCCCGAAGTGGGCGCCCGGGTCGTCGGGCGGGGTGAGGAACCCGCCGTACATGTCGGCGTGCCCGCGGGGCTCGGAGCACAGCAGCCTGCGCAGGTGGCCGACGTCCGGGTCGGTGAGGGCGAAGACGCGCCGCTCGGCGACGGTGGCCCCCTCGATGGCGACCGGGGGCTCGCCGACGATGCGGAAGGGCTCGCCGCCCGTGTGGTAGTCGACGGTGCCGATCGTCGGATTCTGCTGCCCGGCCATGAGCGTCCTTGCCCTTCCCGTGGGTTCGGTCCCCGCGCACGGCGGCGGTGCGGCGCGCATCGGCCCCGCGGCCCCCCGTGCGGTCGGACCCGTACGTCCGGCTGTCAGGTGTAATACCTTACCCAGCACACGTCAACGGGCAGGCGGAAGAGTGCGGTTGAGGGTGCGTCGGCATGCCGGGGCGCACGCCCGTGTCAGTGGCACTCCGTTGAGCGGGGCCCGGCTTTGGCGCCGACGGTGCGGGAGAGGGGGCCGGTCAGGAAGCGGACTCGGGGCGTCCGGCCCAGCTGCCCCGGCTGTGTGCGAGGTGGGCGTGCATCAGCTCCACCGCCCGCTCGGCCTCGCCCGCCTCGATGGCGTCCACCAGTGCGAGGTGCTCCTCGCCGGACCGGGTCAGCTCGCCCCGGGCCGCGAGCTGCCGCAGCCCCCGCATCCGGGCCTGGTCGCGCAACTGGGCGACCATCGCCGTCAGCCGGCCGTTGGACAGCAGGTCCAGCAGCCCGAGGTGGAGCTGCCGGTCCTTGTCCAGGAACGTCGCCAGATCGCCCGCCCGCGCGGCCTCGGTGATCTCCTCGGCGAGCCGGCGGAACTCCGGCACCGGGGCCCCGTCCAGCACGCGGACGACATCCGCCATCGCCGGGGCCTCCAGCAGCGCACGGATGCGGTAGATCTCGTCCAGGTCGTGTTCGGTCAGCACCGGCACGCGGAAGCCCCGGTTGCGGATGACCTCGACCATCCCCTGATTGGCCAGGTCCATCACCGCCTCGCGCACGGGCGTGATGGACACCCCGAGCTCCTCGGCCACGGCGATCACGCTGCGTACCTCGCCCGGCTCGATCTGCCCGAGCACGATCCGGGCGCGCAGCTCGTCGCGGGCCTGTTCGCGCAGACTCACCGGCCGCAGGCGGACGGAGGGCGCGGCGGACTGGCGGGAAGAGGGGCGGGAAGCGGTCACGTTCCATACATAACACGGAAACGGCGGTCCTCGACCGGTCGGATCCCGTCGTAAGGTGTAATACCTCACCGGCTTCACCGGGTGTCCCGCCCGGCCCGGAGAGGCCCGCCCAGCGAACCCACCCACGAAGCGGAGTCGCCATGCAAACCGTCACCCTCGCCCCCCACGAGATCCGCGAAGCCGTCTCCATGCGCGAGGCGATCGACGCCGTGCGCGGCGGATTCGTCGACCTGGCGGCCGGGCAGTTCGAGATGCCCACCCGCACCGCCATGCGCGACGGGCACTTCCTGGTGATGAACGCCCACCACCGGGCCACCGCCTCGGCCATCGTCAAGACGCTGAGCGTGAACTTCGACCGGGTGCCCGCCATCTCCGGCACCGTGGTGTGGACCGAGACCGGCCGCGCCGACACCCTCGTCGCCGACGCGGCGACCGTCACCACCCTGCGCACCGGCGCCGCCGTCGGCGTCGCCACCGACCTCCTCGCTCCCGCCGACGCAGGCCGGCTGACGCTCATCGGCGCGGGCGGACAGGCCCCCGACCAGGTCCGCGCCGTGCACACCGTGCGCCCGCTGCGCGAACTGACCGTGGTGGACAGCGACCCCCGCCGCGCCGAAGCCCTCGCCGCCACCCTGGCCCCCGAACTCACCGGAACCCGTATCCGCACCGCCACCGACCCCGGGGCCGCGGTCGCCGACGCCGAGATCGTCTGCTGCGCCACCCCGGCGACCAGCCCGCTCTTCCCCGCGCGGGCCCTCCCCGCCGAGGTCCACGTCAACGCGATCGGCGCGTTCCGGCCCACCATGCGCGAACTGCCCGACGAACTCCTCGCCTCCGCCACCGTGGTCATCGACGAGCGCGCGGCGATCCTCGCGGAAGCCGGCGAGATCCTGCACGCCCTGGAATCCGGCGCCCTCACCGAGGACGACCTCACGGAACTCGGCACCGCCCTCACCGCCCCCGAGGCGCCCCGCGCCGGGCGCACCGTCTTCAAGACGGTCGGCGTGGCCATGCAGGACTGGACCGTCGCCCGGCTGCTGGCCGACAAGTTCCTGCCCTGAGGAGGCGGCGGCAGCGGCTGCCGACGGGCACCGCCGAAGGGGCGGTCGGCCCGGCCGCACACGTCGTCGTACCCCGGGCGTACGGACGCGGGGAGGTCTCAGCTCCGGCGCCGGAGCAGTACGCTCCGCGCCGCCTCCAGGCGTCGTACGTCGTCCTCCAGGTGTGGTACGTCGTCGCCACCCGCCGCGCCGCCCGCGATCTCGTCCGCCCAGCCGAGCAGCCGTTCCCACCGCGGATCGGCGGTCGCCGGGGCGAGGGGCGGGTCACCGACGACGACCTCGCCGCCCGTACCGTCGACGGCCACGAGAGCGCCCTCCGGCAGCGTGCGCGGTCCCACCCGGACGTGGACGCCGTCCTCGACGACGAGCCGCGCGGCACCCACCACGGCCGGTTTGCCCATCGCCCGCGCCACGACGGCCGCGTGGCTGGTCGACCCGCCGCGGGCGGTGACCACCCCCGCGGCGGCGGCCAGCCCGTGCATGTCGAGCGGCGACGTCTCCGGGCGCAGCAGCACGACCGGCCCGCGCGCCGCCAGCCGCACCGCCCCGTCGGCCGTGGTCGCCACCCTGCCGACCGCGACACCGGGACTGGCCCCCGTCCCGCGGGTGAGGACGTCCACCGTGCCGTCCACCGCGATCCGTGGCGCGCGCAGGTGCGGGACTTCCCGGGGGAGCACCCGCAGGACCGCCTCGTCGCGGCCGATCACCCCCGCGCCGACGAGGTCGACCGCGACCCGCACCGCCGCGCGCCCCGTGTACCCACCGGGACGCACCTGGAGGATCCACAACTCGCCCCGCTCGAAGGTGAACTCCACGTGGCACCCGTCGCG
This sequence comes from Streptomyces sp. NPDC004111, assembly GCF_042874215.1. Lineage (NCBI taxonomy): Bacteria > Bacillati > Actinomycetota > Actinomycetes > Kitasatosporales > Streptomycetaceae > Streptomyces > Streptomyces sp. NPDC004111. The sequence goes on from NZ_JBIAMU010000021.1 coordinate 47,922, forward strand.
GTAGTGCTCCTCCAGCCGGTCCAGGGCCGCCAACAGCCGCCCCCACACGGCCGGTTCACGCTCGGCGAGTCCACCGGGCCCGGACAGGGGACCGGCCGAGCACCGGCCCGATACGACGTCCTCGCCCTGCCGCCCGAACACCACCTCACCGAACGGAACGTGCTCACCGGTGTTCGGGTCCCGGCTGAACGCCACACCCGTACCACTGCGCCCGTCCAGGTTCCCGTACACCATCGCCTGGACGGTCACGGCGGTGCCGAGGTCGTCCGCGATGCCGTGCAGGGCGCGGTAGGTCCGTGCGCGCGGGGTGTGCCACGACGAGAACACGGCGGCGACCGCGAGTTCCAACTGCCGCCCCGCGTCCTCGGGCACGGGGCCGCCGCCGCGCTCCACGATGATCCGCTCGGTGTCCTCGATCGCCCCGGCGAGCGCCCGCGTACCGGCGTCCGGCCCGGCGAGCACCCGGTCGACGGCTGCCAGGGCGGTCCGCCCGGCGCCCAGGACGTCCGAGGCGAAACCGGCCAGGAACCGCAGCCGGGAGTCGAGCGCGAAGCGCGGATCGCCGGTTTCCCCGGCCAGCGCGACGGTCGCCCCGGCGGTGAGCCCCAGGTTGAGGACGGTGCTCATCATGCCGGGCATCGAGGTGCCCGCGCCGGAGCGGACGGACACCGCGAGGGGCCGCTCCGCTCCGCCGAGCCTGCGCCCCGTGGCGGACTCCAGATCGCTTACGGCGGCGGCCAGTTGAGGGCCGAGCCCGTCCGGGAACCGCCCGTCGCGGAGGAAGGCGCGGCAGGCCCGCGTACTGATGACGAACCCGGGCGGGACGGGCAGGCCGAGGCGCCGGAGCACGACGAGGCCGTGCGCCTTGCCCCCGATCACCTCCGCGGGCTCGCGGAGCTCCGCCGACAGCGGGTGGATCCACGTCGTCATGTCGTCACCTCGGGTCGGACGGGCAGCGGGTCGGTGGTGCCGTGCTTCCGCCGATTTCGCAGCGGCCCGCGGACGTCCTTGGACTTCCGCGTCGCTGCTCGCGTGCACCGCTATTCAGTGGCGCGGAATGCCGAGCGTGGTCAGCAGGTCCTCGTGCAGCTGGAACCAGACGGAGTGGTACGAGGAGGTGTTCTCCGCCACGTACTCCCGCTCGCCCGCCCGCGCGCGACCGAGCGCGTCGGCCAGCCGCACCGGGTAGCGGTGGAACCTGAGCAACAGCGCGGCCAGTTCCGCGAGGACGGGCTCGGCACGCCGGTGGAAGTCCGCGAACCGGTGCAGGACCCGTGCGTCGTAGTCGGGGTCGCTGTGGTCGTTCATCGTCATGGCGCCGTCGGCGGCGCGCAGTTGCCAGGCCGTGCAGAGGTCGAGCAGTTCGGGGTTGAGCACGAGGAACCGCTCGAACGCCGCGCCCGTACCGGCCCGCGCACCGGCCGTGTCCAGCTCGGCGGCGATCCGCTCGGCGTCGGCGGCCCGGCCTGCCTCCGTGAGACCCCAGCCGCCGAAGTCGCCCGGGGTGTGGGTGACGAGCCCCGCCACGGCGAGGTCGATCAGCTCCGACTCCACGTCGGACTCGGCGAGCCCGGTCACCCCCGCGAGCGCGGGAATCCCCGAGAACCCCGCGCAGCGAAGGGCGTGCAGCACCAGGAGATCGGTGCCGGTCGGACGGGCCGTGGCACCGGGGTTCACGACGCGGCTCCACGGGAGGTGTCCGCAGCGGTCCGGGGGGCGGCTGCGGTCCGGGAGGTGCCCGGGGCGGTCCGGGAGGCGTCCGGGGTGGTCCGCGAGGTGCCCGCAGCGGTCCGGGAGGTGCCCGGGGGTGCGGTCCGGGAAGTGTCCGGGCCGGGGCCGCCCGCCGTCCCCGCCGCGTGTCCTGCTCCCCGGCCGTGCGCACGGGCGACGACCACGCCGTCCCGGACGCGCACCGCGTGCTCGGTGGAGTCGTCGGCGTCCGGAACGCCGAGTGCGGACGCCAGCAGACCGTGCTCGTCGAGGACGAGGCGGAACGACGGCCCCGCCTCCGGCGCGAAAACGCCTCGCAGACAGCGGGTGAAGTCCTCGATCCTCAGCCGTACGAGACGACCGGTCTCGGCCGGGTCCGCCGTCGCCAGAGCCACGGTCACCCGGTCACCCGGCCGCGCGGCGCGGACGGCCTCCTCGGCGGCGGCCAGCCGGCGGCTGCCGAGCAGCACGAACACACCGTCCTGCGCGCAGTCGACCGGCCGGCCGGTGATCAGGTCCCGCACTTCCCCCGGTGGCGCCCACGGATCCCGGCACACCCGCGCCGGGGCGACGTACGGCAGGTGCGGCGGGGCCCACGTGTCGGCGAGGGGGAGGCCGCCCAGATGCGCGCAGGCCTGGACGACGTCGAAGGGATCGCCGAACGCGAGCGCCGGATCGACCGAGGCGCCGGGCCCGTCCAGCAGCCGCAGCACCAGCTCCGCCCGCCGCACCTGCCGTACGGTCCCCGTCCCGGCACCCGGCCCGGCCGGAGCCCCGGCCGCCTCCCGCGCCTCCAGGGCGAGCGCAAGCAGCAGCGCCTCCAGCCGGGTCACCTGGCCGAAGGCGGCCCGGAACGCTTCGTCGTCGAGCAGTTCGGTGAGAGACCGCAGCTGTACCTGACCGAGTGCGGGCTCCTCGCCGGTGAGCGGCAGCCGCTCCAGCCAGGCGCGGGCGAACGCGCCGAGCGACTCGCCCAGGGACGCGGGAGAGGCAAGGGCCGGGGGAGTGTCGGGTGCGGCGGCCGGAACCGTGGCCGGTGCCCCGTCCGTGGCGCCGTGCTCGACCAGGTCGACCAGCACGGCCAGATAGAGAGCGCGCTTGCTCGGGAAGTTCGAGTACACCGCGCCACGGGTCAGTTCGGCCCGCTCGGCGATCCGGTCGACCTTCGTGGCGGCGTACCCGCGCTCGGCGAACTCCGCACGCGCGGCGGCGAGCACGGCCGCGCGGGTGTGCTCCTGCTGCTGCGCCCTGGACAGCCGGACCATGCTGCACCTCTTCCTGTTCCCGTCCCGAGGAGGATACCCACAACATCCGAGTGACGGGAACATCTGAAAAGCGGCCGTCCGGTCGCTGCGAGGGCGCCTCGGGGCGTGTGCGACCTGAGAGGTAGGCCGGACGGTACCTAAAGGCGACATGTCAGCCGATATTCGCGTGATGTGCTTTTCCCATGAGTTGTACAGGTGGGTGTTTCGGAGCGGTCGGCAAGACGATCGGCGTCGTCGTCGGGCTCGTGGTGATCGTGGTGGCGGCGAAGATCGCCGTCGGCGACAAGGTGAATCTGTTCGGCAGGAACTGGGCCGTCACATACGAGGCGGGCTCCCCCGGGGACAAGCCGTTGGCCGTGAAGTACCAGGACACCGAGGGGCGATACCCGGGGCAGGACCGTTCCGTGAAGGAGCACGACGTCGCCGCGGTGGGTACGGCGTGGTCCAAGGAGACGGTCGTCCTCGACGGCAGGGAGGCCAGGGTCACCGTCACGCCGGAGAAGGGCGAGCGAGCCACCTGCCGCATTCTGCTCGACGGCAGGAAGGTGCTCGCCACGGGCAAGTCGTCCGCCCCGGGCCTCCCCGCGGTCTGCACCGCCAAGCCCTCGTCCTGACCTCCGACACCACCGGAACCACCAGCACTACTGGCGCCTCCGGCACTACTTGCCGCCTCCGGCACCACTGGCCGGTGGGTGGGGCCGGTGGTCAGGCGAAGGGTTCGCCGGTCCCCGGGCCGGTGCCCCAGCCGCTCTCGTGGACGTCGGTGTCCGTGCGCCAGATGGGGGCCTGGGGGCGGACGCCGGCCCGGGGGTGCGGCAGTTCGGGGTAGCCCCGGGCGGTGATGCCGCCGGTGGGGCGGGGCAGCTCGCGGCCCTGTTCCCGCCAGCTGCGGGCGAGGGCGTCGTAGATCGGCGTACCGCTGTCGGCGGCACGTGGCGGCAGCGGTACGCGGGTCCAGACGGGCGGCAGAGCAGGGCGGGGGAACGTTTCTTCTGGCGGCATACCAAGTCCAACGACGCCGTACGGCCCCACGTGTCGGTGAAGTACGTTCCGCAAATCCGTGCGCGCGCCTCCGCGACGGCGCTCCGCGGCACGGCACGCACCCGAATTGAAGGGGGCGGGCGGCGTCCCGGCATCGCGCCGGACACCGCCCGCTCCGTCCTGTCGCCCGGCAAGTCCGGTACTCCAGTACTCCGGTACTCCGGACTTCCGCCCCGGCCTCCCCTCCGACTCCGTACGCGGCTCAGGCGGCGCCCGGGGACGTCATCGCCGCCCGCGCCGTGACCGCGTCCGCCGGGTCCCAGCCCGCCCGCGGCACCGAGGCCAGCAGCAGCCGGGTGTACGGGTCGCGCGGGTCGGCCAGCACTTCTGCCGTGGGCCCCTGCTCCACCACGGTGCCCCGGCGCATCACCAGCACCTCGTCGGTGATGTGCTGGACGACCGCCAGATCGTGGCTGACGAACACCAGGGCCACCCCGGTGTCCCGGCGGATCTCGCCGAGCAGGGTGAGGATCTGCGCCTGGATCGAGACGTCCAGCGCGGCCACGGCCTCGTCCAGCACCAGCACCCTGGGGTCGACGGCCAGCGCCCGCGCGATGGCCAGCCGTTGGCGCTGGCCGCCGGAGAGACCCTGCGGCAGCGCCTGTGCCTCGCGGGCACCGAGCCCCACCCGGTCGAGCAGTCCGTCCGCCAGACTCTCCGGCCGTCCGTGCAGCCGCAGGGCCGTCGTCAGGCAACGGCGGGCGGTGAGCCGGGGATCCAGCGAGACGTACGGGTCCTGGAACACCATCTGGATCTCCCGCGCCCTGGCCAGTCGCGCGGTCCGGCCGCGCGGTGTGCGCGGGGCACGGGCGCGGCCCTCGACGGACACGGTGCCCGCGTCGGGACGTACGAGCCCCACGAGCATCCGGGCCACCGTCGTCTTGCCCGAGCCCGACTCGCCGACGATCCCCAGCGAACCGCCGGCCGGCACGGTGAAGGAGACGGCGTCGGCGGCGGTGAGCGGGGCACGGCCGGGCAGCCGGTACGTCTTGCGCAGGCCCGCCACGGCCAGCAGCGGCGCGGATCCGGCGGTCGGATCGGTCATCGGGGCGTCCCCTTCTCCGTGCTGTCGGCGTGCTCCGTGCTCTCCGTGCTCTCCGTGCTTTTCGCGGCGGTGGCTGCCCGCGCGCCCACGCCCGTCAGGACCGGCAGCCGGCGGCAGGCCGCGGTGCCGCCGCCCGGCAGCGGCACCGGTTCCGGCCGCCAGGTGGCGCACTCCGGTTCGGCGTCCGGGCAGCGGTCGGCGAACTCGCAGCCGCCGAAGGCGTCGGCCAGCGACGGCGGGCGTCCCGGGATCGGGCGGATCTCCCGCCCCGTCTCGCCCAGCGTCGGCGAACAGTCGAGCAGCCCGCGGGTGTACGGGTGCCTGGGCCTCTCGAAGAGGGCCGCGGCGGGCTGCTCCTCGACGACCCGGCCCGCGTACATGACGTACACGCGGTCGCAGTAGGCGGCGGCCAGATGCAGGTCGTGCGTGATGAACAGCAGCCCGAGGCTCCGTTCGGTCCGCAGGGTGCGCAGCAGCGCGAGGATCTCCGCCTGCGTGGTGACGTCCAGGGCGCTGGTCGCCTCGTCGGCGAGCAGCAGCCGCGGTTCGGCGGCCAGCGCGCCCGCGATGACGACGCGCTGGAGCATGCCGCCGGACAGTTCGTGCGGGCGCTGGCGCACCCGCTGCTCGGGGTCGGACAGGCCGACGGCGGCGAGGAGTTCGACGGCGCGGGCGCGGGCCGCCCTCCTGTCGGTTCTGCCGGAGCCGGTGCCCGCGAGCCGTTCGACGAGGAAGTCGCCGATGCGGCGCACCGGGTTGAGTGCGGCGCGCGGGTCCTGGTGGACCATGGCGACGGTGCGGGCCCGGTGGGCGCGCAGGTCCTCGCCGCCCAGGGCGAGCACGTCGGTGCCGTCGACGCGTACCGACCCAGAGACGGCGGTGCCCGGGGGCAGGGTGCGCAGCGCCGCCCTGGCCGTCGTCGACTTGCCGGAACCGGACTCGCCGACCAGGCCGACCACCTCGCCGGCCGCCACCCGCAGGGTGACGTCGGTGAGCACGGGGCGGGCGGTGCCGGGCAGTTCGAGGGTGAGGTTGTCGATGTCGAGGAGCATGCGGCTACCTCCCGCTGTCGAGTCGGTCGGCGGCCCAGACCCCGACGACGTTGAAGGACACCACGACGAGTGCGATGGCGACACCGGGCACCATGGCAGGCAGCAGCGCGCCCTGCACGACGGCCGCCTGGCCCTCCTGCACCATCAGTCCCCAGTCCGAACTGGGCGGCTGGGCGCCGAAACCCAGGTAGGAGAGCGTGGCCAGCGACATCAGGGCCTCGCCGAACAGCACGACCAGATAGCCGAGGACCGAGCGGCCCAGGTTCGGCACGAGGTGCCGGGCGCAGATCCGCACCCCGCCCATGCCCTGGACGCGGTACGCGTCGACATAGGGCTTGCGGCGTTCGGCGAGCGCCACCGAGCGCGTGTACTTGGCGACCGTCGGCGTGTACGCGAGGCCGAGCGCGAGCACCGACGTCGTCATCCCGGCACCGAAGACCGCGATGATCAGAACGGTGAACAGCAGCCCGGGGAAGGCGTACATGACGTCGGTGAGCCGGGAGACCACGGTGTCGGCCCAGCCGCCCCGCCAGGCGGCGAGGGTACCGAGCGCGACCCCGAGGAGGGCGGCGATGGCGAGCAGCAGGACCGGCGCGATCAGACTGGTGCGGGCCCCGTACAGCACCCGGGAGAGCAGGTCCTGGCCCGAGGAGTCGGTGCCGAGGAGGTGCTCGCCGCCGGTGCCGACGAGTGACGCCGAGAGGTCGATGTCGTCGGGGGCGTACGGGGCGATCAGCGGGGCCAGCACGGCGGCGAGCACCACCAGGGCGAGCAGGGCCCCGGCGATCATGACGCTCGGCGGCCTGCGCGAGGAGGAGCCGGGGCGGCTCGGGGCGAGGGCCGGGGCGCTCACGCTCATGCGGCGGCCTCCTTCACGCGCGGGTCGAGCAGCGGGTGGAGCAGGTCGACGAGCGTCGTGACCACGATGTAGCCGGTGACCATCAGCAGGAGCACGGCCTGGGCGACGGGGAAGTCGTGGGTGTTGATCGCGCCGACGAGCAGCGAGCCGACGCCGCTGATCCCGAAGGCCGTCTCCACGACGACGGTGCCGGCGAGCATCCCCGCCATGACCAGTCCGCACATGGTGACGATCGGCCCCAGCGCGTTGCGCAGGACGTGGCGCACCACGATGCTGCGTTCGGGGATGCCGGAGGCGCGGGCCGCCTCCACGTGGTCGGCGGCGCCCGCGTCCGCCATGGCCTGCCGGGTCACCCGGCTGATCAGCGCGAGTGCGCCGAGCGCCAGGGAGACGGCGGGCAGCGTCAGATGGTGCAGGGTGCCCGCGAACCCCTCGCCGCTGCCGGTCACCGGGAACCAGCCGAGCTGGACGCCGAACAGCGCGACCAGCGCGATGGCCGAGACGAACGACGGCACGGAGGCCGCCAGGGTGGTTCCGCCGACGACGGTCGAGTCGATCCAGGTGCCCCGGCGGACCGCGGCGAGGATGCCGGCGCCGACGCCCAGGACGACGAAGAGCACGGTCGCGTACGCCACCAGGGCGAGCGTCGTCGGGAAGCGGGCGAGCAGCAGTTCGGCGACCTCGTCGCTGTACTTGAAGGACCGGCCGAGGTCGAAGTGGAGGCAGTCGCCGAGCCAGCGGCCGTACTGCACGATCAGGGGTTCGTCGAGGTGGTACTGGGCCCTGACGAGCTCCAGCTTCTCCGGGGTGAGTTTGTCGCGGCCCCCGGCCAGGAAGACGGCCGGGTCGCCGGGTGCCGCGTACACGGCGGCGAAGATGACGAAGGAGGCGGCGAGGAGGGTGGCCAGCAGTCCGGCCAGCCGCCGGGAGATCCGGGCGAGCATCGGTGGTCAGCCCTTCTTGGCGCCGAGTCCGGCGGCCCACGGGTAGTAGAGGTACGCCATGGAGGCCGGCGGTCCGGTCAGCTTCTCGTCGAGGACCAGGACGGACGGCACCTGGGCGACGGAGATCCAGACGGCCGCGTCGGTGAACGTCTTCTGGACGTCGACGGCGAGCTTCGCGCGCGCGGTGTCGTCGAGGGTGCCGAGCGCCTTCTTCACCTTGGCGTCGTAGGCCGCGTCCTTGAAGCCGACCCAGTTGTTGGAGGAGCCGGAGAGCGCGTTGTCGTAGAAGCCCATCGGGTCGGCCTTGGAGATGTACCAGTCGCCGACCAGCACGTCGATCCCGTCGCGCAGCTCCGGGTCGCTGTAGTACTGCTCGAACTGGGAGGTCGGCACCGTTTTGATCTGCCCGGTGAGGCCGATGCGCTGGAGTGCGGAGCGGACGGCGTTGGCGACGACGGTGCGGCCCTGGCTGGCGTCGGTGCCGATCACGATCGGGTCGGTGGGCGCCGCCCCCGCCTCCTTGACCAGCTTCTTCGCCTGCGCGATGTCGTCCGCGGCGGGGCTCTCGGGGGCGTACGCGATGTCCTTCTGGGCGGCGGTGAACAGGTCCTTGCGGTAGCCCCAGGCGCCGGAGCCGACCGGGGTGCCCCAGGGCTGCACCATCGAGCCGTAGCCCGAGGCGGCGATGCCCCTGCGGTCGAGGGCCAGCGAGAGCGCCCGGCGGACCTTCGGGTCCTTCAGGCCGCCGCGCCCGGTCGGGATGAGGACGAGGGAGGCCGTCGAGGGGCCGTAGTGCTGCTCGATGCCCTTCTTGCCGCTGAGCGCGGCGGCGGTGTTGGGGGACTCGGCGTACGCGCCGTCGGCGGCACCGGTCGTCAGGGCGTTGACGAGTGCGCTGTCGGCGGCCCAGCGGAAGGTGACCTGCTTGGTCAGCGGCCTGGCTCCCCAGTAGCCGTCGTAGCGGCGGATGGTGATCGAGTCGCCGGACTTCCAGTCGCCCAGCGTGTAGGGGCCGGTGCAGGCGTCGGGCCGGCCCGGCGTGCCGAAGTCCTTGCCCGCCTTCTCGACCTGTTCCTTGTTCCAGACGATGCCCGCGTCACCGGCGAGCGCCTTGACGAACATGGCGTCCGGAGCCTTGAAGGCGATGGTGATCCGCCGGTCGCCGGTCTTCTTCATCGAGGCGACGTTCTCGAACTCGTCGCCCTGCTCCATGTCCGGGTCCGCGTGCCGCTGGAGGCTCCACAGCACGTCGTCCGCGGTCATCGGGGTGCCGTCGTGGAAGGTGACGCCGGAGCGCAGGGTCAGGACGAGGGTGGTGTCGTCCGGTGTCTCGGCCTTCTCGGCGAGGAAGGGCCTGGTCGTCATGTCCGGCTGGAGCTGGTAGAGCCGCTCGCAGACGTTGGTGAGGACGACGCGGCCCGCGCTGGAGCCCTGGGTGTCCAGGTCGAGGGAGTCGGGTTCGTCCTCCAGGAGCCAGTTGGCGTTGGCGAGTTCGCCCTTGGCCGCCGGGGTGGTCGGGGTGAGGGTGAGGGCGGCGGCCGAGGCCCCGCCCGCGCCGCCCGTGGTGTTCTGGGTCGCTCCGCTGCAGCCGGTGGCCGCCACGAGCGCCGCCACCACGAGTCCCGCGGCCGGCGCCGCCCTTCTCGGGGAGATGCGGTTCGTCATCACTGAGTTCCCGTCAGTTCTGGCCGTACGGGCCGTCGTAGAGGTTCCAGGGCAGGTGCTGGTACTCGCGGTCGCAGGGGGTGCCCGCGGTCACGTGGTAGTCCCCGGTGGTCAGGTCGGCCAGCGAGGAGACGAGGGTGGCCCAGTGCTCGACGAGGGGCCGGCGCGGGTCGGGGTGGGTGCACAGGGACTCCGGGTGGCCGAGGTGGTCCGACATCGCCCGGCGGACGATCGCCCGCGACCGGTCGGGCCCGGTGGAGCCGCGCAGCGCCCTGAGTCCCTGCTCGGCGCGCGGCACGCGGACCAGCGAGTCGGAGGACATCGGGCGGTACCCGGCGGCGGCCAGCGGTGCGGGCACGCCGGCCTGGTAGTGGTTGCCGTGCACCAGCAGGCCGTCGGTCGGGTACATCCAGCCGTGTCCCGCGGGGGTGGTCTCCAGGTCGATGGCGAAGCCCTCGCGGCAGGTGAGCAGGGCGTTGCTGGCGATGTGCGCCCGGGTGCGGCACAGCACGTCGAGGGCGTCGGTGATGGTGCTCTGGTCCAGGACGCTGCGGCGCACCACGGTCTGGGGCAGGCCGACCGTGTCGTCGAAGCGCCCGCCGAGACCGTTGGCGTTGAGGGCGATGCCCGCCGAGTTGGCGCCCTGGCGGCCGATCTGCCCGGCCTCGACCTGCATGATCAGGGTGGGCCTGGGCGGCTGGACGATCCGCACCATGACGACGGTGTCGGCGACGCCGGCGCGCCAGTCCCAGTTCTGGCCCGCGTAGACGTGCCCGTCGCCGCTGGCCTCGCCGTAGGCGGCGAAGGAGGTGCAGCCCTCGGCGGGCTCCTCCTCGGCGGGGTGGCCCTGCACGGGACCGCCGTCCGCCGGGAGACCGTCCGCGGGGCCGCCGGCCGGGGGGCTGCCGTCCGAGGGGCCGCCGTCCGCGGGGCTGCCGTCCGCCTCCATCCGGGCGAAGGACTTGTCGTAGATGACCTCGCCGCGGGCGTTCAGGGCGAGGACGTCGAGCAGGCCGACGCCGGCGCCGTCGGCGATGCCCCGCATCTCCTCGACGAGGTGGGGTGCGTAGGCGCGTACGGGCTCCAGCCAGCGGGCGGCGCGGGCGGTCACCCGCTCCCAGGTCAGTCCGGCGGAGCGGCCGAAGGCCTCCTCGTAGTAGCCGAGGGCGGCGTGCAACTGGGGGCGTACGGCTTCGCCGTACTGACGGCCGCGTGCGAGCGGACCGCCGGAGATCTCGATGACCGGGAGGACCCGGGCGGGGCCGGGTGCCGTGGGACGGGGTGCCATTCTTCTCCTCGCGACGGGACGCTCCCGGGAACGGCGGCGCGGGACCACCACGGTCCTGTAACGTCGATTTCAGGATGCGTTCCCCTTGGAACGTTCTGCCCAGGACAGTAACGCCGGTCACACGAAAGTCAATGGTTGTAATGGAAATTCCAGAGAACGAGACCGGAGTGACGCGGCTGCGCGCCGCGATCCGCGACCAGTGGGAGGGGCTGTCCGCCTCGGAGCGGGCCGTGGCGCAGTACCTGGTCAGCGCCCCCGTCGAGCAATTGCTCTTCGCCAGCGCGCAGGAGCTGGGAGCCGCCAGCTCCACCAGCAACGCCACCGTCGTCCGGGCGCTCCAGCGCCTCGGGTACGCCGGCCTGCCCGCCCTCAAGCGCGAACTGGCCAACGACTTCACCTCCGCCGTCGCCCCCGAGGTGCGCCTCAAGCAGCGCATCGCGCACGTGGGCCGGGACCTCGACTCCATCTGGGGCGATGTCTTCGACGAGGCCCGGGAGCGGATCGACCACTGCCGCCGGCTCACCGGCCCGGACGCGCTGAGGCGCGCGGTGGAGGTCCTCGCCGAGGCCCACGAGGTGTTCTGCTACGGAATCGCCGCGTCCGAGCCGGGCGCCCGGCACCTGGCACTGGCCCTCGGCCGGATCGGCCGCCGCGCCCGCTTCGTCTCGGAGACGGGCTTCGCCCTCGCGGACCAGCTTCTCGCCCTGGGCCAGGGCGACGCCGTGGTGATCTTCCAGCCGGGCCGACGGCTGGTCGAGCTGACGGTGCTGATGGAGCGGGCCCGCGCCGTCGGCGCCCGGGTGATCCTCGTGACGGACGAGCTGGGGGAGGCGTACGCCGACCGCGTGGAGGCCGTGCTGACCGCGCCGCACACCCCGACCGGCATCACCGCCGAGTCGCTGACCGGGCTGCTGGTCGCTGACGCGCTGATCCTGGCACTGGCCACGCTGGACGAGACCCGCGCGGTGGAGTCCTCGCACCAGCTGACCGCCCTGCGGGAGCAGCTTCTCGACCCCAGACGGCGGGGCTGAAAGGAGCCGGAGCGGGTAGGCGCCGAGGTGCGGGCGCGCAGAAGCCTGTGAAACAGTTGAACTCAGGTCAACTCCGGGTCGGCCCTCCGAAGTTATGACCGGACCCCGGCTGGCAGAATGTCCGGCATGTTGAGTTCTGCGAAATCTGCGACCGCGCTTCGGCGCTCGGCGCGCATATCCATCGACGTACTGCTGGTCCTCGCGATGGCCACGGCGGCCCTGTGGGTGCTGGGCCAGATGTGGTCGGTGGTCTGGCCGGTCGTCGTGGGCCTCTTCCTCACCACCCTCACCTGGCCGACGGTCCGGTTCCTGCGCAGGCACGGCTGGCGGCCCGCACTGGCCGCCTCCCTGGTGACCGTGGTCTTCCTGCTGCTCCTCGCGGGCATCGTGGCACTGATCGCGGTGCCCGTCGCCTCCCAGTCCGGACAGCTGGCCGACGGCGTGGTCGCCGGACTCCAGCAGCTCCGCGAATGGGCCTCGGGGCCGCCGCTGAACATCGGCGACGACCAGATCACCGGCGTCCTCGACTCGGCCGTCGAGCGCATCCAGAACAGTGCGGGCACCATGGTCACCGCCTTCGGCACGGGCGTGAGCACCGTGGTGAACAGCCTGGTCACCGCGGTCCTCGCGTTCTTCCTGATGTTCTTCTTCCTCAAGGACGGCCCGCGCTTCCTGCCGTGGCTCACCCGCCAGCTGCCCGGCCGGTTCGCCACCGACGTCCCCGTGGTGGCCACCCGCTGCTGGGCGACGCTGGGCACCTTCGTGCGCTCCCAGGCGCTGGTCGGTCTGCTGGACGCGGTGTTCATCGGCATCGGCCTGTGGGTCCTCGACGTGCCCCTGGTGCTGCCGCTGGCGGTGCTCACCTTCGTCTCCGCGTTCGTGCCGATCGTGGGCGCCTTCTTCGCGGGCTTCGTCGCGGTGCTCATCGCCTGGGTGTCGAACGGTCCGACGGACGCGCTCATCGTGCTCGCGATCATCGTCGTGGTGCAGCAGCTGGAGGGCAACGTCTTCCAGCCCATGATCCAGAGCCGTGGGCTCGGCCTGCACGCGGCGGTCGTCCTGATGGTCGTGGTGCTGGGCGGCAGCCTGGCCGGAGTGGTCGGCAGCCTCCTCGCCGTACCGGCCGCCGCGCTGATCGGGGTCGTCTGGAACTACGTACGTTCCCAGCTCGTCGAACCCACCGGCCCCACCGGTTCCGCGGACCCTGCGCCACCGTCGGACCAGCAGCCCCGGGACCCGGCGGAGGGCTCCGGCAAGGGCCGTGTCGCGGCGGCCGATTCCGGTGCGGGGGCACTTCCCGGCGCATAGGGGCGGGGCTAGTGTCGGAGCCCGGAGTCCTCCCGAATACGGCGGTGATGACGATGCAGACCCGCGAACTGTTCGACAGCCTGACACCCCGCTCCGACCACCTCGACAACGAGACCGTCGCGCGCGCGGTCGACGCGCTGCTGGAGTGCGAGCAGGCCTCCGCCGTCTGCGCGCGCGGCATGCTCGCGCACGAGGCGGCGGGCGAGCTGGAAGCGGCGATCAACCGGGACCTGGACTGCGCGGACGTCGCCGCGGCGACGCGGCGGGTGCTCGCCCGGGGCAGCGACCCCGAACCGGCGGTGCTCACCGCGCAGTTGGAGGCGTGCGTGCTGGCCTGCGAGCGCAGCTTCCAGGCGTGCAACCAGCACGCGCGGAACCACGCGCACTGCCGGATCTGCTCGGAGGTGACCGCCCAGGCCGGCGCGGCCTGCCAGCAGGCGATCGAGGCCCTGCGCAAGGCGTCCTGACACCCGGCACGCGGACACCTGACGCGCGGACACCTGACGCGCGGACCCCCGACACCTGGCCCGGGGCCGCACGGCCGCCCCCGGGCCGCTCGTCGGCCGACGCGTCGGCGGACCGCCCTGGACGGCGACCGGTACGGGGCCGCCTTCGCTCGGGGTGCGGCGATGTCCCTGGAGGACGTACTCCGACGGGAGAAGCGAGCCTCCTCGCCCGGTGGTTCGCGAGGGGCAACTCCCTTGGAGCGGGCGGCCGTTCCGGGGCTCAGGTGTGCCGGTGGTACGCCTTGTTCGCGATGCGCCACCGGTCGTCGGCGCGTACCAGCAGGAACACGTCGGTGAAGGTGTCCGCGCCGTGCGCGAGCGTCATGGTGGCGGTCGCGACCGTGCCGTGGACGTCGACGGAGTCGATGCGGCGGGCGCGCGCCGGCTCGTCCGGGGCGGGCCGGCCCGGGAAGAGGCCGCAGTACTCCTCCAGGTGCCAGGAGAGGAAGGCGCCGTCCCGGAGCCCCTCGATGCGGGCACCGGGCAGGAACGCCTCCCGGAAGTGGGCGGGGTCGCCGGTGGCGTGGCCGCGGATGTAGGCGCGGAGCGGTGCGAGTACGGCGTCCGCCACGGCGGGGGCGGTGGCCGCGACGGCGATGTCGGCGTGGGCGGGGTTCGTCGCGGAGGCGCCGGTCGCGGCAAGGGGCGCCTCCAGGCCCGTCGCGCTGCGCAACGGGACGGGCGAGGCGGCGGCCAGCAGCGCCATGTCCTTGGCCAGTGCGCCGAGGGTGAAGTCGGCCTCGGCGGGGGCCGGACCGCCGTCGAGGAAGGGCCGCTTGTGGGCCACCAGCCCGCCGAGCCGGCCGAGTTCGAGGACGTCCAGGACCTGCGCACGCGGCAGGCCGAGGGCGTCGGCCTGCCGCAGGGCGTCGCGCAGCGCGAGGACGGCGCCGCTGAGGCTGTTGTTGGCGATCAGCTTGAGGGCGGCGGCGGTACGGGAGTCGTCCGCCCGGTGGACGGTGCCCAGGGTCTCCAGCACCGGCCGCAGCCGGGCGAGTACGTCCCCGTCGGCGGCGGCCAGTATCCGCAGCGTGCCCGAGGCGGCGGCCGGTACCGAGCCGAGCACGGGCGCGTGGACGTAGCGAGGACCGAACTCTCCCGCCAGCGAGGCTGCTTCGGCGGGGGCGATGGTGCTGGTGTTGAGTACCAGGGTGTCGGCCCGGAGCGAGTCGCGGACGCGGTCGAGGACGTGCCGGCAGGCCGGGCCGTCGAACAGGGCCAGGATCACGAGGTCGGCGTCGGCGACGGCCTTCCCCGGGTCGTCCGTCGTGCGGATGCCGCCGGACGCGCGCCCCGAGCGGGTCCAGCCGACGACGTCCCGGCCCTGTGAGGCCAGCCGTGCCGCTATCGCGCCGCCCATGCGCCCCAGTCCGAGGACGGCGGTCGTACGTGGTGAGGTCATGCGGGCCACACTGGTGCACCCCGAGAGCTGCGACAAGCGCAGATGTGGCATACCAGCCCTGCGCATCACGCATACCTGCGAGGCATACTGCCGCCATGGATCTGACTGTCTGGCGGACCTTCGTGACCGTGTGCCGTCTCGGGTCGCTGTCGGCGGCGGCGGCCGAGCTGCACCACACGCAGTCGGCCGTCTCCCGGCAGATCGCCGGGCTGGAGGGGCAGCTCGGCGTGCCCCTGGTGGAGCGCCACGCGCGCGGGGTGCGGCCGACGGCGGCGGGCGAGGTGTTCCGGCGGCACGCCCTGGTCACGCTCCACGAGGCGGACCGCGCCGTACGTGCGGTACGGGACGTGCGCGACGGGGTGTCCGACCGGCCGCTGTCCGTCGGAGCGACGCCGTCCCTCGCCGCGGGCATCGTCCCCGAGGCGGTCCGCGTCCTGCTGGAGCGGACCGGCCCCGTCCGGTGGAGCCTGTTCCCGGCCCTCAGCGCACAGCTCCACGAGCGGGTGGCGGCCGGTGATCTCGACGTCGCCGTGGTCACCGACGCCCCGCCCGGACTGGTCGCCGACCCGCGCGTGGACCGGAGGTTCCTGGGGCTGGACGAGATGGTCGTCGTACTGCCCCTCGGCCACGACCTGGCCGGGCGGGGACCGGTCCCGGTCGGGGAGCTGGCGGACCGGACCTGGGCGGAGGACAACGACGGATCGGCGGCGCTGCTGCGCCAGCACGCTGCCCGCGCCGGCGTCGCGGTCCGCATCGACCTGACCGCCGCCGATCTGCCCGGCAAGCTGGCCCTGGTCGCCACCGGTCACGCCATCGCGCTGATCCCCCGGGCTCTGACGCGCGCCCTGCGGGCCGACGTGACCACCGTCGGCCTGGTGGATCCGCCGGCCCGCGGCATCTACGCGATCACACCGCGCCGGGACCCCCACCCCCGTACCGCGCCCCTGCTCGAACTCCTCGCCGCGGCCTTCGACCGGCCCCGAGTGGGGGAGCACCGGGAGGCCGACGTACGGGGCGGGGAGAGCCGGGCGACCGGCTGACCAGAGTTGACCGTTTTTGAAGGAATCTGGCAGGATCTTTATAGGACATGTGACTGGTAGTGCAGGCAGGATCCGCCGCTGAATGCGTTCAGCGACGGGTCCTTTTTTTATTGCCCGCACACCCCCGGCCACGTGTTCCCCGATCTACGAGGAGAGCACATGGACGTGAACGGGAGCGCGAGAGCGATTCTCGAAGCGGTCGGTGGTGCCGGCAACGTCACGGCGTTGCAGCACTGTTCGACTCGGCTTCGTTTCAGCCTCGCCGACACCGGTGCCGCGGACGTCGACCGCCTGCGGGCGGTGCCCTGCGTGCTGGGTGTCGTCACCGGCCCGCAGACCCAGATCATCATCGGCAGCAAGGTGATCGAGGTCCACCGGGCCCTCACGAAGCTGACCGACACGGGTCAGGACTCCGCGACCGCCGAGGGCGGCGGCCGGGCGGACGGGACCCGCGAGCGGTGGAGCGGCAAGCGCGTCGGCCGGGTCGTCATGGACTTCGTCGTCAGCGTCTTCACCCCCGTCGTGCCCGCCATCGCGGGCGCGGGCGTGCTCAAGTCGCTGCTCGTGCTGTGCGGTGTGCTCGGCTGGATGGACAAGGAGGGCCAGAACTACCTCCTGCTGGCCGCCATTCCGGACGCGGTGTTCGCCTTCCTGCCGCTGCTCGTCGCCTACACCACGGCGAAGAAGCTCAACGTCAACCGCCCGGTCGCGATCAGCGCGGTCGGCGTACTGCTCTTCCCCGCGTTCACCGCACTCATCGCCCGCGACGGCGGAGTGTCCCTGTTCGGCGTCCCGGTCACCAACATCGGCTACAGCTCGCAGGTCTTCCCGGCCATCCTCAGCGTCCTGCTGCTCTGGGCAGTGGAACGGGCCTTCCAGCGCATCACACCCGGCCCGATCCGCGTGTTCTTCGTACCGATGATGTGCTTCCTGATCGTCGTGCCCGTCACGATGGTGGCGCTCGGCCCGCTCGGCTACGGCCTCGGCACCCTGCTGACCTCGGCGATGCTCTGGATGCACCAGACGCTCGGCTGGGTCGCCGTGGCCCTGCTCGCCGCACTGCTGCCCTTCGTGATCTCGGTCGGCATGCACAAGGCGTTCCTGCCGCCCACCCTCAACCAGGTCGGCGCCACCGGAGCGGAGTCGCTGTACCTCCCCGCGTCCCTCGCGCACAACCTCAGCGAATGCGGCGCCACCCTCGGGGTCGCGCTCCGCACCAAGCGCGCCGCACTGCGCGCCACATCGGTGTCGGCCAGCGTCTCCGCGCTGTTCGGCATCACCGAACCGGCCCTCTACGGCGTCACCCTCCAGAACCGCCGCACGATGGTCGCCGTCGTCGCCGGATCGCTCAGCGGCGGCGCCTACGTCGGACTCACCCACGTCTCCGCGCACGCCGTCGTCGGCCCGGGACTTGCCAGCATGTCGATGTTCGCCAACGACGACGCGCCGATGAACATCGTCAACGCCTTCATCGGCTTCGGCATCGCCTTCGCGGTCTCCTTCCTGGTCTCGCTGCTGACCTGGAAGGACTCCACCGCCCCTGACCCCGGAGCGGCGGCCGGCACCGACACCGCCCAGCAGGCGCCCCAGGGCGGCGACCTCCTCGTCGCCCCCATGAGCGGCACCGCGATCCCCCTCGCCGAGGTCGACGACCCGGTCTTCAGCAGCGGAACCCTGGGCGAGGGCATCGCCATCGTGCCCGCCTCCGGCCGCGTCCTGGCCCCCGTCGGCGGCACGGTCACCTCGCTGCTGCCCTCGCGGCACGCCATCGGCATCACCACCGACTCCGGCGCCGAAGTGCTCGTGCACATCGGGGTCGACACCGTGAAGCTCGCCGGCGAGCACTTCACCGCACACATCGCCCAGGGCGACCGGGTCGAGGCCGGCCGGCACGTGCTGGACGTCGACCTCGACGCGGTACGCGCCGCCGGCTACGACACCACGACCCCGGTCGTCGTGGTCAACGCCGCGCAGTTCTCCGTGGCCGACCTCGCGGCGGGCCCGATCGAGACGGGCGCGCCCCTCGCCACCGTACGCACCCGGGACGCCCACGAGCAGAGCGCTCGGGGCACCGAGAAGAAGGAGCTGACCCATGGCACTGCCTGACGGATTCCGCTGGGGCGGCGCACTCGCCGCCAACCAGGTCGAAGGAGCGTGGAAGGAAGGCGGACGCGGCCCGGCGGTCTCCGACGTCGCGACGTACAAGCCGCACACGGACCCCACCGAGTACGCGGCGCACCACGTCGTCACGAAGGCGGGCGTCGAGAAGGCCGCCGCCGACCAGGACGACACCTACTACCCCAAGCGGCGCGGCATCGACTTCTACCACCGCTACCCCGAGGACCTCGCGCTCTTCGCCGAGATGGGCTTCACGACCCTGCGCGTCTCGATCTCCTGGACCCGCCTGTTCCCCACCGGCGAGGAGACGGAACCCAACGAGGAGGGCGTCGCCCACTACGAGGCGATGTTCCGGGAGATGCGCAGGCTCGGGATCGAACCGCTCGTCACGCTCTCCCACTACGACCCCCCGCTCGCCCTCGCCCTGAAGCACAACGGCTGGGTCGAGCGGCGCACGATCGAACTGTTCGAGCGGTTCGCGGCCGTCTGCTTCGCGCGCTTCGGCGCGTACGTGAAGTCCTGGATCACCTTCAACGAGATCGACGGCATCCTGCGCCACCCCTTCACCTCCGGGGCGATCATCCCGGACACGATTCCCCAGGACGAGCTGGAGCAGGCCTGCTACACGGCGCTGCACCACCAGTTCGTGGCCGGCGCGTCGGTCACCAGGATGCTGCGCGACATGGTGCCCGACGCCCGGATGGGCTGCATGCTCACCATGCTGACCACCTACCCGAACACCTGTCACCCCGACGACGTCGCCGCCACCCAGCTCAAGGAGCGGATGCTCTACCTGTGCACCGACGTGCAGGCGGGCGGCGCGTACCCCCGGCTGGCCCTGCGGGCCCTGGAGCGGCGGGGCATCACGATCCCGTTCCGGGACGGCGACCGCGAACTGCTCGCCGAGCACACCGCGGACTTCATCTCCTTCAGCTACTACATGTCGATGACGGAGTCCGTGCGCCCCGACGCGGAGCGCACCCCCGGCAACACCGTCCTCGGGGTGAAGAACCCGTTCCTGCCGTCGAGCGAGTGGGGCTGGCAGATCGACCCCGTCGGCCTGCGCATCTCGCTGATCTCCCTGTACGACCGCTACGGGAAACCGCTGTTCATCGTCGAGAACGGCCTGGGCATGCGCGACGAGCTCACCGCCGACGGCCATGTCCACGACCCCTACCGCATCGACTACTTCCGGGCGCACTTCGAGCAGCTGATCCAGGCCGTGGACGAGGGCGTGGACCTGCTCGGATACGTCAGCTGGGCACCCATCGACCTGGTGAGCGCCTCGACCTCGCAGATGTCGAAGCGGTACGGGTTCGTCTACGTCGACCAGGACGACATGGGCGGCGGCACGCTGCGCCGCGTCCGCAAGGACTCCTTCACCTGGTACAAGAAGGTCATCGCGTCGAACGGCGCCGACCTTTCATGAGGGGCCGCGCCGTGGCCCCGCAGGCCCGCGGGGCCGCGGCGGCCGGACCGCGTCAGGAACACGAGGGTGACGAAGTGGCGTCCCACACCATCAAGAAGGTGCTCAACTCCAGTGTGGTGCTCGTCGAGGACGAGCGCGGCGTCGAACGGGTGCTGCTCGGCAAGGGCATCGGCTACGGCCGCAAGCCCGGCGAGAGCGTGCCCGCCGACGCCCCCGACCGGGTCTTCGTCGAACTCGCCGACGCCGACCACCACACCCTCGTCGACCTCCTCTCCGCGATCCCGCCCGGCTACCTGGAGATCACCAGGGAGACCGTCGGGTTCGCGGCCGAGCAGGGCATCGCACTCGACCCGCACATCTACCTCGCCCTCACCGACCACCTCCACTTCGCGGTCGCCCGCGCCCGGCAGGGACTGCTGGTCGTCAACCGCTTCGCCTGGGAGATGCGCGCGCTCTACCCGCGGCACTGGGCGGTCGGCCTGCGTACCGTCGGCCTGCTGCGCGAACGCCTCGACGCCGAACTGCCCGAGGACGAGGCCGCGAACATCGCCTTCCACCTGGTCAACGCGGAGGCCGGACCGGCGGCCGTCGACCCGCTGCGCGTCGTCGGCCTGATCAACGCCATCACCCAGATCGTCACCCACACCACCACCGCCCGGTTCGACGACGACAGCCTGCACCGGGCCCGGTTCATCAGCCACCTCCAGTACTTCGCCGAACGCTTCTTCACCGGGCACCTGCTCACCAGCGACGACGACTTCCTGTACCAGCAGCTCGGCGAGCGCTACCCGCGTGCCGTGGCGGCGGCGGAACGCGTCGGCTCGTACATCGAGCAGGAGTACGGCGATCCCCTCCCCAAGGAGGAGATCGCCTACCTCGCGCTCCATGTGGCCAGGGCGGCACCGGAGTGAACCGGGCGCCCCGGCCGCACGGGCGCCACCGGGCTCAGCGGAACGCGTCGACGTTGCGGGCGGCCCACTCGGCGAAGGTGCGCGGGTCCCTGCCGAGCACCTTCCGCACGTCCGGGGAGACCCGCGTCTCGGCCGGGGCCGGCGACCCGAGGATGTCCAGGGTGTCCTCGGCGAGTTCCCTCGGCATGCTCCGCGCCATGGCCGCCGCGGCCTCCTCGCGCGACAGGTCGTGGAACCGGACCGGCGAACCGAGCGCGTCCGCGATGTCCGCCGCCTGCCGGCGGGGCGATATCACCTGCGGGCCGGTCAGTTCGTAGACGCCGCCGCTGTGCCGGTCGTCCAGCAGACAGGCGGCCGCGACGTCGGCGATGTCCGCCGGGTCGACGAGCGGCACGCCCACGTCGCCGAAGGGGGCGGCGACGGTCCGCCGCGTACGGACGGATTCCGCCCACCACAGGGCGTTGGAGGCGAATCCGCCCGGCCGCAGGACGGCCCAGTCCAGGCCGGAGCGCCGCAGTTCGTCCTCCACCGCGCGCACCGCGATCCGCGTCGCGCCGAACGGCCTGGTCGCCACGCCCTGGGAGGACAGCAGCACGATCCGCCGGACGCCTGCCGCAGCGGCCCGGCGGATGATCCCCGCCGGGTCGGCCCCGGCGGAGTGCAGGTCGCCCGGCAGCAGCAGGAAGAGGGCCTTCGCCCCCGTGAGGACCGGCTCAAGCCCGTCCGGTACGGCCAGGTCCGCCGTCACGTGGCGTACCCCTTCGGGCACCGCGGCCGGGTGCCGCGACACCGCCGTCACCTGCTGTCCCGCCCCGGCCAGCACCCGCGTCAGCGGTCGGCCCACATTGCCGGTCGCCCCGGTCACCACGATCATGGTCAGCTCCTCGTTCGATGTGCCGTGTGACCGTGACGCTAGGAGCCGCACTAACTTCTGGTAAGTACATACCTCTGGGTAAGCTCCTCACATGACAGAAGGTCAGCAGCTCACACGGACCGTGCCCCAGCCGCGGTATGAGGTGTTTCACACGGACTGCCCGGCGCGCGGCGTGCTCGACCACGTGACGAGCAAGTGGGGCGTCTGGGTGCTGATCGCCCTGCGGGGCGGTGACCTCCGCTTCCACGAACTGCGCGAGAGCATCCGGGGCATCAGCGAGAAGATGCTCGCGCAGAGCCTGCGCGCACTGGTCCGGGACGATCTGGTCTGGCGGCAGGTCGAGCCGACGACACCGCCCCAAGTCACCTACGGTCTGACCGAGTTCGGCCGGGACGTCGGCGGGCCGCTGACGGATCTGCTGGACCGGGTCACCCGGCGCCTGCCGCCGCCCGGTACGCCGTAGCGCGGCAGCGGCAGCGGCAGCGGTGGCGGGCCTTCGGGGCGGCGCCGGAGCCCCGGAGTGCGGCGCTACGCGGCGAGTTCGGTCAGGGCGCGGTGGGCGGCCCGCAGGTTCTTCTCCAGTACGCCCTCGTCGATGTTGTCGCGGCCGTCGCACGCCTGGTGGTAGCACGGCGCGAACAGCAGGACGCCGTCCTTGGTGACGGGCTGTTCGTTGAGCATCACGATGCCGCCGACGGGCACGCCCGGCAGCTTCAGCTGGAAGGGGTAGCTGTCGGTGCTCGCCGCGGTCGTCAGATCCGGTTCGGGCGTGGCCCCCTGGGCGCGGTAGGCGGACTCCAGAACCTTCTGGATCCTGTCCGAGCCGGCCGGGAACCTGAGCTCGTCGAACACCGGGCGTACCTGCTCCGGCAGGCGCCCCAGCGACTCCTTGCGGGCGTCGAGGATGCCGTAGTGCCCGCCCTTGGTCGCGGTCATGTCGAAGTTCACGTACCCGACAAGCCTGGACGCCTCCGCGGGGGCCAGCTTCGAGACATGGGCCAGCGATCCCGCGAGGCCCTGCTCCTCCGCACCCCAGAAGGCGAACCGCACGGTGCGGGCCGGCCTGCTGTCCGCCCGGGACATCGCCTCGGCGGCGGCCACCAGGACCGCCACCCCGGAGCCGTTGTCGTTGATGCCGGGCCCGGCGTCCACGCTGTCCAGATGGGCTCCGGCCATGAGCACCTTGTCCGGTGCGGTGCCGGGGAGTTCGGCCAGCAGATTGGCCGTTCTGCGCCCGCTGCCCGGGACGGTGAACTCCTCGACGCGGGTGGTCAGTCCCGCCTTCTCCAGACGTTCCCGGACCAGTTTCAGGCTGGCGTCGAACCCGGGCCTGCCGGAGGCGCGGTTGCCCCCGTTGTCGTCCGCCGCCTTCTGGAGCGCGTCCAGGACGCCGATCGCGTCCGCCGTGCGTACCGCCGGGGCGGGCCCCGCACCGCTGCTCCGCACCGAGCCGGCGGGGCTCGGGGAGGTGGTGCCACCGCACCCGGCCAGCAGCACACCCACGGCCAGAGTGGACCCAAAAGCAAGATATGTCCGATTCATGGGGCGATGCTAGCGGGGTCGGCCTCGTGACTCTTCCGTGAAGCACCGTCACCACCGTGACACACGTGGCGGAGAACCGTGCATGGTGCACCCGTCGTCCTTGTCGGGACCGGATCCCCCGCACGGAAGGCTGGCTCCATGCCCCCACAGCACGACGACCGCACGGCGCCAAGGACGGGCGGCGGCGCGGAACGCGGAGATACGGAACGCGGAGATACGGAACGCGTGGGTGCGGAACGCGGCGAGGCACGAGGCGGAACCCTCGCCACCGCGTTCGCCGCGCTGAAGCGGCACCGGGGGACAGTGGCACGGGCCACGGGACGCGTCGTCGGACTGTCCGCACTGACCGGACTGCTGATGACGGTCGCCGTGTTCGCGCTCGCCTGGCCCGTGTTCACCCGGATGCGCGACGAACGCATCCGCTACCGGCAGCTTGAGGACCCCTACCTGCACGACACCACCGGCCTGCTCCTGGTCGCCCTCTGCGCGCTCCCGCTCTTCCTGCTCCTTATGGGCACCGGCGGCGCGGCCCTCCAGACGGTGTGCTCGCGCGCCGTCGCGGCCCGGAAGCCCGAGGGCCCCGCACGGCGGCGACAGGTGCTCACCGTGTACGCGCTGCGCGGGCTGGCCGTATGGTCACCACCGCTGCTCGTCGGCTTCGTGGCGCACAGCCTCACCGGCTACCAGCTCGACACCCCGCTGCCCCTGGAGCGCGGATCGCTGCCCTACACGCTTGTCGAGGCATCACCGGTGGCGGCCGTGGGCGTCGCCGTACTGCTGCGCCTCTCGCTCTCCCTCGCCCCGGCCGCCGCTGCCGCCGGCCTGGGCCCCCGCGCGGCGCTCCGCAGCTCCTGGGCGCTGACGCGGTCGCGCGCCGGAGCGGCCGGGGTGCTCGCCCTGGCGCTGCCGCTGGCGGCGCTCACCGCCGGAGCGCTCCGGCTGGTGACCCAGCTCGCCCTGCCGCTGCGCCCGCTCGTCCGGGGCCTCGTCGAACAGGCCACGGGCAACTTCTTCGCCGCGTACTACGCCGGAATCCTCGCGCCCGTCATGATCGGAATCGTGGTCTCCGCCGCCCTGGCGCTGCCCCTCGCCTGCACGGCCTTCGCGTCCCTCGACGACAGGCTGCGTTCGCCAGGGACCCCGCCCGGGGGCATGGTGGAGACGAAGGCCGTCCGCGTCTGAGCGGCGAGCCGCGAGCACGGGCGCAGGTGAGCACGGGCGCACGGGCGGTCCGTACCGCCTCGGCGGTGCCGGGCCTCGATCCGAAGCCGTGGCCGTGCCCGCCTCGAAGCAAGGAGCATGCGATGAGTCACCGGATTGTCGCCGAGCGAATCCCCGAGAGTGGCGTCCTGAAGGAATGGCACATGGCTCGCGGGGACCAGGAACAGGCCATGTGTGGGAGGGACCTCGTCGCGAACGCCGAGGAGATGTCCGAAGACGCCTGGGGAACGGAACGCGCCAGGCCGTTCTGCCACACGTGCGGAGCCATCTATCTCCGCGAGGTGCCGTAAACGTTTCCGCCGGTGCGGAGGATCGAGCGGATTCCCTTTCTGTGCGGCGGAATTGCGGCACGGGCCATGGGGAATTCCGACCGGGGACCGATGCGGCGAGGACTCGTGTCGCCGACCTGCGGTCCTCTGCTTTTTCCGGTGCCGAACCGGTCAACTCCGAGAAATTCATTTTTCAGGAACCCTGTAAAACGTGGCCGAGAGTCGTCGAAATCGGTGGAGCTGGATATTCCGATTGTTGAGATCCTGCTGAGACCCCTGTTGTTGGTCTGGTGAGTAAGGCACGGTGTCGAATGGAAAGGGCAAACTAAAAGAAAAGAGCACACCAGTGGTACGCAAAACCATGACCGTCGCGGCGACCCTCGTAGGCGCACTCGCTTTTGGTGTGGCTGCCGCCGCACCGGCCGCAGCGGCGGACAAGTGGCAGCACGGGACCAAGATCTCCGACCCCAACGTTCCCTACTGGCGATGCGTCGGCGACTCCTACGTGGACGTCTGTTTCGTCCCCGACGGCGACCGCATCTACGTCCACGACGCCAAGGCCGACGGGGCCTCGGCCGTCGCCGACTGGCGCAACTACAAGAAGTGGAACGACCCCGGCGTCTACCGCACCGGTCAGTGCGTCAACTCCAACGGTGCCGGTACCTGGGTCGTCTGCAACAAGAACTTCTACGAGGACGGCTCGGTCGTCCTGAACGCCCGTACCTATGACTTCGGTTCGAGCAAGTGGAAGCACGACGGACCGTACGAGTCGTACAGCACGAGCTGACCCCGCCGAACGCGCGGCCCGCGGCCCCCGGAACCGGGGTGCCCGCGGGCCGCGGAAGGGACTCCGCGCCGGGCCCGGCGGACGTCGCCGGGGCACCCCGTACGGCCTGCCGGGCCCGAGCCCGCGCCGCGTGCGCTCAGTGCGGGACGGGGACACCGAGCCGGTCGGCCACCCCGGTGAGCACCTCGCCGAGCGGCAGCGACACCCGGGCCAGGGCCAGGCGGTCGCCCCGGGTGGGGTCCCGGTTGACGATCAGCACCGGCTTTCCGGCCTCGGCCGCCTGGCGTACGAACCGGAGCCCGGACATCACCGTCAGGGAGGAGCCGAGGACCAGCAGCGAGTCGGCTGCCCGGACCGCCTCGCGGCACTGCTCGACCCGCTGCGGCGGCACGGCCTCCCCGAAGAACACCACGTCCGGCTTGAGGACGCCGCCGCAGACCGTGCACGGCACCGGGCGGAAGTCCCCGACCTGGTCGTCGGTGAGGTCGGCGTCGCCGTCCGGGTTGATCCCGGCGGCCACCGGCGCGAAGCCCTCGTTGGCCTCCGTGAGGCGCACGGCGAGGTCACCGCGGGCCTCGACCGCGCCGCAGGACAGACAGACGACCCGGTCGAGGCTGCCGTGCAGTTCCACGACGTTCTCGCTGCCCGCGGCCTGGTGCAGCCCGTCGACGTTCTGCGTGATCACACCGGGGACCAGCCCCTGCCGCTGGAAGGCGGCCACCGCCCGGTGCCCGGCGTTCGGCCTGGCCCGGCCGAAGACACGCCAGCCCAGATGGCTGCGCGCCCAGTACCTGCGCCGCGCCTGCGGGTCGGAGACGAACTCCTGGTACGTCATCGGGGTGTGCCGGCTCAGGCTCCCGCCCTCGCCCCGGTAGTCCGGAATCCCCGACTCGGTGGAGATGCCCGCCCCGCTCAGCACCAGCGCGTTGCCGCGCCCCAGTACGTCGGCGACGGGTCCCCAGTCCGAGGTGCCGGGCGGCAGATCCCCGTCGGGGACCCAGTTCAACGTGGGACGCATGCGCATGCTGCCAGGGTACAAAGCCTGCGCGGACGCCCGCGGACGCACGCGGTCCGCCGCGTGGCCGTCCCGGACGTGTGCTGTCCCCGTGGGTGGTTCCCGTGCGTTGTCCCCCGTGCGAGCTACCCGGAAGTGGGCTCCGTGGGGTGACGATCCGGAGCCGCCGAATCCATAACGTTCGGCATGCGTCCCGTACGAGGCGCCCCTGACCTCTCCCCTGTCCCTCCGGAGGCCCTCCCGTGAAACGCTCGCTCAAGGTGACCGCCGTGGCCGTCGTGCTCTGTGCCGTGGGCGGCGCGGGCATCGTCGGGTACGGGAACGTCGCAGCCGAGGCGCGGTCGCTGTCGGAATCCCTCATCGACGCGGTACGGGACGACGAGGACGAGAGCGGCGGTGACCGGGGCAACGAGGAGAAGGGCAGTGGCAAAGGTGCGGGGGAGCAGGGCGGTGCGGACTCGTTCTCGGGCACCAGGAAGGTCCGGGTGGCGGGCCGCTCGGTCAATGTCTCGTGCTCCGGCCGCCCGGTGGACGGCAGGCCGGTCGTCGTCCTCATGGCGGGCGGCGGCGACGGGCTGAACACGATGGCCGGCCTGACCAGGACCCTGGCCAAGGACGCCCGGGTCTGCTCGTACGACCGGCTCGGCGAAGGCGCCAGCGACAAACCCACGGGACCCCAGACGGTCGAGGACAGCGGCAGGATCCTGACCGGGGTCCTCGACCGGATCGTCGGCGACCGCCCGGTCGTCCTCGCGGGCCACTCCATGGGCGGCCTCATCGCCGCCCGGTACGCGCCCGACCACCTGGACCGGGTCAAGGGCCTGGTCCTGATGGACGCCACGGTCCCGGCCCTGACCGCGGGCATCAACAGGGCGATCCCCGCGTCGGCCACCGGCATGGCGGCCCAGCTGCGGGACCAGACCATCGGCGTGAACAAGGGCCAGAATCCGGAGAGGTTCCTCATCACCGACGCCCCGGTCCGCCCCGCGGGGAACATCCCGGTGCAGATCCTCGCGCACGAGTCCCAGTACTCCATGGTGCCCCGGTACGGGCCCGCCCTGGAGCGGATGTGGGCCGACGGGCAGCGCCAGTGGCTCGCGCTCTCGCCCCGCGGCAGCCTCAGCACCGCTCCCGGGACCGGCCACTACATTCACGTCGACCGCCCGGACATCGCCGTCGGGGCCATCCAGCGCGTCGCCGCGCAGGCCGCCGCGCGCGGGTAGGGCCGATGCGTCCCACAGCCCCGGTCCGCCCACTCCGTCCGACCGGTCAACGTCCCTTCCGCCACCGGGCCGGCCGTGCGAACTCCGGCCACCAGGACTCCCGCCGCCCGGCCGGCCGTGCGAACTCCGGTCAGCAGCAGTCCCGCCGCCCGGCCGGCCGTGCGAACACCCCTAAGCTTTCCCGGTGATCACTCCACGGCGGGTCCCGGAACAGTGGCGCCGGATCGGTCCCGCGGTCTGGTATCCGGCGCTCGGACTGGCGCTCCTGGCCGCGTCGTTCGTGCCGGCGCTGCACAGCCGGGGGACGCTGCTCGGCAGCGTGCCGAACCGCCCCTTCGACGCGGTGGCCGTCGTCGCGATCCTGCTGGAGGCCCTTCCGCTGCTGGTGTGCCGGCGCTGGCCGGTGCTCTGCCTCACCCTCGTGTCCCTCGGCTTCGCCGTCGACCAGCTGCGCGGCTACCACTCGTTCGCGGGCAGCGCGCTGCCCATCGCGCTGCTGACCGTCGGATCCCGGCTGGAAAGCCACCGGCGCGCCACCGTGCTCGCCCTCTCCGGGGCGTACGTCCTGCTGTCGGTCGCGCTGTACCGGCTCGGCACCGGCGATCCGCCGATCGAGTTCGTGACGTTCTATCTGGCGCTGGCCCTGGCGTGGGGCATCGGCGTGTGGCTGCGCGGCAACCGGACCGCCGAGGCGGAACGCCGCCGCCGCGTCGCCGCGGAGACCCTCGCCGACGAACGGTCGCGCATCGCCCGCGAGTTGCACGACGTGGTCACCCACCATGTGACGGCGATGGTCGTGCAGGCGGAGGCGGCGCGCTGGCTGACCGACGCACCGGACCGTCTCGACCAGTCGCTCACCGCCGTCAGCGACACCGGCCGCCGGGCCATCGCCGACCTGCGGCACCTGCTGGACCTGCTCAACCCCGACCACGGACCCGGAACCAGGGCCCCCGCCGCCGGCCGGCTCCGTACCCTCGTCGAGCAGACCCGCCGGGCCGGGCAGCCGGTGGAGTTCACCGAGGAGGGCACCCCGGCACAGTCCACCGGCAGCGCCGACCTCGTCGCCTACCGGGTCGTGCAGGAAGCCCTGACGAACGCACTCAAGCACGCCCACGGCAGCCGCACCTCGGTACAGGTGCACCACGGCGGAAGGGAGATCACCGTGGAGGTCAGCACGGCCGGAACCGGCGCGTCGGCCGCGTCCCCCGGCGGGAGCGGACGGGGGCTGGCCGGACTCCGCGAACGCGTGGGCGTGCTGGGCGGCGAGTTCAGCGCGGACCCGCGCGACGGCGGCGGCTTCGTCGTACGGGCCCGCATCCCCGGCGGGAGCGCCTCGTGACCGAGCCCGTCCGGGTACTGGTCTGCGACGACCAGGTACTGGTCCGCACCGGTCTGGTGACCATCATCGACGCCCAGCCCGACCTGGAGGTGGTGGGGGAGTGCGGGGACGGGGGGACCGCGGTCGAACTCGTCGAACGGCTGCGTCCGGACGTCGTGGTGATGGACGTCCGCATGCCGGTGCTCGACGGCATCGAGGCCACCCGCCGCCTCGCGGGCGCGGCCGTGCGGAACCCCGTCAAGGTGCTCGTCGTCACGACGTTCAACCTGGACGAGTACGTCTACGAGGCGCTGCGCGCCGGGGCCGGCGGGTTCCTGCTCAAGGACGCCCCGCCGGCCCAACTCCTCCAGGGCATCCGGACGGTGGCCTCCGGAGCGGCACTGCTGGACCCGGAGGTGACACGTCAGCTCGTGGGCAGGTACGCGGCCCGGATCCGCCCCGCCGACGACACCCCGCCCGAGCACCCGCTCACCCCCAGGGAACTGGAAGTACTCCGCCTCCTCGCGGAGGGCCTCTCCAACAGCGAGATCGCCGGGGCCCTGTCGCTGAGCCAGGAGACGGTCAAGACGTTCGTCTCCCGCATCCTCGCCAAACTCGGCCTGCGCGACCGCGTCCAGGCGGTCGTCCACGCCTACCGCCGGGGCCTGGTCACCTGACGACGCCCCGCCCGCCGCGTGCGCCGGTTCCGACCGCGAGTCCGAAGTCATCACGAGATAGGCCGATTTACCCGCACCTTCAGGACTAACGGCGCGTCAACTGTGCAATTCCGCTCATTACTGTCGTTGCATCAGATCCGGTTCAACGGCGAACGGTTGACAGCACATGGACATGAGCGCGGGCAACAGAAAGAGCATCAGCCTCTTTGCCCTGATCATGATTGGCATCGGCTCCATCTTCGGCTCGGGGTGGCTCTTCGGTGCGGGCAACGCGGCGAAGGTCGCCGGTCCGGCGGCGGTGGTCGCGTGGATACTCGGAGCGATCTTCATGGGGCTGATCGCCATGTCGTACGGAGAGGTGGGCGCGGCCTACCCCATACCCGGCGGCATGGCACGGTTCGGCGCCTTCTCGCACGGTCCTGTGCTGGGGTTCATCACCGGCTGGGCCGTCTGGCTCGCGGTGGCAGCCCTCATCCCGATCGAGTCCATCGCGACGACCCAGTACATGGCGTCCTGGAACTTCAGCTGGGCGTCCGGGCTGTTCGACACGGCGAACCATCAACTCACCGGCTCCGGAACCGTCGTCGCCTTCCTGCTGACCGTCGCGCTCTGGCTCGTCTGCTACTGGTCCGTCCAGCTGCTCGCGCGGGTGAACATCCTGCTCACCCTCTTCAAGTTCGGCATCCCCGTCCTGACCGTCGCCGCCCTCATGGCCTCGGGCTTCCACACCAGCAACTTCAGCAGCGCGGGCGGCTTCGCCCCGTACGGCTGGACCGCGGTCCTCACCGCCGTCAGCACCAGCGGTGTGGTGTTCGCCTTCAACGGCTTCCAGGCGATCGTCAACCTCGGCGGCTCCGCCAAGAACCCCGGCAGGGCCATCCCCGCCGCCCTCATCGGCGCCCTCGGACTCGGCCTGCTGATCTACCTGGCGCTCCAGGTCGCGTTCATCGGTTCCGTGCCCCCCGACGAGCTCGCCGCCAAGGGCTGGCAGGGCGTCAACTTCGACTCCCCGTTCGTCGACCTCGCCAAGGTGCTCGCCCTGCACTGGGTGGTCACGATGCTCCAGTTCGGCGCGTTCATCTCGCCCGCCGGGTCCAACATCGCCAACGTGGCCTCCTCCGCCTACATGGTCCAGAACCTCGCCGACAGCGGCTTCTTCCCCAAGAAGCTCAAGGAGGTCCACCCGGTCTACGGCACCGCCCGTCCCGCGATGTGGGCCAACCTCGTCTTCTCGGTCGTCCTGCTGCTGGCCGCGGGCAAGAGCTGGAGCGCGCTGTCCGCCGTGGTGTCGGCCGCGATGGTGATCTCGTACCTCATCGGCCCGATCGCCGTTGGGCTCTTCCGGCAGACCAAGCCCGACCTGAAGCGCCCCTTCCGGCTCCCGGCCGCCGCGTTCCTGTGCCCCTTCACCTTCGTCCTGGCCGCCTGTGCCCTGTACTGGTCGAAGTGGCCCAACACGGGCCTGTGCATCCTCCTCGCCCTGATCTCGGTCCCGATCGCCGCCGTGGTGATGCACCGCCGTGAACCCGGCTCGCTGGTACGGCAGTTCGCCCCCGCCTGGTGGATGATCGCCTTCCTCCTCTGGATGGCCGTGATCTCGGCCCTGGGCAGCCCCGATTTCGGCGGCAGCGGCCTCATCCCCGGCGGTGTGGACATGGCACTGGTCGCGGTGAGCGCCCTCGGCTTCTACTACTGGGCCCTGAACGCCGGCCGCAAGGCCGCCCGGGACGGACTGGCCCGCGACTGCTACGAGGAGGAGACGGCACCCCAGGAGGACAGCGCCACCAAGGAAACGGTCGTCGTCGCGTCGTAACCCGAGCGCTCCCCCCACCTACTGCCACCTCCGTCCCAAGGGGCCCCATGTCTCTCTCCGTCTTCGACCTCTTCTCCATCGGCGTCGGACCCTCCAGTTCCCACACCGTCGGGCCGATGCGCGCCGCCGCGTTCTTCGCCCGCGAGCTCCGCAGCACCGACCTGCTCGCCCGTACCGCCCGGGTCCGGGCCGAACTCTTCGGATCGCTCGCCGCCACCGGCGTCGGCCACCGCACGCCCGAGGCCGTCCTGCTCGGGCTGTGCGGCAACCTCCCGCACACCGTCGACCCGGACGCCGCCCAGGCGGACGTGCGGGCGGTCGAGGAGTCCGGGCGGCTCGTGCTGCTGGGGGCGAAGGAGATCCCGTTCGCCCCGGCCACCGACCTCGTCATGAAACCGGACGAGACCCTGCCGCGGCACGCCAACGCCATGCGCCTGACCGCGTACGCGGCCGACGGCACCCCGCTCCTCGCCAAGACGTACTACTCCGTCGGCGGCGGCTTCATCGTCGACGAGGACGAGGCGTGCGCCGACCCCGACCGGGCGCCCCGGCCGGACGTCCCGTACCCCTTCCGCACGGCACAGGAACTCCTCGCCACCACGCGGCGCACCGGGCTGCGCATCTCCTCCCTCGTCCTCGCCAACGAACTCTCCCGGCGCAGCCACGCCGAAGTGCACCAACGCCTCGGAGAGATCTGGCAGGTGATGGACCGGTGCATCGAGCGCGGCCTGGCGCAGGAGGGCGTGCTGCCCGGCGGGCTCGGCGTCCGGCGCCGGGCCGCGATCACCGTCCGCCAACTCACCGCCCTCGGGGTCGACCACGCGCGCTCCACCGAGTGGGCGACGGCGTACGCGATGGCCGTCAGCGAGGAGAACGCGGCAGGGGGCCGGGTGGTCACCGCCCCCACCAACGGGGCCGCCGGCGTCATCCCCGCCGTGCTGCGCCACTACCTCGCGTTCGCGTCGCCGCACCTGTCGCCGAGCCAACTGGAGGCGTACATCGGCCGGTTCCTGCTGGCCGCCGGGGCGTTCGGGCTGCTGCTCAAGGAGAACGCCTCCCTCTCCGGGGCCGAGGTCGGCTGCCAGGGCGAGATCGGGTCCGCGTGCGCGATGGCCGCCGCCGGCCTCACCGAAGCACTCGGCGGCACCCCCGAACAGGTGGAGAACGCCGCCGAGATCGGCATGGAGCACAACCTCGGCCTGACCTGCGACCCGGTCGCCGGACTCGTCCAGATCCCCTGCATCGAACGCAACGGCATGGCCGCCGTCAAGGCCATCGCGGCGGCCCGCATGGCACTGCGCGGCGACGGCCACCACCGGGTCGGCTTCGACGAGGTGACGCTCACCATGAAGGAGACCGGCGTCGACATGCTGGACAAGTACCGCGAGACGGCCCGCGGCGGCCTCGCGGTCAACGTCACGGTCTGCTGAAGCCACCGTCAGCCGAAGCAGCCGAAGCAGCCGAAGCAGCCGAAGCAGCCGAAGTAGTCGACGCAGTCGAAGCCGCCGTCCGCCGCACGGTCCGCACCCGGCTCCGCCCACCGGAGCCGGGTGCGCCGCGACGCCCGCTCGCCCACCGTGGGCGCGACCGCCGCTC
Organism: Streptomyces sp. NPDC004111; assembly: GCF_042874215.1. Classification (NCBI taxonomy): domain Bacteria; kingdom Bacillati; phylum Actinomycetota; class Actinomycetes; order Kitasatosporales; family Streptomycetaceae; genus Streptomyces; species Streptomyces sp. NPDC004111. The sequence goes on from NZ_JBIAMU010000021.1 coordinate 80,871, forward strand.
CCGCCCGCCTGCCGACGCGGCTGCCGGCGGTACGGCGATCAGCCCGGTGCGGTGCGGCTCCGGGCGGAGGCCGCCGCGACGGCCACGGCGTTGGCGCCGACGACGACCGCGATGGCCGTCCAGGCCGCCGCGTCGAGGTGCTCGTCGAGCACGACGAGGCCGACCAGGGCCGCGAAGACCGGATTGACGCTCATGAACACGCCGAAGAAGTGCGCCGGCACCCGGCGCAGCGCGAGCAGATCGGCGAGGAACGGCACCGCCGAGGACAGCACCCCGGCCGCCAGGGCGCAGCCGAGGGCGGGCCACGTGGGGGGATGCCGCCAGAGGACCAGGGCGCCGACCGGGAGGTAGAGGGCGCCGGACACGGCCGCGGCGGCGGCCGAGCCCTCCAGACCGGGCAGACGCCGGCCCACGGCACGGTTGAGCAGGATGTAGCAGCCCCAGCACACCGCGGCCAGCAGCGCCAGCGCGATGCCGAGGTAGTCCGTGGACGGCGAGGGACGGGTGAGGACGACGACCGCGCCCGCGGCGGCCAGCGCGCACAGGGCGTCGGTCCGGCGGCGCGAGCCCGCCAGCGCCACGGCCAGCGGACCGCAGAACTCCAGGGTGACGGCCAGCCCGAGCCCGATGCGCCCGATGGCCGTGTACAGGGCCAGGTTCATCACCGCGAACACCACCGCCAGCCCCAGCACGGGCCGCCACTGCGCCGCGGTGAACGAGCGCGGGCGCGGCCTGCACGCCGACCACAGCACCCCGGCGGCCACCCACTGACGGATCGCCACCACCCCCGCCGGGCCGACCACCGGGAATGCCAGAGCGGCCACCGAAGCTCCTACCTGGTTGGACAGACCGCTGCCCAGCATGAGCGCCACTCCCGCTCGGCCGCTGCCCGTACGACTCGTCCCGCCGCCGTCGGCGGGGGCCCGGCCGACACCCTGTGAGGTCTCCATGGCCACACGGTGCGCCGGTCCACGGGATACGCAAAATGCATCCGTCGCGCTGTCGATACGCTGAGCGTATGGATACGCCGGGAAAGACCACCGCAGGACCGGGAGAAGCCGCCGGGCGCGGGGACGCCGTCCGGCGAGGTGACGGTGCCGGGCGGGGCGATGCGACCGGGCTGGAGCTGAAGCACCTGCGCTGCCTGGTCGCCATCGTCGACACCGGCGGCTTCACGGACGCCGCCCTCGAACTCGGCGTCTCGCAGGCCGCCGTCTCGCGCACCCTGGGCGCCCTGGAGAAGGTCCTCGGGGTACGGCTGCTGCACCGCACCAGCCGTACCGTCGAGCCCACCACGGCCGGCGTCCAGGTGCTCGCCCGTGCCCGGCTGCTGCTGGCGGGCGCCGACGAACTCGTCACCGAGGCCACCTCGGGGCACAGCAGACTGCACATCGGCCACGCCTGGTCCGCGTTCGGCCGGCACACCACCGAGTTCCAGCGCCGCTGGCACCACTACCACCCCGGCACCGAACTCCGGCTCATCCGGCACAACTCCGCCACCGGAGGACTCGCCGAAGGGCTCTGCGACCTCGCGGTCGTCCGCAGCGCCCTCGACCTCAAGCCCTGGTCGTACGCCCTCGTCGGGCACGAGCCCCGGTACCTGGCCCTGGCGAGCGACGATCCGTGGGCGCGCCGCCGCAGCATCCGGCTGGACGAAGTCGCCACCCGCACCCTCGCCTTGGACCGCCGCACCGGCACCACCACCCTGAACCTGTGGCCCGAGGGCGAACGGCCCGCCGTCGAGCACACCCACGACATCGACGACTGGCTCGCCGCCATCGCCACCGGCCGCTGCGTCGGCATCACCCCCCGGGGCACCGCCGCCCAGTACCGACGCGACGGCATCACCTACCGCCCGCTGCGCGACGCCGCACCCGTCCCCGTCCACATCGTCTGGCGCCGCCAGGACCCCCACCCGGCCACCCACGCTGCCGTCGCCCTGGCCATCGACCTCTACGGCGCGGCACACCGGACCCGGGGCTGACCTACGGCGCCGTGGCAGCGATGTACAGGTGCATGGCGGTGAGGTCCAGGGTGAGCGCGTAGGGCTTGTGGAAGCAGTGGAAGAAGGCGGCGCGCACGTCGAACCCGTAGGGGGCGAGAGCGGCCTGGGGGTGCGACTCGCAGTAGATGTCCCGGGCGGCGGCGTCGCCGATGCGGATCTCCCGCGGATAGCAGGGGTAGGTGACGGCCGGGTGACTGTGGGCGAACGTCCCGAGGGGACGGCCGTGGTCGGTGCGTACCCCCAGCTTCTCGGCCGTGTCGGCGAAGACGACCGCGGCGCTCTCGCCCCCGCTGCCGCCGAAGTTCACGCCCACCACCCCCGTGCCGGAGCCGGAGGCGCCGGTGACCGTGCCCCGGGTGTGCAGGAACTGGTCGGCCAGCCACAGCGGCAGCGGCTCGGCACCCGCCCGTACGGACGCGGCGTGCACCCGGCCCGCCGCCTCCGGGGTGCGGCGGCGCAGCACCAGTTGCCTGCCCGCGTAGTCGAAGGTGGTCAGCAGGTGGGAGAAGACCCAGGTGCCGATCATGCCGTCGCTGTCGGTGTCGGTGTCCTCCCCCGACTCCGTCGACGACCAGCCCACGGGGACGTTGCGCAGTTCGATGCCGCCGAGCTCGAAGGAGTCCAGGATCCCGTAGTGCGCCCACATGAAGCCGCCCTCGAACTCGACCCGCTGACTGGCGACGGGCTTCAGTCCGGTCTCCTTGGCCACCGAGGCGCGCATGCTCAGGTTCGAGGCCCCGGTGTAGAACGTGAAGTGCTTCGTCGGACCGCCGTTGACCGAGACCTCCACCAGCGGCATCGGGTCCATCTGCCGGATCGGCAGCCGCGCGATGTCGCCGCGCACCTGGTACGGCTCGCCGCGGACGGCGGCGAACCACTGGGCGTAGGCCTTCTCGCCGGCCGCCTGCCAGTGCGGTGCGGCGAGGGGGAGCTTGTCCTGCCGGAGGTAGCAGTCGCCCAGCAGGTAGTGGGCGTCCTTGTCGTCGGGCGCCAGCCGGAGGGCCGTACCGAGGTACTTCTCTGCGTCGGCGAACCTGTTGGCCAGCAGCCCGATCCGGCCGCGCCGGCGGGCCGCGTGCACGTTCCGGGGGTCCTTCCTCAGGACCTCCTCGTACGCGCGCCCCGCCTTCTCGAACTCCCCGGCTCTGAACAGCGCGTCCGCGTCACCGCCGCCGGCCAGCGCGGATGCCGTTCCGCCGAGCAGCGACGAGGCCGCCGCGGCACCGGTCAGGGCGGCGGCACCGCGCAGCAGCGAGCGCCGGGTCCAGTTGTTGTCGTCGGTGCCTGCGGCAGCCACGTCCTCGGGAACCATGTCTTCAGCGGCCACGCCTTCTCCTCGGTGTCTCTCCGTGGTGATGAGCGGTTCCACTGAAGAGGCCCCAGTGTTGCGGCGATGTATGCGGATTTCGATACGCGGGCGATACGCCCCGGGGCGTCCGGGCCGTGAAATCCCCGCGGATTCAGGTCAGTCGGCCATCGAGTCGGTCACCGACCGGCGGAGCGCGGCGCGGCAGGCCAGCACTGCGGGATGCCGGCTGGCGCCCTGCCGTACGACGGTGAAGACGCGGCGGCGGCGCTGCCCGAGCGGCAGTTGCCGCAGCGGAACGGCCGGTGGCCGCCCGCTCCAGACCAGGTCGGGCAGGAACGCGGCGGCATGCCCCTGCTCCACCAGCCGCAGGTGCAGGAGGAGGTCGGTGGACTCGAACCGTACGTCGGGTTCGAAGCCCGCCCTGCGGCACAGCGTCACGGCCCAGTGCCGGGCGGGCGTGCCTTCGGGCTCCATCACCCAGGGGCGACGGGCGAGCGAGCGCAGCACCGTGAGCGGGCCGCCGCGATCCGTGCTGCCGGAGTGCTCGGGGAGGGCGAGGCGCAGCGGGTCGTGGAGCAGGTCCTCCTGTTCGAGCTCGGCGGAACGCGGGTGGGGACTGCCGGGGTACTCCTCGGCGAGGACCAGGTCGAAGTCCCGGGCGTGCAGGGCGGGCAGGGACTGTTCCGGTTCCTGCTGGGTGAGGTGGACGCGCAGCCGCGGGTGCCGTTCGCGGAGCAGGCCGAGCGCGGTCGGAATGAGCGCCAGGGCGGCGGTCTGGAACGAGGCGATGCGCAGGGTGCCGGTCAGTTCGTCGAGGGAGGCGGCGATGTCGGACTCGGCGCGCTCCAGGCGTTCGAGCACGGCTTCGGTGTGCGCGACGAGGATCTCGGCCTGCTCGGTCAGCCTGACCCGCCGCCCAACCGGCTCCAGCAACTGGACACCGACCTCGGCCTCCAGCTGGGACAACTGCTGGGAGACCGAGGAGGGCGCGTAGGACAGGGCGGCGGCGACGGCCGCGAGCGTGCCGCGGTGCTTGAGCTCGCGCAGCAGGCGGAGCCGGTGCAGATCGAACACTGCCGACACGTCCTCTCGTGACTGCGGTCCCAGCAGCCCCACTGATCGGATTCCTCGACGGGTATACGTCGAAAACATGCGCTGGACCGATTGTGGCAGGGCGGCGGACCCTGGGGGGTGTGACCGACAGTGCCGCCTCTTCCCGCACCCTGCCGTGGTTCGCCCGTTCCGGGGCGCGCGCGTGGCGGTGCGCACCCGCACCCGCCGGGGCGCGGGCCTTCCACCGCACGCTGCCCGGCTACGCCTCCACCCCGCTCGTCGAACTTCCTTCGCTGGCGCGCGAGTTGGGTGTCGGGCGGGTCTTCGTCAAGGACGAGTCGCACCGGCTGGGGCTGCCCGCGTTCAAGGTGCTGGGAGCGTCCTGGGCCGTGCACCGCACGCTGGCGGAGCGGGCCGTGCACGGTGCGGAGCCCGGCCCCGTGACCCTGGTGACCGCCACCGACGGCAACCACGGCCGGGCCGTCGCTCGTACGGCACGCCTGCTCGGGCAGCGCGCCCACGTCTTCGTCCCCGTGGGCGTGCACCCCGTGGCCGCGGCGGCCGTCGTCGCCGAAGGGGCGCGGCTCACCGAGGTCGCGGGGGACTACGACGAGGCCGTCCGCCGGGCCGCAGCCGCGGCCGAAGGGCCGCAAGCGGTCCTGCTCCAGGACACCGCGTGGCCCGGATACGAGCGGATCCCGGGCTGGGTCGTCGAGGGGTACTCCACCCTCTGCGCCGAGATCGACGAGCAGTTGACACAGGCGGGCGTTGTCGAGGGCCCCGGCCTGGTGGCCGTGCCCGTCGGCGTGGGCTCCCTGGCCCAGGCCGTGGTCACCCACTACCGCAGCCGCCCGGCCGGCCGGCCTCCGGCCCTGCTGTCCGTGGAGCCCGAGGCCGCGGCCTGCGCACGGGAGAGCCTCGCCCGTGGCGGCCCCGTCAGCGTCACCACCGACACCACCACCATGGCCGGACTCAACTGCGGCACCCCGTCGAGCATCGCCTGGCCCTTTCTGCGGGACGGGCTGGACGCCGCGGTCGCCGTATCGGACACGGACAGCGCGCTGGCCGCAGCCGACCTCGCCGGACTCGGCCTCTCGTCGGGGCCCTGCGGGGCCGCTCCGCTCGCCGGAACCCGGGCCGCGCTCACCGGCGCGGGCGCCGGGGGACGCAGGGCGGCGCTGGGCATCGGCCCCGACACGGTGGCCGTCCTGCTGAACACGGAAGGCGCCTCTGCCAACCCGCACCCGAGCCCCGCACCGCCCGCCGCCCGCACGTCCCCGCTCTGACGCGGGTGCGCGCGGGCAGCCAACTGCGGCACGCGAGAGGGTGCCCTGGCCTGCACGCCTGCGCCTGCGCGCCTAAGCCTCCGCCGCGGGCCGCGCGTCCGGCCGGCCCGGGAGCAAGCCGCCGAGCAGGGTGCCGAGCGTGAACTCGAACCGCTCGTGCTCCTCGCCCGAGGTCAGCTCGCGGATGTGGGCGACCGTGTTCGGGAAGGTGTCGCGGGGCAGCATCCGGTACCGCTCCACCAGCGCGTCCCGGTCCAGGACGCGCTGGTCGGCGCCGCTGCCGGGGTCGTACCGCAGCGACACCTCGAAGCAGTAGGCCGAGACGTAGAGGAACGCGGCGTCGATCGCCCACGCGGCGGACTGCGGCGGTACCCCGGCGGCCAGCAGGACCGTCAGCATCCCCTCGCTCAGGCGTACCGCCTCCAGGCTGTTCGGGGCGGCGGCCAGTGCGACGCGTGAGATCCCGGGGTAGCGCAGGTACTCGTCGCGCAGCGCCCGGCAGATGCCGAGCATCTGCTCCGTCCACCGCGCGGCGTCCGGTTCCGGGACCGGCACCCTGGCGCACAATTCGCTGATCAGCAGCTCGTCCAGCTCCGCCTTGTTGCGTACGTGCGCGTACAGCGACGCCGGGCCGGTCTGCAGCGCTGTGGCGACCCGGCGCATCGTCAGCGCCTCGAAGCCCTCGGACTCGACGAGTGCGAACGCCGCGTCCATGATCCGCCCCGTCGTGAGGGGGACCTTGCCGGGCCGCTCGGTCCTGCCCGGCTCGCCCAGCGCTGCAATCTTCGCGGCCCATTCGTCACGCATCTCGTCGCGATCAGGAGCCCGTCTGTTGGCCATGGCGACAAGCATAGCTTGACCCGAACGATGTTCTCGGATAGAACGGCATTCGTTCAACGAACACTGTTCGTCGGAGGGTGGACGGGGCCGCGCCCCACCCCTGTCCGGCTCCTCACGACTCCTCACGAGAGGAATCCCATGTCTTCCCCACGCGTCATCCAGGAGCGCCCGGTCCCCGGGCCGTCCGGCCCGTTCCGTTCCCTGCGCGAGGCGCGGGTGGCACTGGCGGGCCTCTCGGCGGTCTTCCTGTTCGAGATGATGAGCAACACCGTCCTCAACGTCGCCCTGCCCACGATCGGCCGCGAACTCGCGGCCCCCACGGTCGCCCTCCAGTGGGTGACCAACGGCTACTCGGTGGTCTTCGGCGCCCTGATGCTGGTCTTCGGAGTGGTCGCCGACCGGCTGGGCCGCCGCAGCGTGATGCTCGTCGGACTGACCCTGCTCGGCGTCGCGAGCCTGGCGACGATCGCCGTCAGCAGCACGGGCGAGCTGATCGCCGTCCGCGCGGTGATGGGCCTCGCCGCCGCGATGACCACGCCGGGAACCATGGCGATGGCCTTCCGGCTGTTCGAGGAGGAGGGCCTGCGGGTCAAGGCGATCACCCTGATCTCCACCGTGGGCATGGTCGGGCTGGCCATCGGCCCCACCGTGGGCGGCTTCGTGCTCTCCTTCGCCCCGTGGCAGGTACTGCTGCTGGTGAACGTGCCGATCGTGGTGCTCGCGATCGTCGGCATCCGGACCGGCGTCCCCGCCGATGACCCGGCCGACCTGCACAAGGCGCCGACCGACCTGGCCGGCGGCGTGCTCGGCACCGCGGCACTCGTACTCGCGCTCGTCGCCCCCACCCTGTTCGCGCACACGGGCGCCGGTTCGTGGGCCCCGTGGGCCGCCGTCGCCGGTGCCGTCGTGGCAGCGGTCCTCTTCGTCGTACGGGAGCGGTCGGCCCGGCATCCGCTGCTCGACCTCGCGCTCGTCGCCCGGCCCCAGGTCTCCGGCGGGCTGGCCTACAAGGCGGCGGCCGGACTGGCCAACGCGGGCCTCGCCTACCTGGTGACCCTGCAACTCCAGCTGGACTGGGGCTGGTCGCCGGCGCTCGCGTCCCTCGGCATGCTGCCCCAGGTCGCCGTGCTGATCGCGGGCGGGCCGTTCGTCCACCGCTTCGTCGAGCGGGTCGGCATCGACCGTGCCGCCTGGCTCAGCGCGGGCTCGGTCGTGACCGGGCTCGCGATCTACACGCTGTGCGGCAACCTCGGCTATCCGGGCGTGGCGGTCGCCCTGGTGTTCGTGGCCGCCGGGATGCGGGTCGTCGGTGCCGCCGCCGGGGTCAACGTGCTCAACGGCCTGCCCCGCAACCGCACGTCCACCGGCGCGGCGCTGATCGACACCGCCGCCGAGGTCACCGCCGCGGTCGGGGTCGCCGTGGTCGGCACCGTACTGGCCGCCCTGTTCGCCGGGAACGTCGCGGCGGGGCACTGGAGTGCGGCGCAGACCGGCCAGTTCCGGTCGGCGGTCACCCTCTCCGGAGCGGTGCTCACCGTGGTCTCCGCGGCCCTGGTCGGCTGGGCGATGCACCGCACCCGCCCGGCCGCCCGCGACCGCGGCGACACCGGACCCACCGAGCCCCCGGCCCCCGCGAACTGACGGGCTCCGGACGCACCGCAGGCTGCGCGCGGCGGGCGTGGGCGCCGTACCGCACGTGGGGGAGGCGATGCCGCACGGCGGGTTCGGAGCGCCGAGCGCCGGTCCGGCCGACCGCCGAGGAGACGCGCGGCACACCGGCCCTTCCCCGACCCTTCGCCCGCGCGGGTGAGGACCTTCGGCCCGGTACCTCCTGGCCCCCGCGGACGCGGCAGGGCGCCGGGGGCGGCGGGCGGCGGCATCCCGGCGAAGACCACGGGCACCGGGGGTGCCCACCGCCGTGCGACTTAGGCCGTGCGAGCGGGGGACCTTGTGCTCCGACAGCCCCGACCATGGCCCCCTCCCGATCCGGTTCGGGCCGGTGTCAGGGTGGCGAGGATCAGAGTTCCGCCTCTCCCGGGCCACACCCCAAGGTTGCCTCCGTGCTCAGCATGTTTCTCCAGCTCGCCGTGATGATCGCGGTCATCGCCATCGGTTCGCGCAAGGGGGGCGTGGCGATGGGGCTCTGGGGGGCGGTCGGCGTGTTCGTCCTCGCCACCGTGTTCCGCGTCGCGCCCGCCGACACCGGCGGCATCGTCGACGTGATCCTGATCATCCTGGCCGTGATCATGGCCGCCTCGGCCATGGAGGCGGCAGGCGGTATCGAGTACCTGGTGTCGGTCGCCGAGCGGATCATCCGGCGCCACCCGTCCCGTGTCACCTTGATCGCCCCGGTCGTCAGCTGGGCCTTCACCGTCGGGGCGGGCACCGCGCACGTCTTCTACCCGCTCCTGCCGGTGATCCACGACGTGTCCCGGCAGGGCGGCATACGTCCGGAACGCCCCCTGGCGGTCTCCTCCATCGCGGCCACCGTCGGCATCACCGCCTCGCCCGTCTCCGCCGCGATGGCGGCCATGATCGTGCTCTTCGAGGGCGACGGCTGGAGCCTGCCGAAGATCATGGCCGTATCGGTGCCGGCGACCCTGCTGGGCGTGCTGGTCGCCGCCCTCGTACAGTCCCGGATCGGAAAACCCCTGGACCGGGACCCGGAGTACCGCAGGCGGCTCGCAGCGGGCGAGATCGAAGAGGTGGCGGTCGCGGGGAGCGGCGGGGCGCAGGGTGCGGGGCGCACCCTGCCCGAGGGGGCGCGGCGCTCCGCGTACCTCTTCATGGCGGGCACGTTCGCCGTCGTCGTCACCGGCCTCTTCCCGGTGCTGCGGCCGGTCGCGGACGACGGCAGTCCGATCGCCATGGCGTCCATGGTCGAGATCCTGATGCTGGGGGCCGGCGCGCTGATCCTGATGCTGTGCCGGGTGGACGCGGCGAAGGTCCCCAGGACGGAGGCCGCGCGCTCCGGGCTGGTCGCCGTCATCGGGGTATTCGGCCTGTCCTGGCTGGGACTGACCTTCATCGGTGCCCACCAGGAGCGGATCACGGGCGCGCTCGGCTCGGTGGCCGAGGCCCACCCGTGGTTCTTCGCCGTGATGCTCCTGCTGCTGTCCGCGCTGCTCTTCAGCCAGGCGACCACCACCAAGGCGCTGATGCCGCTCGGGATCGCCCTCGGCATACCGGCCCCGCTGCTGATCGCGATGTGGCCCGCGGTCAACGGCTACTTTTTGCTGCCGGCCTACGGGACGTTCATCGCGGCGATGAACTTCGACCGCTCGGGCACCACCAGGATCGGCCGGTTCGTCCTGAACCACTCCTTCATGATCCCGGGCCTCGTCGCCACCGCCACGGCGGTGGGCAGCGGATTCGCCCTGGTCGGCCTGGTGTCCTGACCTTCCGGCCGTGAGGTTCCGGTCGTGAGGTCCCGGTCCCGGTGTACGGGCCGCCCGCGCGTCCGGCAGCCCTCAGGGGGCCAGCACGTCCAGTTCCTCCAGGGCGCCGATGGTGATCTCGCGGGTCAGCTGTTCGGCGCGCACCGCGTCCCGTTCCCGGACCGCTTCGGCGACCTTGACGTGCAGGGTGACCGCCGCCGGGTCGGGGTCCTCGAACATCACCTGGTGGTGGGTGCGGCCGGTGAGCACCTCGGCCACCACGTCGCCGAGGCGGGCGAACATCTCGTTGCCGGACGCCCTCAGGATCGTCCGGTGGAACTCGACGTCGTGCAGGAGGTAGCCCTCCAGGCGCTGGCCGCGGGAGTTGGCGACCATGCCGATGGCGCACTCGGTGAGGGCCGCGCACTGCTCGGCGGTGGCGTTGCGGGCGGCGAGGCCCGCGGCCGTGGGCTCGACGGCGGAGCGCAGCACGGTCAGGGAGCGCAGCTGGCGGGGCCGGTCGGCGCCGGCCAGCCGCCAGCGGATGACCTGCGGGTCGTAGACGTTCCACTCCTCGGTGGGCAGCACGGTCACGCCGACGCGGCGCCGTGACTCCACCAGGTGCATGGACTCCAGGACCCGTACCGCTTCGCGCATCACGGAGCGCGACACCTCGAACTCCTGGGACAGCTCGTCCGTCCGCAGGACACTCCCGGGCGGGTACTCGCCTCCGGTGATGGCGGGCCCGAGGCTTTCCAGTACGTGGGCGTGCAGCCCGCGGGCCTGTGCAGTCATGGCGTAAGCCTACGAGGCCCCCCGGCGATAATAAGTATGACTTTTGAGTCACAGACTCTTGAATTCCTCTGACCTAATGGGTTTCAGTGGCGTAACGCACGACCGGCGGCCGTGCGAGATGTCAAAGAAGACAGCGAGGCAGCAATGCACACACCGCACGTCGTCGTAGTCATGGGCGTGGCAGGGACCGGCAAGACCACGATCGGCCCCCTGCTCGCGGCACAGCTCGGCGTTCCCTATGCCGAGGGCGACGACTTCCACCCCGAGGCGAACATCGCCAAGATGTCGGCGGGCACCCCGCTGACCGACGACGACCGGTGGCCGTGGCTGGACGCCATCGGCGTCTGGGCCCACGGCAGGGCCGGACTCGGTGGCGTGGTCAGCAGCTCCGCGCTGAAGCGGAGCTACCGCGACCGGCTGCGGTCCGCCGCTCCCGGCATCACCTTCGTCCATCTGACCGGCTCCAGAGAGCTGATCGAGGGCCGGATGTCACGCCGCCAGGGGCACTTCATGCCGACCGCGCTGCTCGACTCGCAGTTCGCCACGCTCCAGCCGCTCGGCCCGGACGAGGCGGGCGTCGAGGTCGACGTGGCGGGCAGCCCCGAGGAGATCACCGAGCGGGCCGTCGCGGCCCTGTCCGCCCTGGACCCGACGACGGCCGTCGGCGACCCCGAGCCGACTGCCCCCGACCCGTCGGCGGACGGCGGCGCCCAGCCCCCGCGGCCTTCCTCGCAGTGAACCCCGCACCGCCCCACAGGCGGTGCGCCCCCGACGCGCACGTGGACGCGTCCCCTCCCCGCAAACCCCCCGAACCTCTGTAACGCCCCCCCCGCAATTCCCCGTACCCCCATCTCTCCTGCAAGGGAAACACCGTGACTAGTCTCAGCGTCGAGACGCTGGCAGCGGATGCCGCAGAGCCGATCACCTCGGCGGGCCACGCCCAGCTCGGGATCGCCGTCCTCGCGGGCATCGCCGTCATTGTCCTGCTCATCTCGAAGTTCAAGGTGCACGCGTTCCTGGCGCTGACCATCGGGTCGCTCGCGCTCGGGGCCTTCGCCGGTGCCCCGCTCGACAAGGCCATCAGCAGCTTCACCACCGGGCTCGGCTCGACGGTCGCGGGCGTCGGTGTGCTGATCGCGCTCGGCGCGATCCTCGGCAAGCTCCTCGCCGACTCAGGAGGTGCCGACCAGATCGTCGACACCATCCTCGCCAAGGCGGGCGGTCGGTCCATGCCCTGGGCGATGGTCCTGATCGCCAGCGTCATCGGACTGCCGCTGTTCTTCGAGGTCGGCATCGTGCTGCTGATCCCCGTCGTGCTGATGGTCGCCAAGCGCGGCAACTACTCGCTGATGCGCATCGGTATCCCCGCCCTCGCAGGTCTCTCCGTCATGCACGGCCTGATCCCGCCGCACCCCGGCCCGCTCGTCGCCATCGACGCGGTCGGCGCCAACCTGGGCGTCACGCTCGCCCTCGGTGTGCTCGTCGCGATCCCGACCGTGATCATCGCCGGCCCGATGTTCTCCAAGGTCGCGGCCCGCTGGGTCGACATCCCGGTGCCGGAGAAGATGATGCCGCGCCGACCGTCCGAGGAAACGGCCCCGGCCGACGGCGACTCGGACAAGTCCGCCGCCCGGCTGCCCAGCTTCGGCGCGACCATCGCCACCGTTTTGCTGCCCGTCGTCCTGATGCTGGCGAAGGCCCTCGTCGACATCGTCGTCGACAACCCCGAGCACACCGTCCAGCGGGTCTTCGACGTCATCGGCTCGCCGCTGATCGCCCTGCTCGCCGCCGTCATCGTCGGCATGTTCACGCTGGGCCGCGCCGCCGGGTTCTCCAAGGGAAGGATCACCGCCACCGTCGAGAAGTCACTCGCCCCGATCGCGGGCATCCTCCTGATCGTCGGCGCGGGCGGCGGCTTCAAGCAGACCCTCATCGACTCCGGTGTCGGCCAGATGGTCCTGCAGATCTCCAAGGACTGGTCGATCCCCGCGCTTCTGCTCGCCTGGCTGATCGCCGTCGTCATCCGCCTCGCCACCGGCTCCGCCACCGTGGCGACGGTCTCGGCCGCCGGACTGGTCGCGCCGCTCGCAGCCGACATGTCGACCTCGCACGCCGCTCTGCTCGTCCTCGCGATCGGCGCCGGTTCGCTCTTCTTCAGCCATGTGAACGACGCGGGCTTCTGGCTGGTCAAGGAGTACTTCGGCATGAACGTCGGCCAGACCATCAAGACGTGGTCGGTCATGGAGACGATCATCTCGGTCGTCGCCGGAGCACTGGTCCTGCTGCTGTCACTGGTGCTGTAGCGCCGGTACGTGCGCCCCGCCCGGCCCGCCCCACCCGAAGCCACCTCATGGCCGCCGGGGGTGCGGGCCGGTCGGCTTCGGTCCGCCGGGGCATGGCGGCCCCGTCAGGCGCCCTCGGGCCTGCGGGCCAGCAGACAGGCGTGCGGTCTCGTCACCCGCCCGCCGGGCTCCTGCTCCAGCTTGGCGGTGTGGAACTCGGCGAACACCGTCGGCAGCCACTTCGGGGGTGTGTGGTGGGTGGAGTACCAGGCCAGGATGCCGCCGAGCTCGCCGTCGCCCGTCTCCAGCGCGGTCATCGAACCCTCGGTGAACCACAGGTTCGGATGGGCGCGCCGGGCCAGCCCGAGCATCTGCGGCGACAGATCCACGCCGAAGGCGGGCACCCCCAGCCCGGCCAGGTGCGCCGTCACCAGACCGGGGCCGCACCCCAGGTCCGCGACCGGCCGAGGACCGGCGTTCCGGACCAGCTCGGCGAACGCCGCCAGCATCGCGCGTGACAGCGGGTCCAACTCGGCGGGGCGCGGGACGCGTTCGGGGTAGTCGGCGGCGACGGTGTCGTACGACTCACGGACTGCGGTCAGGAAGGAGGAGGGCTCAGGCATGCGGGCGACCCTAGGGCGTGGCTCGCACCCGAGCCGGCCTGCGTCCGGCGAAGCCTTCACGACCCTCGCGCTCGCACCGCACGCGCCCCCTCGGACGTACGCTCCGTCTCGCGCCGTACGCGCCCTCCCGAGCCGTACGGGCCGTCCCGCACCGTACGTGCCCCGTCGCACCATCCGCCCCGTCTCCCACCGCACGCTCCCGTCGAGCGACGATGAGCCGGGCGCGGACCCGGTACTGCCCCGGGCGTACGGGCCTTGACCTGCCTCAAGGGGTGACGGCGTGTTCGGTGAACCGGCCGCAGGCGTGGAACCCCAGGCGCCGGTAGACCGGTTCGCCGTCCGTCGAGGCCTGGAGGACCGCGATGCGGTGGTCCTTGTCGCGGGCCGTGCGGAGTGCCGCGAGTGTGAGGGCGCCGCCGTAGCCCCGTCGGCGGTGAGGGGCCAGGGTGGAGATGTTGTAGATGCCGGCGACCCCCGCGTGCTGGAACACCTCGGCCGAACAGACCGGACGGCCCTCCACATAGCCGACCAGGTACCGGGCCGGGCAGTGCGCGGCCAGGGCCTGTGGGGCGGTCCGGGCGAAGAAGCGGCGGACGGTCTCGGCGGGCGGGTCCCAGTTCGCGGCGAGCACCGTGGCGTAGTCGGCCAGCTGGTAGGGCGTGGTCACCCGCTGGATGTCCAGCCCCGGTACGACCGGCGGCGGCAGGGCGCCGTCCAGCTCCGCCCACATGGCCGTCTCGTGTTCGGACACCGGCAGCCCGGCGTCCGTCAGACGGGCGCTGAGATCCGGCGGTGTCGAGGCGGGCCCCACCCACCAGGAGAAGCCACGGCCGGTGCCGGCCAGCGTCCGGGCGGTCTCGTGGATACGTGCCGAGGCGTCGGCGGCGGTGAAGCGGGCCGCGGCGACGATGTTGAACGTGTCGTCGTCCAGGCCGCTGTCGGCGACCAGGAGGTCACCGGTCTCCGTGACGGTCGCACCGGTCATGCTCCGGTGCAGGTGGCAGGCGTGTTCCGCCAGGTTCCGCTCCATCCTGTCCAGCAGGTCGGTTTCGTCGAGGAAATGGCCTTTCATAGTGGTCGATCCCAGCACGGCCGGGCGGCGACCGCACGCGGTTTCGCGTCGCCCGCCGGTGGTGTCGCACCTGCGACCGGCACCTGCGACACGTACCCCGGACCGGCCTGGCTCAGTGGGCCGCCAGCACCAGGCCCAGCCCGATCAGCGCGGGCACGGTCTGTACGAAGAGGATCCGCCGGCTGGCCGTCGCGGCACCGTACAGACCGGCCACCGCCACGCACACCAGGAAGAACACCTTCGCCTGGAAGCCCACCGGGTCGGACGCCACCGCGCCCCACACCAGACCGGCGGCGAGGAAGCCGTTGTAGAGCCCCTGGTTGGCAGCGAGCGCCTTCGTCTCGGCGGCGAACTCGATGCTCGTCCCGAACGCGGCCCGCGCCCTCGGACCGGTCCACAGGAACATCTCCAGAACCAGGATGTACACGTGCAGGGCTGCGATGAGCAGTACCACGACGGTGGCGACGGTCGACATGGACAACAGGTTCACACAGCGCTCCCGTACCCGCTCGGCGCCGCTTCAGCTGCTCGCGCCACCCGCTCCTCCGCTGCTACTTTCCCGTCAGCTCCCGCACCTGCTCCCGGCTCAAGTAGCCCTCCTTGCTCTCGAAGTCGTCCAGGGTCGCGCTGCGGCCCGCCTGGAGACCGATCCGTACGTAGTCGTCCCCCGCCAGCGCGTTGAGCAGCCAGCCGCCCACCGCCCGGTAGCGCGCGGTCAGTGTGCGCAGTGCCATCAGGTGGTACGCGGTGGTCACCCCCTGCGCGGCGAGTCCGCTCAGGGGTACCCCCAGGGGCCGGGCAACCGCCTGGGGGCCGCCCAGGTCCACCACCAGACCGAGGTCCCGGTGCCGGTAGTCGGCGCTCGGAAACCCCCGTATCGCGGAGAGCACGTTCATCGCCGCGGCCTTGCCCTGCCGCGTGGCGTGCTGGGCGGTCGGCGCGCAGACCGCGTCCGCGGCGGTCGCCAGGTCCGGAACGGACGCGGCGTCGCCCAGCGCGTACACCCCGTCGAGCCCCGGCACGGTCAGGTCCGCGTTCGTCACCAGCCGCCCCCGTTCGGTCTCCGCGTCCAGCGTCGCGATCAGCGGACTGGGGGCGACCCCGGCCGTCCACACCAGCGTCCGGCACGGCAGCGTCCGGCCGTCGGTCAGGGTCACGGAATCGTGGGCGGCGGCGGCCACCGAGACACCCAGGGAGATCTCCACACCGCGCTTCTCCAGAACCCGCAGCGCCTTCCTCCCCAGCCCCTCGCCGAGTTCCGGCATCAGCTTCGGGGCCAGGTCCACCAGGTGGCAGCGGATCTCCTTGGCGTCCAGACCCGGATAGCGCTTGGCCGCGCGGCTGGTCAGCCGCTGGAGGTAGGCGACGGTCTCGGTGCCCGCGTAGCCGCCGCCGACCACCACGAACCGCAGCCGCGCGGCCCGCTCCTCGGGGTCGTCGCCCGCCGCGGCGGCCAGATCGAGCTGGCCGATGACATGGTCGCGGAGGTAGGCGGCCTCGGCGAGGGTCTTCATGCCGATCGCGTGCTCGGACACCCCGGGTATGTCGAACTGCCGGGTGACACTGCCGGGCGCCAGCACCAGATGGTCGTAGCGCAGGGTGCGCAGCCGCTCGTCGATGGTGCGGACCACGACGGCCTTCGCCGCGGCGTCCACGCCGACGGCCGTGCCCGGCACCAGCGTGGTGCGGCGCAGCAGGCGCCGCAGCGGTACGGCGATGGACTGCGCGGTGAGCTTCCCGGCCGCGACCTGTGGCAGCAGCGGCAGGTACAGCTGGTGGTTCTGATCACTGATCATCGTGATCTCGGCCTCCCGGGCCGCCAGCCTGCGCTCCAGCCGGTAAGCGCACTCCAGCCCGGCGAAACCGCCGCCGACGATCAGGATCCTGGGTGTGGACATGAGCTACCTCGCACGGTCGGTCGAACGCCTGTGGAAAGGCGGGTCCTCCGGGTCCGCGAGGGACAGGGCCGAAGGGAAGCCCGCTCACTTCGAAGATCCCAGTGCGCGGGGCGCCGGACATCACTCGGCGGGGTGACCTGCCTCCCCCGCGCGGGGGAAGCGGCTCTACGACCCCGGGGCGCGGGCGGCCCCGGCGCGGGACGGCGACATCGATGGACGCGTGTGGTAGCGCGAGAATGGATGGGTAGGCCAACGGTCGTGAGGGTGTGTGAAGAATCGGTTACGGGCCCACACGCGCCGACCGCCGGAGTCGTTGGCCCGGACATGCAGCCCATGTCACCACAAGCAGTCCTGTCCCGCCCACAACTACCGGCACCGACCCGGCGGCCCGTCCCGCCTCCCGCGTTCCACGTCGACTCCGGTACGCCGATCTTCGATGCCCTGGTACTCGCCTGGCAGCAGCAGGGCCGCCAACTTCCCCGTATCGCCGAGGCGGACGAGGGCCCGGGTGCGGGGTACGGGCAACCCCGGCCGGTCCCGCCCGGCCCGGCGCTCCCGACCCGGTGCACCGTCGGCTGGTGGATCCAACGGCCGCCGACCCCGCCCCCTCGGCGTGGATGAGTAGGAGTGCGAAATCAGATGCTGAATCGTTTCTGCACTTGTCTCGCGACCGGTCCGGGAGCCGGTGGAGCGCCTGAATCCCCCCTGCGGTTGACTCTCCCACCGTGGGAGACCCGAGAGTGGTGTGCGTGAACATCGACGACGCCGAGGCGTGGAGCATCGGAGAGGTGGCGCGGAAGACCGGGCTGACGGTGAAACTCGTCCGGCACTGGTCCGACACCGGGGTCGTACCACCGGCCTCCCGGACCTCTGCCGGATACCGGGTTTACGGCCCCGACGCCGTGGTCCGCCTGGAGCTGGCCCGGACCCTGCGGGACCTCGGGCTGGGTCTGGCGGCGATCCGTGACGTCCTGGACCGCGAGCACACCCTGGCCGAAGTGGCCGCGGCGCACGCCGACGCACTGGAGGAGCGGATCCGTACGCTGCGCTCTCAGCAGGCGGTCCTGCGCTCCGTGACCCGCCGGAACACCACGACCGAGGGAATTGCCTCCATGACCGCACTGGCGCGTATGTCCGCCGCCGAACGCCGCACCCTGATCAGGGAATTCGTCACCGGAACACTGGCCGACCTGGACGTTCCGGCCTACCGCCGCGGGCTGCTTGCGGCCACGCCCGAGCTGCCCGACGACCCCACGGACGAGCAGGTCGACGCCTGGCTCGAACTGAGCGAACTGGTCGCGGACCCCGCGCTGCGCACCGGGATGCGCCGGATGGCCCGGTACGCCGCCGCGTACGCACCCGGTGAGCACGACGAGGACGTGCTGCGTGAGGTGCAGCGGGTCACCGACCACTGGCTGGGTCTGGTCGGTGCGGCCATGGCGGACGGGCTCGCTCCGGACTCACCCGCCGCCGATGCCCTGGTGGCCGAGGTGGTGGCTGCCTGGCTGCCCTCCCAGGCGCTGCTGCCCGACCCGCCGCGCGTGGACGACGCGCGGGCCCGCAGAGTGCTGCTGGAGCAGCTCGAAGTCGCCTCCGACGCCCATGTGGAGCGGTACTGGCAACTGTTGTGCCTGATCAACGGCCTGCCGGTGCGGCCGGGCATGGCAGCCGCCGGGGCATGGCTGACGACCGCGCTGCGGACCAACCCCGAACCCGGCGCCCGCGCGGCGGAACTCGACGGGATGTACGACAGCGGCGCCGACGCGTGGGGGCCGGCGGGTGTGCTGAGCGCCTGCCGTGAGGTCCTGGCCGCGGTGAACGGCCTCGTGGCCGCCGTGGTTCCGGACCAGTTCGCCCTGGCGACACCGTGCGCCGACTGGGACGTACGGGCCCTGCTCGACCACCTGGTGTGGGAGAACCTGCTGTGGGCGGGCCTGGCCGAGGGGGCTCCCCGTACCGACATGGCCGCCGACCACCTCGGCGCGGATCACGTCGAGGCGTTCCGTACCGCATCGGACGCCGCGCTGGCCGCCTTCGGGCGGCCCGGCATGCTCGACCGGCGGTACGGTCCCGCGCCGGGCAGGCGGCTGGTCGAGCAGTTGGTGATCGAGATGCTGGTCCACGGCTGGGACCTGGCCAGGGCCACCGGGCAGGACCGCGATCTCGTTCCGGGCCCCGCCGGGTCGGCCCTGCCCGTCGTACGGGAGATCTTCGGCGGCCTGCCCCGCACCGCCGCCGGTTCCTTCGCCCCGCCGCGACCCGTGCCCGACGACGCGCCCGCGCTCGACCGGCTGGCCGCCTACCTGGGCCGCACCCCAAGCTGAGCGACCCCGCCCGGACCGCTGTCCGTCGGCTCGCGTCAGGGGGCGCCGGGGCTCGTGAAGGATGGGCTGTCCCATGCCGGGCGGTGGTGTGCCGCGGGCTTGCCCGGGTCCGGGGGAGTGGTGCCGCCCGCCTGGAGCCGGCTCCTCAGGTACGGCATGACGCCCCGGTCGCGCAGGGCGGTCAGCCAGGCTTCGCGGGCGCGGAGCAGTTCGGGGGCAGGCGCGGTTCGGGGGCCGGGGGCCCGGTGGGCGAGGGCGGTGCGCAGGAGGGCGACGCAGGCCGCCGCAGCACTGAGCACGGCCAGGACCAGGCAGCTCCACCCGGTGGTGATCAGGGGCTCGGCCACGGTCGCATCGCCCTTGGTGACGCGTATCCCCCATCCGAGGAGGAGGAACGTCGCTGCGGCGGCGAAGGAGAGCACGGGCACGAGCACGGCCAGCACGGCACTCGCCCCGGCACTGCTCCGCTCCTGGTGCGCGGGCCCGGACAGGGCCGCGGGGTTTCCGGCCGCGCGTCGCAGGGCGGCGAACTCCTCGTACTCCTCGCGGGCCGCGGCGGCGACGGCCGGGCCCGCGCCGAGCGCCCCGGTCCGCAGCTTCCCCCGGTCGAGGGCGGAGTGCCGCAGCAGGCCCCGGATCTCCTCCGAGGCCATCGCCTCGTCCACCAGCCGCGCGTACGCGGCCCGGTCCTCGTCCGTAAAACGCAGTGGTCTCTTCATCCGAATCCTCTGGGGAGACAGGTCCTACAGGTGGGGAGTGATGGCGGGCATGAGGTCCTGGAAGGTGCGGCCGTCGGCAGGCGAGCCGAGGGCCGCCATCTGCCAGCCGCTGCCCTGCCGGACCACCTTGGCCATGATCTGAGCGGTGTGGCGCCCGCCGCCGGTGAGCGTGTACCGGGCGAGTTCCTGGCCGTTCGTCTCGTCCAGGAGCCGGCAGAAGGCGTTGTCGACCTCCTCGAAGGTCTGCCCGGTGAAGGAGTTCACGGTGAAGACGATCTGATCGACGTGGACGGGCACCCGGGCCAGGTCGACGACGATCGACTCGTCGTCACCGCCCTGTCCGGCGCCGCCGACCCGGTTGTCCCCGGTGTGGGTGACGGAGCCGTCGTCGCTGACGAGGTGCTGGAAGAAGACGACGTCCACCGGCTGCTTGTCGGCGAAGAGGACCGCCGAGGCGTCCAGGTCGATCTCGCGGGCGGTCAGCTTGGCCAGGAATCCCTTGCGCGGCGCGGCCTTCCAGCCCAGCCCCATGCGTACGACGGTCAGTGTGCCGCCGTCGGACTTGCTCAGGCTGATCTGCTGACCCTTGCTCAGGTTCACGGACACGCGGTTCTCCTTGCGTTGAGGTGTGGAGGGGGGGCGGAGAGGGCGGAGTGGTACGGAGGGGGCGCGAGGGGAGTGGGTGAGAGGTGGGTGTGCGGGTTCGGGGCACCCCGCCCGGGGTGCGGGCGAGACCCGCACCCCGGTGACACGGCCCGGTGGCGGGCCGGGTCGGTCAGACGTTGACGCCGAAGTCCTGCGCGATGCCCGCCAGTCCGCTGGCGTAACCCTGGCCCACCGCGCGGAACTTCCACTCCGCACCGTTGCGGTACAGCTCGCCGAAGACCATCGCGGTCTCGGTGGCGGCGTCCTCGCTCAGGTCGTAGCGGGCGATCTCCGCGCCGCCGGCCTGGTTGACCACGCGGATGAACGCACCGCGGACCTGGCCGAAGCTCTGGCCGCGGCTCTCGGCGTCGTGGATCGAGACGGGGAAGACGATGCGGGCCACCTGGGCGGGTACGGCCGCCAGGTCGACTTTGATCGACTCGTCGTCGCCCTCGCCCTCGCCGGTGAGGTTGTCGCCGGTGTGCTCGACCGAACCGTCCGGGCTCTTCAGGTTGTTGAAGAAGACGAAGTGGGCGTCGGACAGCACCTTCCCGGCCTCGTCCACGAGCAGCGCACTGGCGTCGAGGTCGTAGTCGGCGCCGGTGGTGGTCCGTACGTCCCAGCCCAGGCCGACCAGGACGGCGGACAGGCCGGGGGCTTCCTTGCTCAGCGATACGTTGCCGCCCTTGGCCAGGCTGACGCCCATGGGGATTCCCTTCGTTGGTGCCGGGACGCACACGACGTCCCGGCGGCAGGTGTGACAGGATCAAAAATCTACAGCACTGTAGAAGTTCTGGTGCATACGAACTGCGACTGTTGCCAGGGCATTTCCGGCCACGGGCCGCTCGCGGCACCCGTTGGAGGAACTCGCCCCGCGTACGATGTCGCGATGCCCGCGCGGCAGCCGCCGGGCGGTGGACAAAGGGGTGCCGGACATGACGGCCGAGGACAACGGCGGCGGCGCGGGCGACGGGAAGGCCGCGCGACCGCGTGAACGCAGGCGTGGTCAGGGCGAGTTGGAGACGCAGGTGCTCTCCCTGCTCGGCTCCGCGCCCGGCCCGGTGACCGCCGGGTGGGTGCAGGAACAGCTCGGCGGCGACCTCGCCTACACCACTGTCATCACGATTCTCACGAGGTTGTACGAGAAGGGGGCGGTGACGCGGACGCGTGCCGGGCGGTCCTTCGAGTGGACGCCGGTGGCGGACGGGGCGGGGCTGGTGGCGTTGCGGATGCGCAAGCTGCTGGACCGGGAGGACGACCGGGACGCGGTGCTCTCCAGTTTCGTCTCGGCGCTGTCGCCGGACGACGAGCGGCTGCTGCGCACGCTGCTGGGTGAGGGTTCGGCGGACGGGTCCGAAGGGCCGGAGAGCTGAGCCGATGGGCGTTTTCGTCTTCCTGCCGTTGATCCTGCCGCTGACCGCTCTGCCCATCGCCCGGCTCGCCGAGCAGCATCTGCATCCGCGTACCGCGGCGCGTCTGCTGACGGCCGTGGCGGTGATCCTGGCCGTGTGCAGCACCGTGTGCCTGTGCCTCCTGGTGGTCGTGGGCACCGCGCAGCTGCCCGGCAACCCGCTGCCCGACAGCTGGTCCGACCCTGAAGTCCGCGAGGCCGTCCCGCACGACGAGATCGCCGGAAAACTCTCCATCGTCGCGCTGATGGCGGTCGTACTCGCCTGCGGGCTCACCCTCCACCGCGACCGCCGCTACCGCACCCGGGCGCACCGCGCGCTGGCCGGTCTGGGGACGTCCTCGGAGGTCGCCGTACTGAGCGACGACGCACCGTACGCCTACGCCCTGCCCGGTGCACCCGGCCGCATCCTCGTCTCCACCGGCATGCTCGCCGCCCTCACCGACACCGAACGCCACGCCCTCCTCGCCCACGAACGCGCCCACCTCCACGGCCACCACCACCGGCTGCTCCTCGCCGTACGGCTGGCGAGCCGCGCCAATCCGCTGCTGCGGCCGCTCCGCGAGGCCGTCGGCTACTGCACCGAGCGGTGGGCCGACGAGGAGGCCGCCCGCGCCACCGGCGACCGGCGCACGACCGCCCGTGCGGTGGGCAGGGCCGCGCTCGTCTCCGGCCCGCGCCCGTCCGCCCGTACGGTGTTCCGCGGGCTGGCGGCCTTCGCGGAGGCGGGCCCCGTTCCGCGCCGGGTGGCCGCGCTGCTCCGGCCCGGCCCGCCCGTCAACAGCTGGCCGCCGACGCTCACTTCCGCCGGGCTCGCGGCCATCGTCGCGGCGGCCGGAGCCGCCGCCTCCACGTTCTCCGCGCTCAACGCGGCCGTGGCCCTGTTCCTGGTCCTGGAGGCCGCCACCTACGGATGAGGGCACCCCGAAGCCTCCTCTCGCCCGTCGTGGCGGGCGTACGGAACGAGCTTTCCGCATTACTTCTACAGAGCTGTAGAATCCGCATCCGTCGCGCCGCATCACGGCCCGGCGAGGGCCGACGGGTGCGAAAGGCGACAGCATGGGAACACGCGGCAGGAGCAGGTCGGAACGCCGGGAGAGGGCCGCACGCGGCGCCCCGGGCAGGCCCGTCCGGCGGGGCCGCCGCTGGGCCCTGTGGGGCGGCGGTGCCGTGGTCGCGCTGCTCCTGCTGGCCGGCGGGGCGGCGTTCTGGGTCTATCAGGGACTGGACGGGAACATCCGGGGTGCGGACGTCGACGCCAAGCTGGGCACCGACCGGCCCGTCAATCTGAGCCCCGGCTCGAAGAACATCCTCGTGGTGGGCTCCGACTCGCGTGCCGGCGGGAACGCCAAGTACGGCAAGGGCCTGGTCACCATGCAGTCGGACACGCTGATGGTCCTGCACCTGTCGGCCGACCGCAGCTGGGCGACGGTGGTCTCCCTGCCCCGCGACTCCTGGGTCCCCATCCCCGCCTGCGACAAGGGCGACGGAACGTCCTCCACCCCGCACACGTTCAAGATCAATTCCGCGTTCGCCATCGGCGGGACGAGCGGCCGGGTCTCCGAGGCCGCCGCGTGCACCATCCGGACGGTGGAACGCAACACCGGGCTGCGCATCGACCACTTCGTGTCCGTCGACTTCCAGGGCTTCAAGGGGATGGTCAACGCTCTCGACGGCATCGAGATCTGTCCCAGGTCGGCGATCCACGACCCGAAGGCGCAGCTCGATCTCGAAGCCGGCTGCCAGACCGTCCGGGACGAGCAGGCGCTCGGCTACGTACGCACGCGCTACAGCATCGGCGACGGCTCCGACCTGGGACGCATCAACCGCCAACAGGAGTTCCTCCAGGCGCTGATGGGGAAGGCGCAGCAGAAGCTCACCAGCCCGGGGGCGCTGTACGGAGTGCTCGACTCCATCACCAAGTCGCTGACCACCGACAACGCGCTGGCGGGAATCAAGCCCCTCTACGGTCTGGCGTCCGAACTCAAGGGCATCGAGGGCGACCGGCTGACCTTCCTGACCGTGCCGAACTACGCCCGCGAGGCGGACGTGCCGTCCGACCGGGCCAATGTGGTGTGGCAGTTCCCGCAGGCGGCCGAGCTGTTCGACTCCTTGGCGCAGGACCGCGAGGTCGACAAGAAGAAGCTGGAAGCCGCCGCGAAGAACCCGGTCCACGCGAAGTCGGTACGTGTGCGGGTGCTCAACGGCAGCGGCAGGCCGGGGGCGGCTTCCAAGGTCGCCCAGAGCCTCACGGCCCTGGGCTACTCGGTCACCGGAACGGGCAACGCGCCCGCCCCGGTGGAGCGGACCGCGGTCGAGTATCCGGCGGCGCTCAAGAAGCACGCGGAGGTCCTGGCGTCCCGGATCCCGGGCGCGGCGACGAGAGCCGCCCCGGTGGAGACGGTGACGCTCGTGGTCGGCCCGGACTTCCGCAGCGTCCGCTGAGGAAGCGAGGAAGCGAGGGAGCGAGGGAGCCCGGGGCCGGGGAGCCCGGGGGCCCGGGAGCCGGGAGCCCTGAGCCCGGGAGGGGGCAGCCCGGTAGCCGGGTGCGGCCGGGGCGGCCTGGGTCCCCGTCAGTCCTCGTCGCCGCCGTACTCCTCCTCGGAGTCCTCGTCGTCGCCCTCGAAGAAGTCGCCCACCTCGTCGACGACTTCGGCGGCCACCATGCCGCCGACCACGCCGACCGCCACACCGGCGGCGCCCGCGGCGACCACGGTGCCCATGCCGGGCCCGGAGCGGTGTCCGCCGCCGTGGTGGCCGTGCTCGTCCTTGTGCGGATGCCCGCCGTGCGAGCCGTGGGATCCGTGGGCGTGACCGTACGCGTCGCCGCTGTGCGGGGCGGGGACGCCGTGGGAGCCGACCAGTTGACGCACCCAGCCGTCGACCTCCGCGTTCCAGTCGTACTGGCCGACGCTCTGGTGGCTGACGGCGAAGCAGGTGAGCGCGTCGTGGCCGGAGGAGAAGAGTCCGCCCCGCTTGTCCGCTTCGAGCACCACCTCGACGCCGCCCTGACCGGCCAGGAAGGTCACCTCCATCTCGCCCATGGCGTGCGCGTACTGCGGGGCCGGGGTGAGCTCGATCTCCTGGTAGAAGGGGAGCTGTTGGCCGGTGCCGTCGATGTGCCCGTACTCCAGGTCGGCCGACCTGAAGCCGAAGCCGAGCCCGCCGAGGGCCTCCAGTACGGCCTCCTGCACCGCGAGCGGCCGTACGGTCAGCTGGTCGAGGTCGCCCTTGTCCTTGGCGCCCGCGACGGCCAGTTCCGTCCGTACCCCGAGCGCGACGCCCAGCTGCTGACCCCACAGTTCGGTGACGGGGGTCTCCCACGGAAGGGTGAACGCGAAGGCGACATCGCGGTGTTCGCCCTCCGCGAGCCGGAAGCCGCCACCGGCCTGGACGCGGTCGAAGACGACGACGCCCTCGCTCTCCCCGTCCTCGTGCTCGGCCTCGACCCGGGCGACCAGCTCAAGGGTGATCCGCTCGATGTCGAAGTCGGCCTTTCCGCCGACGAGTTGCACCTCGCCCCGCACCGTCCCGCCGGGCAGGAACGGTCCCCCCTCCAGTACCGTGTCCACAGTGGGGCCACCGACACCGATCGAGCCGAGCAGTCGTTTGAACACCATGATGGCGTCCGCTCCTTCATATTGTGCGTGGGACTCAGAGGCACGCAGATGAAGGGGGCGCGGTGCCCCGCCGCCGGGACGGCGGGGCGCGGGGCACCCCCATTTGCTCTACGAGCGTGTAGAAGCATAGGGCCGGGTGACTCCCGCGCGGAGCAGGCTTCGCCGGACCTGGCGAGAACGTCCGAAAAGGACGCCCGGGTTCCCCGGTCCCGCGACGGCCGGCTCAGCCGCGGTGGGCGCGGATGAGGTCCCGGTACCAGGCGAAGGACGCCTTCGGGGTGCGGACCTGGGTGTCGTGGTCGACGTGGACGAGACCGAAGCGCTGGTGGAAGCCCTCGGCCCATTCGAAGTTGTCCATCAGGGTCCAGGTGAAGTAGCCGCGCACGTCCACGCCCTGGGCCACGGCGGCGTCGACCGCCCGGATGTGGGTGTCCAGGTAGTCGATGCGGTCGTGGTCGGGGACGGTGCCGTCCGCGCCGACGACGTCCTCGACCGAGCAGCCGTTCTCCGTGATGTAGACGGGCGGCAGCGCGGGGTAGCGCTCCTTGAGTCCGACGAGGAGTTCCCGCAGTGCGTCGGGGACCACGGGCCAGTCGAAGGCGGTGCGGCGGTAGCCCTCGATGGGGGCCTCTTCGAACGGCAGCCCCTCGGACGTCGGGGCCTGGATCCGGGTCGGGTTGTAGTAGTTGATGCCGAGCGCGTCGAGCGGGGCCGAGATCAGTTCCAGATCGCCGTCCCGGACCGAACCGCCGAGCGTGGGGTCCGCGCCGAAGGCGGACAGATCCGGGTAACCGCCGGTGAGGAGAGGGTCGTTGAACAGGCGGTTGTGGAGGTTGTCGTAGGCGCGTGCGGCGGCGAGGTCGGCGGAGGAGTCCGAGGCGGGCCACACCGGGGTGCAGTTGTTGGCGATCATCACCTGGAGGCCGCGCGACCGCAGTTCCGCCAATGCGAGGCCGTGGCCGAGGAGTTGGTGGTGGGCGACCGGCAGACAGTCCAGGAAGAGGGCGCGGCCCGGCGCGTGCGTACCGAGGCCGTAGCCCCAGACCATGTGGATGAAGGGCTCGTTCAGGGTGATCCACTTCTTCACCCGGTCGCCCAGCCGGTCGGCGACGAGAGCGGCGTACGCGGCGAAGTGGTATGCGGTGTCGCGGTTCAGCCAGCCGCCGTGGTCCTCCAGGCCCTGCGGGAGGTCCCAGTGGAAGAGGGTCGGTACGGGTTCGACGCCGCGGGCGAGCAGACCGTCGACGAGCCGGTCGTAGAAGTCCAGGCCCCGCTGGTTGACCTCGCCGGTACCGGTCGGCAGGACGCGGGGCCAGGCGATCGAGAAGCGGTAGCCGGTGAGGCCCGCCTCGGCCATCAGCGCGAGGTCCTCCTCGTACCGGTGGTAGTGGTCGCAGGCCACGTCGCCGGTGTGTCCGTCGCGGACGGTGCCGGGGCGTGCGGTGAAGGTGTCCCACACCGACGGCCCGCGGCCGTCCTCCTTGGTGGCGCCCTCGATCTGGTACGACGCCGTCGAGGCGCCCCAGACGAAGTCCGCGGGGAGATGGTCCAGTGTCACGTCTGTCCTCCTAAAACATGAGCATGGCTCACGTTAATGCGTTCGATGGGATGATGGAAGCGTGAATCAAGATCGCAACGCGGGAACGCTGCGCCGGCTGCCCGTCCAGAAGCGCAGCGCGGAACGCTTCGAACGACTGCTGGACGCCTGCGCCGAACTCCTGGACGAGGTCGGCTACGCAGCGCTGACCACCAAGGAGGTGGCCCGCAGGGCGGAGGTGCCGATCGGCACCCTGTACCAGTTCTTCTCCGACCGGCAGGGGCTGATCGGCGCGCTGGCCTCGCGCAACCTGGAGTCCTTCCTGGAGCGGGTCGCGGACCGGCTGGAGCGCGAGGAGCCCGAAGGCATCCCGGGGATCGTGGACGTGACCGTCGACGAGTTCGTCACCATGCGCCGCACGATCACCGGGTTCGGCGTGGTCGACTTCGGCTCGGAGGGGCAGGACCGCATCCTGTCGCCGTCCCTGGACAACAACACCGCGGTGGCCGCGCGGCTGCGCTCGCTGACCGCGTCGCTGATCCGGATCCGGGACGACGCCGATCTGGAACTCGCCGTGCGGGTGGCCCTGGAGTGCGCGGACAGCGTGCTCAAGCTGGCCTTCCGTACCGACCCCGAGGGCGACGCCGAGATGATCGCCGAGTGCAAACGAGTCCTCAACAGCTACCTGAACCACCGGCTCGGATGAACACACCGCGGCCCGCCGGGCCCGCCGAGCACGAGAGAGGCGATCGGCGGGACCGGCACGTACGGCAGGGAGCTCAGCAGGTCGGCCGGGCGGTGAAGACGTGCGAGCAGCCATTCCGCTTGGGGGGCCGGGTCTCGGGGCGCACAGGGAGGGGCCGGCCCCACCGGACGAGGAACTCTCGTCCGGCAGGACCGGCCCCGGGCACCGGCCGCCGGTTCCGCCGTACCGGCCGCCGGCACCGTCAGTTGCTGTGGACGCCCACTTCCTGGAGCGAGTAGCCCCACTTGGTGCCGCGCTCCAGCCCCTTGATCTGCACGTAGCGCGCCTTGGTCTCGGCGAACCGCGCCGTGTCCAGCCCGCCGTCACCGGCCGTCGTGGACCACACCGTCTTCCAGTTGGTGCCGTCCTCGGACAGTTCGACGCGGTACGACTTCGCGTACGCCGCCTCCCAGTCGAGGGTGACGCGCTTGACCGGGTTCACCGCGCCGAGGTCGATCCGCAGCCACTGGTCGTTCTTCCACTCGCTGGCCCAGCGGGTGCCCGTGTCGCCGTCCACGGCCCTCGCGGGGGCGAAGTTGGTGAACGGATCCCACCATTCCGTCGAGGACGCGCTGGCGGAAGCACCCGCGGCCAGGTTCTTCCCCGGCTCGTACTTCTCGGAGTTCGCCCAGGTGCGCAGGTAGGACTCGGCGCCCGAGAACATGTCGTCCACGACTCCCTGGCCGCCGACGATCCGGATGTCCTCGATCCAGTCGGGCACCATGCCGTAGTGCGCTCCGCCGTCGGTGTTGAGGTCCCAGGTGCGCTGGCCGGTGGTCTGCTTGTCGATCACCGAGCCGCCGTCCGTGCTGCGGTAGGGGTACTTCACCGGGTTCGGGACGCCGGCGCCGCGCGGCGCGGGCCAGCCGCCGACACCGTTCATGTCGGTGCCGTAGCCGTAGCCGACCTGGTACTTGTCGCGCAGCGCCTTGGTGCGTCCGGCCTCGTCGCTGAACGCCTTGGAGCCGCTCATGTACTGGGCGGCGAACCCGCCGAGCTTGTAGAGCCGCTCGGTCCAGCCCAGGTCCATCCAGCTGTGCGAGGAGATGATGCCGGGGTACGCCTCGGATTCGAGGATGTCGAAGGCCTGGTCCGCGGCCTTGACGCTCATGTGGTCGATCTCCAGCATCATGCCGCGTTTCATCATGCCGCGCGTCGCGTACGCCCCCAGGTCGGTCAGCCCGCGGGTGTTGCACTGCGCGTCCGCGGCGTACGTGGGTACGGACACCCCTGCCGGGAGCTTCTTCTGCGCCTCCGGTGCCGCGGCGTTGCCGATGGGGTTGTCGTGCTGCGGGCCGCGGCAGGTCTCCGTCTTCCAGAAGGTCCCGGTCGACAGGAACTGGCCCACGTTGATCGCGGTGCCCAGGGCGCCGGAGTCGAAGCGCACCCCGCACAGGGCGTTGTCGAACTTGTGGCACAGGAACATGCTGCGCACGCCGAGATCGTGCAGTTCGTCCAGGCCGCGGTCGATGTCCGCCTTGCTGCACTGGGCCTTGTCCAGGATCATCTTGCAGCCGAACGGCTCGGAGGTCTCGACCCCCAGGACGACGGCCAGCTTGCCCTGTTCGACGACCTTGCGGGCCTGCGCGCTGTCGGTGACGATCCGGAACCAGCCCTTTCCGGGGCCGCCGTACATCTTGTCGATGTAGGCCTGCATGTCGTACGACTTCTTCGCCTCCAGGCGGATGGCGGTCATCTCGTCGCAGCTGCGGTCCTTGAAGAAGTAGACCGAGCAGATGACGCCGTTGGTGACCAGGTCGTTGACCAGCACCCGCTGGCCGGCGCGCCAGGCGCGCTCGATCCCGGTGTAGTAGTTCTGCTGGTGGGTCAGCGAGTCGTGGGCGGGCCAGTCCTTGAACGTGGGCCAGCCGTTGGGGTCGTGCTTTCCGTCACCGCCCTTGGTGATGAAGTCGAAGATGGCCAGCGAGCCGTCCGGGTAGTGCTCGGGGCAGTCCTTGAGCGCGTCGGCGACGCCCTGCTCCGAGAACGGCTTGCCGCAGATCAGCCGGCCGCCGAAGCCCTCGTTGGCCATGATGTGGTCGTGGGCGTCGACGAAGCCCTTGACGCGGCCCTGGGCGTCGGTGCCCTTGAAGGGCTCGCCCGTGACGTTGACCTGGGCGTCGGGCGTGGGCCGCGCGGTCGGGGTCCACCAGTCGGACTCCGCCGCGGAGCTGGGAATCGCGCCGAGCACCAGGGCCATCACGGCGATGAGCAGGGACACCGCAGTGACGGATCTCAGTTTGCGGCGTGGGGGGTGAAGCATGATCATCACACGGATCCTTAATGTGAGTCCGGCTCATGTTCTGCTCCTACGGTAGGCATCCGGGCCTGCGACGCCAACCCTTCTGACAGGTCCATTGCAAGGTCTGCACGTGGACCCCCGGGATCCCCTGCCGCGCGAGCGCGCGCCGCGCGCCTTCCGCGGTGCCCCACGGGCTCCGACCGTGGGGCCGCGGCGGCCGGGTAAGGGTGCCCTCATGGCCTCATGGCACCCGCGGTTGGGGCCGTTGGGCCCGCAGGACCCCGACTTTCACCGGACGGTTCGCCCGCCGCGGGGGCGGAGACTGACGGTGATCGTCGGGCGCGTGACGGAGCGCCACATCCCCACAGGAGCATGCGATGTCGTACGACACGGAGGCGGACCGGTCCGCAGGACGGCCGGCCACCGAGGGGCGGACGGCCATCGTCGCCCCGGCCGGACCCGAAGGCCGGACCCTCATCGGCGGGCTCGGGCGCCGTTCCCTCCTCAAGTGGTCGGCCGCGGTCGGCGGCGGGCTCGCCCTGGTGGGCTCGGGCACCCTCTTCAACCGGGCCCCCGGCGTCGGCGCCGCGAACGCCGCCACGGCCGACGCCAGCCCCAGCACCCCGAGGACCGTCTGGTCCTCGTGCAACGTCAACTGCGGCTCCCGCTGCCCGCTGCGCATGCAGGTCGAGGACGGCCGCATCGTGCGCGTACTGCCCGACAACACCGGCGACGACAGGCTCGGCACCCAGCAGATCCGCGCCTGTGTGCGCGGGCGATCCATCCGCCAGCGCATCTACAGCCCCGACCGGCTCAAGAAGCCCATGAAGCGCGTCGGCAAGCGCGGCGGCGGCGAATGGAAGGAGATCAGCTGGGACGAGGCGTACACCGAGAT
Source organism: Streptomyces sp. NPDC004111 (assembly GCF_042874215.1). Lineage (NCBI taxonomy): Bacteria > Bacillati > Actinomycetota > Actinomycetes > Kitasatosporales > Streptomycetaceae > Streptomyces > Streptomyces sp. NPDC004111. The sequence goes on from NZ_JBIAMU010000021.1 coordinate 111,546, forward strand.
CGCCACCACCCTCCAGCGGCTGATCAAGGACTACGGCAACGAGTCCGTCTACCTCCAGTACGGCACCGGCCTGACCGGCGCGACCTTCAGCCGCAGCTCGCCCGAGAAGTCGCTGATCTCCCGCCTGATGAGCTGCGTCGGCGGCTTCCTCAACCACTACGGCGACTACAGCACCGCCGCCATCACGGCCGGCGGCAAGTGCCACTACGGCGAGTCGATCTCCTCCAACAGCCTCGACGACGCCAAGAACGCCAAACTCCAGATCCTCTTCGGCAACAACCCGCTGGAGACCCGGATGTCCGGCGGCGGCGAAACCTTCGTCACCCAGCAGACCCGCAAACAGCACCACGTACGCACCGTCGTCATCGACCCCCGCTACTCCGAGACCGCCCACGCCATCGGCGACGAGTGGATCCCGCTGCGCCCCGGCACCGACGCCGCCCTGGTGGCCGGCCTCGCCCACGTCATGATCTCCGAGGGCCTGTACGACCAGAAGTTCCTGGACACGTACTGCCAGGGCTTCGACGAGGACCACATGCCCGAGGGCATCCCCCGGGGACACTCCTACAAGTCGTACATCCTGGGCGAGGGCCCCGACGGCATCGCGAAGACCCCCAAGTGGGCCGCCCGGATCACCGGAGTGCCCGCCCCCACCATCACCCGCCTCGCCCGCGAGATCGGCACCGCCCGCCCCGTCAGCGTCAACCAGGGCTGGGGCCCGCAGCGCCACGCCAACGGCGAGAACACCTCCCGCGCCATCTTCACCCTGGCCGCCATGACCGGCTGCATCGGCATCCCCGGCGGCGGCACCGGCGCACGCGAGGGCTTCTACGGACTCCCGCTGGAACTCCCCTTCCTCAAGGAGAACCCGGTCAAGACGGCCATCCCGTTCTTCCTGTGGACCGACGCCGTCGACCACGGCGAGGAGATGACCGCGCTCAAGGACGGCATCCAGGGCAAGGACAGACTGTCCGCGCCGATCAAGATGATCTGGCAGTACGCGGGCAACGCCATGGTCAACCAGCACGCCGACATCAACCGGACCGTCAAACTCCTTGAGGACGACAGCAAGTGCGAGCTGATCGTCGTCATCGAGAACCAGATGACGGTCTCCGCGCGCTACGCCGACATCCTCCTGCCCGACGTCTCCAACGCCGAGCAACTGGACCTCGCCCAGCAGGGCAGCGCCGGCAACATGGGCTACACGATCCTCGCCGACCAGGTCATCGAACCGCTCTACGACTGCAAACCCATCTACGAGATCTGCACCGGCATCGCCAGGAAGCTCGGTGTGGAGAAGGAGTTCACCGAGGGCCGCACCCAGGAGGAATGGGTACGCCTGACCGTCGAGGAGTCCCGCAGGAACATCCCCGGGATGCCCGCCTTCGACGAACTCCGCGAGATGGGCGTCTGGAAGACGAAGGCGCCGACCGACAGCGGGCTGATCCCCCTCAGGGAATTCCGCGAGGACCCCGAGGAGAACCCCCTGACGACGCCGTCGGGGAAGATCGAGATCTTCTCCACCCAGCTGTGGGAGATGTCGAAGACCTGGGAACTGCCCAAGGGCGACCGCATCACGGCCATCCCCGAGTACACCCCCACCTGGGAGGGCGCCGAGGAGGCCCGCGCGCACAAGCGCTACCCGCTCCAGTGCATCGGCCACCACTACAAGCAGCGCACGCACTCCACCTACGGCAACTCGCCGTGGTTGCAGGAGGCGCACCCCCAGCTCGTGTGGATCAACCCGCTGGACGCCAAGCGCCGCGGCGTCGCCAACGACGACATGGTGCACGTCTTCAACGGCCGCGGCCGCATCCGGCTCCCCGCGCGGGTGACACCCCGCATCGCCCCCGGCGTGGTCTCCGTGCCGCAGGGCGCCTGGTTCTCGCCGGACAAGAAGGGCGTGGACAAGGGGGGTTCGGTCAACACCCTGACGAGCTGGCGACCGACACCCGTGGCCAAGGGCAACGCGCAGCACACGACGCTCGTCCAGATCGAACGCGTCTGACGCGCGGAAGAGGAAAGATCATGTCCAAGCCCGAGCAGCTCGGCTTCTACTTCGACCAGTCCCTGTGCACCGGCTGCAAGGCCTGCCAGATCGCCTGCAAGGACAAACACGACCTGCCCCTGGGCGTCAACTGGCGCCGTGTCGCGGAGTACGCGGGCGGCACCTGGCAGGAGACCGGGGACACGTTCACCCCGCACATCTTCACCTCGTACGTCTCCGTGTCCTGCAACCACTGCGACAACCCGGTGTGCGTCACCGTCTGCCCCACCACGGCCATGTCCAAGGGCCCGGACGGCATCGTCGCCGTGGACGAGAGCAAGTGCGTCGGCTGCCGCTACTGCGAGTGGGCCTGCCCGTACTCGGCACCGCAGTTCAACGAGGAGACGGGACACATGTCCAAGTGCGACATGTGTGCCGACCACCGCGACCGGGGCGAGGACCCGGCCTGCGTCGCGGCCTGCCCCTCCCGCGCACTGGACTGGGGGCCGATCGGCGCACTGCGCGCCCGTCACGGCAGGACGGCCGGTGTCGAACCGCTCCCCGACGCCTCCGTCACCCGCCCCAACCTCGTCATCACCCCGCACCGGGACGCCCAGCGGCCCGGCTCGGGCACCGGCACCGTCGTGAACGAGCGGGAGATCTGACCCATGAGCCTGCACGAACTGCCGATGATCCTCTTCACGGTCCTCGCCCAGCTCGCCGTCGGCGTGTTCACGGTCGTCGCCGTGCTGCGCATCGTCGCGGCGGCCCGGGGCCGTGAAACCGGCGAGCGGGTCGAGGAACTCACCAACCCCGCCCTGTACGCGGCCTGGATCGCGCTCTGCGCCGGACTGCTGGCCTCGATGTTCCACATGAACGACGTCTTCCACGTGCTGAACGTCTTCCGGCACGTCGGCTCGTCCTGGCTCAGCCGCGAGATCGTCCTCGGCATGGTCTTCGCGGGCCTGGGACTCTGCTGCGTCGCCGCCCAGTGGTTCCGCTGGGGCGGCGCGGGACTGCGCCGGGCACTTACGGCGCTCGCCGCGCTGGCCGGCCTCGTCCTCGTCCACGCCATGAGCATGATCTACTACTCGCTGGTCACCGTGCCCGCCTGGCACAACTGGCGTACGCCCGTGGCCTTCCACACGACCGCACTGCTGCTCGGCACCCTCGTCGTGGCCACCGCACTCGCCCTCACGGCCAGGTTCCGCCCGCAGAGCGATCCCGCGGCGGAACCGGAGCCGGAACCGGAGCCGCCGCGCCGGCCGCTCACCGCCCTGCTCAACGGCCTCGCCCTCACGGCGATCGTGCTGCTCGGCGTCGAGTTCGTGACCGTACCGCTGCACGTGTCGGCGCTGTCGTCCGAGGGCGGGGTGGCGGCCGAGAGCGCCTCGGTCTACTCGGGGGCGTGGTTCGTGGCGCGGCTGGTGCTGGTGTTCCTCGGCGCCGGACTGCTGGCGGCCCTGCTGCACCGCTTCACCGGCCCGGCGCGCATCCGGCCGACCCGGCTGGCAGCCCTGGCCTCGACAGCGTTCGCCCTCGTGCTCGTCGGCGAGTTCATCGGGCGCTCGCAGTTCTACGAGTCGATGATCCGCATCGGCATGTGACGGAAACGGACGACCACCACTGTGCTGCACACCGACCCCGGAGCGACGGGCCGCACCGACAACCGCGGCTCGGGCCACCCGGCCCACACCGACCACTGCGGCTCGGGCCACCCGGACACCGGCCCGGCCGCCACCACCCCCGCCGCTCCCGACCCCGGCACCGCGCTCTACGGGCTCGCCGCCGCCTGCACCGTACTCTCCCGGCTCCTGCTGACCGCCCCCGACCAGCAGGTCCTGGACCGGCTGCGCGATCCGGGCCTGCTCGCCGACTGGCCGCTGCCGCCCTGCGAGGCCACCGACCGCGGCCTGGTGTGCCTGGCCCGCTCGGCGGACGAGAACGAGGACGCGACCGCCGTCACCCGGGACTACAACCGCCTCTTCGTGGGCCCCGAGCGGCTGCTGGCCCCGCCCTACGAATCCGTGCACCGCTCCGAGGACCAGCTGGTGTTCGAGGCGGAGACCTTCCAGGTCCGGGCGTTCTACGCCAGGTTCGGACTGACCGCACCCCGCCTCGGCCGGGAACCCGACGACCACATCGGGCTCGAACTCGACCTGGTGGCCACGCTGTGCATCCGGGCGGCCGAGGCCCTCGACCGCACCGGAACCACCCGCACCGTCGATTTCGTCGCCGCACTGCGGGAGTTCCTCACCGGCCATCTGCTCGCCTGGGCACCGGACTTCATGGAAATGGTCGAAGCCCACGCCCGAACGCGCTTCTACCAGGGAGTGGGCACCCTGGGTTCGGGCGTGCTGGCCCACGCGGCGCAATGGTGCGGCCTCGCGCGGCCGGAGGAGCGCGGGGACGGCGGTCAAGGCGACAGCACCCCCGTACCGCCAACGAGTGTCATATCAGGGGCGATGGGTGGCAGAGGGTTTGACCGGGCTGCCGAACGACCAGGGTCCGGTGGTCAGTTCGTTTCCCCTGGGAGGACCCATGACCAGTGACGTGCGCGGACGCGAGTACGACCTCGCCTTCGACACGCTCGACGCCAACGCCAACGGAGTGCTGGAGGAGCAGGACTTCGTCACCCTCGGCAAGTCGATCGCGCGGGCCGCGGGCATCGCGGACAGTTCGGCCAAGGCGACGACCCTGGCGGGGGAGTGGCGGCGCTGCTGGGTCCTCCTGCTGGAGCACGCCGACGCGAACGGCGACGGACTGATCAGCCGCGAGGAGTTCCGGCAGGCGATGTCCGGAGCACAGGGCGACCCGGCGGTCCTGGAGCGCAACCTGCGTGCCGGGTTCGAGGCCGAGTTCGCGGTGATCGACACGGACGACGACGGTGTCGCGACCGTTGAGCAGATGGCGGAGTTCCTGCTCGCCTGGGGCCTGGAGAGCGACATGGCGCGCACGGTCGCGGAGCGGCTCGACCGGAACGGCGACGGCCACATCACCCGCGAGGAGTACGTGACGGGATGGAGCGGCTGCTTCCTGGAGGAGGGCGGCGAGGAGGCCCGGGGAGCGGGCAGCCCCCTGGTGGGGTTCGGCGGCTGACCCCTCGGCCGCGCTTTCGCTGAGCGGTCCCGGCGAACGGGCGTACGCGTAACCGGGCTTGGGACGTCACGCGCCGCTGAGGATCAGCACTCCGAGCACGAGCTGAGCGCCCCACTGGAGGAGTACGACGCCCACCCTGGCGCCCGTTCCCCGGCTCCGGGGCCAGCAGAGCGCCACGAGGCCCGCCACGAGGGAGAGGGCGAACAACCCGGAGAGGGCGCCGCCGGGAACCGTCGAGCACTGTTCGCCGTACGTCAGGCAGCGGCTGCCGCGAGAGGTGGCGAGCACGGCGATCCAGGCGACGGCGACCGTCGGCACCAGCAGGACGAGCCCTGCCACGGACCACCCGGTCACGGCACGGGAGGAGACGGGCTGCGGGGCGGCGGACGGCTGGGTGGTGGTGTTCATGTCCCCATCCCAGCGCACGGTCCGGGCCCGGTGAACCGGCCGGGTACTCAGCCCTCCTGAGTACGGCTGCTCACTCCCGGGGCGGGGAAACGGGAGGTACAGGCTGTTCCGGCGGGACGGGGGGCCCGCCGGAACAGCTGCTTCTACTGTATGCAGCAATGATCAAGTTCGTGGAGTCCGCGACCATACGTGGCTCAATTCCGTTGATCCACAAGCAATTTGACGGATACACAGTTGATCAAGAAACTGCTGGTCACGGCGGCAGACAGGCAACGGGAACCAGCCCTGTGCGGCCCGGGAACATCACCTGGGTGTGGCTGACTTTCAGTGGCTCCCGTTGCGCACCGCACCCGACGGAACGGCGGCGCGCTTCGCTCCGGCGGACTTGCCGTGCCCGGAGGGCCGGACGGAGCGACCCGCCGCCGCGACCGGCGGCCGTGGCCGGTTCCCCCTCTTGTCCGAGGGATCGGGCGTCACCAGGATCTCCGTTGAACATCGCTGGTCAACGGGGGGAAAACCATGCTGCGCATCCACTTCACCGGCAGAGACCTCGACAACGTGCGCGTCGCACGCCGCCCCGATCCCCTGTGGGAGATCGTGTGCAGCCTGTGCCGCCTGCAGACCCGCGAAGGAGCCCTCGCCTTCGATCCGTGGCGCCGTTCGGCCGGCGGACTGGTCCGGCAGGGCGGGGCGGCCCGGGGAGCGGCGCAGGCGCTGCGCAGTCTGGTACCGCGCGCCGCCTACTTCCCCGACTTCCTCACCCCGCCCGTCGAGGACGGCCCCGACGACCTGCGGTCCGGCATCGACCGGGTGCTCGCGACGCCGCGCCGCCGGCTGCGCCACGAACTGGCCCTGCTCTCGGCGAGCGGCGGACGCCCGTGGGCGGGCGCGGAGCTGGCGCGCGGCGACGTCACGGCACTGACCGCGCTGGGCGGCAACCTCCGCACGTACCACCAGGAGTTCATCGCACCCATGTGGCACCGCATCGGCGCGGCCACCGCGGCGGACCTGGCCCTGCGGACCCGTGCCCTGGTGGACGGCGGGACACGGGCGCTGCTGAACAGCCTGCGGCCGATGGCCGTGTGGGAGCCGCCCGTGCTGAAGGTCGACTACCCCGTCGAGCACGACCTCCACCTGCGCGGCCGGGGCCTGCTGCTGGTCCCTTCGTACTTCTGCTGGCGGCGCCCGATATCCCTGGCCGACGACCAACTGCGGCCGGTGCTCATCTACCCGGTCGACAAGACCCTCGGCGCGACGCCCGCCCCGGGCACCGGCCCCTCGACGGCCGCTGCCCCGTCCGCGCTGACCCGTCTGCTCGGCCCCACCCGGGCCGCGCTCCTCTCCGAGGCCGCCGCGCTCGCCTGCGCCACCACCTCCGAACTCGCCGCCGTGACGGGGGTGTCCCTGCCGAGCGTCAGCCAGCAACTGGGGGTCCTCAGGGACGGCGGCCTCGTCGTGAGCCGACGCGACGGCAAACGTGTCCTGCACACCGCGACCCCGCTGGGCCGCCGACTGCTCGAAGGCTGCTGACGCCACGGGCGCCCGGCCGTCGTTTTGGCCGGAGCCAAAACCTCACGCGCTCCGCCCCCTTACCGGCCCAGACTGTGCCTGCACGAACCACCGACCGGATCACCCCGACGAGGAAGGTCCACCCACACCCATGCGTACCAGTCGCACCGCAAGCCTGCTGGCCGGCAGCGCCACGCTCGCGCTGTTCGCCACCGTCAGCACCGCCGGCACCGCCTCGGCGGCCGTCTATCCGTCCACCTACGGGTGCAAGCCCGGCAACGTGTGTCTGTACGAGAACGACACGTCCAAGCCCCACTTCTCCAAGGACGGGAACTGGACCGGCAGCGAGTTCAGCGTGCAGATCGTCAACAACGGCACGGTGGACACCAACCGGGACCACATTCGCTTCACCGCCCAGAAGTACTCGGCGGCCGAGGGCAGGCCGATCAAGTACAAGGGCTGCCTGCACTACGCCACCGCGGACGGATCGGGCGGCCAGTACAAGGTCGCCCTCCCCGGCACCAACAGCTACGGATTCATCGTGAAGTCCCTGACCTGGGGCCCGGAGTGCGGGTCCGGGGAGAAGCCGCTCGAATTCGCCTGAGCGGACGGCCCGGGGGCAGCGAAGCATGCAGGATCGGCTCATGCCGGAAGATCCTCTGATGATCAGAGCCCGTGAGCTGTGGGAGAACCTGGCCTCGGTGCCGGTGTCCTTCGCGTCGGACGGAGGTGTGCGGGTGGTCGTCTCACCCGAGTCCCGGCTCTGTCCGGCCGGCTGGGTCGGCGTGGTGGCCCTGGGGGAATCGGCGCTCGCGACCGCGCCCGACGCGGACACGGCCGCGGTCGTTCGCGACGCCCTGACCGGTCTGCCGGTCACCGCCGTCACCGACGTGGCTGCGGTCGGCGCGGTGCTGCCGTTGGCCGGAGTGCTCGGGCCTGCCGCCTTGGCGTATGTGTCCGTGGGCGGGTTCCGGCCGGTGGGGCGCGGCGCGCCGGTGGTGCAACAACTGCCGGGTACGCACCCGGACGTGCGTCGCCTGGAGGAGACCGCGGGGGAGACGGACGCCGGGGAGGCCGGGCTGTTCGAGAACACCTCGCCCGCGTTCGTGGTCCGTACGGCCGGTCAGGTGGTCGCAGCCGCCGGGTACCGGCTCTGGCCGGGACGTACCGCCCACATCGGTGTGCTGACCGCACCCGCGCAGCGAGGCCGCGGGCTGGCACGGGCGGTCGGCTCGGCGGCCACGGCACACGCGTTGACGGCCGGGCTGCTGCCCCAGTGGCGGGCCCGGATTCCCGCCTCCCGACGGGTCGCCGACGCGCTGGGCTTCCGCGAACTCGGCGCCCAGCTCAGCATCGACCTCGCGTAGGACGGTGCTTACGACCGGGCCGGTCCACCCCGGACGTGCGCCGCGGGGCACGCCCGGGGTGGACCGGCGGGCGGCTTCGCGTCCATCAGGATCCCCAGCAGCACCGCCAACTCGGCCGCACCCTCCGTGTCGTCGGCCCAGCGAGTGGTCTGCAGGGGATGCACCTGGGCGAGCGGGACGCCCTCGCGAGCCAGTACGAAGGCCAGCGTCAGCATCGCCGCGCGGGCGTTGCCGTCCTCGAACGGGTGGAAGAACAGCACGTCGAGATGGGCGCGGGCGGCGCGTGCGGGGAGCGACAGGTCCGGTTGAGTGCTTTCCGAGAGGCAGTGTTCGAACCGTGCCCGGGTGTCGGCCGCCAGGCCGTAACGCTCCCGGCCGCCCTTCGCGTAGGCAGGCGCCGTACGGAAGTCCGCAGAAGTCCGGTGCAGGACCGTCCGCTGCCAGGCGGACATGAGGGCGAAGGTCAGCGGTCTGCCCTGTGCCGCGTGGGCGAGGGCCAGATCGAGGGCGGTGAGGACCCGCCGGGTTCCCTCGGCGTCGCGACTGCCGCGTGTGGTGGTGAAGAAGTCCCGGAACGCGTCGCGGGCCGGTGGGCGTGTGACGGGGCGGGGGCCGTTCCACGAGGGCCAGGGGATCCGCGTACGAATCCGCAGCCAGTCGGTCAGGGCGTCGTCCCGCCGGTGCGTGGTGGCCGACGTCAACGGACACCGTCCACGGTCCGGGCGAACCGCGTACTCACCGCGCCGACCGCGACGACGTCCGGGGCGACCCAGCTGTCGAACCGGCCGCCGACCGCACCGCCCACGATCTCCCGGGCCCGCTCCTCGCCGATGCCGTTGTACGCGAGGAACCAGCCGAGGACCTGCTCGCAGTGTTCGTACCAGCCGCTCTCGGCTCCCGTACGGTCCGCCACCACCGTCACCAGCCGGGTGCACGCCCGTTCCCAGTGCCAAGGATCCACGGGAGCGGAGGGGGACGCCGGGTGCGGCGGCGCCAGCGAGGCGAAGCGCGCGGCAAGTTCCTCGATCCAGTCGCGCCATTCGACCAGTGCCTCCACGACCAACGGGGCCGTTGTGGCCGCCGTGGTCACGGAGTGGGCGGTACAGCACCACACGTGGACGGCCCCGCCGTCGGTGTCGCCCTCACCGGCCGACCAGTTCCAACCACAGGCCCACCGGCCGTACCGCTCCACGAGGAACTCCGTGACCGGGGCCAACGAGTGCCGACGCAGCTCTCGGGCGGCCCCGGCGCTGGGCAGCAAGGGTGCGACGAGGTCGGCGAGCGCCGTGGCGGCATTCTCGTCCAGTCGGCACGGATGCCGGGACGGATCCACGTCGGACCAGGTCAAGTCGCGTGCCCACAGTTCGCTCACCGGGCCACTCTGCCGTGCGTGACCGCACGGACTCCACCCCATTACGGGGTGGTCGGAGCGCCGCTACTTCTGGACCGGCGGGCAGAAGCTGGTCTTCTCGCCGATGGAGTTGATCTCGGCGTTGGAGCGGGGGTCGCCCGCGTAGTTGATCTGGTCGGTGCACTTCTTGGCGGGGTCCTTGGGGGTGCCGGGCTGCTTGTCGGCCTTTTGGGGCTTGGGGCAGGTGCCGGTGCTCGCGCCGATGGAGTTGATTTCCGCGTTGGAGCGGGGGTCGTTCGCGTAGTTGATCTGGTCGGTGCACTTCTTGGCGGGGTCCTTGGGGGTGCCGGGCTGCTTGTCGGCCTTTTGGGGCTTGGGGCAGGTGCCGGTGCTCGCGCCGATGGAGTTGATTTCCGCGTTGGAGCGGGAGTCGTTCGCGTAGTCGATCTGGTCCGTGCACTTCTTGTCGGACTTGGCGGAGGTGTCCGCCGACTTGTCCTTGGCCGCGTCGGACTTCGGGGCGCCGGGGGTGTTCGTCGCGGACGAGGAACTGCTCGCGGAGGAGGAGGACGAGGACGAGGTGCCGGCACCGTCGTTGTTGCAGGCCGTCAGCGACAGGCCGAGGGCAACCGCGGTGAGGGTCAGTGCCGAGATCTTCCGAGTGCGCATGGTGAGGTCCTCTGCGTGGGGGCTGTCGCTCCGGGGAGCGTATGGGGCGGGCGGGCGAGCCGGTCAGCGGCTCGCCCGTGTTCCTTGCTGTCCTCCCAGACGGGAGGTGGGGCCGCCGGAGTTGCTTCATGATCGCGCTCAAGACATGTTCGTGACAAAGCGGTGATCACGTCGTGAAGTCCGCGCCGGGAGAGCCGCACCAGCCCTTGCCGGAGGCCTGTGCGCGAGCCTGTCCGTGCGGGGCTTGCGGGGCCCTGACCTGCGTACCGACCTGTGTCGGTGTGCGGGAACCGCGTGCGGTTCCCGCACCGGTCCGCTGTGCCGCAGCCCCGGTGTCCGTCGACGTGCGCCGAATAAATCGGTTGCCGCCCCACGGGTCCGCCCTTCACCATGGGCGGGACATCGGGAGCTGCCCGGTGCTTCACGAGAGGAGGCACGACCGTGACCACGACTGTTCTCGGCCTGCCCGCAGACCGGCCCCCTCTCACCTCATGGAGCACCCCCAGCGATGTCGTACGACGACTTCCCGCAGTACCCGCAGCACCACGAACTTTCTGACGCCCTCGGCGCCGACCCCCACCGCTACGTCCCGCCCACGGACGACCTGGGCGACGTCGACGATCGGTTCATCTTCGACTTCCGTACCTACGACGACCTTGAGGACGGCCAGCGCTGGTCGACCTGGCTCGGCGTCGAACCCCTCAGCCGCGGCCCCGAGCCCCGGCCGGACTGGGTGGTGACCTCGCAGGGCGCGGTCGACACCGAGCTCGGCGTCCTCAAGACCGGCAAGGAAGCCGACGTCCACCTCGTCGAGCGCGCCGACCCGCTCGACCCCGCCGCGGGCGTGGTCATGGCGGCCAAGCGGTACCGCTCCGCCGAACACCGGTCCTTCCACCGCGCCGCGTCCTACACCGAGGGCCGCTCGATGAAACGCTCGCGCGACGAGCGTGCGGTCAAGCGGAAGAGCACCTTCGGCCGACAGGTCGCGGCCGGCGAGTGGGCGGTGTCCGAGTGGGGCGCGCTGGTGCGGTTCTGGAACCTCGGGCTGCCGGTTCCCTACCCGGTCCAGATCGACGGCACCGAGATCCTGATGGAGTGGATCACGGTCGCCGACGAGGACGGCACCCTGGCGACCGCACCCCGGCTCGCCCAGGTCCGGCCCTCACCCGAGCTGCTGGCGTCGTACTTCGAGCAGCTCACCGACGCGCTCGCGACGATGGTGCAGAACGGCGTCGTGCACGGTGACCTCTCGGCGTACAACATCCTGGCGGCGGGGGAGCGGCTGGTCATCATCGACCTGCCGCAGATCGTCGACCTCGTCGGCAACCTCAACGGGATGAACTTCCTCCAGCGCGACTGCGCCAACATCTGCGGCTGGTTCCGTGCGCGGGGCCTCGACGTCGACGAGCAGGAACTGTTCGCGGAGTTGATGGCGCACGCGTTCTGAGCGACCCGCCCGAGCAACCCGAAGGAAGAACCCGGGCGGGTGCTGGGGCGTGGTGAAGGCGCCCAGCACCCGCTCGCCGGCCCCGCGCGGCCGTGGGCCGGTGTACCGGTCGGTACGCCGGTTCAGTCCCGGCCCTGCCACGTGGTGACGCAGACCTCGTTGCCCTCCGGGTCGGCGAGTACCCAGAACGCGGGGGCACGGGCCGCGGACACGAGCCGGCCTCCGGCGGCCAGCGCGGATTCGAGCCGCCGAGGGGCCTCGTCGTGGGGAACGCAGACGTCGAGGTGGAGGCGGTTGCGCTGCGGGCGCGCCCGGTCCATTTGCTGGAACCAGACGGCCGGGCCCTGCCCGAGCGGGTCGACGAGCGGGGACTCGGGCCCGTCGGCGCCCGCCTCGGCGGTGTAGCCGAGCACCGCCTTCCAGAACGGCCTGACCCCGGCGATGTCCAGTGCGTCGACAGCGATCTCCACGAGCTGGACCGGTCGCGGCGCCTCGGATCCGGTGCCGGGATCCGGCAGGAACCCGGACCGTTCGGCGGCGGCGGAGATCAGTCGGGCGAGTTCCACGTCCCGGGCGGTGACCGCTGCCCGGTCCCACGTCTGCAGGGTCAGGAGTGTCCGGCCGGGACGGACGTCGACCCGCAGATGGCGGTCGGCATCGTCGCCGCACACCGCGACGGCGTCCGCCGCCAGACCGACCGCCGCGGCCAGTGTCCCCACCGCGAACGACGTCTGCAGGGTGCCCAACAGGTAGCGCCAGCCGTAGTCCTGGACCGCGTCCGACGCTTCCCGCCGGCTCAGTATCTGCTCCATGACCGGCATCCTCGCAGCCGCACCACCGGCCCCGCCCACCGGTACACCGCGGGGACGAGGACCGGGCACGCCGATTGGTCAGGGGCCCGCGCCTGCGAGTCCGACCCGAGCGCGGGGCCCGTCGGGCGCTCAGAGCCCCTTGGCGGCGTAGTCGTAGTCGTCGTTGTAGCGCACGTACGCCTTGCCGCCCTCGAAGGGCTCGAACCAGTCGGGCTGCCAGTCCTTGGCGGCCTTGAGGAAGTAGTTCCGCTGCTCGCAGTTGCCCCGCGCCCGGAACGAGGAGACCTTGTTCTTCCAGTAGTTCGTGAACTTGAACTTCTTGCACCGCTCCTTGGACCCGGTCCACGCCGCCATGGCGCCCCGGAAGTTGCTGTGCTCCCACACGCAGTAGTAGCCCACTGCGCAGGACTTGCTGGTGGCCGACATGACCACGCGCACCTCGCCGTTCTCCCAGGTGATCTCGTTGTCGCTCACCTTCGTGCCGTTCGGCACCGCTGCCATGTACGCGTCCACCTTGGCCGAGGCCGCCGAGGGGGCGGGTGCCGCCAGGGCCGGGGCGGTGGTGAGTCCGGTGAGGAGCAGGGCGCCTGCTCCCAGGGCGATACCGGTCTTCTTCGGAGTCTTCATGGGTGTGCCGCTCTCCGTTCGTGTCAGAGGGGTTGCGGACGCGGACGAAGTTACAAGCGGCGCCTTTGGTGCGCGTCAGCCCGCCGGTTGACCTTTCACTGCACCCTCCGCGGCAGCGGCCGGCACCCTGCACCCCGGGCCTACGGGCCCTGCACCCTTGGCCTACAGCACGGGTTTACGCGTCCTCCTCACGGATCCTGCGAGTCCCTTCCCGCGGGTCCTCCGGAGTCCGCTCCCCGTACGGTCGTGGCCGTGAAGACGCCTGCCGCGGCGGCGGTGGCGGCCAGCAGTACGTATCCCCAGGTGTAGGAGTGGGCGGCGCTCCGGATGGTGCCCATGACCAGCGGAGGGAAGAAGCCGCCCAGACCGCCGGCCGCGCCCACGAGCCCGGTGACCGCGCCGACCCGGTCGGCCGGGACGAGGCGGGCCACCAGGGCGAAGACCGCGCCGGTGGCGGTACCGAGTGCGGCGGCCAGGCCGAGGAACGCGAGCGTGCCGAAGGGGCGGAGTCCGGGCTCGGCGGCGGCGAGCAGCGCCAGCGCGGTGACGGCGGCGAAGGCGCCGGTCAGCACCGGCACCGGGTGGGTCCGGTCGCTGAGCCAGCCGCCCACCGGGCGCATGGCGACCGCGAGCACGACGAAGCCCGCGGTGCGCAGCGCCGCGTCGGACCGGGTCAGGCCGTGCGCGGTGGTGAGGTAGGTCGGCAGGTACACGCTGAAGGCGACGAAACCGCCGAAGGCCACCGCGTACAGGAGCGCGAGCCGGCCGGTGGCGGGCAGACGCAGCGTCGCGAGGGTGCGGGCGTACAGGGAGCCGGTCGCCCGGACCCGGCCCGGGGCGTCCCGCAGCAGGAGCCGGGCCAGCACCGCGTACACCGCCAGCACCACTGCCACCAGGTCGAAGGGGAAGCTGCGGGACACGTGCTCCGTCAACTGCACGGTGCTGAAGGAGGAGAGGGCGGTACCGCCCATCCCGGTGCCGAACACGCCCAGGGCCAGGCCGCGCCGCGCGGGCGGGTACCAGGCGTTGACGCAGGGCACGCCGATGGCGAACGTGGTGCCGCCCAGCCCCAGGAAGAACCCGCCGAGAAGGACCTCGGGCAGCGAGTCGGCCGCATGGCCGAGGTAGAGCACCGGCACGATCGTCAGGGCCGCGACGGCCGGGAACATGTGACGGGCACCGAACCTGTCGGTCAGCGCGCCCACCGGGATGCGCCCGAGCGAGCCGACGACGACCGGCAACGCCACGCACAGCGACTGCTGGAACGAGGTGAGGGACAGCTCCGTCCGCAGCGTCGGGCCCAGCGGCGACAGCAGCGCCCAGGCCCAGAAGCAGATCGCGAACCCGGCCGTCGCGAGGACGAGCATCCGCGCCGGGCTCGGACTTCGCGACATCCGACCGCTCCTTCCGCTCCTTACGCGACCACGGCGAACACGACCAGGGACTCGGCACCGCGGTGGCCACGACGACCCTCCCGCCGCGGCCACGGCAACGCTTGCGGACACGGCGCGGCGTGGAAAGGGGACGAGCGGGCACATCGCGGGGGACCTTCGGACCCTGCCCCAGGGCCGGGTGGGCCAGTCCGGCCGGGAGCCGCGCCGTCCGGCAGTCCACGCGGTTCAAACCCGCGCACGCGGTCAGTAGCTTGGACAGCCTCATGCCCGTCCGGCTCACGCGGCAGCGAGGTGTCACCGGTGGCAGACCGTACGAGTGCGCGCAGGACCCCGGGGAAACGAGCGCCGGGCGGTACGGTCGACGCGGCGGTGGACGCCCTGCTGAGGGCAGGCACCTTCTTCACCCGGCGGGAGACCTCGCCCGACGGGCGGGCGCGGTTCCTGCGCGGCGGCCGGGAAGGGGACGTCTTCTACCGCGACCGGTGGAGCCACGACAAGGTGGTGCGGTCCACGCACGGGGTGAACTGCACCGGCTCCTGCTCCTGGAAGGTGTACGTCAAGGACGGCATCATCACCTGGGAGAGCCAGGAGACCGACTACCCCTCGGTCGGCCCCGACACGCCCGAGTACGAGCCGCGCGGCTGCCCCCGGGGGGCGGCGTTCTCCTGGTACACCTACTCGCCGACGCGCGTCCGCTTCCCCTACGCGCGCGGCGTGCTGGTGGAGATGTACCGGGAGGCCAGGCAGCGGCTCGGGGACCCGGTGCGGGCCTGGGCCGAGGTGGTGGGCGACCCGGTGCGGCGACGGCGCTACCAGCGGGCGCGCGGCAAGGGCGGGCACGTCCGGGTGCGGTGGGACGAGGCGGTGGAGATGATCGCCGCCGCGCACGTGCACACGATCCGGGAGTGGGGCCCCGACCGGATCGCCGGGTTCTCGCCGATCCCGGCGATGTCGATGGTGTCGCACGCCGTCGGGTCGCGGTTCGTCGAACTGGTCGGCGGCTGCATGACCTCCTTCTACGACTGGTACGCGGACCTGCCGGTCGCCTCCCCGCAGGTGTTCGGAGACCAGACCGACGTGCCCGAGTCGGCCGACTGGTGGAACGCGGCCTACCTGCTGATGTGGGGCTCCAACGTGCCGGTGACCCGCACCCCCGACGCGCACTGGATGGCGGAGGCCCGCTACCGGGGGCAGAAGGTCGTCGTGGTCTCGCCGGACTACGCCGACAACACCAAGTTCGCCGACGAGTGGCTGGCCGCGCAGCCGGGCACCGACGGGGCGCTGGCGATGGCCATGGGCCAGGTGATCCTGCGCGAGTGCTTCGTCGAGCGCCGGGTGCCGTTCTTCGTCGACTACGTACGCCGGTACACGGACCTGCCGTTCCTCGTCACGCTCCGGGAGCACGAGGGGGCCTTCGTGCCGGACAAGTTCCTGCGCGCCGCCGACCTCGGCGACACCGGCGAGGGCGCCGAGTGGCGGACGGTGCTGTGGGACGGCCGCACCGGGCGGCCCGCCGTGCCGCACGGGACGCTGGGCGAGCGGTGGACCGGCTCCGGTGCCGGCCGCTGGAACCTGGACCTCGGTGACCTCGCTCCGGCGCTGACCCTCCGGGGAGCGGAGGCCGTGCCCGTCGAGGTGCTGCTGCCCCGGTTCGACGAACCCGCCGGCCGCCCGGGGGTGCTGCGCCGCGGGGTCCCCGCCCGCCGCGTCGCGGGACGGCTGGTCACCACGGTCTTCGACCTGATGCTGGCCCAGTACGGGGTGGGGCGCGCGGGGCTGCCCGGCCGCTGGCCCACGGGCTACGACGACGCGGCTGAGCCCTGCACCCCCGCCTGGCAGGAGCAGCACACCTCGGTACCGGCGGCGCAGGCCGTGCGCATCGCGCGGGAGATGGCCCGCAGCGCGGAGCGGTCCCGGGGCCGCACCATGATCATCATGGGGGCCGGGATCTGCCAGTGGTTCCACGGCGACACCACGTACCGGGCGATCCTCGCGCTGCTGATGCTGACCGGTGCGATGGGGCGCAACGGCGGCGGCTGGGCCCACTACGTGGGCCAGGAGAAGTGCCGCCCGGTCACCGGCTGGTCCACGCTGGCGATGGCCACGGACTGGCAGCGCCCGCCGCGCCAGATGACCGGCACCGCGTACTGGTACACCCACACCGACCAGTGGCGGTACGACGGCCACCGTGCCGACGCGCTCGCCTCCCCCTTGGCCCGGGGCGACCTGTCCGGCCTGCACACCGCCGACCTGCTGGCGTTCTCGGCACGGATGGGCTGGATGCCCTCGTACCCCACCTTCGACCGCAATCCGCTGGACCTGGCCGACGAGGTGGCCGCCGCCGGGGGCGACACGGCCGGGTACATCACCGGGAAGCTGGCCTCCGGCGAGCTGGGGTGGGCCTGCCAGGACCCGGACGCGCCGCGGAACTGGCCGCGGGTGCTGACGCTGTGGCGGGCCAACCTGCTGGGCTCCTCCGCCAAGGGCAACGAGTACTTCCTCAAGCACCTCCTGGGCACCCACCACAACCTGCCGGCCGACCGGCCTCCCCCCGGGCACCGGCCGCGGGACGTGCGCGAACCCGCCGAGGCCCCGGAGGGCAAGCTCGACCTGCTGGTGGCCCTCGACTTCCGGACGACCAGCTCCACCCTGCTGGCCGACATCGTGCTGCCCGCCGCGACCTGGTACGAGAAGCACGACCTGTCGTCCACGGACATGCACCCCTTCGTGCACGCCTTCACCCCCGCCATCGCCCCGCCGTGGGAGGCCCGTTCCGACTTCGACGCGTTCACCGCCGTCGCCCGCCGCTTCAGCGAACTGGCCCGCGACCGCCTGGGAGTGCGCCACGACCTGGTGGCCACCGCCCTGCAGCACGACACCCCGGGCGAGACCGCGCAGCCGTGGGGCACCGTCCCCGACCGGCGGCCCGGCGGGCGGCATCCGGTACCGGGGCGGACCATGCCGCAGCTGACCGTCGTCGTACGCGACTACGGGGCCGTCGCCGACAAGCTCGCCACGCTCGGCCCGCTCACCGAACAGCTCGGACTCCCCGTCAAGGGCCTGGTGCTGCACCCCGACGAGGAGGTCGCGCAGCTCGGCCGCAGCGGCGGACTGATGCCGCGCGGCGCCGGAGCGGGCCGACCCGCCCTGGACACCGACGCGAAGATGGCCGAGGCGATCCTCGCCCTGTCCGGCACCACCAACGGACGCCTCGCGGTACAGGGCTTCCGCACCCTGGAGGAACGGGTGGGCAGGCCACTGGCCCGGCTCGCCGAGGGCAGCGCGGAGCGGCGCATCACCTTCGCCGACACCCAGGCCCGCCCGGTCCCCGTGCTCACCTCGCCGGAGTGGTCGGGCAGCGAGAGCGGCGGCCGGCGGTACGCCGCGTTCACCACGAACGTCGAGGAACTCAAGCCCTGGCACACCCTGACCGGGCGGATGCACTTCCTCCTCGACCACGACTGGATGTACGAGTTCGGCGAGACCCTGCCCGTCTACCGGCCGCCCCTGGACATGCACCGGCTCTTCGGCGAACCCGAACCGGGCCCGCACGGTGCGAAACAGCTGACCGTCCGCTACCTGACGCCCCACTCCAAGTGGTCCATCCACTCCGAGTACCAGGACAACCTGCTGATGCTCACCCTCTCGCGCGGCGGACCGACCATGTGGATCAGCCCCGAGGACGCCGCAGCGATCGACGTGGCCGACAACGACTGGGTCGAGGCGCACAACCGCAACGGCGTCGTCGTCCTGCGCGCGGTCGTCTCGCACCGGATGCCGGCCGGCACGGTGTACGTGCACCACGCACAGGAACGGGTGGTCAACGTGCCCCTCACCGAGGCCGGCGGGAAGCGCGGCGGCATCCACAACTCCCTCACCCGCGTCCTCGTCAAACCCACCCACCTCATCGGCGGGTACGCCCAGCTCTGCTTCGCCTTCAACTACCTGGGGCCCACCGGCAACCAGCGCGACGAGACCACCGTCGTCCGCCGCCGCAGCCAGGACGTGAGGTACTGACATGCGCGTCATGGGACAGCTCGCCATGGTGATGAACCTGGACAAGTGCATCGGCTGTCACACCTGTTCGGTCACCTGCAAGCAGGCGTGGACCAACCGCAGCGGCGCCGAGTACATGTGGTTCAACAACGTCGAGACCCGCCCCGGGCAGGGCTACCCGCGCCGCTACCAGGACCAGGAGAAGTGGCGCGGCGGCTGGGTGCGCACCCGCCGCGGCCGGCTCGAACTCCGCGCGGGCGGACGGCTGCGCAGGCTGCTGGGCATCTTCGCCGGCCCGGCCGTACCGCAGCTGCGCGACTACTACGAGCCGTGGACCTACGACTACGAGAACCTCACCCGGGCCCCGCTCGGCGACGACTTCCCCGTCGCCCGGCCCAAGTCGCTGATCACCGGGCGGGACATGGCCGTCGAGTGGAGCGCCAACTGGGACGACGACCTCGGCGGCGGACCCGGGGCCGCCGCGTGCGACCCCGTCGTGGAACGGCTGCGGCAGGAGGCCGGGGAGAAGGTGCGGTTCGCCTTCGAGCAGGCGTACATGTTCTACCTGCCGCGCATCTGCGAGCACTGCCTCAACCCGTCCTGCGTGGCCTCCTGCCCCTCCGGGGCGATGTACAAGCGCACCGAGGACGGCATCGTGCTCGTCGACCAGGACCGCTGCCGCGGCTGGCGGATGTGCGTGACCGGCTGCCCGTACAAGAAGGTCTACTTCAACCACCGCACCGGCAAGGCCGAGAAGTGCACCCTGTGCTACCCGCGCGTCGAGGTCGGCCTGCCGACCGTCTGCTCGGAGACCTGCGTGGGCCGGCTGCGCTACCTCGGACTTCTCCTGTACGACGCCGACCGGGTCGGCGCCGCCGCGTCGGTCGCCGACGAGAAGGACCTGTACGAGGCCCAGCTCGGCCTGCTCCTCGACCCGTTCGACCCCCAGGTGACCGCGGCGGCCCGGCGGGAGGGCATCCCGGAGGACTGGCTGGCCGCCGCCCGCCGCTCGCCGGTGTACGCCCTGGCCAAGCGGTACCGGGTGGCCCTGCCGCTGCACCCGGAGTTCCGCACCCTGCCGATGGTCTGGTACATCCCGCCGCTGTCACCGGTCGTCGACGCCCTGACCGCCACCGGGCACGACGGCGAGGACGCGGACAACCTCTTCGGCGCCGTCGACACCCTGCGCATCCCGGTGGAGTACCTCGCCGAACTGTTCACCGCGGGCGACCCCGGGCCGGTCCGCCAGGTGCTGCGGAAACTGTCCGCGATGCGCTCCTACATGCGCGCCGTCAACCTCGGCGACCCGCCCGACGGTTCGGCCGCGGCGGCGGTCGGCCTGACCGGCGCCGACGTCACCGCGCTCTACCGGCTGCTGAGCATCGCCAAGTACGAGGACCGCTACGTGATCCCCGCCGCGCACGAGGCGGCCGGCCCCCACCTGGAGGAGACCGCCTGCAGCCTCGACTTCGACGGCGGGCCCGGCATGTACGGCAGCGGCCCCTTCGGCGAGGCGTCCGGCCGCCCCCTGCCCGTCTCCGTGGAGACCTTCCACGCACTCCGGCAACGCCAGACCACCGGCGCCCTGACCGACCCCGAGCAGCGCGCAGCCCGCGTCAACCTGCTGAACTGGGACGGCAAAGGGCGCCCCGAGGGACTCTTCCCCCCGAGCGGCCCGCGGCCAGGTCCCCCCGGCACAGCGGGGGAGGAGGCACCGTGACCCGGCCGCGCGACGCGGCCGTCGTCTGCCAGGCCGCCGCGATCCTGCTGCAGTACCCCGACGACGCCCTGCACCAGCGCCTCCCGCTGGTCGCGGCGGCCGTACGGACCCTGCCGCCCGGCCCGGCACGCACCGGCCTGACCGCCCTCCTCGACCACATCGCCGCCACCAAACCCCGCGAACTCGCCGAGCACTACGTCGCCCTCCTCGACCGGCGCCGCCGCTGCTGCCTGTACCTGACCTGGTGGGCCGACGGCGAGACACGCCGCCGGGGGCAGGCCCTGGCCGCACTCAAGGACCGGTACCGCCGCGCGGGCCTCGAACTCGACGGCCGCGAGCTGCCCGACCACCTGCCCGTCGTCCTGGAGTACGCGGCCACCGGCGACCTCGCCGACGGACTGGCCCTCCTCCAGGAGCACCGGGCCGGAATCGAACTGCTCCGCCTGGCCCTGTGCGAGGCCCGCTCGCCGTACGCGGGCGCCGCTCAAGCCGTGTGCTCCCTGCTGCCCGGCCCCTCGCCCAAGGACCGGGCGGCGGCCCGGCGGCTGGCCCGCACCGGACCGCCCACCGAGAGCGTCGGCCTGACCCCCTACCCGACGGCCCGGACGGGAGGCGGCCCGCGATGAGCGCCACCGACGTCCTGCTGTGGGGCGCGCTGCCCTACGTCACCCTCGCCGTCCTCGTCGGCGGCACCGTCTGGCGCTACCGGTACGACCAGTTCGGCTGGACCACCCGCTCCTCCCAGCTGTACGAGTCCCGCCTGCTGCGCATCGGCAGCCCCCTGTTCCACTTCGGCATCCTCGTGGTGCTCATCGGCCACGCGATCGGACTCCTCGTTCCCGCCCGCTGGACCTCCGCACTGGGCCTGTCCGAGAGCGCCTACCACGTACAGGCACTCGCCCTCGGCGGCGTCGCCGGCGTCTGCACCCTGGCCGGGGTGACGATCCTCGTCCACCGGCGCCGCACCAGCGGACCGGTGTTCATGGCCACCACACGCAACGACAAGGCCATGTACGCGGTCCTCGTCGCAGCCCTCGTCGCCGGACTGGCCACCACACTCGCCGGCTCCGGTGCCGTGGGCGCGGAGCACCACTACCGGGAAACCGTCTCGCCCTGGTTCCGCTCGCTGTTCGTGCTGCGGCCGGACGTCGACGCGATGGCCGCCGCACCGTTCTCCTTCCACCTGCACACGCTGATCGGCATGCTGCTCCTCGCGATGTGGCCCTTCACCCGGCTCGTGCACGCCTTCACCGCACCCGTCGGCTACCTGTTCCGGCCCTACCTCGTCTACCGCGGCCGAAGCACCGACACCCCTCGCCGGGCGCGCCCCCGCCCAAGGCGGCCACGGGCCCGGGACCACCCTGGAACCAGCACGCGCGCCGGGCCGCCGCAGCCCGGCGAACCCCATGGAGGCGGATGATGGCTGCCGAACCGCTCGAAACCCTCACCGTCATGCACCTGGTCACCACGGCCACGACCGCCCCCTCGATGCACAACGCGCAGCCCTGGCGGTTCCGCTACCACCGCGCGTCCCACGTCTTCGACGTACGCGCGGCCCCCGACCGCGCCATGCCGCGCACCGACCCCGACCGCCGCGCGCTGCATCTGGGCTGCGGCGCCGCCCTGTTCAACCTGCGGGTGGCCCTGGCACACGCGGGCCGCCGGCCGGACGTCACGCTGCTGCCCGACGGCACCGACGACGACCTGCTCGCCGTCGTGCGGGCCGAGCGCACGGCCGACCCGGACACGGGCCTGGCCGCGCTCTTCCCGGCCATCGCCCAGCGGCACACCAGCCGCCACCCGTTCGAGGAACGGGAGGTCCCCGACGACGTCCGGACGGCACTGCGGGAGGCCGCCGCCACGGAGGGCGCCCAGCTCCTCTTCCCCGAGGCCTGGCACACCGACACCCTGCTCGACCTCGTCCAGGACGCCGAAGGGCGCGACACGCTCGACCCCGAACGGTTCGACGACGTACGCCGGTGGACCCGCCCCGACACCGATCCGGCCGGGCCCGGCACCGCCCCCGACGGCGTCCCCGCGTACGCCTTCGGCCCGCGCAGGCACGCCGGGAGGGCCCCCGTGCGCGACTTCGCCGGGCGCCGCCCGAGCACCGGCCGCGCCGACGCCGACTTCGAGAGCACGCCCCACCTCGCGCTGCTGGGCACCGCGGACGACCGGCCGCAGGACTGGCTGCGCGCCGGGCAGGCCATGGAACGCGTCCTGCTGCTGGCCACCGGCCGCGGCCTGGCCACCTCCCTGACGTCCCACGCCCTGGAATGGCCGGACCTGCGGAAACTGGTCCGCGACCCGCAGTCCGCCATGGCGCACGTCCATATGATCCTGCGGCTCGGCTTCGGCCCGCCCGGACCCACGACACCGCGCAGGCCCGTGCACGACGTACTCGACATCGTGGAGTAGCGCGCGCCGGTGCCCGACCTGTCACCGGGCGGGCGGGCCGCCGTTCAGGAGGCCGGGCAGAAGACGGACTCCAGGGCCCTGGACACATCGAGTCGCACGGTGTTCGGCTTCACCTTCAGGGTGAACGACAGCGCGAACTGGCGTCGCCCGTCGGCCGAGTAGAAGGTCATGGCGACGGAGCCGGGGGCCAGCCCGCCCGCGATGAAGAAGTCGTCGGCGCACCCGCCGCCGCTCCTGCCCGCGGCGCGCAGACCGTTCGGCGGCCGGTCGGTCAGGATGCGCTGGAGTTCCGGTGGCAGCAGCCTGCCCTGGGTGAAGGCCCGTTGGTAGGCGCTCACGTCGTGGGCCGTGGAGACCACCCCGCCCGCACCGCCCCCGGCGAGGCTGGCGTTGAACCGGTCCACGTCGCGCACCTGGCCGTGGGCGTCGGGGTAGTAGCCGTGGCCGTGCGGCCCCTTGACACCCTCCGGCGGCCTGACCCTGAGATAGGACTTGTCCATCCCGAGCGGCTCGAACAGCCGCGTGCGCAGCTCGGTGCCCAGGTCGTGGCCGGTCAGCCGCTCGACGACCAGGCCGAGGAGGGTGTAGTTGGTGTTGGAGTAGGCCCACTTCGCGCCCGGCTCCCCGGTCCGGGGCCGCTCACGGCTCCACTTCACCAGATCCAGCGGACGGTGGTGCGTCGTGAAGTCGAAGACGTCGAACGCGGGGTCGCCCTCGCTCCCGTCCGGGTTCGGCCGGCCGGCGTACCAGTCGGGAACGCCGGAGGTGTGCTGGATCAACTGCCGCACCGTCACCTCGTCGGCCCGGTCCACCAGGTCCCGCTCCACCACCACCGGCAGCAGGTCGGAGAGCTTGTCGTCCACGCCCAGCCTGCCCTCGTCGACCAGTTGCAGCACCACGGTGGCGACCATCTGCTTGGTCTGCGACCAGATGGGGAAGCGGGCGTCCGCCGGGATTCTCCCGCCCTTCCCGTCCAGCAGCCGGGAGCCCCCGCTGCCCTCCCCGAGGGACCGCCCGTCGACGTAGGCGCCGCCGACGACCCCCACGACCCCGGGAATCCCGGCCAGCTCCTCCATCGCCTTTTGCACGTCAGGCTTCCGCACCTCCTTGTGCGGTACCTCCCTGCCCACCCGTGCCGGGGCGGCGAGGGCGGCTCCGGCCTGAGCCATCATCAGCACGGCGACGCCTGCGGCCAGTCCGGCCCTCTTCAACGGCGTACGAACGTTTCCCAGTGGCACGACACACTCCCTTGCACTCACCTTCCGAAGCCGGGTCGGCGAGCCCCCGGCACGGACCGCCGCGGTCCGTGCCCCCATGCAAGGCGGGGGACTGTTGTGGTCGCGTATGCGCTTTTGGATACGCCCGCGATAGCACGCGGACTCGCTGCCGCAGGCGCACCCGGCCGACCGGCCCGTGCCGCCGCGACGCTGACAACCGCCGTGAAACGATCACCTGTTGATGTGGTGAGATCGCACGGGTGCATCCGGGTGAGATGTGCGGGAGGGCGAAACCGGGGGCGGCCCTCGTGCGGTCCTCCCTGCCAACACCCGCGCAACAGCTTGGGAGATGCTCATGACCGAGTGGCAGTTTTCCCCGATCCCGTCGGCGAACGGGTGGTCGGCCGCGGACCCCTACCGCTACCCCGGAGCCGACGCCGCCGTGAACGACCATCCGGCCGCGGCCCTGTACGACATGTTCGCGTGCGAGGACTACTACCTGCCCGCGCCGGACGCCGGCCGGCCCGGCCCCGCACCGCTGGAGCCCGCGGACCTCAGGCGGCTGGACCTGCACGCCGCCCTGACCGCCGCGGGCATCGCGCCCGCCCAGGGCGACCTGGCTGCCATCGACGCCCTGTGCACCCTGGACGACACCACGCTGGCCGCACTGCGCCGTTGGCTCACCTGCACGCTCTGAGCCGCGGGCCGCACCGCTCGGCCCGGGTACGGCGAGCGGTGCGGTGCGGCCCGGTACCGCGGCACCGGGCCCGGTCGGAGAGGCGGCACCGGTGGCCTGAATGGCTTGGGGCCGGTCAGTGGATTTCGGCCAGTACGGCGAGGACCGCGGGTTCGTCGTCGGCCGACCGCAGCCGTTCCCGGAAGCCGGCGTCCATCAGCCTGCGGGACAACAGCGCCAGGATCCGCAGGTGTTCGTCCCCCGCCGCGGCCTGCGGGACCGCGATCATGAAGATCAGGTGGGCCGCGGTGGCGTCCGGCGCGCCCCACTCGATGCCCGCGCCGGACCGGGCGAAGGCCACGGTCGGGCGGCTCACCGCGTCCGTCTTGGCGTGCGGGATCGCGATCGACTCGCCGAGCCCCGTCGTGCCTTGCTCCTCCCTGGCGAGGACGGCCCGTACGAGCGTGTCCACGTCCCGTACGCCGCCGTCGGCGGCCAGCAGCTGCGCCAGCTCGCGGATCGCCGCCTCCTTGGTGTTTGCTGCCAGTTCGGTCCGTACGGTCCGCCCGGTCACGTACCCGGACAGCACCTTCGCCGTCGGCTCCGGCGACGTGGGGACGGCCCGTGCGGCGGTGCCGCCGGAGGCTGCCGGGGCTCCCACTTCCGCGAGTACCGGCTCGGGGACGGCGGGCCCGGCGGCGACGGGGGCCGTGCCGTTCCTGCGGATTCTGAACTCGATGAGCGCGTTGGTGGCCAGGGCCGTCACGAGTACGCCGAGCGCCATGGCGACGAAGAACAGCGCCACATTGCCGATGGCACCGAAGAGCGCCACGATCGGACCGCCGTGCGGCACGGAGTTCTCCACCCCGGCGAGCCCGGCGACCGCACCGGCCACGGCGCCGCCGAGCATGTTCGCCGGGATGACCTGTGCGGGCCGCGCGGCGGCGAACGGGATCGCGCCCTCGGAGATGCCGAAGAAGCCCATGAACAGGGCGGCGATGCCGGTCTCCCGCTCCTGCCCGCTGTAGAGCTTGCGGCGCAGCACCGTGGCCAGGCCCTGGCCGAGCGGCATGACGGGGATGGCCGCGGCGGCCATGCCCATCACGTGGTTGTTGGTGCCGATGAGCCCGACGGCGACGAGGAAGGCGGTCTTGTTGACCGGCCCGCCCATGTCGAAGGCGACCATGAGGCCGATCAGGGCGCCGAGCACGATCGCGCTGGAGCCGGTCATCCCGTTCAGCCAGTCGGTCAGATGCGTGAACACCCAGGAGATCGGCTGCCCGAGCACATAGATGTACGCCAGGCCCAGGACCAGCGTGGAGACGATCGGGATCACGATGATCGGCATGACCGGCCGGACGAACGCGGGGACCTTGACCTTCTTGATCCACACGACCAGGTATCCGGCGAGGAAGCCGGTGGCGATGGCGCCCAGGAACCCCGCGTTCGCCTCCGCCCCGTAGATGCCGACGCCGTCGGCGGCCAGGAAACCGCCGATCATGCCCGGGACCAGCGCGGGCCGGTCGCCGAGGGCGTGGGCGATGTAGCCGGAGAAGACCGGCAGCATCAGCTTGAAGCCGAGACCGCCGAGGCTGTTGACGTAGAACCAGAACGACCCCTGGTCGAACTCGATGCCCTTGGGCGTGGTGTGCCCGCCGAGTGCGATGGAGAGGGCGAGCAGCAGACCGCCCACCACCACGAACGGGATCATGTGCGAGACGCCGTTCATCAGCGCCTTGTACGCCTGGCTGCGCTCCCGCCCTTCGCCGGCGCCAGCCGCGGCGGCTTCCCCCGCTTGCACCGGAGCGCTCGTCACCCGCGCGATCAGCTCCTCGGGACGGTGGATTCCGTCCGCGACGCCGCAGGACAGCACCGGCTTGCCGGCGAAGCGTTCGCGGTCGACCTCCTTGTCGGCGGCGATGATGACGCCGTCGGCCGCCGCGACATCGTTGTCGGACAGTACGTTCTCGGCCCCGATGGAGCCCTGCGTCTCCACCTTCATCCGTACGCCGAGCCGGTCGGCCGCCTGCTGGAGCCGCTCGGCGGCCATGTAGGTGTGCGCGATGCCCGCGGGGCACGCGGTGACGGCGACCACCTGTGCGGGCCTCCGCCCGCCGGTGTCCCCGTTCCCGGGCGGAACTGCCGGACTGGTCACTGGAATCTCCTCACGCCGTGGATGCTGCGGGGTCGCGCGCACGACCCGATTCACCCGCATCGTCCAACTCGGCGAGGAAGATCAACAGTCCGAAAGGCCCTGAACCGTTCCGCCGGAAGACCCGAACTTCCGACGGGGCGTCAGTGGGCCCCGACGTGTACGGCGGAGGGGCGGCCCCGGCGATGAGCCGCCGTCAGGAAGGGGGCCGGGGGCGTGCCTTCCCGGCCCGGACGGAGGAGGGCTGCCGCTACCGCGCTGCCGGGACGGTGCGGTAGGCGCGGAGGAAGGTCCGTACTCCCTCGACGACGAGGGGGCGGACCCGGGCGTCCTCCGCGGCGTTCGCGGAGCCGAACCTGTTGAGCGCGACGCCGAAGGTCAGCGCGAGGAACTGGTCGGCCGCGAGCCGCGCGTCAGGGACGTCGAGCAGTCCGGCCCCGGCGAGCGCGGCGAACCGCTCGGCGAGATCCTCCTCGGGGGTGTGGCTCATGGAGCGTTCGCTGCGGTCCGGCAGCCGGCCGGACTCGGTGCGGACCAGCCGTTGCAGCGTCGTGTACTCCGCCGAGTCGAGCATGTCGGTCGCGATGCGCAACGAGAAAGCGACCAGGGCGTCCTCCAGTTCCGCGGCCCCGGTGACGCCGGTGACGGTGTCGTCGAGGGTGCGCCGGATGGTGGTGATCAGCGACTGGTCGGCGGCGTCGACGACCGCCCGGAGCAGCGTCTGCTTGTCGCCGAAGTAGTCGTACACCGTCCGTTTGGACACCTCGGCCCGTGCGGCGACGGCGTCGACGCTGGACCGGTCGAAGCCGTCGGAGAGGAACAGGTCCCGGGCCGCGGCGAGGATGGCGGCCCTCTTCTGCGCGGACCCCTGGCGCAGGGGCTTGGTGGTCGGCGTCCTTGTGGTCGGCATGTGCTCACCCTAACGCGACTGCACTACACCGTGTAGTGTAATTCTGGTGGAGCGGCCGGCGAACCCGCCCGCCGCGTCCCGGGCGCGTCCCGCCCGGCAACGACGGAAAGGACGTCCATGACCACAACCCTGGCTTCCCCGGTGCGTCTTGGAAGGGGCGCCGTCGGCGCTCTCGGCATGCTCGCAGTGACCACCGGGGCCCTGGAGTCGGTGGTGACACCGACACTTCCGCTGTTACAACGGGAGTTGTCCCTGAGCCCCGCGCAAGGGGCGGTGCTCAGCGTCGCGATGCTCATCACCGGCGCGCTGGTCACGCCCGTGGCGGGCAGCCTCGGCGACCGCTACGGCGGCAAGCGGGTGCTGCTGCGGCTGATGGCGGTGGTCTCGGCCGGCGGCCTGGTCTCCTCGCTGGCGCCGAACCTGCCGGTGCTGCTGCTCGGCCAAGTACTGCAGGGCGCCATGGTGGGCGCGATGCCGCTCTCGTTCATCCTGGTGCGCAAATACCTCCCGGCGGGCGAGTCCCAGGTGGCGATCGGCACGGTCAGCGGCCTGTTCGTGGGCGGCGGCATGCTCGGCACGCTCATCGCCGGACCCCTCGCCGAAGGTCTTTCCCGGCACTGGATGTTCGTGATACCGACGCTCGCGATCGTCGGGGCGACCCTGTGCGTCCACGGGCTGATGCCGGACGACCCGCCCGCCCGGTCCGACGCCGGGATCGACCGGCCCGGCCTGGCGCTCCTGAGCGGTGTGCTGCTGACGCTCATGCTCGTGCTCTCCAAGGCCGCCGAACTGGCCGCCCGGCCCCTCCTGCTCGGCGCCCTCGTCGCGCTGCTGGCCCTCCTGGTGGCCGGATGGATCCGGGTGGAACGGCGGTCGCCCTCACCGATGGTCGATCTGCGCGTGGCGGCGAAGCCCGCGGTGTGGGGCTCGTACGTCCTCACCTTCGCCGTGTGCGCGGGCACTTCGGTGTCGATGTACCTGATTCCCCAGTTGCTCGCCGTGTCCGCCGACGGATACGGCTTCGGGGCCGGCCCCACCGACATCGGCCGGTACCTGCTGCCCGGTGCCGTCCTTGCCGCGGTCAGCGGGCCGCTCGGCGGAGCCGCCGCGCGTCGCTTCGGGGCGCGCGCCGTGGTCACGACCGCGATCGTCACCATGGCGGCCACCCTGGCCGCCCTGGCGTTCCTGCACGGCGAGATCTGGCACCTCGTCACCGGCAAGGCGCTGATCGCCCTGGCCAGCGGCGTCTGCGTCACCGCGATGGTCGTCAGGACCGCCACCTCCGTCGACCAGGGGGACACCGGCACCGCCACCGGACTGGTGCTGGTGACCCGCGTCATCGGGTTCGCCGCGGGCGCGCAGATCAGCGGCGCCTTCCTCACCGCCGGAAGCCGCCCGGGAGGGGGAGCCCCGGCCGAATCGGCCTTCGTCACCGGCTTCGCCGTCGCCGGAGTCTGCACGGCGCTCTCCCTGCTCGCCGTCCGCACCATCAGCAAAGGAGCCGGAAAATGACCCATGCCGAACAGCCGACGCACACCCGCGCCACAGCGAGGCGCAAGGTCCTCATATCGGGGGCCGGCGTCACGGGCCCCGCCCTGGCGTTCTGGCTCAACCGCCACGGACACGCGGTCACGGTGGTGGAGAAGGCGGCCACGTTACGCAGCGGCGGATACCCCGTCGACGTACGCGGCACCGCGCTGGAGGTCGTCCGGCGGATGGGCGTCCTGCCACGACTCCGGCAGGCCCACATCGACTCGCGCCGCTTCACCTTCCTCGACCCCGACGGCGGCACGCTGGCCTCGGTCACCCCGGAAGCCGTCGCGGGCAGCGTCGCGGGACAGGACATCGAGCTACGGCGCGGAGATCTGACCGACACCCTCCACGCGGCGGTCCGCGACGACGTGGAGTTCCTGTTCAACGACTCCATCGACACCCTCGACCAGTCCGGCCACGGGGTCGACGTCACCTTCAGGTCGGGCGGCAGCCGTACGTTCGACCTGGTCATCGGCGCGGACGGTCTGCACTCGCACACCCGGGAAACCGTGTTCGGCCCCGAGGAACAGTTCCACCGGTACCTCGGCTACTCCTACGCCGTGTTCACGATGCGCAACACCCTCGGCCTCTCCCACGAGGTCGTGCTGTGGAACACCCCCGGCCGGGCCGCGGCCCTCTACGCCGTGGAGGACAGCGACGAGGTGCACGCCCTCCTGACCCTCGCCCGGCCCGAACCGCCCCTGGATCTGCGCGCGTTCCGCGATCCGCACGCCCAGCGGAACCTGTTCGCCCGAGCCTTCGCCGACGCGGGATGGGAGGTCCCCGGCATGATCGCGGCCCTGCACGACGCGGACGACCTCTTCGGCGACGTGGCGAGCCAGATCCGGATGCCCCGCTGGTCCCGCGGCAGGGTCGCGCTGGTGGGCGACGCCGCGTACGCGCCCTCGTTCCTCACCGGCCAGGGCACCAGCCTCGCACTGGTCGGCGCGTACCTGCTCGCCGGATCCCTGGCCGGGCGGGACACCGCCACGGGATTCGCCGCCTACGAACAGCACGCCCGCGCGTTCGTGACCGCGAACCAGGACCGGATCGGCGTGGGCGACGCCAGACTCTTCCCGACCACCGCCGAGGCCCTGGAACGGCGCAACGACATGCTGCGCGCCCTGGCCGCCGGGCCCGCCCCGGCGGGCCGCCCCGCCCACTCGGCCCTCACCCTGCCGGACTTCGGCCCGGCCTCCGCGCCCGGGAGATGACGGCGGGGAGCGGACGGCGTACCCGCACCCGATGCGCCCACCGGCCCGGACTGGCCGAAGCGGCCTGCTCCGCCCGCGCGATCACACGGGAGCAGGCGGACGGCTGGATCGCCGAGCAGCGCGCGCGGGCCGAATCCGACCGGCTCTTCCTGGCGGTGCCGATGTTCGTGGCCGCGGCGACCGCACCACGATGAGCCTGCGGCCTCCCGGCGTGCCGTGGCGACGGGCGATGCCTGATCAGAACCGGCCAAAGCTCAGGCCACGGCTTCCGCTGGCGTCCGCGGCTTCCTAGGCTGGACCATGAAGTCGGGCCACCGCCCGCACACACCGGCTCCCAGCCCCGAGCCTTGAAGACTCGCGATGACCAGCTGGAGCCGCACCCACA
Source organism: Streptomyces sp. NPDC004111 (assembly GCF_042874215.1). Lineage (NCBI taxonomy): Bacteria > Bacillati > Actinomycetota > Actinomycetes > Kitasatosporales > Streptomycetaceae > Streptomyces > Streptomyces sp. NPDC004111. Next base: position 142,437 of record NZ_JBIAMU010000021.1, read on the forward strand.
GAGAAGGCGGCTTCAGCCGTGGCCCTCATTGCGGGCACGAGGCACCTCCCGCTGCCCCGGCCCGCTCACGAGGGTTTGCGCGAGGCAAATCCAGGGGGAGGGCCTCGCGCCCCGGCCGCCGCCGCAGCGAACCCGGTGGCGGCCGGACCCCCTGAACACCCCGCCTCGTCCCGCCGCACCAAGGCCGCGCCCGAGCGCGAGACGGTGGTGCCGGCCCCCGCAGGGGGGCTGGTCAGCGCGCGGACGGCGGGACGAGACCGGCCTCGTACGCGCAGATGGCCGCCTCGACCCGGTTGCGGGCATCCAACTTCGCCAGTACCGCGCTGACATGGGCCTTCACCGTGCCCTCGACGAGGTGCAGGCGGCTTCCGATCTCCGCGTTGGACAGCCCGGCCCCGACCCCGGCCAGCACCTCGCGCTCGCGTTCCGTGAGCCTGTCCAGCGAGCGGTGCGGGTGCGCCGCCCGGTGCGCGCGCAGCCCGGCGATGACCCGGGCGGCGACCCGCGGGGACAGGTAGGCCCCGCCCGCCCCCACCGCGTGCACCCCGTTGAGGAGTTCCCGCGGGTCGTCCGCCTTCAGCAGGAAGCCGTCGGCGCCCTCTTCCAGGGCGCGGGTGACGTACTCGTCCTGGCCGAAGGTCGTCAGCATGATCACGCCGACTGCCGTCGGTTCCCGGTGCAGCCGTGCCGCTGCCGCCAGCCCGTCCAGGCCCGGCATCTGGATGTCCAGCAGGACCACGTCCGGCCGGTGCCTGCGGGTGAGGGCCACGGCCTCGTGCCCGTCGCCCGCCTCGGCGACCACCTCGATGCCCGGGTCCCGGGCGAGGATGGCCCGTACCCCGGCCCTGACCATCGCCTCGTCGTCGGCCACCAGGACCCGGATCGGCCTGCTGCCCGGTGTTGTCTCGTCCACCCGGCGAGCCTACGGCCGGCGCACGGCTGTCGGAGCGTCGCCCTCCGCGGACCGGCCCGCAGGAGGGGGCCACCCCTGACGAAGGTCAGGACGCCCCTGCCGATCGACCGATGGGCCCGGCCGCCGCCGACTCCTAGCGTCGCTCCCGTACAGCGAACGCGGGGGCCGCCCGGATGCGTCGCCCCGTCGCACGCCGACGGCGACCGCCGCGCTCCGCGTTCCCACGACCGGCACCGAGGAGCCCTGTGATCACCCTGAGGGAACTGACCAAGCGCTACGGCGAGACCGTCGCCGTCGACGCGCTGACACTGGACGTCAAGGGCGGCCAAGTGACCGGCTTCCTGGGGCCCAACGGGGCCGGGAAGTCGACCACGGTGCGCATGATCCTCGGCCTGGACCGCCCTTCCGGGGGCGAGGCACTCATCGACGGCAGGCCGTACTCCTCGATGCGCCACCCGCTCCGCGAGGTCGGCGCGCTGCTCGACGCGAAGGCACTGCACCCGGCGCGCTCCGCACGCTCCCACCTGGTGGCGCAGGCGCGCAGCAACGGCATTCCGCTGCGCCGGGTCGACGAGGTGCTGGAGACGGTCGGCCTGGCCAAGGTGGCGCGGCGTCCCGCGGGCGCGTTCTCGCTCGGCATGTACCAGCGGCTGGGGGTGGCGGGCGCGCTGCTCGGCGACCCGCGGGTACTCGTCTTCGACGAGCCGGTCAACGGCCTGGACCCCGACGGTGTCCGCTGGGTACGCGAACTGGTGCGGTCCCTCGCCGCCGAGGGGCGCACGGTCTTCCTGTCGAGCCACCTGATGAGCGAAATGCAGCTGACCGCAGACCAGTTGGTCGTCATCGGGCGGGGAAAGCTCCTCGCCGACACCCCGATGGCCGATCTGCTCGCCCGCAGCTCGCTGTCGTCGGTGCGGGTGCGCACCCCGGACACGGCCGGCCTGCGCAAGCTGATCGACCACCTCCGGAAGGACGGTGCCCGGCAGGTGGAGTCGCCCGCGGCGGACGAGGCCGTCGTGAAGGGCCGCAGCGTCGAGCAGGTGGGCGACCTGGCGCACCGGTTGGGGCTGCGGCTGCACGAACTGAGCGCCGTATCGGCGTCGTTGGAGCAGGCCTACATGGAACTGACCGCACCAAGCGTGGAGTACGGGACGGGCGCCCCCGCCTTCGACGGCACGGGCGCAGGGGAGACACAGGGGGTACGGGCATGAGCATCGCGACGACCCGCGCACGCGGCACATCCGGCGGTGCCGGTGGCGGACTCCCCGGCGCGTTCGCGGCGGAGTGGACCAAGCTGTGGACCGTCCGCACACCGTACGTCTGCCTGCTGGCAGGCCTGATCGTGACGGCGGTCTTCGCCTTCTACTACGGGTCGATCGCCCGCATCAACGACAAGCCACTCCAGCCGGTCGGCAACGCCTCCGTGTCGTCGGTCGTCCTCACCCAGTTCGTCCTGGTGGTGCTGGCGATGACGACGGTGACGAGCGAGTACGCGACGAGCAGCGTGCGCACCTCGCTGTTGTGGGTGCCGGTCAGGTCCCGCATCCAGCTGGCCAAGGCACTGCTGGGCGCGCTGGTGGGCTTCGTCGCGGGAGCGGGCTGGGCGGCGCTGGGCATGGCCGTGGCCTGGGGCCCCTTCCGGGGGCACGCCGACTTCGACCTGTCGAAAGCGGTGTACCAGACCCTCGCCATGGGGGTCTACTGCGCGCTGGTCTGCGTGCTGACAGTGGGGGTGTCGTTCGCCCTGCGGTCGGCGGCGGGCACCGTGGCCGCGGTCTTCTTCGTGGTCTCGGCCCTGCCCAGCATGCTGGTCGGTCTCGGCGGCCCGGTGCTGCTGGCCGTCAACCAGTACCTGCCGCAGACCGTGGGCGGCTATTTCATGCTGGGCGACGGCGAAGCACCCTTCCCGGACGCGGTGAGCCTGCTGATCCTGGTGGGGTGGGCCGTGGGTGCGCATGTGGCGGGCCTGCTGGTGCTGCGGCGACGGGACGCGTGAGCGGGGGCCGGCCCGGTCCCCTCGGCGGGGCCCGCCCCGGCAGGTTCGCCAGGCGCGCGGCCCCCTCGGCCGGATGTCCGGGCCACTCCCACAGAATTGACCGGACACGGCGGGCACATCCAGCGCCCGCCCGGCACGCAACCACCGGAAGGACGGCCGACGCACCATGCCGCACCCGCGCATACCCCCGGCAGCCAGGTCCGTGCGCGGCAACCCGGCACTGCCGGGTACGGGCGTGACCCTGCGGGGTGCCGACCTGGCCCTGTGGGGTGTGCTCGCCGCCGCCACCGGCTTCGGGTACCGGGACGCGGGCCGGGCCTCCCCGGTGGCGGACCTGCTCCTTCCGCTGGCTGTGCTGGCGGTGGCCGTGCCGTTGTCCCGCCGCCGGCCGGGGACGGCCGTCGTACTCGTCAACGGGCTGTGCGCGCTGGGCCTGGCCGACGCCGCGACCCCCGGCAACGCCCAGGTCCTGTCGCTGGCCGTCCTGAGCTGCCTGTTCGGAGCCCGGGTCGCCGGGGCACGGCGCCCGCTCCTGGTGCTCGCCGGATGCGCGGTGTCCGACCTCGCGATGTGCGCGGTGCTTCGGGTGCAGCCCGTGTGGTGGTACTACGCGCTGACCGTGCTGCCCGCGGCCCTGCTGCTGCCCTGGCTGGCGGGCAGGCACTGGCGCGGCCGACGGGCACTCGTACGGGAGGGCTGGCGGCTGGCCCGGACCCTGGAGGAGCGTCAGCACCTGGTCGCCGAGCAGGCGCGGCTGACCGAACGCGCCGACATCGCGGCCGACATGCACGACTCCCTCGGGCACGCCCTGAGCCTGGTCGCCCTGCGCGCCGGGGCCCTGGAACTCTCGCCCGACCTCACCGACCGCGACCGCGCCGACGTCGCCGAACTGCGCGGCACGATCGCGGACGCGGTGGAGCAGCTGCGGGAGACCATCGCCGTCCTGCACGACGCGCCGCCCGGCACGGACACGGGTGCGGGCCTGCCCGTCAACGACACCGTCGAGGACCTGCTGCGACGCGCGGTCGCCTCCGGGGTGCCGGTCCGCTGGGAGCGGCGCGGCACGGCACTCCCACTGTCCTCCTTGGTCGAGCGCGGAACGTACCGAGTGGTGCAGGAGGCCCTCACCAACGCGGTGAAGCACGCACCGGACTGCGCGATCGGAGTACGGATCACCCACGAGCCCGGCCGTACGCGGGTCAGCGTCGTGAACGCCGCCCCGACGGCCCTGCGACCGGGGGACCCGGGCGGGGCCCCGGCGCCCGGGTCCGGCGGCCGGGGGCTGACGGGACTGCGGGAGCGGGTCACGGTACTCGGCGGCTCACTGCGGACCGGTCCCGACGACGAGGGCGGGTTCCGGGTCACCGCCGTACTCCCGCACCAGCCCACCGGCCGCCCCGGGGCACCGGGACCGGCCGCTGCCCCGCGACCGGGAGCAGACGAAACCCGGGGACCCGTCTGGCCGCTGAAGACCGAGCCCCACCCGGATCCGCACTCGGGTACGCCCCCGGAACCGCGCCCGCATCCGCGCACGCCCCCGGGCACCGTCGTCCCGGAGTCCGCCCGGCGGCTCGCCTCCGTACGGAGCGACGCACGGCGCCGGTCCGCCCTCGCCTTCGTGGCCCCGGTGGTCGCGGCCGTCTTCGTCGTACCGTCCGCCCTCTTCCTGACCTGGCAGCTGACGACGAGCGTGCTGCCGCCGGCCCGGTTCGAGGAGCTGACCCTCGGCGGGCAGCGCGCCGACCTCGCCCCGCTGTTGCCGCCCCGCGCGTACCCCTATCCGTCCGGGAGCGCCCGTTCCGCACCCCGGCCGCCCGGTGCGACGTGCGAGTTCTACCGGTCCGGCCGCGACCTGTTCGAGGAGGTCGACCTCTACCGGCTCTGCTGGTCGGGCAGCACGCTGCGTTCGAAGGAGACCGTGCCCGCCGGCCGCCGCTGAGCGCGCCCGGCAGCGTTTGACCCGTCACCGGGGCTCCGCCGCGGGAAGCGTGACCTGGGCGCGGAACCCCTCGCAGCGATCGAGCGCCCCGTCGCGCGGGCAGTCGAGCAGGCCGCGCAAGTAGCGGCGTGCGGTGTCCAGTTGCGCCAGCCGGTCCTCGATGACGGCGATCCGTGCGGTGACCGTCTCGCGCCAGTCGTCGGCGGGCGTCCGCGTCGCCACCCCGGAGAGCGCGCCGGCGATCTCGTCGAGGGACAGCTGTCCGGTGACCCGCCACAGCCGGATCAGGGCGATCCGGTAGAGCTGGTCGGCGTCGTAGTAGCGCCGGCCGGAGCGCCGGTGCGGTGTGAGCAGGCCACGGCGTTCCCAGTAGTGCAGGGTCGAGACGGGCAGTTCGAAGTGGTCGGCGACGCACCGGATCGAAACCAGATCGTCCATCGGACCAGTTGAACTCAACCCGGGTTGAGCGGGCAAGGTCGATCTCACCCCGCTCCCAGGGGGCCCACAAGGGAAAGGACCGACATTCCCGTGAACCTCGGTGTCTGCCTTCCGACCTTCGCCGAACCCGGTGACGAGAAACTCGGCGACATCCCGGCGCTGGCCCGGCACGCCGAACAGGTCGGGCTGGACGCGGTGTGGGCGGGCGACCGCCTCTGTGCACGTACCCCGTTCCTGGACAGCGTGGTCGCGCTGAGCGCCGCCGCCGCGGTCACCACGCGCGTGCGGATCGGCTTCGGAGTCATGCTGCTGGCGCTGCGGCAGCAGGCGTGGGCGGCCCGGCAGCTGTCGTCCCTGCAGCAACTGTCCGGCAACCGCGTCGTCCTGGGAGTCGGCGCGGGCGTGCACCCGCAGGACTGGCCGGTCGGCGGAGTTCCCTTCGCCGGGCGGGGCAGCCGGACCGAGGCGATACTGCGGGCGTTGCCCGAACTGTTCGCGGGGCGGCCGACGAGCTTGCTGACCGTCCCGGGCGAGCCGGTGATGACGCTCGAAAGCCCCGTCCCCGCACCGCCTCTCTGGGTGGGCGGCATGTCGGACCGTGCGCTGCGGCGCGCCGTCGAGCACGGCGCCGGCTGGCTGGCCTCGCTGCTCGACCCCGTACAACTTGGGCTGCGGGTGGCCGGTTTGGAGGCGGCGGCGGCCGAGGCGGGCACCCGGACGCCCGAGGTCGGCACCACGGTGTTCGCCGCGCTGAGCACCGATGCCGGGGAGAGCCGCCGGGGTCACCAGCGGCTCGTACGGTATCTGCGCGCGCTGACCGGTGACGATGGACCGGACGTGCGGCAGACGGCCCGCCTGGTCGTCAGCGGACCGCCCGAGAAGCTGGCCGAGCGGCTCGACCAGTACGTCCGGGCGGGCGCCCGCACCTTCGTCGTCAACCTGTCCGGCGACGACCTGCGCCGACAGTACGAACTCCTCGCGCGCACCCGCCAACTCCTGCTCGGCTGAACGTCCGGAGCCGCGCGACGCCCACCCACCCGATCACCGCCGGACTCACGGCGCGACCGGCTGTCCTCCCTGTCCGCGAGGTGTTCGAGCAGGCCGCCGAGCGTGACGGTGGACGCGCCGACCGTCGCTCGCGTTCCGGTGGCGGCCGGGGGTTACCGTGGAGGCATGTTCAAATCACGCAAAGTCCGTGAAGCGGACGTCTGGGACGGCGTTGTTGTCGACAAGTCGCGCGGGATGACCGACGGCTCCAGCCTGTACCACTACGTCGAGGTACGACTCCAGGACGGTACGGCGCAGAAGTTCCGGATCGACGAAGCCCTGTGGAATTCGCTGAACACCGGCGACCGCCTCGTGAAGGAAGCGGGGGCCAAGGCTCCGGTCAAGGGCTGAGCGGATTCCCGGGGGCTGTTGACCCTCACGCGGCGTCAGGCCGCACAGTGGGAGCCGTGGAGGATCACTGGACCGTGGGGCGCGTGGCCAAGCTGGCCGGAGTGAGCGTCCGCACGCTGCATCACTACGACCAGATCGGACTCGTCCGGCCGTCGGCCCGGACCGCGGGCGGCTACCGGGCCTATGCGGCGGCCGACGTGGAGCGGCTGCGGGAGGTGCTGGTCTACCGGCGGCTGGGCTTCGGGCTGCGCGAGGTCGCGGAACTGGTCGGCGACCCGACCACCGACACGGTCGCGCACCTGCACCGGTTGCGCGGCCTGCTGCTGGAGCGGCGCGACCGCGTCGACGCCATGGTGACGGCCATCGACAGGGAACTCACCGCACGGGGGAAGGGACTGCGGGTGACACCGGAGGAACAACTCGAAATGCTCGGAGCGCGGCTGTACGACGAGATCGGCGGCGCCTACACCGCGACCCGGCGCACCGATCCACGGATCGCCGCCCGGATCTGGGGAGCGCTAGGCGACGCCAGGACCGTACTCAACGTCGGGGCCGGAACCGGCTCCTACGAGCCCGCCGACCGCGAGGTGACCGCGGTGGAGCCGTCCGAGGTCATGCGGGGGCAGCGGCCGGCCGGCGCCGCGCCGTGCGTGGCCGCCGCCGCGGAGAGCCTGCCGTTCGAGGACGGGTCCTTCGACGTCGCGATGGCCGTCTCCACCGTCCACCACTGGCACGACCCGATCGCGGGCCTGGGCGAGATGCGGCGGGTGGCCCGCCGCGTCGTGGTGCTCACCTTCGACACCGACGAGCCCGACTGGCAGGACCGGTTCTGGCTCACCCGTGACTACCTGCCCGAGTTCGCCGCAGTCCTCGCGGATTTCCCCTCGCTGGCCGCGATGGCCGACGCGATCGGTGCCCGCAGCGAGTCGGTGCCCGTCCCCTGGGACTGTGCCGACGGCCTGTTCGAGGCGTACTGGCGCCGCCCGCAGGCGTACCTGGCGGAACACGTACGCCGTGCGATGTCGGTGTGGACGAGGGTGGGGCCCGAGGCCGAGGAGCGCGCGGTGCACGCCCTCGGCGACGACCTCGCCTCCGGCCGCTGGGCCGCCCGCAACGGCGGCCTCGCCGGTCTCGAAGCGGCGGACCTCGGCCTTCGCCTGCTGGTGGCGTGATCCCGGTCGTCGGTGCCGCGGCCGGAGCCGGTCCCCGGGTCAGCGGCCTGCCGGATCAGGTGCGGGGGCCGTGCCCCCGCAGGACGCGCGCACGACCAGCGTGGGCCACAACTGGACCCGGTGCACCGGGCGTTCGACCGGATCGGCGGCCCGCGCCAGGGCCATCTCGGCGGCCAGGGCGCCGAGCCGGTGCTTCTGCGGGCGGACCGCGGTCAGGGGAGGGTCGGCGGCCGCGGCCACCTCGTCGTCGTAGGTGATGACGGCGAGGTCGCCGGGGACGGTGAGGCCGTGTTCGTGGGCCCGTTCCACCAGGCCGACGGCTTCGCTGTCGGAGTGCACGAACAGGGCCGTGGCGCCCGCCTCGCGACAACTGCGCAGGGTCGCGTCGTAGGCGTCCGCCCAGCCGGAGGACCCGTACGGCGGTACGTCGTGGGCGAGTCCCTCGTGGCAGGGCAGGCCGAGCGAGGTGACGGTCTCCTGCCAGCCCTCCCGCAGGGCCTTGGTGGTGGGGCTGAACCGTGCGGTGACGAAGGCGACGGTGCGGTGCCCGAGGGTGACCAGATGGCGTACGGCCAGCCCGGCGCCGAGGCTGTGCGCGGTGGTCGCGGCGTCCAGGGGCAGGGTGGGCAGGGCCGGTGGCGGCAGCCGCTCCACCAGGACGACGGGGACCGGCAGCGTGCCGAGCCAGCGCAACAGGTCCTGGCCCGCCTCACCGGTGTTGGTGGGGGCGACGAGCAGCGTGCGTACCCCCCGGTCGAGAAGTCCCGTCACCTGTCGCCGGTCCTCGGCCGCGTCATAGGCGGAGGCGCGCAGCACCAGCCGCCCGCCCGCGGCGGCGACCGCCGACTGGGCGCCCTGGATGACGGCCGGCCAGTAGTACTCGACGGTGGGCACGACCATGCCGACGAAGGCCTGGTCGGCCACCCGGCCGTGGGCGAAGGCCCCCCGGGCGGGCCGCTCGTCGGCCGCCGAACCGCGGTAGGGGAGAGTGACCCCGCCGTGGACGCGCCGTACCAGTCCGCGGTCGGCCAGGATCGTGACGTCCCGGCGCACCGTCACGGGGGTCACGCCCAGCCGCTCGACCAGGTCCGCCAGCCGTACGGTGCCGCGCTGCCGCACGCTGGCCAGAATGAACTCTTGCCGCTCCGATGCCAGCACTCCGGCGTCTCCTTCCCTTCGCTGTGATCGATGGATATCGGTCTGCTTCTGTTGTGTCCGTTCAGTTGTATCCCAGGTGGTCACTGTGCGGGAGACCCCTGCCGGACCGAACTGCTCGGGACACGAAGGGCCGTGAGGCAGGGGGGCGAGGTGCGGGCGGGATCCTTCCCGGCTCCGTTCCGGCTTTGCTTTCCTATCGATTCTGATCGATTCACTTCCTTGCGGTTGACCGAAAATCGCGCCAGGGGCTGAAGTGTGCGGACGCCTTCGTGCCCGAACGCCTTCGGGCACGAAGTTCTGCGGACCCATGCGGGACTCAGCCCACAGGAGTGCCATGAACAGTCAACATCCCGGCCGAAGGAACGTCCTGAAGGCCGGCGGTCTGGCGGGCCTCGCCGCCGTCGGCCTGTCCGCGGGCCCGGCCGGCGCGGCGCCCGCGCCCGGAACCGACGGCCCGCGCGTCGTCGACCTCGGCCCGGCCGTGAGCCAGTTCTCGCTGATGAGCGGGGTCCTGGTCGGCGACACCGTGTACATCGGATCCCGCAACATCGAGCCCGTCCAGATCATCGCCGTCCATCTGCCGACCAAGAAGGTGGTGGCCCGCACCGAACTGACCAACGGCCACTCCGTCCAGGCACTCGCCGCCGACGACAGCGGCCGGTACCTGTACGCGGGAATCCTCCAGAAGACGTCCGGCGACCGGCCGAACCTCTTCCGCTGGGACCTCACGGCTCCCGACAGGCCGGCCGAACCCCTGGGCCACATCGCCGACCGCGACGTACGCGCCCTGTCCGTGGCACCCGACGGTGTCCTCTACGCGGTCGGCGGCGGCAGCAGCACCGCCCCCGCCCTGTGGGAGTACGACCCCGCGACCGGCGTCGTCCGCAACGCGGGCATCCCGGACCCCCGGGTCACCCTCGCGCGGGCCGTCGCGGCCAGCCGTACGCACGCCTTCTTCGGCGCGGGCACCACCTTCAACGGCGGCGGCGACACCAGCAGAGCCGCTCTCTACGCCTACGACCGTTCCGCCAGGACCTTCACGTCCATCACGCCCAAGGAAATGCTGAACGATCCGAGCATCCGCGACCTCGCGGTGTTCGGCGACCGGCTCGCGGTGAGCTCCGCGGGCTCCACGGAGGACGCGAAGATCGCCCTCCTGGACCTGAACGCCCCGTCCTCCTACCGGGTCGCGACTTCGATCGGAAAGGTCGCCAAGTCGTTCGCGCAGATCGGCGACACCGTCTACTGCGCCAACGAATCCGGTCTGCTCGCCTACCGCCCGTCCGGCAACACGATCACCCCCGTCCCGCACGACGGCCCCGAACTCGGCGAGATCTGGGGCGTGGACAGCCACGCGGGCGCCCTCGTCGTCACCTCCGCCCACGGCTTCGTGGCCCGGATCGACCCGGCCGGAAAAGCCGCGGACATCACCGACCTCCACAGGGCCGGCGCGCCCAGGGCCGCGCAGACGGCCATGGGGATCGCGGCCGGCGGCGGCCACGTCTACGTCGGCGGCAACGCCACGATCGCCCGCCACACGCCCGGCCGGAACCAGGTCGTCAACCTCCGGGCACCCGGCGAGGCCAAGGACTGCGTCGTCGTCGACCGCGTCCTGTACACCGGCCAGTACAACTCCCAGGGCATCTGGCGGCACGACCCCCGCACCGGCGGCACCGGCCGGGCGTGCTCCTTCCCCGCCGAGCAGAACCGCCCGCTGGACGTCACCCGCGACCACGACAACGGACTCGTGCTCGTCGGAGTGCAGTGCGACACCGAGGGCGGTGGCGCCCTGTGGACGTACGACCCGAGGACCGGCAGGTCGCGGCACTTCCGCGACCCGATCGACGCGTCCCAGTGCGTGCGCGGCGTCGCGAGCCGGGACGGCGTCGCCTTCCTCGGCGGTGACAACACCACGGCCACCGGCCCGCGCGCCACGGTCGTCGCGTTCGACCCGGTGGCGGGCAGGGAACTGTGGCGGATCGACCCGCGGCAGACGGCCGGCACCGCCGCCCTCGTCGTACGCGGACGCCACCTGTACGGACTGTCCCGCAAGGGCGGCCTGTTCGTCGTCGACATCCCGCGACGCACCCTGATCCACCGCGCGGACATCACCCCGGTCAGCAACGGATTCGCCGCCCTGGTCACCAACCGAGGCGTCGTCTACGGGGCGTCCAGCACCACCGTCTTCCGCTTCCACCCCCGGACCTTCGCCCCCTCCGTCGTCGTACCCGCCGTCAACGGCAGCTGGTACAGCGACGCGCACCTCGCCAACGACGAACACGGCCACCTCTACACGCTGCGCGGCCGCAACCTCGTCCGGATCACCGACCGCCCCCGCTACTGAACCGGGCACCCCCACCCCTCCCTCTCCCCACCCCCCCACACATCAGGGAGTTCACATGAAGAAGGCACACAAGAGGCTCTGCATCGCCGTCTGCCTGGCCGCGGTCGCGGGCAGCGGATACGCCGCGACCGCCTCCGCGACACCGGACGCCGCGCAGCGCGGGGGAGCCGCCGGGCTGCTCGACGTCACCTACGAGTCCGGCACCCTCGACTCCGGCATCCCCGGGCTGACCACCACCCACGCCAAGGCCCCCGACGCCTCCCGGGTCGAGAACGGCGGCGACGGCAGCTCCCACGCGGTCTCGCACAAGGTGACCCTGAACGACCCGGACTACGTCTCCGACGGCGCACCGCGCAGCGAGAGCGCGAACAACGCGCTGCGACCCTCGCTCATCCACGTGGGCGACGAGCACCGCTACGAGTTCAGCGTCATGCTCAAGGACTGGGAGACCGGCAGGGGAAGCGCCGGGGACATCATCTTCCAGGGCAAGCACGCGGGCGGGAACAAGCCGTCCTTCTACCTGATGGCGAAGCGCAACGAGATCGCGTTCCGCTCCCCGCTCCTGAACCTCCAGGCACCGGTGGTCGAGGACTTCCGCGACTTGGTCAACAAGTGGATACGGTTCCGCATCGACGTCCGCTGGGCCGAGCAGAAGACCGGCTACTACAGGATCTCCGTACAGCTGCCGGGGGAGGGGGACTTCACGCTGAAGAAGACGTACACCGGCGTGAACACCTTCCACCCCGAGAACCCCACCACCTTCGGCTACCTCAAGTGGGGCCTGTACCGCCCGGCCTCCTCGACCGCGGCGGGCGACCCCGTCACACGGGAGGTCCGGCACGACAACATCCGCGTCGTCGACCTGCGCGGCTCCCGAACCGCCCCGGTGCCCCGGAGCTGACCGGGGGCCTCACGGCGTGCGGGAGCGTGCCGAACTCCACAGCTCCACGAGATCGACCGCCGGCAGCCGGGCCAGTTCGTGCCGGGCCGCGGTCATGGCCTCGCGAGGACGCGGAGCGTCGAGCACGGCCCGTACGGCGTCGGCGATCTCGGGGCGCGACGCCCTGACGTCCAGGGCGCGCCCGAGGCCCAGGCGGGCGAACGCGTCCGCGTTGTCGGGCTGGTCGGCGAGGATGCCCAGCGCCAGGACCGGGGTCGCCCCCTGCACCGCGTCCAGGAGCGAGGCCCGGCCCCCGTGCGTCACAAACAGGCCGGCCCGGCGCAGCAGCGCCGGCTGCCCGACGTGCTCGACGACCCGGGCGTCGGGGTGCGAGCGCCGCACGCGTTCCGCCAGGGCACCCGCCGACACGACCGTCTCGCAGTCGAAGTCCTGGAGAGCGGCCAGGATGTCCCCGTACAGGGCCTTGACCGTGCCGCGCAGGCCGGGCATCGCGGTGGTCAGGGTGCCGAGGCTCACATAGACCAGCGGACGCGCGGACGGGGAGCGGTCCTCGGGCGACGGGACGGCAGGCGCACGGTGCTCCGCGACCGTGCGCCGCACCGCGCGCAGCGGGTGCGCGGTGCTCCCGTAGAACCAGGGGACCGGCGCGGGGGTGATCAGCGGGGGCAGGACGGGGAGGCCGTCCTGCTCGTACTGCTTGTAGAGGGGGAGCAGGGCGGGTGCGACGTCGGTGTCCCAGAGGTGCAGGAGCACCGGACCGAGGCCGTTGTCCGCGGCGACCAGCGGCAGGCCCAGGACGCGGGCGGCCAGGTGCGCGCCGAGGTCGCTGCACTCCGCGACGACCAGATCGGGCCGCCGCCGTGTCCAGTTGGCGAGGAGGTGTGCGGCCTTCTGCCCGGCGCGTCCGGGCAGGAGGTCGCCGAAGACGTACCGGTTGAACGACGCGTTGCCGGACTCCGCCCACAGCGCGCTCGCGGTCCGCTGGACGACGGGGTCGCAGGTCCAGCTCGTGCCGGCTCTGTGGAACTCCACCCCGCGCCGCAGAGCCGCGCGGCGGAACATGAGGGGGCCGTGGAGCGAGACCCGGTGCCCCTGCTCCAGGGCCGGGCGGATGACGTAGTCCAGTGCGGAGACGTGCGAGGGGATCGGTTCGGCGGTGAGCGCTATCTGCAGGGCCACAGGTGTTCCAGGCCTTTCGAGGGTGCGGGAGGGGCCGGTACGAGGACGGCCGTCCGGACTGCGGCAGCCGGGGCGGGACGAGTCTGCGCAACAGCCCGTCCCGGACGCCACGCGCGCCGGGAAGCACGGGACGCTGGAATGCGGGCACCACCCCTGATCTGCGAAGACAGGTGCGGCCTGGAATGCCGGGGTGGAACGCCCGGGAGCCGTCGGCGGCGGGTGTTCCGCCCGGGACCGCCCGGTCGCGGCTGGCGGCCGGGTCGGTACCGAGGTTCGGTGGGTCGGTACCGCGGTTCAGTGGGTCAGTACCGCGGTTCGGCGGCACCGGTCGTCACACTGGTCGCGACAGCCGCCCGACCCCCAGGAGCAGCCCCATGCCCCAGCCGGATTCAGTGGCAGGACCGAACGACGCGGAGACCTTCCCGGCGGTGTGCGGCTACACGCACCTGTTCCCCGGGGCGCGTTGCCGCCTCCAGGGACTGGCCGACCCCCTCGCCTTCGTCGCCGGGCCGTGGCCGATCGCCGTGGACCTGCACTTCTCCGACGGGATGGTGGCGGACGCCGTACTGACCACCGACGACCCGCCCGGCGCTTCGCTGCGCGTACCCGCGTACACCACGGGCGCCGGGAACCGGATGAGCGAGAGCGTCTGGCGGATCCGGGAGTTCAGCGGCGCGGGGGACGAGGTGGAACTGCGGCTCGGACAGCGCGCCACGGCCTGAGACGAAGCGCGCCACGGCGGGCGGGCCGCAACGGCCGCCCACCGGGGCACAGTTGGCAGGCGCAGCCGCTCACCGGGGTGCGGCGGGCAGGAATCGCCGCTCAGCAGTGCGCGCTTGACAGAGGAAGCCGCTCACCGGGGTGCAGCGAGCAGGAATAGCCCCTGAGCGGCGCACAGTTGGCAGGGACCGCCGCTCACCACCGCACCGCGGTGAAGTCGATCGGCTGCGGTCGCATCAGCCGGGCGCGCTCCGTCAGCGCGCCCAGCCGCCGGGACATCTCGTCGGCGGGCAGCCTGCGGCGGTCGCCGTGGCCCGGCAGGACCCATTCGAACCGGATCCGTCCCGCCGTCCTGGCCAGTGAGGCTGCCAGCTCCTCGATGGAGTACCAGACCACGCTCTGCGTGACCTCCAGGTCACCGGTGCCGCGCGACCAGTAGAAGCTGTCGCCGCTGAAGCAGTACCGGTCGTCCGCGAGGTAGAGCACGCTGCCCGGGGTGTGGCCGGGCAGCGGGTGGGCGGTGACCCCCTCGCCGATCTCGCACGGATCGACGCCCCGGATCACCCGGTCCGCGTCGGGCGCCGCGTCGAGGTCGCCCTCGTGGATCCACAGCCGGGCGCCGAAGTGGTCCGCGTAGCGGCGGCCGTGGGCGGCGTGGTCGCGATGGGTGAGCAGTACGTCGGTGACCCGGCCCAGCGCCGCGTAGCGTTCGGCGAGGCCGCGGTTCCAGCGCGGTGTGTCGATCATCATGACCGTGCGGGAGGGCCGCAGCAGCAGGTACGAGTTGGCGCCCGCGGTCTGCTGCGAGTTGTGGCCGCACAGCAGTACGCCGCTGTCGAGGGCCATGGGGAACGGGTCGAGCCGCTCGTCGAGCCGGCCGGCGCCGGGGCGGACGGAACGGGTGGGACAGGCGAAGGCCGCCGCGTGCAGGCGCCGCGTCTCCGCTTCGTCGTCCGGCAGGCGCAGGATCCTGGACTTCCCGTCGGATTCGCCGATCAGACCGGGTGCGAGCTGTCGCGCGACATCGCAGTTGAAGCAACGGTCGTCCACGTACCAGTCGTCCACGGAAGGGTCTCCTCGCTGGGGGAACGGCCCCGATCGGGGCCGCCCTTCAGGGATACGCGTCCACCGCCGGAACCGGTAGGCCCCGCCGATCTTGTACTTCCGGGCCCCGTGCCATCTGCCCGGCCCGGCCCCTTGCGAGCCGTACCGGAGGACGCCGTATCGTACGGGGCGATCATCGCAACGTTGCGTTAGCACACGCATGTGGTCCGGTGGTGCGGCGCGAAGAACGGGGAGGTACGCATGGCATGGGAGGAGTGGGAGCAGCTCAAGGCGGCGACAGCCGAGCAGCACACCACGCAAATGCAACTGAACCAGGTGGACCCCGGCGTAGGGGGCAACACCGGCACTCTGGTGGCGAACAAGGCGGCCTGGGCCAAGGCGGGACAGGACGTCGGCTCGCTGCGCGAGGGCATAGGCCAGGCGCTCGGGAAGCTCTCCGACGGCCAGAACGGGCTGGGGGCCGACGCCGGCTGCGAGACCGCGGCGGCCCAGAAGGAGGTCCACACGTCCTGGGAGCGCTACGTCAAGAGCGTGAACAAGCGCTGCGAGAGCCTCGCGGGCCTGCTGACGAAGGTCGGCAACGACCAGGTGCGGACCGACCAGGAGGTCAGGACCGAGATAGGCAAGCTGAAGGTGGACTACGACGACACGCCCGCGGTCGGCGGAGACGGCAAGGGGCGGTAGCACCTCATGGATCTCGCAACGCTCAAGGCCGTGGAACCCACCGAGTTCACGGAGGCGGCCAAGGGATACCGCAGCACCTCGGACATGGCGAGTGCCGCCCACGACCGCGTCACCGATCAGATTGCCGTGGCCATGCGGAAGTCGCTCAAGGGCGAGGCCGCGACGGAGGCGATCGGCCAGCTGACGGAACTGGGAAAGAACTTCCACTACGTGCAGACCGAGTGCGGGCTCGTCGCCTCGGCGCTGGTCGCGTTCTCCTACGAGCTGGAAGCGGCCAAGAAGAAGCTGGAAGGGGCCCTGGCGGACGCGAAGGCCGGCGGCCTCACGGTGAACGCGGACGGCTCGGTCAGTTATCCCGCCGCCGGGGAGCAGGACAAGGACGGCAAGCTGCCGGAGGGCGGCCAGGCGGGCTCCCTGGAGTCCGACGCGGCCTCCGCCATCCTGCGCCAGTCGGCCAACGTCAACCCCAACCCCAAGGCCCGTCTCGCCCAGGACTGCGCGGACCGGATCGCGGCGGCCCTGAAGGAGGCGACCGAGGCCGACACGAAGTGGGCGCCGAAGCTGCGCGCGCTGAAGGCGGACGACGACCTGACCGTCAGTGACCGGGACTGGGCGGACGTCTCGGCGGACACCCGGGGCGTGGAGACGGCGGGCAAGGAGTACCTCAACTCGCTGCCCCAGCCGCCCGAGAAGGGCGACGCGAAGGCCAACGCGGAGTGGTGGAAGGGCCTGGACGTCGACCAGCAGGCGGCGTGGCTGTCGATGCGGGCGGACTCGGTGGGCAACCTGGACGGGCTGCCGTCCACGGTCCGCGACGAGGCGAACCGCATGGTGCTCGCCGAGGCCCGGGGCACCGCGCAGGTCGAGTACGACGCGTGGCTGAAGAAGAACCCGGAGCCCACCCGGCAGACGGACTACATCAACCCGATGACCGGCACCATCATGAGGGGCGTCAAGGTCGACAGCGTGGCGTGGAAGAAGTGGGAGGAGGACCGGAAGAACGCCCACAAGTCCATCGACGGAATGGACGCCATCCAGAAGCGCTTCGACCAGACAGGTACGAAAGGACTGCCCGAGGCGTATCTGCTGGGTTTCAGCACCAAGGACGACGGCCGCGCGATCATCGCCAACGGAAACCCGGACACCGCCGACCACCAGGCGGTCTACGTGCCGGGCACGACGGCGGAACTCGGGTCGATCGAGGGCGACATCAACCGTTCGGTCAATGTGTGGAACTCGGCGGACGCCAAAGCGGGCGGAAAATCCGTATCCACCATTACCTGGCTCGGATACGACGCACCTGATTCCGTCGTCAAGGACGCCCCTTTCGAGCACTACGCGTACGACGGCGCACCGGCGTTCAACAAATTCCTGGACGGCCTGGAGACGTCACACACCGGCGACGCGGCTCCGCACCGTACGGTGATCGCCCATTCGTACGGCACGACCCTGGTCGGCGCTGCGGCGGAGACGGGGAACCTCAACACCGACGACGTCGTTTTCGCGGGCAGCCCCGGTGTCAAGGTGGGACATGCCGACGAGATGGACGTTCCCAAGGGGCATGTGTGGAACCAGGAGGCCGAGGGGGACATCGTGCCGGACGTCGGCCGCTACGGACACGGCGGGGACGGTCTCAATTTCAGAATTCCCAGCGACGAACAGTTCGGCGCCAACCAGATGACCACGGACACCGAGGGCCACAGCGGCTATTGGGACGAGGGTTCCACGAGTCTGCAGAATCAGGCCCTGGTCGTCGCGGGAAGAGGTGATGAAGTGGAATTGAAGCCGCCGCCCGACCCGTTGGCGAGCGAAGAAGTACGGCGCGCGAAATAGGAGAGCTCAGACGTGAAGACCCGAACGCGTGCCTCTGTGCTCGCCGTCCCCCTTGTACTCACAGCCCTGGCAGGATGTGGCATGACCGAAGAGAAGAGCGAAGGGGTCCCCTTCGCCGGCACGAGCACCTCGCGCGACGCCGCCGACGCGGTGGAAAAGGTCTCCAGTGAGATCTACGACCTGCTGGGCGTGAAGGGAAAGGCCTCGGAGAACTCCGCGGGAGTGACGGGCTGCGAGGGGAAGGACCCCAAGACCTACTTCCGCGTCTTCCATCCGTGGTCCTTCAAAGCCGCCGCGGTGAGCGACCAGGCCAAAGCGATGGAACGGCTCAAGAGCGAACTGCCCAAGCACGGGTGGAAGATCGTCCGTTACGGACCGAACAACAGCAAGAACAAGAGCGTCACCCTGACCGCCGACCACGACGAGAAGAAGGTCAGTGTGAAGGTCACCAACATGGAGAAGGGCGACGCGCCGATGCTCAGCCTGGATCTGGTGTCGGGCTGCTACAAGGTGCCGGACGGCAAGACGGTCGAACACTTCTGAGCGGCCGTACGCCGTAACACCCCCCGCACCAACGGACGTGCCCGAGCGCAGCGGACCCCGCTGCGCTCGGCTGCCCCCGTACGGGAGGCGTGTGCGGTCCGTCGCGTCAGTGCGCGGTGCGTTCCGCCTGCGGGGCCGAGTGGGGCGGGGCGGCGTGGGAGGCCTGCGGCTCCGCGGTGTAGGTGGCGGCCGGCTGCGTGCCGTCCTCCTTCAGCGCCTTGGCCTCGCTCTTGAGGATGCGCAGCGACTTGCCGAGCGAGCGGGCCGCGTCCGGGAGCCGCTTCGCTCCGAACAACAGGATGAACACCACTGCCACTATCGCCAGGTGCCACGGCTGCATCACGTTGCGAAGCATCTCACCAACTCCATTCGTCGCCTCGAATCATTGCCGCAGATCCGGCAATACCAGTCATATTGCGCAACTGTACAACCAGCCCGAATCCCCAAGGGGCGCGGGTGCGCCCCGGCCGGGACACCGCGTGCACGGCCCGCTGCCGCCCCGGAAGCGGGCCCGGCCGGAGGGTCACCTGATCCCTGCCTGATCACGATCTCAAGGAAGGCTTAAGAAACCCCGTCCGGTGCCCGCACGGGCCCGTGCCGCCGTCGGCGGAGGGTTAGGTTTCTGACGGCGGGCCAGAGATGTCCCTCGCAGGTGAGCACGCACGCTCCCCGTGCGCCCGGAGCACCTCCGCCGTCCGCCGCCGCCCCCGGCGAGGACGGGTCCGTCGCCTCGCCCGCCCAAAGGCCCGGAAAGGAACCGTCGCCGTGGTCCCGCCCCTCTCCCGAGGCACCGCCCGCCTCGCAGCCATCTCCGACGCCCTCCCCGAGAGTCATGTGTCCGGCCGCCGCGACGGCGCGGCCGGTCACACCGACCCCGCTCCCCGAGGCAGGTCCGGGAGGCCCGGCAGCCCCGCCGAACCCCAAGCCGACGTCGGAGCCGGTACCGAAGACGACGGGTTCCGTTCGGCGGCCCTCGCCGAGGCGATCCTGCGCGCCGCCACCGAAGGCATCGCCTGCACCGACACCGCCGGCCGGATCGTCCGCGTCAGCCCCTCCTTCGCCCAGCTCCTCGGCCACGGCGCCGACGAACTCCGCGGCGCCGCCCTCCACCCGCTGGTCCTCGCCCGGCGCCCGGACGGCACCCCCTTCCCGTACGAGGAGTCCCCGCTCGCCGACACCCTGCGCTCCGGCCGCAAGCACCGGGTCCGCGGCCAAGTGCTCCGGTCCAGGAGCGGCGAACGCGTCCCCGCTGACCTGACGACCGCCCCGGTCCGCGACGGCGACCGGATCGTCGGCGCCGTCATGACCTTCACCGACCGCGGCCCCTACGAGAAACTGGTCCAGGAGTACGCCGCCGAACTGGCCGCACTCACCGACCGGGCCGAACAGCAGGCGGCCGAACGCGCGGAGCGGGCGCGACAGGAGGAGCAGGAGGAGCGGTACACGGCGCTCGCCGCCCGGCACGCCGAACTGGCCGCCGTACTGGCCAGTTCCCTCCGCGGCGAACTGGACGACCGGCTCACCGAGGGACTCGTGGACCACCAGCGGCTGGCGGCGGGCACTGCCACCGTCACCCGGCACCCCATGGTGCTGGGCGACCTCGTGACCAACAGCATCCACAAGGCCACGGCGCTCACCGGCCCGCACCGCACCCCGTTCGCCGTGCACGCGCCCTCCGTCGTCGTCGTACTCGACCCCGTGCGCGCGACGACCGCCCTGGCCCACCTGATCGCGGACGCCTGCGGCTACCCGTCCTCGGGAGCCGGCCGCCCGCGGGGCCGGACCGGCGGCCGGGCGGACACCACGGTCGTCATCACGGCGGACCAGTACGGCGACGTCCTGCGCATCGAGATCCGCGGCCCGCGCGCGGTCGAGGACCCGGCCCACATGCTGATCGCCCGCGGCATCGTCGACGCGCACGGCGGCACCCTCACCGCCCTGCCCCTCCCCGGCGGAGTCGGCCTCACCCATGTCGTCGAGCTGCCCACCACGGCCGTACCGATTCCGGGGCCCGGCACCACCGGAGCCCGGCCGCCCCTGACCCGCCCCGCGCTGCCCGCCCCGGCAGCCGCAGCGGCTCCCGCGCCGCACCCGGCCCCGGCACCCGTCCGCGCGCCGCACCCGGCCCCGGCACCCGTCCGCGCGCCGCACCCGGCCCCGGCACCCGTCCGCGCGGCGCACCCCGCTCAGTCCCCGGCCTTCGCGGCGCACCCGGTCCGGGTCCCGGTCCCGTTGTCGCGTCCGGTCGCGGCCACGCTTCCGGCGCCGGCCCCCATCGCCGGTTCCCTGATCATCGGCGCGGCCGTCCGGGCACATCACGCCCGGTCGACGAACGACCTTCCGGTCCGCGCCCGCTCCGTTCCGCTGCCGTCCCCGCCGAGTCCGGACGCCGCCCCGGCTGCCGACGTCGAGACGGAGCGCATCGTCACACTCCTGGCCAGACTCAGGAACCACCCCGCCTGAGGACGCGTGCCGGCTGCGGCGCACGCACCCGCGCGGGGCCGCGCGGCGGGCCGGGCAGGCGCGCGCCGTGCGGCTCAGCCGGCGGGCGGGGAACCCTCGTCGAGAGCGGCGGTGAGATGGGCGAGGGTGGCGGTGGCCGCGTCGCGGACACCCTCTTGTGCCGTGGTGTCCGCGAGATGGGACAGCAGCACGGCGGCGGCCTGGAGCACCGCGGCCTGCACGGGCACCGTGCGGAGCCCGGCGAGGACGGCGGCCACCTGGGCGTCGGCGGACGGGGCGGTGGGCCCGCCGGGGATGAGCGAGTGGACGCCGCGGCCGAGTGCGGGCCGCTCGCGACGAGGTGCGGTCACACCGACCAGTGTCCCCGACGGCAGGCCCCCCTCGTGCCCGAAACCGACCCTGCCGGTGGGGCCGTTCGGACCCCGGGGAGGGGCGTCCGTCCCCTGCCCGGGGAGCGGCGGGCGCCGGATGCTCGGTGTACGGGAGCCGGGACGGAGCCGGTGACCGCGGCGGCGAGGAGGTGACCGCGGTGATGTACTGGCCGGACCACGGCGTCAGCGGCTGGGGGTGGGCCGCGATGTCGTTCGGCACGATCGTGTTCGGGGCGCTGGTGGTGTTCCTCGGCGTCATGGCCTGCCGCGCACTGAACCGCGACCGCCGGAACGGAGGTTCGCACGCCGCGCCCTCCGCCGAGCAGGTGCTCGCCGAGCGGTACGCACGGGGCGAGGTCGACGAGGACGAGTACCGCGGGCGCCTGTCCGTACTGCGCGACCCCGGAGGGCACCCGCCGCCGCACACCGGATGAGGAGCACCGGTCCCGGTCGGCGCACCGCGGTCACGCCTCCGGGCCGGCCCGCCCGGACGGCGGGCCGTGGCCCACGAGGGTGAGCCGGCACGTCTCGCCCGGGGCCACCGTGACCGTACGGTCGGGGAGTTCGACCACGATCGGGCCGAGCCGGGAGGCGGGCACCGCCATCCGCAGCTCGCCCGCCCGCAGGCTCAGCCCGACCCCCCAGTGACCGCGGTAGCGGATCCGGAACCCGTACTCCGAGATCTCCGGCAGCGGCACCGGGTCGAGCCGCAGCACCCCGTCCCCCGGCTCCAGCCCGGTCAGCCCGCGCTGCACCAGGTCCAGGGTGCCCGCCATGGCGCCCAGGTGAATGCCTTCGCCGGTGGTGCCGCCCTGGACGTCGGCGATGTCCCCCGCCAGCGCCTCCTGGCAGTACCGCCACGCCTCGCCCCGGCGGACCCGGGCGAGCACCCAGCCGTGCACCAGCCCGCTGAGGGTGGAGCCGTGGCTGGTGCGGCACAGATAGAAGTCGACGGTGCGCCGCCACACGTCCGCGTCGACCGGGTACCCGAGCCGCCGGAAGAGCCCGTGCAGCTCCGGGGCGGAGAACAGGTAGCCCAGCATCAGGACGTCGGCCTGCTTGGAGGCCCGGTACCGGTTGACCGTGTCGCCCTCGGCCTCCAGGATGCGGTCGAGCCTGCGGATGTCCCCGTACCGCTTCCGGTAGTCCTCCCAGTCCAGCTCGGCGAGCGCGTCGTACCCCGCGAACTGGCTGACGACCCCCTCGTGGAAGGGCACGTAAAGGCGCCGCGAGATCTCGTCCCAGCGGGCCAGCTCGGAGCGCTCGGAATCGTCCAACAGGCCCTCCGCGTAAAGGAGTTCGCGACGGCGCGGGGCGGGCAGCGCCCGCAGCAGACCGAGGGTGCGGGCCAGCACCCAGGCGGCGGTGACGTTCGTGTACGCGTTGTCGTCGAGCCCCGGCGACGACGCACCCGGATAGCCGTCGTGGTACTCGTCGGGCCCGACGACCCCGCGCACGCGGTACCGGTCGAGCCCCGGGTCGTAGGAGGCCAGCGACGCCCAGAAGCGGGCGATCCGCACCAGCATCTCCGCGCCCCTGGTGTGCAGATAGGCGGTGTCGCCGCTCGCCTCGCAGTACTGCCACACGTTGTACGCGACGGCGGAACCCACGTGGTGCTGGAGGTGCGTGTGGTCCGGAAGCCACCGTCCGGAGCGAGGGTTGAGGTGCAGGCGCTGGGTCTGCTCCCGGCCGTCGCCGCCGCTCTGCCAGGGGTACATCGCGCCCCGCAGCCCCGAAGCGCGGGCCGCGTCGCACGCGGCCTCCAGCCTGCGGTGGCGGTAGTCCAGCAGGGCGCGCGACACCTCGGGGAACCGCAGGTTCAGGTACGGCAGCACGAACAGCTCGTCCCAGAAGACGTGCCCCCGGTACGCCTCGCCGTGCAGCCCCCGCGCCGGAACCCCGGCATCCAGGCCGGCGGTGTGCGGGGAGAGCGTCTGCAGCACGTGGAACAGGTGCAGCCGCAGCACCCGCCCCGCCTCGCCGGGCACCGTCAACTCGCCCCTGCGCCACAGCAGTTCCCAGGCGTCCCGGTGCGCCCCGAGGACGCCGTCGGCGCCGGGCGTCCTGGCCAGCCGGTCGAGGCACGCCCGCGTGGGGTCCCCGACGGTGGCGTCCCGCGAGGTGTGCAGGGCCACGGTCTTGTCGACGGTGACCGTACGGCCCGGGGCGAGCCGCAGCCGCAGCACCCGGGCCACGTACCGCCCGGCCTGCCGCACCCGCGTTCCGGCGACGGACCGCGCCGGAACGGCGGCCGGCGGGTCCTCCCGTACGACGACGCGGGACGCCAGGGCGATCCGGATGCCGGAGGTACGGGTGCGGCAGCCGAGCCACAGGTCCCCGCCGTCGGCGGCCCCGCCGCGCACCCGGGTCAGGTGCCGGCCGTCCAGCTGGCGGTAACGGGCGACCCCGGAGTTCCGCACCGTGCCGTCCAGGCCCGCTTCGACCTCCATGTCACCGGCCCACCCCTCGGCGGTGAACCGGGTCCGCAGCAGCGCCAGATGCGGGTCCGCCATGCTCACCAGCCGGGTCTGCCGTACGGAGAGACACCGGCCGTCCGCGCCCCGGAAACGGGCCTCGCGTTCGAGGATCCCGCCCCGCAGGTCGAGCCACTGGCGGTGCTCGACCAGGGCGGGGGAGTCGGGCGACAGCCACGGCTCCGGCCCGCCGTCGGCCGCGCCGGCGCGGGTGTCCCCGTCCCCGGCACGAAGGAAGTCCCGGTCCCCGGCACGCAGGAAACGGAAGCGCAGGGGCAGCCAGTTGGGCAGGTTGACCAGGTCCTCGTTCTCCACCTGCCTGCCCGCGACCGTCGAACCGAGCGTGTCGTAGCAGCCCGCGGCGTACGTGCCGGGGTAGTGCACGGGGCCCGCCGGGCACTCGGGCGCCGCGCCGCGGGTGGCGAAGCAGCCGTTGCCGAGCGTGCACAGCGCTTCGCGCACCTGCTCCCGGGCCGGGTCGTAACCCTCGTACGCCCAGGTCCAGTCATGGGCCGGACCGTGCTCCCGTTCCCGCATCCTCGGCTCCCGTGCCGCTGGCTCCGTACTGCCCGTTCCCGTGTGTTCAGCCCGCCAGGTCCTCCAGGACCAGGAGCCTCGCCAGGTCGTCGACCACCAGGTCCGCGCCGTGCCTCAGCAGCCGGACCCGCGTCGCCGGCGAGTGCGACCGGTCCACGCCGATCACCAGACCGAAGGCGCCGCGGCGGGCCGCCTCCACCCCGGCCAGCGCGTCCTCGACGACCGCCGCCCGGTGGGCGCAGACGCCCAGGCGGCGGACCGTCTCCCGGAACAGCGCGGGGTCGGGCTTGCCGGGCAGCCGCAGCCGGGCGGCCTCACCGCCGTCCACGAGGACGTCGAAGAGGCCGCGCAGGCCCGCGCGTTCCAGCAGCTCCGCCGCGTGCCGGGAGGCGGAGACGGCGGCCAAGGGCACCCCGGCGGCCCGCAGGGTGCGCAGCAGCAGGACCGTGCCGGGGTAGGCGTCGACTCCGTGCTCGCGCAGCCGGGCGGTGAACAGCGCCTCCTTGCGGGCGGCCAGGCCCCTCAGCTCGTCCTCGCCCGGGTGCAGCCCCCGGGACTCCAGGAACGTCCGGGCCCCGTCGAGGCGCGACCTGCCGTCGACGTACCGCAGATAGTCCTCGCGCGCGTCGAAGGGGCGGCCGGCCGCGGTCCCGGCGGGAGTACGGGACCGCAGAAAGGTGTCGCAGGCCGTCTTCCACGCCGCCGCGTGCACCCGCGCCGAGTCGGTGATCACCCCGTCGGTGTCCAGGACCACGGCCGCCGTGCCCCGCAACGGGGCGGGCACGGCGGCTCCCCTCGTCCGCATCAGCGGTCCGCCGCGATCAGGGCGGTGAGGTCGAGGAGCCGGTGGGAGTACCCCCACTCGTTGTCGTACCAGCCGAACACCTTCGCCAGCGTGCCGTGCGCCCGGGTCAGGCCGGCGTCCAGGACGCAGGACGCCGGGTCACCGATCACGTCGCGCGACACCAGGGGCGCCCGGGACACCCGCAGGACGCCGTCCAGCGGCCCGCGGGCCGCCGCGTCGAAGGCCTCGTTGATCTCCCGGGCCTCGACCTCCCGGGCCAGTACGACCGCCAGGTCCGTCAGCGAGCCGTCCTCCACCGGAACCCGCACCGCGACGCCGTCCAGCACACCGTCCAGCTCCGGCAGGACCGTGCCCACGGCGCGTGCGGCACCCGTACTGGTCGGGATGATGCTCAGCGCCGCCGAACGGGCCCGGCGCAGGTCCGTGTGGGGACCGTCCAGCAGCGCCTGGTCGTTGGTGTAGCCGTGCACCGTGGTCATCGTCCCGCGCTCCACCCCGAAGGCCTCGTGCAGCACCTTCACCATCGGAGCCACGCAGTTGGTGGTGCAGGAGGCCGCCGAGACGATGCGGTGCCGCTCCCGGTCGTAGGTGTCGTCGTTGACGCCCACGACGAACGTGGCGTCCACGTCCCTGCCGGGCGCCGACAGCAGCACGCTGCGGGCGCCCGCCTTCAGGTGCAGCGCGGCCCGGTCGCGGTCCCGGAAGCGACCGGTGGACTCCACGACGACGTCCACCCCGTGCTCGCCCCAGCGCAGTGCCGCCGGGTCGTGCTCGGCGGTGACGGCGATCCGGTGACCGGCCACGGTGATCGCACCGTCGTCGTGGACCACCTCGTGTCCCAGGCGCCCGAACGTCGAGTCGTACTCCAGCAGATGGGCCAGCGTGCCGGGCGGCGCGACGTCGTTGACCGCGACCACCTCCACCTGCCGCGTGCCCTGCTCGGCGCGGCGCAGTGCCGCGCGCAGATAGGTGCGGCCGATCCGGCCAAAGCCGTTGATGCCGACGCGTACGGTCATGGCGGTGCTCCTTCGCGGGACGGTCTCTCCACTCCACGGCGGCGGTACGGGGGCCCGGTGCTGCTCCACGGCGCGGTGCCCCTACCAGCGTTCGGGCACCACGGCGACGGGACAGGCGCAGTGGTGCAGCAAGGTGTGCGCGACCCGGCCGATCTGGAGCCCGAACCTCCCGTCCCGGCGGCGGGCGCCGATCACCAGCAGCCCCGCGCCGTGCGAGGCGTCCAGCAGCACCTTCCGCGCGGGGCCCTCGACGGTCCGGCGCTCCAGTTCGACGTCCGGGGCCACGTCGCGCAGCGCGGCTTCCAGGGCTTCGGCGGCGCGCCGCGCATGGTGGCGGGCCGGTTCGCCGGCCAGCAGCGGATGCTCGGCCTCCTCGTGCGCGGGACACCGCCAGGCGCGCATCGCCAGCAGCGGCACCCGGCGCGCCCGCGCCTCCTCGACGGCGAAGCGGACGGCTGCCGCCGGCTGCCGGTGCTCCGGCTCCTCCCCGGCGCCCGGCGGCTCCGGCCTCCCGATGCCGAGCACGATCCGCGGTCCGGGCCGCGGCTTCGTACCGGCGGGACGGCCGCCGCGCAGTACGACCACGGGGCAGTCCGCACGGGAGGCGACCGCGAGCCCCACGGAGCCGAGCAGCAGATCGGCGACGCCGCTCCTGCCGTGACTGCCCAGGACCAGGGCGGAGGCGTTGCGCCCCTCGTCGAGGAGCACCGAGACCGGCTCCTCGGTCACCGTCACGGCCGACACCCCCACCGCACCGCCCGACCGGCGGTGGGCCCGCTGAGCGGCGCCCTCGACGAGACGGTCGAACGTGCCCGCGCTGCCGTTGACGGCGCTCTCCCCACGGGGGAACCCGCCTTCGTACCGGTCCCAGAGCGAAGCGTGCACCAGCCGCAGCGGCAGCCCCCGCAGCAGCGCCTCGTCCACCGCCCAGTCGACGGCCCCCAGGCTCTCCGCCGAGCCGTCGATCCCCACGACGAGCGGCAGCACCACGGCCCTCACCACCCCTGCCCCGCGACGCCGTCGATACCGCGTGCCTGCGTGCCAGTGCGGGACATCCGCGTCACCTCCCGGATCGTGGGCCCTCTTCGAGAGTCGCCCGGACGCACCGCGCCCCGGCAGGGGCCACAGGTCCTCCACCGGGGCCGACCGGCCCATGCAGTAAGGCGGCCGACCGCAGCCGTGTGACCGGCACGGCGGCCGACCGCAGCCGCGTGACCGGCAAGTGAGCGCCGCGAGATCGACGGCTGGAAGCGTGGGACCCGTCAAGCAACGGAGCTGCCGTGCACGGGCGCACGAACGACGTCCGGCACGAACCGAAACGGAGAACCGCGATGCGCGCCAAGAAGTCCAAATTCGCCCAGGTCCTGGTCACCGCCCTGTTCACCGCCACGGGTCTGCTCGCGGCGGCCCCCGTCTCGGCGCAGGAACAGGCGGCGGACTGGCACTGCGACAGGTGGGGGTTCTGCATCTACACCGGCGACCACGGGGACGGCCGGGTGATCTCGATGAAGTACGGCGTGTCGGACCTGGCCGGCGTGGCCGGTGGCGTACTCGACAACAACGTCCGCTCCGTCAAGAACATCTCCGGCAACACCTGGTGCCTGTACGACCGGGCCGGTTACGGCGGGGAGCTGACGCGGATCCTCGACGGGTACATCGGTCCCATCCAGTGGGAGGGGATCGGCAACCGGGTCTCCTCCGTCCGCGCCTGCTGAAATCCGCTGCCGCCGGGCGGAAGGAGGACCTCCTCCTTCCGCCCGGCGGGCCGCCCGGGGCCGCGCACAGGCCGCGTCCCGGGCTCCCTCCTCAGGACGGCCGCCCGTCGGCCCCCGATTGCGGCACCAGTTCCGCGACGAGGGCGAGTGCGAGGGCGACGCCGTCGGCGGACGCCGATCCCCGGCCCCACTCCGCCGCGCAGACGTCCGCACCCAGGGCGTCCCGGGCCGCGGACTCCGTGCGGGAGTGCACGGTGTGGAAGGGCTGGAGGCCGGTGAGGGTGACGCCCGTGGTGCGGCGCAGGCGGTCCGCTGCGCCGAGCAGTCGGGCCGCGTACCGGGGGTGACCCAGCGCCCCGAGCGTCCAGGCGATCGTCTCCACGTTCCACACCGGCCCCCAGCTGTCGGCGAGGGCCCGCTGGCGCACGAGCGCCTCCCGCAGGGGGCCGATCGCCCGGGACGGGTCGCCGTGCAGCAGCTCGGTGAGGCCGGTGCACCAGTGGGCCCAGGAGCGGGCCCACTCGGCCCCGTTGGCCTCCGCCTCGGCCACGTACGTACGGCAGGCGAGCCGGGCCGGTTCCCGGGTGCCGAGAAAGGCCGCGGCCATCGCCCACAGCATCGTCGCCATGTGCGCGTCACCGGTGGCCCCGCCGGCCCGGAAGGCGTCGCGGGCCCGAGCGAGCAGACCGACACAGCCGGGGCTGCCGTGCACCAGGAAGTCGTACGCGCCCTCGATGTACAGGGCGGGCGCGGTCGTCGCGAACGGCCCGGCGCTCCGGCAGGCCCCGGCGAACTCGCGCGCCGCGGGTCTGTCGCCCTGGCAGAGCGCGATCCACGCCTTCATGGCGGTGGCCAGGGCGGCCACCTCCGCGGGCAGCTCGCCGCGCGCCGCGGTGAGGGTCTCCAGCCAGTGGCGCCCCTCGCCGGGCGTGCAGCCGAAGAACCAGAAGCGGGTACGGGTGAGATGGACGGCGATCTCCACACCCACGGGGGCCAGACCGGGATGCGTACGGCAGAACTCCAGGGCGGCCCGGATGTTGGGCACCTCCGCACGCAGCGCCAGCAGCCAGCCGACCTCGGCCGGGCCGCACCACTCGGCGGCGGCGCGGGCGGTCGTGCGGTGGTAGTGACCGCTGTGCCGCAGGCGCACTCCGGTGGCCGCCGCCGGCTGCTCCTCCAGCCGCCGCATCCCGTACTGGCGGATGGTTTCGAGGAGGCGGTAGCGGGCCGGGCCGCCGGTCTCCTCGACGACCACGATCGACTTGTGGACCAGTGCGGTCAGCAGGTCCAGCACCTCGTGGGAAGCGATCCCGTCCCCCGCGCAGACCGATTCGGCGGCCTCCAGGTCGCAGCTGCCCGCGAAGACCGACAGCCGCTGCCACAGCAGCCGTTCGCCCGGCGTACACAGGGAGTGGCTCCAGTCGATGACACCGCGCAGGGTCTGCTGGTAGCGGTGCGGCGAGCCCGCCCGCGGGGCGGCCAGCAGCCGGAACCGGTCCTCCAGCCGGTCCAGGACCTGCTCGACGCTCAGCGAGGACAGCCGGACGGCGGCCAGCTCGATGGCGAGGGGGATGCCGTCCAGCCGCCGGCAGAGTTCGGCGGCGGGCGCGCTGTCCGCGTAGCAGCGGGCGGCGGCCGGGGCGCAGCCCGCCGCCCGGTCGGTGAGCAGGCGCAGCGCCTCCGAGGGGGCGGTGCTGTGCGCCTCGGGGAGGGTGAGCCCGGGAACGACCAGGACGTGTTCGCTCGGCACCCCGAAGCGCTCGCGGCTCGTGGCCAGCACGCGCAGCCCCGGCGCGGCCCGCAGCAGCCGGAGCGCGAGTACGGCGACCTCGTCGACCAGGTGCTCGCAGTTGTCCAGGACGAGCAGGACGCTCCGGCCGCGGAGGTGGTCGGCGACCGCGTCGGCCGCGGGGCGCGCCGACTGGTCCCGAACCCCCAGCGCGTCGGCGACCGCACGGTCCAGCAGGGCGGGCTCGGAGAGGCTGGCGAGATCGGCGAGCCACACCCCGTCCGCGAAGCCGGGAGCCGCGCGCAGTGCGGCGCGCAGCGCGAGCCGGGTCTTGCCCACGCCGCCCACCCCCGTGAGGGTGACCAGCCGGGACCGCTCCAGCAGCCGCTGCACGAGGGCCAGTTGACTCTCCCGCCCGACGAAGGTCGTCGTCTCGGCGGGCAGGTTCCCCGGAGCGGCGGCCCGGACACGGGCCGCGACGGCGACCGGCTCCGCGGCAGCGACCGGCTCCGCGGCAGCGACCGGCTCCGCGACGGCGACCTGCTGCGCGACGGCGACCGGCTCCGGCGCGGCCGTCAGGATGCGCCGGTGCATCGCCCGCAGACCGCTCCCCGGATCCGCCCCCAACTCCTCGGCCAGCAGCGAGCTCACCCTGCGGTAGCAGGCCAGCGCCTCGCCCTGGCGACCGCACTGGTACAGCGCCAGCATGCGCTGGGCCCAGAAGCGCTCGCGCAGCGGATGCGTCTCGGTGAGCGTGCACAGCTCGGGCAGTACGTCCGCCGGCCGCCCCCGGCCCAGTTCGGCGTCGACGCACAGTTCGTGGGCGTGGACGCGCTGCTCGACGAGCGCGGGCAGGACGTCCGCGAACAGCTCGCCCGGCAGGTCCGACAGGGGCTCCCCGCGCCACAGCCCCAGCCCCTCCCGCAGCAGTACCGCGGCGCGCGCGGGCTCGCCCGCCTCCAGAGCTGCCGCCCCCTCCCGCACGAGGGCGGCGAACCGGAACGTGTCCAGGGCCGTCGGCGCGACGTCGATCGCGTAGCCGCGGCCGTGGGTACGGACCAGCTCCGGGCCGAGGGCGCGGCGCAGCCGCAGGACGTAGTTCTGCAGGGTGTTGCGCGCCCCTCCCGGCGGGCTGTCGCCCCACACCCGGTCCACGAGCGTGCCGACGGGGACGATCGCTCCCGCGTCGTTGAGGAGGGCGGCGAGCAGGATCCGCTGGCGGGTGGCGGGGAGGTGTACGGGAAGGCCGTCGCGAAGGATTTCGAGTGGTCCCAGGAGTCTGAACTCGTACTGTGCGCCCATTGGCACGAGCGTAGAACCTTGCGTAACCATTCCGCTACCGTGCGTGAAGAGTCGCGGGATGGGCGGGCGGGCCGCGCGGTGGCCCGGCACACCTCGTACGGTCCGTCCGGCGGACGTACGCTGCACACGTGCAGATCTTCCCCGGGACGGACGGCCGCGGCCACTGGGAGGCCGTGCTCGTCGCTTCCTCCGCCGGAGGCGTGCAGGGCCTCAAGGTGCTGCTCGGCGGGCTGCGCGCCACGTTTCCGGTACCGGTGCTGGTGGCCCAGCACCTCAACCGCTCCGGCGGAACGCGCATCGTGACCATCCTGGCGCGCTCCACCGCACTCACCGTCAAGCTCGCCGAGGACGGCGAGCGCCCGCGCGCGGGAACGGTCCACATCGCCCCGCCCGACCGGCACCTGTGCGTGCGGGAGGACGGAACGCTGTCCCTGACGCACGAGGACCGGGTCAACTACGCCCGCCCCGCCGCCGACCCCCTCTTCGAGTCGGCCGCGACGGCGTACGGGGCCGGGGTCATCGGCTGCGTGCTCACCGGCGCGGACGGCGACGGCGCCCGGGGCGTGGAGGCGATCAAGGCGCAGGGCGGCACGGTCCTCGTGCAGGACCCCGAGACGGCGGAGTTCCACGGCATGCCCAAGGCCGCGGTGAGCACGGGACGGGTGGACCACGTCCTCCCGCTGGCGGACATCGCCCCGGCCCTCAACAGGTTGGTACAGGAGAACGGAAACGCCGAAGGCCCGTCCTGACCCGAACCGGCCTCGCTACCCCTGCGGGCGGGACGCCAGCCCGGGTACGACCACCGCGCCGGGAAGCTGCGCGAACGCCTTGCCCGGCACGATCAGTTTGCCGACCCGGCGGCCACTGCCGATCAGTACCTGCTCCAGGTCCAGAAGGCTCGCGTCCACCAGGACCGGCCAGTCGGCGGGCAGCCCGACGGGCGTGATGCCGCCGTACTCCATGCCGGTCAGCCCCACGGCCGTGTCCATCGGGGCGAAGGACACCTTGCGGGCGCCGAGTTGACGGCGCACGGCCCCGTTGACGTCCGCGCGGGCGGCGGAGGGGACCAGACAGGCGGCCAGGGAGGTCTCGCCACCGCGCTTGGCAGCGACGATCACACAGTTCGCGGACACGTCGAGCAGCCCGGACCCGTAGCGCTCGACGAAGGCGGCGGTGTCGGCGACCGCCGGATCGGTCTCCACATAACGGACCTCGGCAGCGGGCACGGGCCCGCTCCAACGGCGCAGGGCATCGGCGACGGGGGCGACGAGATCACCGAGACGGTCGGGCGCGGGAGCGAGCTCCTCGAAGCGGTCGAAAGGCGTAGACATGCGGGCCATGGTGCCGCGAGGGGAAGCGGGACCGCACGGGTGTCCGGCATGTGGCCGTGGGGCGGGGGCGGCCGAGCCGACCGACGGCGGGCACAAAGTGTTTGCCGTGGTCGTTCTCGCTGGTCAGGATGACCCCATGCCTCACACCTCTGCTCATGACACCGCTTGCGGCACGGCCCGCCTCACGGCCCCCGACGGGACGAAGCTCGCCTTCCACGTACGGGGCGAGGGCGCGCCGCTGCTCGTGCTGCCCGGCGGGCCGATGCGTGCCTCCGCGTATCTCGGGGACCTCGGCGGGCTGTCGGAGCACCGGCGGCTGATCATGCCGGACCTGCGCGGCACCGGCGAATCCGGCGTTCCGGCCGACCCTGCCACCTACCGCTGCGACCGGCTCGTCGACGACGTCGAGGCGCTGCGCGCCCACCTCGGGATCGAACGCGTCGACCTCCTCGCCCACTCCGCCGCCGGTGACCTCGCCCTCCTCTACGCGGCCCGCTACCCGCGGCGCATCCGCAGTCTGACCTTCGTCACCGCCCGCGCCCGCGCTCTCGGTGTCGACTTCACCGTCGAACAGCGCAGCGCGGCAGCCGAGTTGAGGGCCGGTGAACCGTGGTACGGGCCGGCGCGGGAGGCGTTCGAGGTCTTCTGGCGCGGGACGCCGTCGGACGAGGAGTACGAGGCGGTACTTCCCTTCTTCTACGGCCGCTGGGACACGGCCGCGCAGGAGCATGCCGCGTCCGACATCGGGCAGAGCAACGAGGAAGCGGGCGAACTGTACGCCTCGGAGGGCGCTTTCGACCCGGCGACCGCGCGGAGCGTCCTCGCCGGACTGGACGTGCCGGTGCTCGTGCTGGCGGGGGAGTGGGACGGCGGGCCGTGCCCGGAAGTGGCGGCGGAGATCGCGAAGTGCTTCCCGCGTGCGGAGCTGACCATTCAGTCCGCAACCGCCCATTACCCGTGGCTCGACGATCCGGAGCGGTTCGTCGCGGCGGTGGCGGGTTTCCTCGGCCGGGTGAGTGGGTGAGTGGGTGAGTGGGTGAGTGGGTGAGTGGGTGAGTGAGTGAGTGGGTGAGCGTAGGTGGGGTCTGACGTGGGCGCCTTGCGCGGGCCGCTTCGGCGCGTGGTGGCGCGGTGCGGCCCGCGCTTTCTGTGCGTACCGCCTACCGCCTACCGCCACGCGCCGGTGGGAACCGACTGACCGCTACGGCCGGTCCGGGGCCACGGGCTGCGACGGGGTCGCGGGCTCCTCGTACGTGATCCGGTACGGCTCGGCGATGCGGTTCAGCAGGGCGGCGTCGGGGCGGCCCCGGCGGCCGGCCCCGGACAGGTGCTCGGACAGGTCCTCCAGGTAGCACTCCCAGCCGCCGGGCGAGGAAATCTGGAGGACGTTCGGCGGCGGGGTGCTCGCGGGGCGCAGGGCGTGCGGCACACCGTGCGGCAGCAGGACGAACTGGCCCGCCATCACCGTGCGGTCCGTGTCGTCGAACTCCACGCCGAGCGCCCCCGACAGCACGTAGATGCATTCGTCGGCCACGTGGTGGACATGGCGCGGGATCTCCTGGGCGACGACGACCTCCATGAGGGAGAAGCGCCCCTCGGTGTCCTCGGTCCTCGCCTTCACGGTCGTCGCGGGCGGCAGCGGCACGCGGGTGGGTCGGGAGGCGCCGGGGTCGAGCAGGATGAATCGGTCTTCGGACATGGGTATCCTTCCCTCAACGGCTACGGAACCGGAATCCGATTCCGTTTAAAGGTGAGCAGAGGAAGCGACGGCATGTCAAGACCCTCCAGGACCGACGCGGAGCGAAATCGCCTGCGCGTGCTGAACGTTGCGCACGAACTGTTCGCCGAGCGCGGCGACGAGGTGCAGATGGCGGAGGTCGCCCGCGCCGCCGGGGTCGGTGTCGGAACCGTCTACCGGCACTTCCCGACCCGGCAGGCCCTCGTAGGCGCCGTCGCCGAGCAACGATTCGTGAAGGTGCTCGCGTTCGTCGAGGAGGAGTGCCCGGTGCGGCCCGACGCGTGCGGGGCGGTGGAGGCGCTGCTGACGCGGGTGGGGGAGATGCACGAGGAGGGGCGCGCGGTCTCCGGGGTGATCGAGGCGTCGTTCGGCGGCATGGCCCCACGGGGCGAGGTCGGCGAGGCGCTGCTCGCGATGGGCGCGCGGCTGGTGGAGCGGGGGCGGACGGACGGCTCACTGCGCGCGGACGTGACGGTCGCCGACCTGTACATGAGCGTGGGCGCCGTGGCGATGCTGAGCCACAACGCGATCGGAGACTGGCGCCGCTTCGTAGAAATCACCCTGGCCGGTCTGCGGCATCTCTAGGGGCGCGAGGAACCGCGCGAGCAACCCACGACGCTCGCGCGGGAAGACCACCGGCCGCGCGGCAGCGGTTCAGGGAAGGGGCGGGGAGGGGCGCCGCCCGCCGCAGGCGCGACACGGCCGGGCGGCGCCACACGGCGGCAGCCGCGAACCGCAGGCCCAGCGCTGCCTTGGGAGCCGGGGCGCAGCCCGATCCACTCCCGGCCCACCGGGCACCCGCCCCCCCCGTGACCCAGCCCCCGCCGAGGCACTCCCACCCTCCCCGCCCCGTACGCTTCCCACCCATGACCGACCCCGTACTCGAACTCCTCCGCACCCGCCCCGATCTCGCCGCGCTCGCCACCTTTCCCTTCGACTTCGACGTCGAGCGGACCGAACACGTCGAGGACGTGCACCTGGCGTCCGGGGCCCCGCTGGAAGCCATCGCGGGCACCGGTGGCGGGGACACGTACTTCCTGTGCGAGGACGGGGCCGTCCTGTACGCCTCCTCCGACGGCGACGCCGTCCTGGTCGCCGCGAGCGTCACCGAGGCGCTCGAAATCCTCGTCAGGCTGCCCGACTGGGCCGAGGACATCGAAGACATCGAGGACGAGTCGGACGAGGAGGGTCTGCGGGCCGCGGTGCGTGCGGGCGACGAGGAGGCGAAGGAGATGTTCGCCCCGGAACTCGACGCCCAGCGTGCCGAGTTGATACGGGGCCTGGGCCTGCCGGAGCGCCCGCTCACCGAACTCCACGCCCGCTCGAAGGCCGCAGCCGCCCGCACCGAGCCCGCTCACCTGCTGCTCAACTCCGCCGAACTGTGCGCCTACCGGCTGGACGCCTCTCTCCGCCAGCCGTTGCGGGACATCGTCCTGGCCCCCGGACGTGCGGCCCTGGAACGGTGGCGCGCGGGCGCGGGCGATGCAGACCCGGGCGGCGCGGACACACGCGACGCGAGCCCGCGCGACGAGGCGCCGATCCCCCAGGCACGGACGCGACACGAGTGGGCCGCCGACCCCGTCCTGCGCACCGGCATCCTGCGCGCCGCCCAGTACGACCGGCGGGACGGCGACTTTCCCGCCCTGCGGCTCCTGCTGGAACTGGAGCTGGAGGCGGAAGGCGCGGCGACCGCCCCACCCGGTGAGCGCTTCGTGGAGCGCCGGCTGGCCGCCGTACTGGTCGGGGAGCGCGGCCGGGAGGAGGACGTCCCGCGGCTCCGGGCGTTCACCTACGGGCAGGTCGCCAGCGGCCCGGACGCCGTGGAGTGGGCCCGGGGCGAGGACCGGAAGTGGTACGGGGCGGACATCGGCGCCGAGAGCCCGCACACCTGGATCGAGCTGGCCCGCAGGCAGGGGCTCACCGAGCACGCCCGCGTCGAGCTCATCCGGCTGCTGGACGACACCGGACCGTACCCCGACCGGCTCCGCGAGCTGAGCCGCGCGCTGGAACGGCTCGGCGACCACGCACAGGCGGCCCGCGCCCAGTCCCACCTGCTGTCCCTCCAGGACACGGCCGCCGACCGCGCCTGCGAGGCGTACGCACTGGCCCGCGTCGAGCGGCTCAAGGGCGATCTCGACGGGGCCGCCCGCGCACTGGAGCGCGCGCGGGCGGCCGTCAACGCGGGCGGCACACCTCCCGACGGCACGGTCACCGACTGGCACCGCCGGGGCCTCGGCCGACTCCTCGCCGAACAGCACCTGGAACTGGTGCTCGCCGCCGTCGACTCGGGCGAAGCGGACGACCTGGCGCGCACGACGATGGCACACGCCCGGCTCCTGCTGAACACGATCGGCAAGGAGTCCGTCAAAGCTCTCGGGGAGCTGCCCGGCCGGGCGAAATGGGCGGTCGCAGGACTGGGGCGAAAGCCGGGAGGCGCGTGACACGATGAGCGGCCGTACGCCGTACGCGGGATGCCAGCCGCCGGACACCGCACGCCGGATGCCACCCGCCGGACACCGCACACCAGATGCCGGACGCCAGACGGACGAGAGGACACCCGATGACCGCCACCGTCAGCTTCGAGGGCAGTGAGACCGCACCCCAGGACCTGGAGGCGAGAGCCCGCAAGCTGGCGGGCGGACTGTACGCGCTCGGGCTGCGCGCCGGCGACGTGATCGCCGTGCTGCTGCGCAACGACGCGGTGTACGTCGACGTCATGCTGGCCTCCCGGCTCGGCGGCTTCCACTTCTGCCCGCTGAACTGGCACTTCACTCCGTCCGAGATCGCCTACATCGTCGAGGACTGCGGGGCGAAAGCGGTGCTCGGCCACACCGACCTGCTGACGGCGGCGCACGAGGCGCTGCCCGACGGCCTGCCGGTCCTGGCGGTCGGCGACGCTCCCGAGGAGGGTCCGGTGACCGTCCCCGGGGCCGCCGCACTCCCGCCCGGGGCCCCTGTTCCGTACGCGATCCCGGCGCCTGACGCGGACACCGGCCCCTCCGCCCCGCACCGGTCCTTCCTCCCGTATACGATCTGGCTCTCCCAACAGCCCGACTACGAGGGTCCGTTGGTGTCGCCCGGCAGCCACATGGCCTACACCTCCGGCACCACCGGCCGCCCCAAGGGCGTGGTCCGCGCGCCCGTGCCCGTCGCGGAGATCGAGGACTTCCGCGACCGGACCCTCGCCGTCCTCGGCCGGGTCTACGGGCTGCGGGCCGGCTGCCGGGCCCTCATGACGGCCCCGCTCTACCACAGCGCCCCCAGCATGTTCGCGCAGTACGCCGCCCTGGCCGCCGATCTCTTCGTCATCGCGCCGCGCTTCGACCCGGAGCAGACCCTCGCCCTGGTCGAACGCCACCGCATCGACGCCCTGTACTGCGTACCGACCATGTACGTGCGGCTGCTGAAGCTCCCCCGCGAGGTGCGCGAGCGGTACGACCTGTCCTCCCTGCGCTTCGTGGGCTCGACCGGATCGCCCTGCGCGCCGGACGTGAAGAGGGCGCTGATCGACTGGCTCGGCCCGATCGTGCACGAGACGTACGCCTCCAGCGAGACCGGGTACATCACCGCCATCGACTCCGTCGAGGCACTGGCCCGGCCGGGCAGCGTGGGCCGTGCGCTGGGCGACGCGCGGATCCGGGTCGTCGACGGGGACGGCAAGGACTGCGCGCCGGGCGAGGTCGGAGTGCTCTACGTGCGCCAGCCCGCGCACACCGACTTCACCTACCGGGGGCGCCCGGAGGCCCGCGAGGAAGCGGGCCTGGACGGGCTCGTCTCGGTCGGCGACATGGGGTACCTCGACGAGGACGGCTACCTCTACATCTGCGACCGGGCCGTCGACATGGTCCTCTCCGGCGGCGTCAACATCTACCCCGCCGAGATCGAGGCCGCCCTCCTGGTCCGCCCCGGCGTCCTCGACTGCGCGGTCTTCGGCATACCCGACGCCGAGTACGGCGAACGGCTCCACGCACTCGTACAGCCGGAACCCGGCGTCGCACTCGACCTCGACCACCTGCGTGCGTCCCTGCGCGGCACGCTCGCCGGCTTCAAGATCCCCCGTACCTTCGACATCGTCGCCGACCTGCCCCGTGATCCCAACGGCAAGATCGCCAAGCACCGGGTGCGGGCGCCCTACCTGACGAGGTAACCCACCGGCGCGGCTCCGGCCGCGCCCCGCACCACATTTCCCGCAGGGCGACTCCCGCACGGCAACTTCCGCACGGGATCTCCCGCGCCCCGGCTCCCACGCCCCGGCTCCCGCGCGCCCCTTCGCGGCCCCGAGTTCGCCGCCCCGAGCCTCCCCGGACGAACCCGGGTCGAGGCATGCCCCGGCGCGCCCCGTGCGCTCTGCCGATCCGGAACAGGTCGTACCGGTCCGGACCGGTACGGATGGTGCCGGCCCCGCCTCGTGCGGCGACGTCCGTCAACTCCCTTCACGTACCGTTCCGTTGACAAAACCGATACCCGGTAGAAACCTGTCACCTCAACGCTGCAAAAGATTGACGGAACTGCTCAATTTTTTGATTCTCGGCGTTCGCTGTCCGATATCACCAGGCCTCCGGTCACCCCCTCCTGTGCGCGTGCACCGCGCGGAGCGGCCGTGACCACATGCCCAGGGAAGGGATCGAGAGGGCTCCATGAGTGAGAGACATCGCAACCGGCGGCTGATCGCCGGACTGACGACGGCGGGGCTGCTCGCCGGGGGACTGCTCCCGGTGGCAGCACACGCCGCCGACCGGCACCAGGAGCACGGCAGCGCGGCAGTACGGAATGCCGCACCCGACGCCGTACGCACCGCCGCGCCGCACGCCGCACGGACCGCCGTACCCGACGCCGCACGGACCGCCCCGCGCGCCGCGGCAGGACCGAACCTCGCGCTCGGCCGCCCGGCCACCGCCTCCGGCGCCCACGGCGCGTACCCCGCGGGCAACATCACCGACGGCAGCCAGGCCACCTACTGGGAGAGCGGGTCGGCCGCCTTCCCCCAGTGGACCCGGATCGACCTCGGCGCCACGGTCGACCTCAGCGAAGTGGTGCTCAAACTGCCCGCCTCCTGGGAGGCCCGCACCCAGACCCTGAGCGTCGAGGGCAGCACCGACGGTTCCACCTTCGCCGCCCTCTCCGCGTCCGCCGGCCGCGACTTCACGCCGTCGTCCGGCAACCGGGTGGCGCTCGCCGTCACCGGCCGGGCCCGGTACGTACGTGTGCAGATCACCGCCAACACCGGCTGGTCCGCCGCCCAGCTGAGCGAACTGGAGGTGTACGGCAAGGACGGCGGCACCGACCCCGGCGCCCCGCCCACCGGCACCAACCTCGCCCTGCGCAAGCCCATCGAGGCCTCCTCCACCACGCAGAACTACGTCCCGGCCAACGCCAACGACGACAGCACCAGCACCTACTGGGAGGCCGGTGCCGCCGCCTCCACCCTCACCGTCAAGCTCGGCGCCGACGCCGACCTGTCGGGCGTCGTCCTCAAACTCAACCCCGACGCCGCCTGGGGAGCCAGGACCCAGCACCTCCAGGTGCTGGGCCGCGCGGCGGGCGAAACCGCCTTCACCTCGCTCAAGGCCCGCGCGGACTACCCCTTCAGCCCCTCCGGCAACA
Source organism: Streptomyces sp. NPDC004111 (assembly GCF_042874215.1). NCBI lineage: Bacteria > Bacillati > Actinomycetota > Actinomycetes > Kitasatosporales > Streptomycetaceae > Streptomyces > Streptomyces sp. NPDC004111. Next base: position 181,805 of record NZ_JBIAMU010000021.1, read on the forward strand.
ACAACACCGTCAGCATCCCCGTCTCCGGCCGCTACGCCGACGTACGGCTCCAGTTCTTCGGCAACACCGGCGCGGGCGGCGGGCAGGTCGCCGAGTTCCAGGTGGTCGGCGCCGCCGCTCCCGCCCCGGACCTCACCGTCACCGACCTGACCTGGTCGCCCGCCGCGCCCTCCGAGGCGGACGCGGTCACGGTGGACGCCACCGTACGCAACACCGGCACCACCGCTTCCCCCGCGACCACCGTCGACGTCAGCGTCGAGGGAACCGTCGCGGGCAGCGCGGCGGTCGGCGCGCTCGCCCCCGGCGCGTCGGCGAAGGTCCCCGTCCAGGTCGGCAAGCGGGCCGCGGGCAGCTACACGGTGTCGGCGGTCGTCGACCCGACCGACACCGTCGCCGAACTTGACAACAGCAACAACGGGCGCACGGCAGCGGGCAAGCTGACTGTCGGTCAGGCTCCCGGACCCGACCTCGACGTCACCGGCATCACCAGCAGTCCGGCGAACCCGGCGGTCGGCTCACCGGTCAGCTTCACCGTCGCCGTCCGCAACCGCGGCAACGCGGCCGTACCCGCCGGATCGGTCACCCGGCTGACGGTGGGCGGGACCACCCTCAACGGCACCACCCCCGCCATCGCGGCAGGCGGCACCGCCACCGTCGCCGTCAACGGCACCTGGACCGCCACCAGCGGCGGCGCCACCCTGACCGCGACCGCCGACGCCACGGGCGCCGTCGCCGAGACCAACGAGAACAACAACACCTTCGCCCGCTCCCTGGTCGTCGGCCGCGGCGCGGCCGTCCCGTACACCGAGTACGAGGCCGAGGACGGCCGGTACAACGGCACCCTCCTGGAGTCGGACGCCCAACGCACCTTCGGCCACACCAACTTCGCCACCGAGTCCTCGGGCCGCAAGTCGGTCCGGCTGACCGCCACCGGCCAGTACGTCGAGGTCACCTCGACCGGCGCCGCCAACTCCCTCGTCGTACGCAACTCCATCCCCGACGCGGCGGCGGGCGGCGGCCAGGAGGCGACGCTGAGCCTCTACGCGAACGGCCAGTTCGTCCGCAAGGTCAACCTGTCCTCCAAGCACAGCTGGCTGTACGGCAGCACCGACGACCCCGAAGGGCTCACCAACCGGCCCGGCGGCGACGCCCGCCGCCTCTTCGACGAGTCGAACGTCCTGCTCACCCAGACCTACCCGGCCGGCACCGTCTTCCGCCTCCAGCGCGACGCCGGTGACAACGCCTCCTTCTACGTCGTCGACCTCATCGACCTGGAACAGGTCGCCGCCCCGGCCGCCAAGCCCGCCGAATGCGCCTCCATCACCGCCTACGGGGCCGTCCCCAACGACGGCATCGACGACGCCGACGCCATCCAGCGCGCGGTGACCGCCGACCAGAACGGCGACATCCCCTGCGTGTGGATCCCGGCCGGGCAGTGGCGGCAGGAGAAGAAGATCCTCACCGACGACCCGCTGAACCGCGGCCAGTTCAACCAGGTGGGCATCCGCGACGTGACGATCCGGGGTGCGGGCATGTGGCACTCCCAGCTGTACTCGCTGATCGCCCCGCAGGACGCGGGCGGCATCAACCACCCGCACGAGGGCAACTTCGGCTTCGACATCGACGACAACACCAAAATCTCCGACATCGCGATCTTCGGCTCCGGCACCATCCGGGGCGGCGACGGCAACGCCGAGGGCGGCGTCGCGCTCAACGGCCGCTTCGGCAAGAACACGAAGATCAGCAACGTCTGGATCGAGCACGCCAACGTCGGCGCCTGGGTCGGCCGCGACTACTCCAACATCCCCGAGCTGTGGGGACCGGGCGACGGCCTCGAATTCACCGGCGTCCGCATCCGCAACACCTACGCCGACGGCGTCAACTTCGCCAACGGCACCCGAAATTCGACGGTCTTCAACTCCTCCTTCCGCAACACCGGCGACGACGCGCTCGCCGTCTGGGCCAGCAAGTACGTCAAGGACACCTCCGTCGACGTCGGCCACGACAACCACTTCCGCAACAACACCATCCAACTTCCGTGGCGCGCCAACGGCATCGCGGTGTACGGCGGTTACGGCAACACCATCGAGAACAACCTCATCTCCGACACCATGAACTACCCCGGCATCATGCTGGCCACCGACCACGACCCGCTGCCCTTCTCCGGCCAGACCCTCATCGCGAACAACGGGCTGTACCGCACAGGCGGTGCGTTCTGGAACGAGGACCAGGAGTTCGGCGCGATCACCCTCTTCGCCCAGGGCCAGCCGATCCCCGGCGTCACCATCCGCGACACCGACATCCGCGACTCGACGTACGACGGCATCCAGTTCAAGACCGGCGGCGGCGAGATGCGAGACGTCCAGATCAAGAACGTCACCATCGACAAGTCGAACAACGGCTCCGGAATCCTCGCCATGAGCGGAGCACGCGGCAGCGCCACCCTCTCCGGCACGACCATCACCAACTCGGCCCAGGGCAACGTCCTGATCGAGCCGGGCTCCCAGTTCGTGATCAACGGCGCGGCGGGCGCGAGGGCCGCGCGCCGCTGATCACCGTACGTACGACCCGAGTACGACCGGTGGGCCCCGCGGCCGCGCCCCCCGGCGCCCCCCCCCCCCCCCCCCCCCCCCCCCCCCGCCGCCCCCCCCACCCATCCCACTGACGTGCCCCACCGCGTGCGCGGCGGGGCCGAGATCGGGGACGTATGAGATCCCGTACGAGATCGCCACGGCGCATGGCGCGAAGCGTGCTCAGCGCCACCCTGGCCACCAGCCTGCTCCTGCTCGCCGGCCCCCTCCTGGCCCCGGCGTCCGCCGCCGACGGGCCCAACATCGCCGTCGGCGACCCCGCGTCGGCGAGCAGCTCCCACAGCGAGTACGGCGCGGCGAACCTCACCGACGGCAACCAGTCCACGTACTGGCAGAGCGCGGGCAGCGGGCTGCCGCAGTGGGCGCAGGTCGACCTCGGAGCGACGCAACGGGTGGACGAGGTGGTCCTGAAGCTGCCCGCGGGCTGGGAGCAGCGCGATCAGACCCTCGCCGTACAGGGCAGCGCCGACGGCACCAGCTTCACCACCCTCAAGTCCTCCGCCGCGTACACCTTCGCGCCGGGCTCCGGCAACACCGTGACGATCGGCTTCCCGGCGACGCAGACCCGGTTCGTCCGGATCGCCATCAGCGCCAACACCGGCTGGCAGGCGGGCCAGCTGTCCGAGTTGGAGGTGCACGGGGCGGGCGAGTCCTCGGTCAACCTGGCCCGGGGCAAGACCTTCACCGCCAGCAGCCAGACCGAGGTGTACGCACCCGGGAACGCGGGCGACGGCAACAGGGCCACCTACTGGGAGAGCCGCAACAACGCGCTCCCGCAGTGGCTCCAGGCCGACCTCGGCGCGTCCGTACGCGTGAACCGCGCGGTGCTGCGCCTGCCCGACGGCTGGGGCGCGCGCACCCAGACCCTCAAACTCCAGGGCAGCACCAACGGCTCCGACTTCACCGACCTCACCGCCGCCAAGGCGTACACCTTCGACGCGGCGGGCCAGAACTCCACCACCCTCACCTTCGACGCCACCACCACCCGCTACGTCCGCGCCCTGGTCTCCGCCAACAGCGTGCAGAACGCGGCCCAGCTGAGCGAGCTGGAGGTGTACGGCCCCGCCACCGGCGACACCCAGGCCCCGACCGCTCCCGCCAACCTCGCCTACACCGAGCCCGCCACCGGTCAGATCAGGCTCACCTGGGGCGCCTCGACCGACGACACGGCCGTCACCGGCTACGACGTCTACGCCAACGGCACCCTGCTGACCTCGCTCGGCGCGGGCGTCACCACATACACCGACAGCCGTCCCGCCTCCGCGACCGTCAGCTATTTCGTGCGGGCCAAGGACGCGGCCGGGAACCAGTCGGCCAACAGCAACACCGTCACCCGCACCGGCGACACGGGCGACACCCAGGCCCCGACCGCCCCCGCGAATCTCGCGTACACGGAGCCGGCGACCGGACAGATCAAGCTGACCTGGGGCGCGTCCACCGACAACAAGGGCGTGACCGGCTACGACGTCTACGCGAACGGAGCCCTGCTGACCTCGGTCGGCGGCACTGTCACGACGTACACCGACAACCGCCCGGCCTCCGCGACCGTCAGTTACTACGTGCGGGCCAAGGACGCGGCCGGGAACCAGTCGGGCAACAGCAACACCGTCACCCGCAACGGAACCGGCACCGGAGGCGGCAGCAACCTCGCCGTCGGGAAGCCGATCACCGCCTCCTCCGTGATCCACACCTTCGTCGCGGAGAACGCCAACGACAACAACACCGCCACCTACTGGGAGGGGACCGGCCACCCCGCCACCCTCACCGTCAAGCTCGGTGCCAACGCCGATGTCGACCGGCTCGTCCTCAAGCTCAACCCCGACTCCGCCTGGGGCCGGCGCACCCAGACCATCGAGGTGCTGGGCCGCGAGCAGAGCGCGTCCGGCGTCACCTCGCTGGTCGCCGCCAAGGAGTACGTCTTCGACCCGGCGAGCGGGCAGAACACCGTGACGGTCCCCGTGGGCAAGCGGGTCGCCGACGTGCAGTTGCGCTTCACCGCCAACACCGGCTCCGGGGCGGGTCAGCTGGCCGAGTTCCAGGTGATCGGGGTGGCCGCGCCCAATCCGGACCTCGAAGTCTCCGGGCTGACCGCCTCGCCCGCCTCGCCCGTCGAGACGGACACCGTGACCGCCTCCGTGACCGTACGCAACAGCGGTCCCGCCGACGCCGCCGCCAGCAAGGTCGCGGTGCGGCTCGGCGGTACCAAGGTCGCCACCGCGCAGGTCCCGGCCCTCGCGTCGGGCGCGCAGGCCACGGTCACGGCCTCGCTCGGACAGCGCGAGGCGGGCTCGTACGAACTGAGCGCGGTCGCCGACGACGGCAACGAGGTGCTGGAGCAGAACGAGAGCAACAACACCCTGACCAGCCCGAGCCCGCTGGTCGTCAAGCCGGTCGCCAGCGCCGACCTGGTCGCCGCGTCCGTGACCACCACCCCGTCCTCCCCGGCCGCCGGGGACGACGTGACGTACAAGGTGACCATCAAGAACCAGGGCACGGTCGCCTCCTCCGGCGGCGACCACGCGGTCACCGTCACTCTGACCGACGCCAAGGGCGCGGTGGTCAAGACGCTCACCGGCAACCACTCCGGGGCCATCGCCGCCGGTGCGACCACCGCGCCGGTCTCGCTCGGCACCTGGAAGGCCTCCAACGGCTCGTACACCGCGAAGGTCGTCATCGCGCCGGACACGGCCGAGCTGCCGGTCAAGCGGGAGAACAACACCTCCACCCAGCCGCTGTTCGTGGGCCGGGGCGCCCACATGCCGTACGACATGTACGAGGCGGAGGACGGCGCCGTCGGCGGCGGCGCGCAGGTCGTCGGGCCCAACCGCACCGTCGGCGACATCGCGGGCGAGGCCTCGGGCCGCAAGGCGGTCAATCTGGACGCGACCGGCGAGTACGTCGAGTTCACCACCAGGGACAGCACGAACACCCTGGTCACGCGCTTCTCCATCCCGGACGCACCGGGCGGCGGCGGCATCGACACCACGCTCAACGTCTACGTCAACGGCGTCATGAAGAAGGCCTTCCCGCTCACCTCCCGCTACGCCTGGCTGTACGGGAACGAGACCGCCCCCGGCAACTCGCCCGGCTCCGGGGCACCCCGGCACATCTACGACGAGGCGCACCTGATGCTCGGCGAGACGGTCCCGGCGGGCGCGAAGATCCGGCTCCAGAAGGACGCCGCGAACACCTCGACGTACGCGATCGACTTCGTGAACACGGAGCAGGTGGCACCCGTCGCGAACCCGGACCCGGCCACGTACGCCGTGCCCGCCGGCTTCGGCCACCAGGACGTGCAGAACGCCCTGGACAAGGTGCGGATGGACACCACGGGCAAGCTGGTCGGCGTCTATCTGCCGCCCGGCGACTACCAGACGTCCAGCAAGTTCCAGGTGTACGGGAAGGCGGTCAAGGTCGTCGGGGCCGGGCCCTGGTACACCCAGTTCCACGCGCCCGCCGGGCAGGAGAACACGGACGTCGGGTTCCGGGCGGAGGCGGCGGCGAAGGGCTCGTCGTTCTCGAACTTCGCGTACTTCGGGAACTACACCTCGCGGATCGACGGCCCCGGCAAGGTCTTCGACTTCTCGAACGTGTCGGACATCGTCATCGACAACATCTGGAACGAACACATGGTGTGCCTCTACTGGGGCGCGAACACCGACTCGATGACGATCAAGAACTCCCGCATCCGCAACATGTTTGCCGACGGCATCAACATGACCAACGGCTCGACGGACAACCTCGTCACCAACAACGACGCGCGGGCCACCGGCGACGACAGCTTCGCTCTGTTCTCCGCGATCGACGCGGGCGGCGCGGACATGAAGAACAACGTGTACGAGAACCTGACGTCCACGCTGACCTGGCGTGCGGCGGGTGTGGCCGTCTACGGCGGCTACCACAACACCTTCCGCAACATCCACATCGCCGACACCCTCGTCTACTCGGGCATCACCATCTCCTCGCTGGACTTCGGGTACCCGATGAACGGCTTCGGGACGGATCCCACGGTCTTCGAGAACATCTCGGTGGTCCGGGCCGGCGGACACTTCTGGGGAGCCCAGACCTTCCCCGGCATCTGGGTCTTCTCCGCCTCGAAGATCTTCCAGGGAATCCGGGTGAACCACGTGGACATCGTCGATCCCACCTACAGCGGGATCATGTTCCAGACGAACTACGTGGGCGGGCAACCGCAGTTCCCCATCAAGGACACCGTCTTCACCGATGTGTCCGTCACCGGGGCGCGCAAGAGCGGTGACGCCTACGATGCGAAGTCCGGCTTCGGACTGTGGGCGAACGAGATGCCGGAGGCTGGGCAGGGCCCTGCCGTCGGTGAGGTCGTCTTCAACGGGCTGCGGCTCAGCGGCAACGCGGTGGACATCCGCAACACCACCTCCACCCTGAAGATCGTCAACAACCCGTAGCAGCACACCGGGAGAGGGGTCGTCCGGCCCTTCTCCCGGCGTCCGGTCAGCGCATCCGCACTGTCCGAATAGCGCAAGTGCCTTGCAGCGCTTGCGCTATTCTTGCGCCCATGACGCGACGACTTGCTCAGGTAGCGAAAAAGGTTGGGGTCAGCGAGGCCACGGTCAGCCGGGTGCTCAATGGCAAGCAGGGAGTGTCCGAGGCGACCCGGCAGTCGGTGCTCACCGCGCTGGACGTGCTGGGCTACGAGCGTCCCACGCAGCTGCGCGGTGAACGGGCCCGGCTGGTCGGGCTCGTCCTGCCGGAGCTGCAGAACCCGATCTTCCCCGCGTTCGCCGAAGTGATCGGCAGCGCGCTCGCGCAGCAGGGGCTGACCCCCGTCCTGTGCACCCAGACCAAGGGGGGCGTCTCCGAGGCGGACTACGTGGACCTGCTGCTCCAGCAGCAGGTGTCCGGCGTGGTGTTCGCCGGTGGCCTCTTCGCGCAGGCGGACGCCCCGCACGAGCACTACCGGCTGCTGGCCGAGCGGCAGATCCCCGTGGTGCTGATGAACGCCTCCATCGCGGGCCTCGACTTCCCCTGCGTGGCGTGCGACGACGCGGTGGCCGTCGAGCAGTCCTGGCGGCACCTGGAGTCGCTGGGCCACGAGCGGATCGGCCTGGTGCTGGGCCCCGCCGACCACATGCCCTCCCGGCGCCGGCTGAAGGCCGCCGAGCAGGCCGCGGGCGGGTCGCTCGCCGAGGAGTTCGTGGAGCGGTCGATGTTCTCCCTGGAGGGCGGACAGGCCGCCGCCACGCGGCTGCTGGAGCGCGGTGTGACCGGCATCGTGTGCGCGAGCGACCCGCTGGCCCTCGGCGCGGTGCGCGCCGCGCGCAGGCAGGGAATGCGGGTGCCCCAGGACGTGTCCGTGGTCGGCTACGACGACTCGGCGTTCATGACCTGCACGGAGCCGCCCCTGACCACGGTCCGTCAGCCCATCGAGGCGATGGGGCGGGCGGCCGTCGAGCTGCTGATCCTGCAGATCCAGGGCAGCGACGTACCGCACAGCGAACTGCTCTTCGACCCCGAGCTGGTGGTCCGGGGCTCCACCGCCCCGCCGGGAGGCACGTCGCCGACCGCTCCGTGAAGGCACCGGAAGACCCCGATACGACGTTGCTCTGCCTCTGAACTCCGGTCTCCTGTCAATCAATTACGAAATCTGCGCGATATCTTGCGTCCACATGTTCGCGGTGGTTGAGTGAGCGGCGCCCCACAACGCATCGGCGGTGGGGCGCCTTCCACGTTCATGCCCGAAGGGGTCCACCCATGAGAAGTGCTCGGTTCCGTCGCGCCCGCACCACCGGCGCCATGACGCTCGTCTCCGCACTGACGCTCACCGCCCTGGCCGCCTGCGGCACGAGCAGCAGCAGCGACGACGACACCGGTTCCAAGAACAGCGGGAACTCCGACCCCGCCGCTCCGCTGGACCCGAAGACCAAGGTCACGCTCACCATCGACTGCATGCCCCCGGCGGCGAAGGCGGCCGAGCTCAAGGAGTGGAAGGAGGACGTCGCGGAGTTCAACAAGACCTACCCGAACGTCACCATCGAGGGCCGCTCCACCCCCGGCCAGTGCCTGGAGCCCCCGCGCTTCACGGCCATGCTCAAGGCCAAGTCCCAACCCGACGTGTTCTACACGTACTTCACCGACCTGCCGCAGGTGCTCGACAACGACGGCGCCCAGGACATCACCGCGTACGTCACCGAGAAGACCGTCCCGCAGCTCAAGGACATCGACCCGAACGTGCTGGGCTCGCTCAAGCAGGACGGCAAGCTCTACGGACTGCCCACCAGCAACTACACGATGGGCCTGCTGGTCAACCGCAAGCTCTTCCAGCAGGCCGGCCTCAACCCCGACACCCCGCCCCGCACCTGGGACGAGGTCCGGACCGCGGCCAAGAAGATCGCCGGACTCGGCAACGGCATCGCCGGCTTCGGCGAGTACAGCGCGGGCAACACCGGCGGCTGGCACTTCACCGCGCAGATGTACAGCCTCGGCGGCGACGTCGTCGACACGAGCGGCAAGAAGGCCGCGTTCAACAACGAGACCGGCAAGCAGGTGGCGGCGAACCTGCACGCCATGCGCTGGCAGGACGACAGCATGGGCAAGACCCAGCTGCTGAAGTGGGGCGACCTCCAGAAGCAGATCGCCACCGACAAGCTCGGCATGTTCCTCGCCGCCCCCGACGACATCACGTACATGGTCCAGCAACTCGGCGCCAAGTACGACAACTTCGGGATGGGCCCGATCCCCGGCGCGAAGAACACCCTGGCCGGCGGCAACAACTACATGATCAAGAAGGGCATCTCGCCCGACAAGGTCAAGGCCGCGGTCGCCTGGCTCAACTTCAAGAACCTCACGGTCGGCAAGGGTCAGTTCCAGTGGGACCGCACCAAGGCGGACGGCCTCCCGGTCGGCATCCCGCAGCCCAACTTCTGGCTGAACGACGCCAAGAAGAAGGACGACGCCGCCCGCGTCCAGCACGCCACCATGCCGGTCGCGAACTTCAAGTCCTTCATGGACAACCCGGTCCAGGGCAAGGCCGAGCCGCCGAAGGCGCAGGAGGTCTACAAGGTCCTCGACAACGTGATGTCCGGCCTGCTCACCAACAAGGACGCCGACGTCGACAAGCTGCTCTCCACCGCGGAGTCGCAGGTCAACCAGGTCCTCGCCACGCAGTGACGCCCGGCCCGCGGGTTCGGGGGCCGCACCCCCGGGCCCGCACGCCCGGCCCGCAGGTCGCGCCCGGTCCCGCGGATTCGGCCCCCCCCCGCCCGCACCTGCGTCCCCGGCCCGCACCTCCGTCACCGGTGTCCCCGGCCCGTACCTCGACCCCGGCGCCCCTGGCCAGCATCTCCGTCCCTGGCGTCTCCGGCCGCAGCAACCGGCACACCCGCAACAAGGAGCAACGATGTCGGCCCCCAGCCTGACCCCGAGCAAGACGGTCAACTCCCGCAAACCGCCGCCCGTTCCGGCGGCACCCGGACAGCCGGGGGGCCGCTTCGCCCGGAGCCTGCGGCGCAACCTCACCGCCCACGGCTTCCTGATCGGCGCGGTCCTGTGCTTCGCGGTGTTCTCCTGGTACCCGATGGTGCGCGAGTTCTTCCTCGCCTTCCAGAAGACCGAGGACGGCGTCGTCAGCTGGGTCGGCTTCGACAACCTCGCCACCGTTCTCAACGACCCCGCGTTCTGGCAGGCCTGGCGCAACACCCTGCTCTTCACCGTGCTCGCCCTGGTCCTCGGCTTCGCCGTGCCGTTCCTCATCGCCGTCACCATCAACGAGTTCCGGCACGGCAAGGGCTACCTGCGGCTGCTCGTCTACCTCCCGGTGATGCTGCCCCCGGTCGCGGCCGTCCTCCTCTTCAAGTACCTGTACGACCCCGGATACGGCCTGCTCAACGAGATCTTCGACTTCTTCGGCCTCCCCGCGCAGCAGTGGCTCCAGGACCCGGACATCTCGATGCTCGCGGTCGTCATCGCCTCCACCTGGATGAACATGGGCGGTGCCACCCTGATCTACCTCGCCGCACTCCAGGGCATACCCGGCGAGCTGTACGAGGCGGCCGAGCTGGACGGCGCGGGCCTGCTCCGCAAGATCTGGCACGTGACCATCCCGCAGACCCGGCTCATCCTCTCCCTGATGCTGCTCATGCAGATCATCGCCACCATGCAGGTCTTCGTCGAACCCTTCCTGCTGACCGGCGGCGCCGGCCCCGAGGGCTCCACCACCACGGTCGTCCACCTCATCTACCAGTACGCCTTCAACTTCAACAACTACGGCGCCGCGGCCGCGCTCGGCCTGCTGCTGCTCGTACTGCTCGCCGGTTTCTCGGCGGTGTACGTCAAGCTCAGCCGCGCCGAGGACGAATAGGACCGGGGAGAACAGCCATGTCCACACGCACGCTCATCTCACCGGCCCAACTCGCACGCCCCAAGGGTAAGTTCCTCTACTGGCTCACCTTCGCGGTGGTCGTCACCGGCTTCACCCTGGTCTTCCTCGGACCGCTCTACTGGCTGGTCTCCAGCGGGTTCAAGGACCCCCAGGAAGTGATCCGGACACCGCCGACACTGGTGCCCGAGTCCTTCGAGCCGGCCAACTACAGCCGGGCGTGGGAGGTGATGGACCTCGCCTCGCTGCTGTTCAACACCCTGTACTACGCGTTCGGGGCGCTCGCCTTCCAGCTCGTCCTGGACGTCGCCGCCGCCTACTCCCTCTCCAAGCTCCGGCCGGTCCTCGGCAAGGCCATCCTCGGCATGATGCTGGCGACGCTGATGATCCCGGCGACCGTCCTGGTCGTACCCCAGTACCTGACCGTCCTCGACGTGCCGGTGGTGGAGCGCAACCTGCTCAACTCGCCGTGGGCGATCTGGCTCCCGGCCGTCACCAACGCGTTCAACATCTTCCTGCTGAAGCGGTTCTTCGACTCCATCCCCAAGGAACTCCTCGACGCGGCGGCCATGGACGGCGCGAGCCCGATGCGCACCCTGCGCTCGATCGTGCTGCCGATCTCCCGGCCGATCCTCGGCGTGGTGTCCATCTTCGCGATCGTCGGCGTCTGGAAGGACTTCCTCTGGCCCATGCTCACCCTCCCCGACCCGGCGAAACAGACCCTCAACGTGGGCATCTACTCGCTGTCCAACGGAGTCCCGGTCAACGTGCTGATCGCCGCGCTCACCATCGCGTCGATCCCCACCCTGCTCATCTTCCTCGTCTTCCAGCGCAACATCATGAGCGGCCTCACCGCGGGCGGCCTCAAGGGCTGAGACGGGCAGGCGGGCCGAGACGGACCGAGGCGGGCCGAGACCCACCCCGTCCGTACTTCCGCCACGACCTCCGGCCTCTCCCGGCACCTCCGCCGCGACCTCCCCGCACCTTCGCCGCCGGCCCGCCCGCAGCCTCCCGCCGCCGGGCCGGCGGCGAAGTCCACACCTCGCTCCGAGATCCGACCCGTCCCTCACAAACCCCCTGCCTCCCTCAAAACCCCCTGCCTCCCTCAGGAACTGCCCGAAAGGACCGTCACGTGGCAGACGCCCGCCCGTCCCACGCCCCGCACTGGTGGCGCGACGCCGTCATCTACCAGGTGTACCCGCGCAGCTTCGCCGACGGCGACGGCGACGGAACCGGCGACCTCGCGGGGGTCCGGGCCAGACTCCCGTACCTCGCCGAACTCGGCGTCGACGCGGTCTGGTTCACCCCCTGGTACGTCTCGCCGCTCGTCGACGGCGGATACGACGTCGCCGACTACCGCACCGTGGACCCCGCCTTCGGCACCCTCGCCGAGGCCGAGAAGCTGATCGCCGAAGCCCGTGAACTGGGCATCCGGACGATCGTCGACATCGTGCCCAACCACGTCTCCGACCAGCACGCCTGGTTCCGGGCCGCACTCGCCGCCGGGCCGGGCAGCCCGGAGCGCGCGCTCTTCCACTTCCGTCCCGGCCGCGGCGAACACGGCGAACTGCCCCCCAACGACTGGCCCTCCCAGTTCGCCGGACCCACCTGGACCCGGGTCCCCGACGGCGAGTGGTACCTGCACCTGTTCACCCCGGAACAGCCCGACCTCAACTGGTCGCACCCCGTCGTCCGCCAGGAGCACGAGGACGTCCTGCGCTTCTGGTTCGAGCGCGGCGTGGCAGGCGTACGGATCGACTCCGCCGCCCTCCTCGCCAAGGACCCGGCGCTGCCCGACTTCGTCGAGGGCGTCGACCCCCACCCCTACATCGACCAGGACGAACTGCACGACATCTACCGCGCCTGGCGCAGGATCGCCGACGAGTACGACGGCGTCTTCGTCGGCGAGGTGTGGCTGCCCGACGCCGAGCGCTTCGCCCGCTATCTGCGCCCCGACGAACTGCACACCGCGTTCAACTTCAGCTTCCTCGCCTGCCCCTGGGAGGCGGACCGGCTGCGCCGCTCCATCGACGACACGCTCGCCGAACACGCGCCGGTCGGTGCCCCCGCCACCTGGGTGCTGTGCAACCACGACGTGACCCGCACCGTCACCCGCTACGGCCGCGAGGACACCGCCTTCGACTTCGCCACGAAGACCTACGCCACCCCCACCGACCTGGCCCTCGGCACCCGCCGGGCCCGCGCCGCCGCCCTGCTGACACTGGCGCTGCCCGGCTCGGCGTACCTCTACCAGGGGGAGGAACTCGGCCTTCCGGAGGCGGACATCCCGCCGGACCGCATCCAGGACCCGATGCACTTCCGCTCCCGGGGCACCGACCCCGGACGGGACGGCTGCCGGGTGCCGCTGCCCTGGTCGGCCGACGCCCCCCACTGCGGCTTCGGGTCCGACACCGAGCCGTGGCTGCCGCAGCCCGAGGGCTGGGCGCACTACGCGGTCGACCGCCAGAGCGCCGACCCCACCTCCATGCTCGCGCTCTACCGCCAGGCGCTGCGGATGCGCGGATCGCTGCCCGGATTCGGCGACGGCCCGCTGACCTGGCTGGACGCACCCGACGGCGTCCTCGCCTTCGCCCGCGGGGACGGCCTGCGCTGCCTCGTGAACCTCAGTGCCGAAGTGGTGGAACTGCCGGAGCACACGGAGGTGCTGCTGAGCAGCGGCCCGCTGGACGGGGAGGGCGAGCGGCTGCCGCAGGACACGGCGGTCTGGCTGGTGCCGGCACCGTCCGCCTGACCGGACGTGGGGCCGGCCCCCCCCCCCCCCGGGGGCCCCCCCCCCGGGCCGGCCCCCCCCCCCCCCCCACGCGCGCGCCCCCCCCCGGGGGGCCCGCGCGCCCCCGCGCGCCGCCCCGGC
>NZ_JBIAMU010000022.1:0-186955 GCF_042874215.1 Streptomyces sp. NPDC004111
GGTGTTTCTTTTGTGTTGTTGCGTTTCCGACTCTATCAGACCGTTTCCGGTGCTGATTTCCTCGGTGCTTTCCAGGTTCTTCGCTTTCGCGTTTTCCCTTTCCGGCGGTTCCGACTCTATCAGATCCTTTCGGGCCTGATTCCCAGTCAGCGGGGTTTATCTTCCCGGCTGTTGGGCCGTTCCGACGTCTCAAACCCTAGTGGATTTTCCCGGTGAACCGAAATCGGCTCCCGGTGACAGAAATCGGCATGCCGAAATTGTCCCCGGAGGGAGATCGTGCGGAGTTTGAGTTGCCGCTTTCGCGGCGGGATTGGCTGTCGCAGAACCGTTACGGCTGTGCGGCAACTCGGAGAACCTTACGGATCGGGGTGGGGGGTGTCAACCCCCCACCCGCCCCCTCGAACAGGGCACCGAAGCGGTGCACCCGGAGGCACGAGGAGAGCTGTCACTCCAGGTCGGTCAGGCGACCGCCGGCGTCCGGCTGGGTGTCCTCGACGCGGCGCAGGAGACGGATCAGTACGTCTCCCAGGACCGTCCGCTCCTCCGGGGCGAGGTCCTGGAGGAGGTCCTCCTCGAAGGAGGACGCCATGCGCATCGCTTCGAGCCACTTCGCCCGGCCCTCGTCCGTCAGCTCGACGATGACGCGGACCCGGTTGTTCTCGTCGCGGTCCCGGGTGACCAGGCCCTCGCCGGCCATGCGGTCGATGCGGTGGGTCATCGCGGCCGGGGTGAGACCCAGCCGCTTGGCCAGCTCCCCGGGACCCAGCCGGTAGGGGGCGCCCGAGACCACCAGGGTCTTCAGGACCTCCCACTCGGCGTTGCTGATGCCGAGGGCGGCGACCTGGCGTCCGTACGCCACGTTCATCCGCCGGTTCAGGCGGCCGAGGGCCGAGACCACCTTCTCCACCTGGGGGTCCAGGTCCTGGAACTCGCGTTGGTATGCGGCGATCTGCTCTTCGAGGCTCGGCTCATCAGGGCCGGGCGTCTCTGGCGTGTCTGGCATCCGCGAAGTATGGCACGGGGCGCGTTGGCATTGAAGTCCTTCGGTGTGTATTGTTGAGGTTCTAATTTTAGTGTTGAAGTCTTCGGACTTCAGGTCTTCAGGGTTGAGGTGAGTATGACCAAGGCGATGGGCTCGGCGATGCGGCGGATTCAGGCAGGCAACGCGCTGAGTGCGTTCGGGCTCGGATTCACGGTTCCGTATCTGTATGTGTACGTGGCTCAGGTACGGGATCTGGGGCCGACCTCGGCGGGCATCGTGCTCGCCGCCTTCGCCATGGCCGCGCTGGTCGCGCTCCCCTTCGTGGGGCTGCTGATCGACCGGCGCGGGCCCGTCCCGGTACTGATCGGCGCCGCGCTGTCCGCCTCGGTGGGCGCGGTCGCGCTCGGCAGTGCGTCGAGCCTGGCCACCGCCGTCGCGTCGGCGGGTGTCCTCGGTATCGGCACGGCCGTCATGCAGCCCGCGCTGGCGACGATGATCGTGCGCTGCTCGGCCCCGGAGACCCGTACCCGGTCCTTCGCCATGCAGTTCTTCCTGCAGAACCTCGGGCTGGGCATCGGCGGGCTCATCGGCGGCCAGATCGTCGACAAGAACAACCCCGGGAGCTTCACCCTGCTCTTCGGCATCGAGGCCGTGATGTTCCTGGTGCTGGCCGGGATCGCGCTGACCGTGCGGATGCCGCACATCCCGGCCGTCGAGGGCGCGGAGTCCGGACAGGGCTTCTTCGCGGGGCTCGGCGTGCTGGTGAAGCACAAGGCGATGCTCCAGCTGTGCGTGCTCGGCTTCGTGATCTTCTTCGCCTGCTACGGACAGTTCGAGTCGGGCCTGGCCGCCTACGGCACCGAGGCCGCCGGCATCGACCCCGCCACGCTGGGAATCGCGCTCGCCGCCAACACGGCGATGATCGTTCTCGCGCAGTTCTTGGTGCTGAAGTTCGTCGAGCGCCGCCGCCGGTCGCGGATGATCGCGCTGGTCGGGCTGATCTGGACGGTGGCGTGGCTGATCGCCGGATACGCGGGACTGGGACACGGCAGCCAGGCCATGGCGACCGCCGCCTTCATCTCCACGTACGCCCTCTTCGGGCTCGGTGAGGCGATGCTGTCGCCGACCGTCGCGCCGCTGGTCGCCGATCTGGCGCCGGAGTCGATGGTGGGTACGTACAACTCGGCCTTCGCGCTGGTGAAGCAGCTGGCGCTGGCGGTCGGTCCGGCCGTGGGCGGGCCCATGGGGGCCTCGCTGCACATGCCGTACATCGTGACCTTCGTCCTCTTCTCCCTCGGCATCAGCGTGCTGGCGCTGCGGATGGGCAAGCGGCTCACGCCGGTCCAGGACCTGCCGCTCTCGGTGAAGTCCATCGTGGTCGCCCAGCACGTGCCGGACGCGACCGCCGAGAAGCAGGTCAAGACGGCCGCGTAGGCCGCCGCGCCACCCTTCCTGGTTCGCGCTCCCCGACCCTCCTCGCTCAGGAGTCGGGGAGCGCGAACTCGCACCAGACCGCTTTGCCGCCGCCCGGAGTGCGGCGCGAACCCCAGGACGAGGCGATCGTCGCGACGATCGAGATGCCTCGTCCTGCTTCGTCCGCGGGGTCGGCCCTGCGGCGGCGCGGCAGGTGGTCGTCGCCGTCGGTCACCTCGATGATCAGCCGCCGGTCGGTGCGGCGCAGCCGCAGGCGCATGGGCGGGGTGCCGTGCTGGAGCGAGTTGGCGACGAGTTCGCTGGCGGCCAGTACGCCCAGGTCGCGCAGTTCCACCGGGAAGCGCCAGGAGGAGAGGACCCCGGTGGCGAAGGCACGCGCGCGGGGGGCCGCCTCCACTCCGCCGAGGAGCTCCAGGGCCGCGTTGTGGAACAGCTCGGCGTCGTGTCCCTTGCGGGACGGGTGCTGCACGACCAGGACGGCCACGTCGTCGTCGTGGTCGGTGGTGATGCCCAGGGCGCGCATCAGCCGGTCGCAGACCACCTGCGGGGTGCCGGTGGCGCCGGAGAGCGCCCGCTCCAGTGCGGAGACGCCCTCGTCGATGTCCTCGCGGCGGCGCTCGACCAGGCCGTCGGTGTAGAGGACCGCCGTGGAACCCGGCGGCAGGGCGATGGTGCCCGAGGTGTGCATCCAGCCGCCGGTGCCCAGCGGCGGGCCCGTGTGGTCCTCGGCGCGGGTGACGGTGCCGTCCTCGTGGCGTACGAGGATCGGCAGGTGGCCGGCCGAGGCGTAGACGAGCCTGCCCTCGTTGGGGTCGTGGACGGCGTAGACGCAGGTGGCGATCTGGCTGGCGTCGATCTCGGCGGCGAGGCCGTCGAGAAGTTGCAGGACCTCGTGCGGGGGCAGGTCGAGGCGGGCGTACGCGCGCACGGCCGTGCGGAGCTGGCCCATGACGGCGGCGGCGCGCACCCCGCGGCCCATGACGTCGCCGATGACGAGGGCGGTGCGGCCCGCGCCGAGGGTGATCACGTCGTACCAGTCGCCGCCGACCGCCGCGTCCTTGCCGCCCGGCTGGTACGTGGCGGCCAGCCGCAGGTCGTCGGGCTGTTCCAACTCCTGCGGCAGCAGGGACCTTTGCAGCGTCACCGCGGTTTCCCGCTGGCGGCGCTCGGCGGCCCGCAGCCGCTCGGCGGCGTCCGCGTGGTCGGTGACGTCGGCGGCGAAGACGAGCACGCCTCCGCCGTCGGGGGTGTCCAGCGGGGTGCAAGTGATCGTGTACGAGCCGCCCTTGGGGGTGCGGCGCGACTTGACCGTGCGCGGGGTGCCGCTGCGCAGGACCTGGTCCATCAGCGGCAGCAGGCCCAGCTCTTCGAGCTCGGGCAGCTCGGTGGCGGCGGGGGCGCCGGGGGCGCGCGGGCCGAAGGCGGTGGTGTAGGCGTCGTTGACGTACGCGATGCGGTGGTCGGGTCCGTACAACAGGGCGACCAGGGCGGGGAGTTGGCGGACGATCTCGCGCAGGGAGAGGTCTTCGAGGGCCGGTGGGCACGGATCCTCGGGGGCGCTCTCGCCGGTCTCGGGGTCCGTCGCGGGATCGGGCTGCGATCCGGACTCTCCGCGGGCGGCGGGAACGGACCCGCGGTCGGACCGCGCTGCGGCGCGGCGCTGCGTTCCGGGGAGCCGGGCGCTCCAGCGGGTGAAGTTCACAGAACTACTTGCCTCGTGATCGGGGTGTGGAGCAGGTCGACTGAGGGTGGTGCGGTGCCCGGGGTGGGTTCCCGGGGTGCTGCTCGTGCGGGGCGGCGGGTTCGCTGGGCGCGTCACTCTGCGCAGGCACGAGCCCACCTATCGTCACACGTCCAGTGTGACGGACCGCACTGACAGTCGGTAATTGAGAGGACGTCAGCGGGGCTTGGGGGGTTCGCCCCCCGCCGCGAGTTCGAATTCGGCGCGCGGGTGTTCCAGCGAGCCCAGCGAGACGATCTCGCGCTTGAACAGGCCGGACAGGGTCCACTCGGCGAGCACCCTGGCCTTGCGGTTGAAGGTGGGGACCCGGCTGAGGTGGTAGGCGCGGTGCATGGCCCAGGCGGGAAATCCCTTGAGCTTGCGGCCGTACACGTGGGCGACGCCCTTGTGCAGGCCGAGGGAGGCGACCGAACCGGCGTGCTTGTGGCGGTAGTCGGTGAGCGGCTGCCCGGCGAGGGAGGCGGCGATGTTCTCGGCGAGGACCTTGGCCTGGCGGACGGCGTGCTGGGCGTTGGGTGCGCACTCCTTGCCCTTCTCGTCCGCGGTCAGGTCGGGCACCGCCGCCGCGTCCCCGGCCGCCCACGCGTGCGCGGTGTCCGCGACGGCGAGCTGGGCGGTGCAGTCGAGGCGTCCGCGCGCGGTGAGCGGGAGGCCGCTGGCGGCGAGTACCGGGTGCGGTTTCACGCCGGCCGTCCAGACGAGGGTGCGGGTGGGGAAGCGGGCGCCGTCGTCGAGGACGGCGACGCGGTTCTCGACGGAGTTCAGCCGGGTGTTCAGCCGGACGTCGATGTTGCGTCCGCGCAGCTCGCGGACGGCGTACTTGCCCATCTCGTCGCCGACTTCGGGGAGGATGCGGTCGCTGGCCTCGACGAGGATCCACTTCAGGTCCTCGGCCTTGATGTTGTGGTAGTAGCGGGAGGCGTAGCGGGCCATGTCCTCCAGTTCGCCCAGTGCCTCCACGCCCGCGTACCCGCCGCCGACGAAGACGAAGGTGAGGGCGGCGTCGCGGACGGCGGGGTCGCGGGTGGAGGAGGCGATGTCCATCTGCTCGATGACGTGGTTGCGCAGCCCGATGGCCTCCTCGACGGTCTTGAAGCCGATGCCGTGCTCGGCGAGGCCGGGGACGGGCAGGGTGCGGGAGACCGAGCCGGGGGCCAGGACCAGCTCGTCGTACGGCATCCGGACAGGTCCGTTGCCCTCCTCGGCGGTGGCGAGGGTGGTGACGGTGACGGTGCGCTCCGTGTGGTCGATGGTGTCGGCCTCGCCGATGACGACGCGGCAGCGGGGCAGCACTCTGCGCAGGGGGACGACGACGTGTCGCGGTGAGATGGATCCGGCGGCGGCCTCGGGCAGAAAGGGCTGGTACGTCATGTAGGGGTCGGGCGTGACGACGGTGATCTCCGCGCCGCCCTCCGCGAGCTGCCGTTTCAGCCGGCGCTGAAGGTGCAGTGCGGTGTACATGCCGACGTATCCGCCGCCTACCACGAGAATGCGCACTGGATTTGTCACCGTCCCATGAGGCAACGGGCACTGGGTTTTGTCCACAGGGTCGACAACTTGTATGACTGACCGCCAGCTCGCGCGAGCTGGCGCGAATTCGCCGGTCAGTGCCGATGAAAGCGCTGTCGGTGCAGGTCAGGGGGTGCGCGGGGGGCAGGGGGCCGGGGTGCATACGGAACGGCTCCCGCCGCTGCTCCGAACGTGGGGCACACCGTGCGGAACAACCCCCTTCTGAATCGCCTCGCGCTCAACTATGTTCGTATCTCGTCGGAGTGGCGGGGTTTGTGATCCAAGGACCCGCGGACTCCGGCAGTCAGGGCGGGGAGTGTCTCCGGGGGGAGACATCATTACCGGGGGAACGCTGATGCACATTCAGGATTCACAGTGGCAGGCTGCCGTCACATCACCGGCGGCATCGACTTCGGCTTCGGGAGCCGTACCGGCTCCGGCGCCGGCGGCGGAGAACAACGGCAGGGCGGTGTCGGCCGGTTCGGCCGTCGAGCGCTCGGCGCCGCTCCGCGTGGATGCGCAGCGCAATCTCGAACACGTACTGCGGGCCGCTCGCGAAGTGTTCGGCGAGCTGGG
The DNA here is from genome assembly GCF_042874215.1 of Streptomyces sp. NPDC004111. Classification (NCBI taxonomy): domain Bacteria; kingdom Bacillati; phylum Actinomycetota; class Actinomycetes; order Kitasatosporales; family Streptomycetaceae; genus Streptomyces; species Streptomyces sp. NPDC004111. The sequence continues at coordinate 6,243 of NZ_JBIAMU010000022.1, forward strand.
GTACGGGGCGCCGATGGAGGACGTGGCACGCCGGGCCCGGGTCGGGGTCGGCACCGTCTACCGGCGCTTCCCGAGCAAGGACGTACTGGTGCGGCGGATAGCCGAGGAGGAGACCTCCCGGCTGACCGAGCAGGCCCGGACGGCCCTGGGGCAGGAGGACGAGCCGTGGTCGGCGCTGTCCCGGTTCCTGCGGACGTCGGTCGCCTCCGGCGCGGGCCGGCTGCTGCCTCCGCAGGTGCTGCGGGTGGGCGTGGACGGTGAGTCCGAGGCCGGCCCGGCGTTCGAGCAGGGCGCGGTGCGCGATGCCACCCGGGTGCCGCAGCAGCGGCAGGCCGGGGACTCGGCGGCGCCGGAACTGCGGCAGGCCGGCCAGGAGGGGACTGCGGGCGAGCTGGACGACGCCGGTGCGTCGACGCTGCTGGAGGTCGTGGGCAGGCTGGTGGACCGGGCGCGGGCGGCGGGTGAGCTGCGGGCCGACGTGACCGTGGCCGACGTGCTGCTGGTGATCGCCACCGCGGCGCCCTCGCTGCCGGACGCGGCACAGCAGGCGGCTGCCTCGGCCCGGCTGCTGGACATCCTGCTGGAGGGTCTGCGCTCGCGGCCCGCGTAGGTCGTACGCCCGCGTGCGCGCGCCGGAGCGGGTGCCGCGCGGGCCGTGCCGTGAGCCCGCCGACGCCTCCCCGAAAGGGTGAGGAGTAGCGCTCGATTTCGGGGAAACCCCCCGGACGAGTGGTTGGCGGGCTTGATCGGCTTTCGGCGCGTCGCCCTGTGGGACTCTTGCCCGGTGTTCCGGTCAGAGGGTGCGTACGGGGGCTTCCGCAATGGGTGTTGACGAGCGGGACGAATCGCTCGGAGGGGGCGGGGAGGACGAGGGGCAGTCGCCCCGGCAAGTACCCCAGCAGGTGCCCCAGCAGGGCGGCCCGCTGGGCGCCACCCCGGCCCCCGTCTCGGAACCCGGAGCCGATCCGACGAGCGTGCCCACCCAGCGCGGTGGCGGTACCTCGGCCGGTGAGAGCGGTCTTTCCGACGCGGACCTGATCGAGCGGATGCGCGGCGGCGACGACCGCGCCTACGAGGAGCTGTTCCGCAGGCACTCGGAGGCGGTGCGGCGCTACGCGCGTACCTGCTGCCGCGACGCGCACACCGCCGACGACCTGACCGCCGAGGTCTTCGCCCGTACGCTGCAGGCGGTGCGCGGCGGCTCCGGTCCCGAACACGCGGTCCGCGCCTATCTGTTGACCACCGTGCGGAGGGTCGCCGCCTCCTGGGCGAAGACGACCCGGCGTGAGCAACTGGTCGAGGACTTCGCCGTGTTCGCCGCGCAGGCGGCCCGGCTGTCCGAGGTGTCCGACGACGACACGCTCGATCTGGGCGCGGACGTGCGGGCGATGCACGAGGCGGAGCAGACGCTCGCCATGCAGGCCTTCCGGTCGCTGCCCGAGCGGTGGCAGGCGGTGCTGTGGCACACCACGGTGGAGGAGGAGTCGCCGAGTGCGGTGGCCCCCCTGTTCGGGCTGTCGGCGAACGCGACGGCGGTGCTGGCGTCCCGGGCCCGCGAGGGGCTGAAGCAGGCGTACCTCCAGGCCCACGTCAGTTCGGCGCTCACCGCGGGCGGGGACTGCGCGCAGTACGCGGACCGGCTCGGGGCGTACGCGCGCGGCGGACTGCGGATGCGGGCCGAGCGGGGGCTGCGCAAGCATCTGGAGGAGTGCGCCAAGTGCCGTCTGGCGGCCGGTGAGCTGCGCGATGTGAATGCCGGGATTCCGGCGCTGCTTCCGGTGGCGATCATCGGTTGGGTGGCTGCCGGGTACTCGGTGAAGGCCGCGGGCATCGTGGCCGGCGGGGTGGTGGGTGCCACCGGTGCGGGTGCGGCGGCCGCGGCCACCGGGGCCGGTGGTGCGGCTGCGGGCGGTTCCGGCGGGGGTGCCGGTGGCGCGGCTGCCGCCGAGGGGCTCGGGGCGCCCGCGAAGGCGGGGATCGGTGCGGCCGTCGCGCTCGCGGTGACGGCGGGGCTGGTGTTCGCGTTCGCGGGCGACGACCAGCCGATCCCGCCGAAGGCGGACGCGAAGCCGCCGGCGGCCAATCCGGTGGAGCCGGTTCCGCCGCCGTCCAGCCCGCCGCCGTCCGCCAAGCCCTCGCCGAAGCCGCCGTCCCCTTCGCCACCGCCGCCGCCGAAGAAGGCGAAGCCGGCCCCGAAGCCGCCGGTGACGAAGGCGCCGCCGCCCAGGCCGGCCCCGAAGCCGACGCCGCCCCCGCCGCCTCCCCCGGCGAAGCCCAGGCCCGAGCCGCCCGCGCCGAAGCCTCCGCCGCCGCCGGAGCCGCCGGCCGCGTACCAGGTGGCGGAGCTGACGTACGGGCCGATGGGCGACCACACGGAGCCCGAGGTCAGAGTCGCCGAGAGCAGTGCGCTGTGGCAGCGGTCGGAGATGTCGATCGGCGGGGTGCGGTACAAGAACGGGGTGTCCGTGCCCGAGGACTCGTCCGTGACGATCGATCTGAACCGGCAGTGCTCGACGTACGACGCCCTGGTCGGGGTGGACGACATGACGATGGGCAACGGCGCGGTCCGCTTCTCCGTGTACGGCGACGGCGAGTTGCTGTGGCGGTCCCCGGTGGTACGGGGCGGGGACAAGGCGCTGCCGGTGCACGTGGGGATCGCGGGGCGCAAGACGCTCCGGCTGGTCACGGAGTCGGTGGAGTCCGCGGACGGTGTGGGCTTCGCGGACTGGGCACGGTCGAGGATCGCGTGCGGATGAGCCGGGAGCGCGGATGAGCCGGTAGCGCTGAGGGGCCGGGGCTGCGGTGGGCCGGCGGCCTGCGCGGCCGGGGCGGCTGGTGGGCCGGGAGCGCTGGGGATTTCGGCGCGTGGGCCGCGCTGGGGATTTCCGCGCGTGGGCCGCGCTGAGGGTTGAGCCGGTGGGTGCGGCAGGGGTCCGCGCCGCCGGGGCCCGGGGTGGGTGTCCGCCCCGGTCCGGCTACAGGCTCTTGCGCTGCGGGACCCCGCCCGCGACCGCCCGTTGGCGGGGTGCCGCCGAGCCCGTCCAGCAGGTGCCCCGGCGGGCGAGCAGACGGCGCAGCCAGAGTTCGGTGGAGACCAGGTCGGCGAGGCCGTCGAGCGGGACGGGTTCGCCGGAGGCCGCCGCACGGACCGCCTTGCGTACGACCCGGGCCTCGATCAGGCCCGCGTCCGCGAGCAGCGGTGCGTCGAACAGGCCGAGCAGGTCGTCCTGGGCGGCCCGGATGCCCGCCTGGGCGGTGGCCGCCGACGTGGTGTGCGTGGTGGCCGCGCCCCAGCCGGGCGGCAGTTCGTGGACGCCTGCGCCCTTGAGGACCGCGCGGAGTATGGCCGCGCGGGCGCCCGGCTGGACGCGCAGGGTTTCCGGCAGGTCCCGGCAGGCGCGGACGACCTGGTTGTCGAGGAAGGGGGCGTGCAGGCGCTGGCTGCGTACCTCCGCGGCCTGTTCGAACACGCGGTGGTCGTAGGCGTGCCGGGCCAGCGCGGCACGGGCGCGGGCCTCGCCGGGGCGCTGGACGGACGCGGGCCGCAGCGCCGACTCCTGGAGGCGAACCGATACTTCGGCGAGTGCCTCCCCGGTCAGCCAGCGGGCCGCGGGGCCCGGCCGGGACCAGGTGAGCGCCTCCAGTGAGGCGTCCAGGGCTCCGCTGGGGCCGCTCGCGCCGACCACGCCCCGGCTGGTGAGGCGGCCGGCCGCGTCCTCGATGCCCGAGCGGTAGGACGTACGGGCGAGGCGGCGGGCGGCGCGGTAGACGGTGAGCGGGACGAGGAAGGAGTGCGGGGACGCGCCCTCGGCCTTGGCCAACGCCGTTGCGGGGCGCAGGATGTGGCGGCGCCTGCGGTCGATGAGGAGGTCGGCGAGGCGGGCCGGGTGCGCGTCGAGCACCTGGCGGGCGCCGTTGCCGACGAGGTGGTCGGCGCTGCCGGACTGGAGGCGCAGCCGGGCGCGTTCGGCGGTGACGAGGGAGGGGCCCGGTTCGTCGGTGAGCGGGCCGGACACCAGATCGGCGTACGGCAGGGCCTCCTCGGCTCCGGCGACGACGACGTGGTGCAGGCGGGGGTTGGCCGCGATGGCGCCCGCGCGCTCCAGTTCGGCGGCGAGTTCGTTCTCGCCGGCCGGGGCGGGGGCGGCCAGGTCGTTGAAGGTGACGGCGAGGAGGCGCTCGCCGGCGCCCGTGCCGTGGCCGAGCACGGTGCCGGGGAGGCCGGGGAGGCCCGCGGCGAGCAGGGCGAGGGTGGCGGAGGCGCTGCCGCCGGAGAGGTCGGAGCCGATGCCGGGAACGGGTGCCCCGCGGCGGCGGGCGCGGCGCTCGGCGGGGCCCATGCCGGGGACGGGGCCGGGGTCCGGCAGGGGTGTCTCCGGCGCGTGCCGGGGTGCGGTGAGCCGGGCGCGTACCGCTTCGACCAGTGCGTCGCGCACGCCTTCCACGGCGCGCTCGGCGTCGACCTGGGGTGCGGCGACGGCGAGCGAGGCCACCGGTTCGTACCCGGTGATCTCGCGGGAGCCCTCGCGCAGGACCAGGGCGTGGCCGGGCGGGATGCGCCGGACGCCCGTGTACGGGGTGCCGTCGCGGAGTGCTTCGGGTACGTCGGGGCAGGCGAGGAGGGCGGCGAGGTGGCCGATGTCGAGCTGCGCCTCGATGAGGTCGGCGAGGGGGAGCGCGGCGGTCGCGTAGGCGGTGCCGTTGGCCCAGGGCGTGTAGAAGACGGGGCGGGCGCCGGCCAGGTCACCGGCGACGGTGACGCGTCTGCCGGTCTGGACGACGGCGGTGTAGCTGCCGGACCAGGCGGTCAGGTGTCGCAGTGCGCCGCCGCGCGCCGCGAAGAGGCCGACCCTGAGTTCCTCGTCGGTGGCGCCGCAGCAGCCGAGGACGGCGAGCCGGGTGAAGGGGTCGACGCTGACGGTGCGGACCTCGTCGGGGCGCCAGTCGCCGACCGCCCACAGGGGGTCGGGGTCGCCCCACAGGAGTTGGGCGCCGACGGGCTGGACGGTGTCGCCCTCGTGCTCGGTGCCGGGGGCGCCGACGGCTCCGACCGTGCCGAAGCTCGCGGCGACGCTGCTCCATCCCACCAACCAACGCATCGCCGCCTCCACAGGCTGTGGACAACTTTGCTCGTCCTGCCGCCGGTGCTCGCGGGTGGGGGCTCGGGGTCCTGACCGGATCCCGGCCGGGCGGGTGCTCATGCCCTCGGTGCGCGCACCGTGCCGCGCTTGCCGCGCGTGGGGACCATGCTGCCACGACAACGGCGCACGGGTGGGGGGTGCGGGACCGCAATGCGCTGGTGGAAAAGGGGAGTTGAGGGGCATTTGGGGCGGGCGGCCTCCCGGAGTGTGCACTGGAGGCCGCCGCGCACCCCGAAAGACCCGCAGAACGAGGGGTCGGCATTCGGCCAACTTGGGGACGCGCGCAGTCCGGGAGACGCTGTTCGCCTCCCGGACCGTTCCGCCACCCGCGGGGATGAAGGTGGCGGTGTCCCCCAGCCCACTGGATCCAGTGCAGCGGGCCGACCCACGCACGTTCCATGGAAGCGCTGTCGTCGGCGGCCGAGAAGAGCGCACGGCCGGGCGCACGGCCACACGACAGGAGCACGAATCGGACGGAACGTTCCTCCCCAGATGTCCGTACGAACAAGAATCTCGCCATACGGGACACATCCCCTTAACGCTTGGGATGCGGCGAACTACGCTGGGTTTACGAATGCCGCGTGCCTATGCCGGGCCCGCGGCGGCCGTCTGCGTGAGGGGTGGCGCAATGTCCAGGGAGCAACGCGGGCCGAACGACAAGCTCGGCACGGTTCTCGCCCTCGCGGGAATCAGCAACGCCGGGCTGGCGCGCCGGGTCAACGACCTCGGTGCGCAAAGGGGCATGACGCTTCGTTACGACAAGACGTCGGTGGCGCGGTGGGTGTCCAAGGGCATGGTGCCGCAGGGCGCCGCGCCCCATCTGATCGCCGCGGCGATAGGGGCCAAACTCGGCCGCCCCGTACCGCTGCACGAGATCGGTCTGGCGGACGCCGACCCGGCCCCCGAGGTCGGGCTCGCCTTCCCGCGCGACGTGTCGGTCGCGGTGCGCCACGCGACCGAGCTCTACCGCCTCGACCTGGCCGGACGCCGGGCGGGCAGCGGCGGAATCTGGCAGTCCCTGGCCGGCTCGTTCGCGGTCAGCGCGTACGCGACACCGGCCTCCCGCTGGCTGATATCCCCCGCGGACTCGTCCGTGGCGCGCGACTCCACCGCCGCCGAGGGCGCCGCCGACGCCACTCCCTTACGCGTGGGTCACAGCGATGTCGCCAAGCTGCGCGAGGCCGCCGAGGACGCGCGCCGCTGGGACTCCAAGTACGGCGGCGGGGACTGGCGTTCGTCGATGGTCCCCGAATGCCTGCGGGTCGACGCGGCACCGCTGCTGCTCGGCTCCTACAGCGACGACGTCGGCCGCTCGCTCTTCGGCGCCACCGCCGACCTGACCCGGCTGGCGGGCTGGATGGCCTTCGACACCGGCCAGCAGGAAGCCGCCCAGCGGTACTACATCCAGGCCCTGCGGCTGGCCCGCGCCGCCGCCGACGTCCCCCTCGGCGGGTACGTACTGGCGTCGATGTCCCTCCAGGCCACCTACCGCGGCTTCGCCGACGAGGGCGTGGACCTCGCGCAGGCCGCCCTGGAGCGCAACCGCGGCCTGGCCACCGCCCGCACCATGAGCTTCTTCCGCCTCGTCGAGGCGCGCGCGCACGCCAAGGCGGGCGACCCGGTCGCCGCCGGAGCCGCGCTCAAGGCCGCCGAAGGGTGGCTGGAACGGGCCAGGGAGGGCGACCCGGACCCCTCCTGGCTCGCCTTCTACTCGTACGACAGGCTGGCCGCGGACGCCGCCGAGTGCTATCGCGACCTCAAACTGCCGCGCCAGGTGCGCCGGTTCACCGAGCAGGCGCTGTCCCGGCCGACCGAGGAGTTCGTCCGGTCGCACGGGCTGCGCCTGGTGGTGAGCGCCGTCGCCGAGCTGGAGTCGGGCAACCTCGACGCGGCCTGCGCGGCGGGCACCCGCGCGGTGGAGGTGGCGGGCCGGATCTCCTCCGCCCGCACCACCGAGTACGTGCGCGACCTGCTGCACCGGCTGGAGCCGTACGGTGACGAGCCGAGGGTGGCGGAGCTGCGCGAGCGGGCGAGGCCGCTGCTGGTGGCCCCGGCCTAGGACCGGTCCGCGGGACCGTGGAGGGCGGCGCCGGGACGAACCGGAAGGGGCCGTCGCGTAAAGCTCTGACCAGAGGTCTCGCGTTCCGGGTTTACGGGCGTTGTCAGTGGGCCAGTGCACTATTCGGGGTGGGAGGTGGCAGCGATGACGCATGACTGCGACGTGCTGGTGATCGGCGGCGGGATCGTCGGGATGGCGGCCGCGCATGCGCTCACGCGTGCCGCGCCGGGGACCCGGGTCATGGTGCTGGAGAAGGAGGCCGGCCCGGCCAGGCACCAGACGGGGCGCAACAGCGGGGTGATCCACAGCGGGATCTACTACCGGCCGGGCTCGCTCAAGGCGCGGTACGCGGTGCGCGGCGCCGCCGAGATGATCAAGTTCTGCGCGGAGCACGGCATCCCGCACGAGGTGACGGGCAAGCTGATCGTCGCCACCGAGCGGGACGAGCTGCCGCGCCTGCACGCCCTCGTCCAGCGCGGCCGGCAGAACGGCATCCCGGTGCGGGAGCTGGGCCCCGCCCAGATCCAGGAGTACGAGCCCGAGGTGCGCGGCCTCGCGGCGATCCACGTGGGCACGACGGGCGTGTGCGACTACGGCCGGGTGACCCGGGCGCTGGCGCACTCCTCCGGCGCCGAGGTGCGGTACGGGGCGGAGGTCACGGCCATCGCCCGCCGCGCGGCCGGGGTCGCGGTGCGCACCGCGGACGGCACGGTGGTCCGGGCGAAGGCGCTGGTCAACTGCGCGGGGCTGCACTGCGACCGGGTGGCGCGGCTGGCGGGCGACGAGCCGGGGATGCGGATCGTGCCGTTCCGTGGGGAGTACTTCGACCTGGTGCGGCCGGAGCTGGTGCGCGGGCTGGTGTACCCGGTGCCGGACCCGGCGTTCCCGTTCCTCGGCGTGCACCTGACCCGGGGAGTGGGCGGCGGGGTCCACGTGGGGCCCAACGCGGTGCCCGCGCTGGCCCGCGAGGGGTACGACTGGGGTGCGGTGCGCCCGGCGGACCTGGCGGGCACGCTGGCCTGGCCCGGCTCCTGGCGGATAGCCCGCAGGCACTGGCGGTACGGGGCGGGCGAGCTGCACCGCTCGCTGTCCAAGCGGGCGTTCACCGAGGCGGTGCGGCGGCTGCTGCCCGCCGTGACCGAGGCCGATCTGCGGCCGTCCCCGGCGGGAGTGCGGGCGCAGGCGGTACTGAGGGACGGCACGCTCGCCGACGACTTCCTGATCCGCGAGGCCCCGCGCACGGTGCACGTGCTGAACGCCCCGTCCCCCGCGGCCACGGCCTCCCTCCCGATCGGGCGCGAGGTGGCCCGGCGGGTCCTGGGCGTGCTGGGAGCACAGGTAGGTTCCACGCCGCGCGGCTGAAGCACGACGGGGCGGCCGTGCGCGGGGGCGCGACGGCGACGGGCCTCGGGCGGGGTGGCCCCGGCGGTGGGCGGGGTGGTCCCGTCGGTGGGCGGGCTGTCGCGGGGCCGGGCTGTCACGGGGCGGCGGGCTGTCACGGGAGCAGGGCCATCACGGGAGCCCGGCTGTCGCGGGAGCCGGGCCGTCGCGGGGGGCCTCGCCCGGAACGTCCCGCACCGGCCGTCTCCGTAGAATCGGAGCACTGTGCCCGAGAACAGCGAGAACCCCACGATGTCCCAGACCCCCGAGCAGCCCGCCGCCCCGCAGGACGCGCTGCCGACCGCGCCGAGCGCCGGTGCAGGTGCCAGTGCCGGTGCCAGTGCCGGCGCCGGTGCCGGTGCCGAGGAGCCCGGCCCCTCGCAGCTCGCCGCGCGCGACGCCGCCGACCGGGCCGCCGCCCATGTGCGCGCCCGCGCCCTGCGCATGTTCCCCGAGGGGGTGGGCCCCTCCCCCGACCCGGCCGGCTCCCACTTCGAGCGGCGGATCCGCAGCTTCCAGCCGCGCCGCAGCCGCGTCACCACCGGGCAGGCGGAGGCGCTGAAGCGCTGGTGGCCGACCCGGGGCATCGACATCGACGGACAGCGCGTGCTCGACCTGGACGAGATGTTCGGCGGGCTGCCGGTCGTGCTGGAGATCGGCTTCGGGATGGGCGAGGCGACCGCGCAGATGGCCGCCGACGACCCGGACACCGGCATCCTCGCCGTCGACGTGCACACCCCCGGCCAGGGCAACCTGCTCGGTCTCGCCGAGCGCAACGGGCTCTCCAACGTCCGGGTCGCCAACGGCGACGCGATCATCCTGCTGCGCGAGATGCTCCCCGCCGACTCGCTGTCCGGACTGCGGGTGTACTTCCCCGACCCGTGGCCCAAGGCCCGCCACCACAAGCGGCGGCTGATTCAGGCCGAGTTCCTGTCGCTGGCCGCGACCCGGCTCGCGCCCGGCGCCGTACTGCACTGCGCCACCGACTGGGAGGAGTACGCCGAGCAGATGCTCGAAGTGCTCACCGCGCACCCGGACTTCGAGAACACCGTGGAGGGCGGCGGCTACGCGCCCCGGCCCGCGTTCCGGCCGCTGACCCGCTTCGAGGGCCAGGGCCTGGACAAGGGGCACGTGGTGCACGACCTGCTGTTCCGCCGGGTCGCCCGCCCGGCCTGACCTGCCCCGGCCCGCCGCCCCACGTACCGGGCGACGTACCCGGACGACGTACGTCCGGTGGTCCGGCGCCGTGCGTCCGGCGGGCCCAACGGCGCGATCCCTCGGTTGTCCACAGGCTTTGTCCACAGGGCGTCGCGGCTGTCGGTGGCACTCGTTAGGGTCGTTGGATGTACGAGACGTACGAACCGCAGCCTCCGCACCCGGCCGTGCCGGTGCCCGGCCCCGCGCGGGTTCCCGAACCCGCGACGGGGGACGCCGGGCCGCGGTTCGACGCCGTCGAGGAGCCCGCGCACTGGCAGCAGCCGGGACCCGGGCCCTGGCAGGGGGACGCGCCGCGCCGCTCGTTCCCCGGCCGCCGACTGGCCCACCGGGTGCGCGCCAGCCGCTTCTGGCGCAGCAAGGCGGTCCGGGCCACCACGCTGATCCTGCTGCTCGCCCTGTCGGGGCTGGTCCTGCTCGCTCTCGTACGGGAGCAGACCGGCACCCGGGGGTTCCTGGTCGGCCTCGGTCTCGCGGTCTTCCCGGTGCCGCTGCTGGTGATGGCGTTCCGCTGGCTGGACCGGGTCGAGCCGGGCCCCTGGCGGAACATGATCTTCGCCTTCACCTGGGGCTCCTGCGCCGCCGCACTCGTGGCGATCACCGCCAACAGCTTCGCCGTGCGGTGGATAGCCGTGGCCACCGCCGATCCCGACGGGGCGGACACGCTCGGCGCGACGGTCGTGGCACCGGTCGTCGAGGAGTCCGCGAAGGCGGTGGCGATCCTGCTGATCTTCCTGTTCCGCAGACGGGACTTCACCGGGATCGTGGACGGGGTGGTGGTCGCGGGCTTCACCGCGACCGGCTTCGCCTTCACCGAGAACATCCTCTATCTGGGCAACGCCTTCGGCGAGGACCAGGCGTTCGGGTTCTCCGGTCTGGGCTCGGTGACCGCGGGCACCTTCTTCGTCCGGGTGATCATGTCGCCGTTCGCGCATCCCCTGTTCACCGTGCTGACCGGCATCGGCTTCGGGCTGGTGGCGCTCGTGCCCGCCCGCCGGGGCAGGTCCGGTGCCTGGGCGCGGGTCCGCCGGGTCGCGCTGCCGCTGCTCGGGCTGCTCCTGGCCATGGGCATGCACGCCCTGTGGAACGGGTCGGCGGCCTTCGGCCCGTTCGGCTTCTACGCGGTGTACGGGCTGTTCATGGTGCCGGTGTTCGCGTTCCTGACCTGGCTGTCGATCTGGACCCGGCAGCGCGAACTGCGGCTGCTCGGCGCCGAGCTGCCCGCGTACGCCGCCGCGGGCTGGCTGGAGCCGGCCGAACCGCCGGCCCTGTCGTCGATGCGGGCCCGCTCGCTGGCCCAGGGGTACGCGGCCCGGTCGTACGGCCCGGACGGCGCCCGCGCGGTCGCCGAGTACGAGCGGGCCGCCACCGCTCTCGCCTTTCTGCGGTACCGGGCCCGGCGCGCCGTGGCCTGCTCCGAGGCGGCGGCCGAGTTCACCGCCCGCGAGCGCGAACTGCTGCACCGGCTATGGCAGCGCAAGCGGATCGCGAGCCCGGCGCTGGTGTACGCGGCCCAGGTCACCGGGCGCATACGGATGCTGCCGCCGCCGTACCACCCGGCGTACGCGGCGGCGTACAACCCGTACAGGCGCTGAGGCCGTCGGCCGCGGACCGGTGGCCGGGGCGTGCGGCGGCAGGTGGCACGGCGCGTGGCCGCACATGCGAACCGGCAGCCCTGGCGTCGGGGGGTGAGCGCCAGGACTGCCGGAGTTCGGCAGACCGCGGTCCCCGCACGGGGCGGGGACCGGGTAGCGGGGTGGAGCGCCGCGTCAGAGGGTGAGGCCCTTGCCGCGCAGCCACGCGGCCGGGTCGATGCCGTCGCCGCCCGGGGTGTGCACCTCCAGGTGCAGGTGCGCGCCGGACACGTTGCCGGTGGCGCCGACGTTGCCGATGACCTGGGCGGTGGAGACCTTCTCGCCGGGCGAGACGTTCATCTGGGAGAGGTGGCAGTACCAGACCTCGGTGCCGTCGGGCAGTTCGAGGACGATCCGGTAGCCGTAGCTGCCGGAGTAGTTGGCCGACTTGACGGTCGCCTGGTGGACGGCCTTGACCGGGGTGCCGGCACCGGCCGCGAAGTCGAGTCCGGTGTGGTGGCCCGAGGACCACATCGAGCCGGACTGCCCGAAGGTGGCGCTGAGGTAGTAGCCCGAGGTGGGCAGCGAGTAGCTGGCGGCCAGCTTGGCGAGCCGCTCGGCCTCCGCCTTCGCCGCGGCGGCGGCCTTGGCGCGCTCCTCGGCCTCGGCCTTCTCCCGGGCGGCCTTCTCGGCCTTCGCGTGGGCCTCGTCGCGCTGCTTCTTCGCCTCGGCTGCGGCGTCCTTGACGGCCTGCGCGCGGGCGGCCTCCCGGACGGCGGCGTCGGCGGCGGAGCGCTGCTGCTCGGCCTGCTGGAGGATGCGGGCGCGCAGGCTGTCGCCCGCGCCCGGCTGCTGTCCGACGGCGTGCCCGGCCTGGTCGGTGGCGGCGACGGGAGCCGCCGCGGGGGCGGGGGCGGCCATCAGCTCCTCCCCGGTACCGGACCCGGAGCCCGGCTTCTCGTCGTCGGAGCCGGAAACCAGAGCGCCGACACCCGGCAGGGACTTGGCGTCCGGCAGGGCGTCGGCGAGGGAGTCGAGGGAATCGGAGATCTGGTCCGGCAGCGATATGGAGACGGCGGGCTTGTCCTGCGCGGTGGCGATGCCGCCCGCGCCGACGGCCGCGATCACACCGACGCCCAGCACGGTGGAACTGCGGGCCAGCGAGCCGCGCTGCTTGGCGACCCGGTGCTTGCCGCGGACCGGAACGACGGAGTCCTCGGTGGGGTTCCACTCCTCGGTGGAGGCGGGCGGACCGTCGAACTCCACGAAGCCCTCGTAGCCGCCGCGCTGCTGCTGCGCCGGGACCGTCGGCATCGTCGCGGTGGCGCCGTAGCCGTAGCCGTGGCCGGTGCCCTCCGTCCCGTCGGTGTCGTTCGGGACGCCGTACGCCCCGTACGAGAAAGCGGGGGCTGCGGGGGACTCGGGGGCAGGCCTGTTGGACGCCACGGAGGCGCGCTCCTTTCCTTCCTTCTCGCCTACCGGGTTAGCTGACGGGTTCGGAGCAGGAAGGTCTCCTACGGGCCAGGTTCGGCCCGATTCACCCCAATTGGTGGTTCCCCGGTTTCCTCACGGAATTCGGCGCACGCGCACGGCGCCGTCTCTGACGACGGCTGGGACGACCGCGCTGCGTTATCGAACGTTAATAGACACACAAGTGGATTTCCAAGCCGTTCCTGTTGATCGTTAACGCAGAGCGCGCATCGATGGCCAGGACATCAGCCCCAAAAGGCCATCAAACAGGGCGACCCAACGGCCCCCTGACGCCCCTTCGGTCACTCGCGTTGCCTTGCGCGCAAACTCTCCACAACTGATAGATCGTCAATTGTTATGCGGAGCGCGCCCCTTCGAGCACGCCCCGTAACAACCCGTAGCCATCGCGCCGCGGTGCCCGGCCCGCCGCCGAGCCCCCGCCGGCCGCGCGGTCCCGCACCCGGCCCTCAGGGCCGTTTCACGATCTCCACGGTCCGCCGCCGGGCGGGCTGCCCCTCGCCCGGCCGCCCCACCGCGAGCAGCGCCATGTCGTCCGTCTGCTTGCCGCCGGTGTGCACCCGTACGTCGCTCGTCAGCGCCTCCAGCACGGCCTCGGGGCCGGGGAACAGCGACCGGTGCAGCCGCAGCGCCGGGTCGTAGAAGACACCCGCCGCGTCCCGCGCCTCGGAGAGCCCGTCCGTGTAGAACACCAGCGTCGAACCACCGGGGAAGCGGACCTCCCGCGCCCGGTCCGGCCAGTCCCCCAGGTCGCCCATCCCCAGCGGCAGCGCGAACTCCTCCGGCGTCAGCACGTCCAGCTCGCCGTCCGCGTACAGCAGCAGCGGCTCGGGATGCCCCCGGTTCACCAGCCGTACGACGCCCCCGGCGCGCGGGATCTCGGCGAGCACCGCCGTCGTGAACCCCTCCATCGCGTCCAGTCCCTCGCGCCGCCGGCCCTCCCTGGCCAGCGCCCGTTCCAGCCGCTGCGCGACGCCCTCCAGGGTGCTCTCCGTCTCGGCCGCCTCCCGGAACGCGCCCACCACCACCGCGACCGCCTCGACGGCCTCCAGCCCCTTGCCCCGTACGTCCCCCACGACCAGCCGCACCCCGTGCGGGGTGTCCTGCACCGCGAAGAGGTCGCCGCCGATGAACGCGTCCGCCTCCGCCGCCTCGTACCGCGCCGCGATCTGCAGTCCGCCGATGCTCTCCGGCGGCGTGGGGACGACGGCCCGCTGGGCGGCCTCCGCGATGACCCGCACCGAGGCGAGCCGCCGGTCCCCGCGGCGCACGACCCGGTTGATGAAGACGGCCAGCACGGCGACGGTCAGCACCGTCACCAGCTCGGTCACCGACAGCACCCTCTTCAGCGAGTCGTCGTGGATGCGCAGCCCCACCACGGCCAGCACCGAGGCGACCGCCGTCAGCACGGTGGCGGCGAGACCGAAGAAGGGGGCGGCGACCAGCGGAGCCGCGGCGAACAGCGGGGCGGCGGTGAAGTTCGGCGGCGAGGACGCGTCGAAGACGGCCCCACCGATGATCATGAGAGGGGGCAGCGTCCGTACGAACCGCCTGCTCCTGCGGCCCTTCTCCGCCTGGTCGGCCCCGCCCTCGACCCCGTCGCGACCGCGCTCGTACCCCGCCACCGTCTGCTCTCCTGCCCAGGTCCGCACCGGGTGCGGACGGTACCGCTCCCCACCCAGGCTTGCCGGAGCCGCGCCGCAGGGCGAATCGGCATCCGCCATGTGGGGGACGGGCCGCGTGCGCGTCCGGCACGAGGCCCGGTAGGTCCGCACACGCCTGAGGCCCGGAACTCTGTCGAGTTCCGGGCCTCAGGTCTTCAGTAGCGGGGACAGGATTTGAACCTGCGACCTCTGGGTTATGAGCCCAGCGAGCTACCGAGCTGCTCCACCCCGCGTCGGTGAACACAACCCTACGCCATCCGGGCGGCGGCTTTGACCACGGGGGCGGCCACCCGCGCGGAGCGGCCACGGGGACGGCCCGCACCGCCCCCTCGCCCCACCCGCTCAGCGCCCCTCGGACTCAGCGTCCCTCGAAGGCCCCCGCGTTCTCCCGCGCCCACTGCCGGAAGGTCCTGGCCGGGCGGCCGAGCAGGGTCTCGGTGGTGTCGGCGATCTCCGCGGGACCGCCCTCGGCGGCAGCCCAGATGTCGAGCAGCGCGGTCACCATCCGGGCGGGCATGTGGCGGCCCATCTGCTCCTCGGCCTCGGCGCGCCCGATGTGCTCGACGCGGACCTCCCGTCCGGTCTCCTCCGCGATGATCGCCAGCTGCTCGCGGAAGGACAGCGGCTCGGCGCCGGTGAGCGCGACCGTACGTCCGGCGAGAGAGCCGCCGACGCCCCCTTCGCGCCCCTCTCCCGCTCCGGTCATCGCTGCGAACGCGATGTCGGCGATGTCCGCGGGATGGATGGGGACGACCCGCGCGTCCGGGTACGGGAGGGCCACCGGCTGCCCCTGGCCGATCGGCCCGGCCCAGCTGAACGAGTTGCTGGCGAAGGCGCCCGGCCGCAGGAACGTGCTGGTCAGCGCGGACTCGGCGAGCGCGCGCTCGACCTGGAGGTGGTGCGCGGCGATCGGATGGGTCTCGGCGTCGGAGGCGAGGACGGCGGCGGAGGACATCAGCACCACGTGCTCGACCCCGGCGGCCTCGGCGGCCTTGATCAGCTCGTGGATTCCGGCGGGCACCGGATAGAGGAAGACCTGCCGTACGCCGGCCAGCGCGGCGGCGAAGGTCTCGGGCCGGTCCAGCACCATCTCGACGGCCTCGGTCCCGTCCGGCGGGACCAGCTCGGCGGGACGGGCACTGGCCACACGGACGAACGACCCGGCGGTACGGACGGCCCCGGCGGACCCGGCAGCGGCGGCCGGACCGCCGGGACCACCGCCGTGTCCGGCTGCGACCAGGCGTTCGGCGACGGCTCGGGCGACCTGGCCGCGGGCACCGGTGAGGAGGAAGGACACGCGAAGCTCCCGTGGATCGACTTGCTCGACGGATCCGCCCGGCCAATTCTTTGACCGAGCGCATATACATGCTTCCATGCACGCATTTTCAGGTCAACACATATATGTGGCGCGCACGGCCCTTGCGTACGATGCGGCCATGAAGAAGCACGAAACGGCGGACGGCCGGCCGGCCGGGGACGGGCCGCCGACCAGGGACGACGAGCCGGACACGGGCGGGCCGGACACGGACGGGCCTGACACGAGTGGGCGGGACACAGGCGGGCCTGACACCGGCGTGCTGGACGCCATCGGGGCACTGGACGCGGACGCGCTGCTGGACGCGGTCGGCCAGGCGTTCGGGAAGCTGCGCAGGTCCTCGCTCCTGGAGGTCGCGAATCCGTTCTGCCCCAAGGACCTGAGCCGGACGCTGGTCCTCAACATCGTGCTGGAGGCCGAAAAGGCCACCCTGGCCGAAAGGGCCACCTCGGCCGAAGGGGCCACCCCCGCCGACCGGAGCACCCCGCAGCCACGGACCGCACGCGCCGCCGGGCCCGGTCCCTGCGAGGTCACCGTCGGCGCCGTCGCCACGTACCTGAACGTGGACCCGTCCGTGGCCAGCCGCATGGTGTCCGACTGCATCTCCGCGGGCTACCTGATCCGCGCCGCCTCCCAGCAGGACGGCCGCCGCACGGTCCTGCACCTGAGCCCCGAGGGCCGGGAGCTGATGGTCCGCTTCCGCCGCCACCAGCGCGACGCCTTCGAGTACGTCACCGCCGCCTGGCCGGAGCGCGACCGTCTGGAGTTCGCCCGCCTGATGCTGCGTTACGTGGCCGACCAGAACGCGCTCGCGACGCGCGGGAACCAGCGGGCGAGCGAGGGCTGACGGGGCGCCGCCGCCCGGGAAACGACGGAGCGCCCCGACCGGTGTGAACCGGTCGGGGCGCTCCCCCGCAGGTCAGAGGCGTGAGCCTCTCACTTCGTCCTGTAGGCCATGTCGGACTCGAACCGACAACCAACGGATTAAAAGTCCGCTGCTCTGCCAATTGAGCTAATGGCCCCCGGCAGGACTCCCAAGAGCATAGCTGCCCGGCTCCCGACAACCGATCGGGTATCGCGTGCGGGGTGGTGCCCGGGGGGACCACCCCGCACGCGAACACGGTCCGGCGCACGGCCGGGAGGCGGTCAGAACAGGGACTTGTAGCCCTGCCAGCCCGTCGTCAGGGCGCGGCGGGCGCCGAAGCCGCCCTTGCCGTCGCCCTCGTTGCGGAAGATGCCGCCGGCCGTGTCACGGACCATCAGGTCGGCCCTGCCGTCGCCCGAGACGTCGCCGACCCCGACGATCTCCTTGTAGCCGATGCCCCAGCCGGTGAAGACCAGGACGCGCTCCTTGAACTGGCCGTTGGGGGTGCCGTCGTAGCGCCACAGGTCGCCGTTGGAGGCGCGGGCCAGCAGGTCGCCGTGGCCGTCGCCGTTGAGGTCGCCGGCGCCGACGACATGGGAGTACGCCTTCCAGTTCGGCCGGATCTTCACCGGGTACGCCAGCTTGCCGTCGGGCTTCGCCGCGAGGAGGTACACGTCGTACGTGGTGCGGTGGCGGGCCACCAGGTCGGGGCGGCCGTCCCCGGTGAGGTCGCCGGGCGAGGTGAGGACGTCGTACTGCTGGTAGCCGGTCCCGATGCGGGTCCTGGGCCCGGTGGGCTTCACCGCTCCGGTGCACGTGCCGTCGAACCGGTCGAGGGCGCCGCTCGCGTCGCGGACCAGGACGTCGTTGCACCCGTCGCCGGTCAGATCTCCGTACGGGACGAACGTGCTGTCCTTCGGCCAGCCGCCGGACTGGGTGAGCCGGTCGGTGCCGTTCGTGCCGAGCTGGTGGGTGTGCAGGGTGCCGCCGGTGGTGAAGGTCATGACGTCGCCGTAGCCGTCGCCGTCGTAGTCCCGGGGGGTGTCCTTGGCACCGGAGAGGTAGAGGGCGCCGGTGGCCGTCCGCTGCGGGCCGGTGCCGTCGCCCGCGTCGGTGGTCAGGGTCCAGGTGTGGCGTCCGCCGACGACGACGTTGCCCTTGTCGTCCTTGCCGTCCCACTCCGGGGCGATCTGCGCGCCGGTACGGGCGGTGCCGGTACGGGTGGCGAGGGTGCGGCCCCGGTGGTCGGTGAAGGTGACGGTCCAGCGGGCGACCGGACGGGAGAGCAGGAAGCGGGCGTTCCAGGGGTCGGCGGCCTGCCGGGCCACCGCCGTGCCGTCCACCTGCTGCTCGATGACGGAGACGGCCTGCCGGGCGACGCCGGAGGGCTTGAGCCGGATGCGCTGCTCGGCGTCGGTGTACGCGACGGGGCCGCCGTAGGCGTCGACCGCCCAGTCCCCGACGGTGACGCCGGGCGCGGAGAAGTCGGCGGTGGCGCCCGCCTTGAGGAGGTCGGTGAGGCGGAGCCTGTCGTCGGCGGTCTTGGTGACGACGAAGCCGTCACCGAGCTTGCCGCCGACGGGGGCGGTGATGTTCTTGCCCGTGGTGGCGTCGAGGACACCGGCCTTGGCGGTGGTGCACTGCCAGTAGACCCAGCGGCCGACGGCCTGGAGGCTGGTCGGTACGCAGCCGGAGCCGGTGTTGACGGCCGGAGTGGTCCGCTTCGTCTTCACGTCGTACGAGTCGATGCTCCCGGCGGTGGCGGCCGGCTTCCACAGGGTGCTGCCCCAGAGGGCGGCGGCGCTCGGGGCGGGGCGGGTGAGCACCTCGGAGGTGCCGTTGAAGATCTCGAAGTCGCCGACGTACTGCTTGCCGTCCGCGGCGTTGACCACGGCGTAGCGGCCGGACGCCGCGACCAGTTCGACGGCCTCGGTGTACCCGGGCAGGTCGAGCGGCCGGTGGGTGTTGAGCTCGCGCGGTGTCTTGACGCGGCCGTCCGAGAGGTACGCGCTCTGGCCGTCGCCCAGCGGTACGGGGGCGTAGTGCGGTGCGTTGATCTCCCAGGCGCGTACCTTGGGCGCGCCGTCCCCGGGGGCGTCCAGCTCGTAGACGCCGGTGAACCCGGTGCCGCTCGGCAGCAGGTAGTTGATCCTGTTGCCGCCGATCGCGAGCAGCTGCCGGGTGGCGGCCACCGCGGGCACCGCGCGCACGGCCGTCGCGCGCGGCGTGCCGTCCGCGTCGACGCCGATGCGGTGGACCGCCCAGTGCTGTGCGTCCGTTCCCCCCATCGCGACCGCGCCGCCGTCGGGCAGCGCCCGCAGCCCTCCGGTCGAGCGGGGCAGCAGCTCGCGGACGGCGCCGCCGTTCAGCGGGACGGCCCGGAGCGGCTGGCCGGCCGGGTGGGGCGTGGTGTCGGGCGCGGCGGCCAGACGGAAGAACAGCCAGTCCTTGCCGACGGCGTACGCGGCGACCCGGCCGACGGGCAGGGCGAGGTCGCGCGGCGGTTCGGCGGGCTCGGCGCGCGACAGCGTGCGCAGGGTGCCGCCGGTGGCGGGTATCCAGGCGATGCGGTCGTCGTTCAGCTGCGGGGACGTCCCGGCGGAGCTGTCGTGCAGGGGGCGGAAGGTGCCGCTCGAGTAGTCGAGCAGGAAGAAGCGCGCGGCGGAGTTGCCCTGGTTGCGGACCTGGAACAGCCCGCCCCTGCCGTCCTGCCGGACGAGGGTGACCGCCGTGGTGTTCTCGGGCAGCCCGCCGAACTCCCTGACGACACTGCCGTCGGCGCGGACCTGCCGCAGCGCGGTGTACGTCCTGGCCGTCTCGTCGTAGCCGCCGACGAGGATCGTGTCGGCGGTGTAGCCCTGCGTCCAGCGGGTGCCGGCCGGGATCGGGAGCGTGCTGGTGCGGCCGGTCGGCAGGTCCCGGAGCTGGACCTGGTCGTCGCCTCCGGTGGGCGAGCGGAGGAGGGCGGCGGCGGTGCCGCCGTAGTTGGTGGTCAGGTGGGGCGGGTACGCGTCGTGGGCCGCGCCGGTGGCGAAGTCGACCCACTCCGTCCGGTCGCCGCCCTCCTGGCTGTGCACGTACCCCGTGGCTCCGGCGTTGCCGAGGAAGACGTTCCGGGGCTCCTTGCGGTCGATGGAGGGCACCACCACCTCCCCCACCGGCTCCTGTGCCGCCACCGCCGCGCCCCCCAGCACCGGCACCAGCCCCGCCGCCGTACCCAGCACGGCGGCCACCGCCGCGGCGGATCTCAGTCGGTTACGTCGATTCATCGGCCCAGCCCCTCCCCGGGCAGCCCGGGAACGGGGCGTCGGCCCAGGCCCCCCGGCCGCTCCCCACACACCTGCACATGCCCATGGCACGTGTCACACAGTCGCCGGATGCTAACCCAGTTACAGATGTGACGGAAGTGAAAAGAGAAACGGGCCCGCTCGTGAAGAGCGGGCCCGTTTCAGGGAGTTACTGCGATGCGGGGCCGGGATCAGCCGTTGCGCTTCCAGCGCGGCTTGTCGTCGCGGCGGCCGAAGGAGCCGGTGCCGGTGCCACCGCGGTGGTCGTCACGGCGGCCGTAGGGACGGTCGCCGCCGCCGAAGGAACGGCCGCCCGAGGGGCGCTCGTCACGACGGTCGCGGTTGAACGGACGGTCGCTGCCCCGGTGACCACCGGACGGACGGTCGTCGCGGCGGAAGCCGCCACGGTCGCCACCGCGGTCGTCCCGGTCGTCGCGGCGGAAGCCGCCGGACGGGCGGTCGTCACGGCGGAAGCCGCCGGACGGACGGTCGTTGCGGTCGTTGCCGCGGTAGCCGGTGGCCGCCGGACGGTCGCTGCCGCTGCGCTCGCCGCCGCGGAAGCCGCCACGGTCGTCACGGCGGTCGTTGCCGCGGAAGCCGCCGGAGGGACGGTCGTCACGGCGGAAGCCGCCGGACGGACGGTCGTCGCGACGGAAGCCGCCACGGTCGCCGCCCCGGTCGTCCCGGCGCTCGAAGGAACGGCCACCGCGGTCGCCGCCCCGGTCGTCACGACGGTCGCCGCCGCGGAAACCGCCACGGTCGTTGTTGCCCCGGTAGCCACCGCGGTCGTCACGGCGCTCGTAGTTGCCGCGCTCGTCACGGCGCTGACGCGCCTCCTCCGCGGCCTTCGCGGCAGCGGCGGCCTCGGCCTGGGCCTCCTCCAGCGCCTCGGCCTCGGCAGCGGCGGCGGCCTCGGCGACCGCGGTCTCCGGGTCCTCGCCGCGCTCACGGGCGGCACGGGCGACCAGACGGTCGGCCTCCTCGCGCAGCTCGGTCGCCCGGCGCTGCACGCGCTCCAGCTCCTTCGCCAGCTCCTTGGCCTCGCGCTCGGCCTGCTTGGCCGAGTTCGTGGCGGAGTCGGCCTGGACCTCGGTCAGCGAACGGGCGCCGGTGATCTCGGCGACCTCCGGGTCGAACGCGCCGGAGCCGCCGACGATGTGGCGCGAGGCGTCGACGCCCGCGTCCTCCATCAGACGGAAGATCTGGCGGCGCTGGTGCGGCAGGGAGAGGGAGACGACGACACCGGACTTGCCGGCGCGGGCGGTACGGCCCGAGCGGTGCAGGTAGTCCTTGTGGTCACCGGCCGGGTCCACGTTCAGCACCAGGTCGATGCCGTCGACGTGGATGCCGCGGGCGGCGACGTCGGTGGCGACCAGGGCGTTGACGTAGCCCTTCTTGAAGTCTTCGAGGACGCGGGTACGGGCGCCCTGGGTCATGCCGCCGTGCAGGGCGTCGGCCTTGACGCCGGAGTCCTGGAGCTGCTCGGCGATGCGGTCGGCGCCCAGCTGGGTGCGGACGAAGATGATCGTGCGGCCCTTGCGGGCGGCGATCGCGGCCGTGACCGGCGCCTTGTCCTTCGGCTTCACGACGAGGACGTGGTGGGTCATGGTCGAGACGTTGCCCTGCGCGCTGTCGACCTCGTGCGTGACGGGGTCCTTCAGGTACCGCTTGACCAGGGTGTTGATCTCGTTCTCCATGGTGGCGGAGAAGAGCATCCGCTGACCGCCGGCCGGAACCTGGTCGAGCAGCTCGGTGACCTCGGGCAGGAAGCCCAGGTCGGACATCTGGTCGGCCTCGTCGAGAACGGCGATCTCGACGTTCTCCAGGGAGGCGGCACCGCGGTTGATGATGTCGCGCAGCCGGCCCGGGGTGGCGACGAGAATGTCGACACCGCGCTCCAGGGCGTAGATCTGGTTGCCCATGGACGTACCGCCGCAGACGACCTTCATCTTCAGGCCGAGCACGTCGCCGTACGGCTGGAGGGCGTCGGCCACCTGCATGGCCAGCTCGCGGGTCGGGGTCAGGATGACCGCGCGGGGCTTCTTCTTCTCGGTGTGGCCGCCGGCCAGCTGGGCCAGGGTCGGCAGACCGAAGGAGAGGGTCTTGCCGGAGCCGGTGCGGCCGCGGCCCAGGATGTCCTTGCCGGCCAGGGCGTCCGGGATGGTCGCGGCCTGGATCGGGAAGGGGGTGGTGACGCCGTTCTGCGCGAGCTTGCGCACGACGCCCTCGGGCAGACCCAGGTCGGCGAAGGTGACGCCGGGCTCGGCGTCGTCCTCGTCGGCCTCGGCGACCTCGCCCTCGGCGGAGTCGGAGACCTCGGCGGGAACGTCCTCGGCGACGGCCTCGGCCGACTCGACGATCTCGGTGGCGGCCTCTACGACCTCGGTGGCGTCGACCGTCTCGACAGCCTCGACCGACGCGGTGTCGAGCTGCTGCTCGGCGTCAGTGGGCATGGCGGTGCGGTCAGAACTGGAAACAGACATGCGGATGCGAAACCTCTCGGAGTCTCGGCACGCGCCCAAACTCCGTGAATCGCAAGTGAAACCGCCTCTATGCGGTCAGCCACGGCAAGGGAGAGTACGCGCCACACGGCGCTCTTCTGTGTCGGCGCCGGGCAATGGGATCAAACGATCTATAACCATACGCACCCTCCCCCACACCTGGCAAATCGACTGCGCTACACGGCTTCCACCTGCGGATTTGCCGCTGCCTCCGGCTGCGCTCCATGAAATTGCGCCCTGCGGTACCGGACCGGTTCCGGCGTCCCGGCCGCCCGGTTCTCCGCGGTGGGGGTCTCCGAGGGGGTGGGCGGCTCGGACGGCTCCGGCGGCTGCGTGGGCGTCGGCTCCGGCGGGGTGCTCACCGGCGGCCTGGTCGGCGTCGGGTCCTTGGTCGGCCGGGTCGCGGAGGGCGTCGGCAGCCCCGGGGACTGCGGGGGCCGGGTGAGACCCGGGGACGGCGTGGCGCCCGGGGTCGCCTTCGACGGGGTCGCCTCGGGGCCGGGCGTCGCGCTGGGGCCTGCCGGGGGCCCGCTCGCCCCCTTCGGGTCCGCCACGGGCCCCTCGCCCCGGGCAACCGGCCTGCCGTCGGTGCGCCCCTGGCCCTCGCCGCCCACCGCGGCGCCGCCGTCCGGCCCCGCCTGCTCCTGCTTGGCGGCGGGCCGGGCCGGGAGCGGTTTGCTCCCCTCGTCGCTCACGCTCATGCAGCCTGCGGAAGCCGCCACCGCGAGCGCCGCGGCGGCGAGTCGGACAGGGGTGGGCAGCTGGCGCACGGGCGCACCTCCGGGATGACGGCCGGGGCGACGGCACAGACGCACGGGGCTGCTCTGCGGCGGTCGGAGAGCCGTATGGCGGGTTGGGGTCTGCCCTCTCAACTCCCTTCGGCCCGCCGGGGACACGCGCCCGCACCCGACCACCACCGCGCCGCCACCCCCCGCGCACCCGGAACACACCGCGCCCGCACGGCCCGCCGCCCCCGCCACGGCCGCTCCGCTACCCGCCGAACCCCTGCCCCAGCGCCGTTCCGAGCCCGACCGCGCCCAGCCCGACCAGCACCGACACCGCCACGTTCGCCACCGCGAGGAACCGCTGCCCGCTCTCCGCCAGCCGCAGGGTCTCGTACGAGAAGGTCGAGTACGTGGTGAGCGCCCCGCACAGCCCGGTGCCCACGAGGAGTTGCGCGGACGAGGAGGCCGCGCCCACCGCGACCGCCCCGGTCACCACCCCGAGCACCAGGCTGCCGGCCGCGTTCACCGTGACGGTGCCCCAGGGGAACCCGGACGCGTGCCGCGCCTGCACCGCCCGGTCGGTCAGATAGCGCAGCGGCGCCCCGACCGTGCCGCCCACGACCACCAGCAGCCAGTTCACCGTTCGTCTCCCGCCCGGGTACGCCGCCGTACCGCCCGCCGTGTCGTGCCCGCCGCCGCCCAGACGGCGCCCAGCGCCCCGGCCGCCGTCCCGAGCCCGTACGCCGCCGCCGTGAGCAGCTCCCCGCGCCCGAGCAGCCCGCTGACGTCCATCGCGTACGTGGAGAACGAGGTGAAGCCGCCCAGCACGCCCACGCCCAGGAACGGCCGCACCAGCGGGTGCGCCGAGCGCCCGTCCTCGGCGACCAGCACCATCAGCACCCCGATGAGCGCGGACCCCAGCACGTTGATCCCGAACACCGCCCAGGGGAAACCCCCCGCGGACGCGGGCCACAGCAGCAGCCCCCCGTACCGCGCCGACGCCCCGAGCGCGCCGCCCACCGCGACCGCGCCGAGCACCGGCAGGGTGCCGCCCAGCCGGGGTTCGGCGGCGGCCCGCAGATCGACGTCCGGATCGACGGCCCCGACCGCACCCCGCACCGCACTGCTCCCGGCCCCGGCCGCCTCCACCTCCGACCCCGCCGGCCCGGCCCCCGCCTCCGCCCGCCCGCTCACCCGTACCCCAGCGCGTGCAGCCGCTCGTCGTCGATCCCGAAGTGGTGCGCGATCTCGTGCACCACCGTGATCTCGGTCTCCGCCACCACGTCGTCCCGGTCCTCGCACATCCGCAGGGTGGGGCCCCGGTAGATCGTGATGCGGTCGGGCAGCACGCCCGCGTACCACTCCCCGCGGTCGGTCAGCGGTGTTCCCTCGTACAGACCGAGCAGCTCCGGGTCGTCCGTCGCGGGCTCGTCCTCGACGAACACCGCGACGTTGTCCATCAACCGCGTCAACTCCGGCGGTATCCGGTCCAGGGCCTCGGCGACCAGTTCCTCGAACTCCTCACGCGTCATCTCCAGCACGCGCCCATTCTCATCCACCACCGGGCATGGCCGCCCGCGCGGCTGGGCATACGGGCCCAATGGCCCGAGCACCCCGTGCCCATCGCATTCGCGCCACTGCCGCCCGTCTGGTCGGCCACTACCGCTCGCACCACTCCGCCCCCACCAGCACGCTGGCGCACCCGCCCCATCCGTGGGGCCGCGCCCTGGGTCTGGTGGCGGTCGTGCTGGCCGGGGCCTGGCTGGGGCTGCTGATCGTCGGCGCCGTCCGCACCCCCGTGGGCCCCATGGACACCACCATGACGCTGCGCCCCTCCCTCGTCGGCGGCACCAAGATCAACGTCTCTCCCCTGGGCGCCCTGGAGCTCGACTCCCACACCGCCCCCATCCGGCTCGACGTGGACGTCGACCAGCTCGACCCGGAGCGCTCCTCCGCCCTGGTCAGCCACCCGGAACGGATCTCCGGCCTCCAGGACGAGATCACCGGGGACGTGGCCGCCGGAACCCTGGACCTGGCGCTGCGCTCCTCCGCCGCGGTCCTCGCCGGAGCCACCGCCCTCGGGCTGGTGGTCTACCGCCGCCCCCGCCGCGCACTGGCCGCCGGCGGTCTGGCGCTCGCCCTGCTGACGGCCTCGGGCATCACCGCGTACGCCACCTGGAACCCCAAGTCCGTACTGGAGCCGAAGTTCTCCGGGCTGCTGTCCTCGGCGCCCTCGGTGGTCGGCGACGCCCGCAACATCGTGGCGGAGTTCAACGTCTACCAGCAGGAGCTGGCCCGCCTGGTCACCAACGTCACCAAGCTCTACAACGCCACCTCCACCCTCCCCGCCTACCAGCCCTCCCCCACCACGATGCGCGTCCTGCACGTCTCGGACATCCACCTGAACCCGGCGTCGTGGCACATCATCGGCTCGCTCGTCGAGCAGTACGACATCGACGCGATCATCGACTCCGGCGACACCATGGACCACGGCAGCTCCGCCGAGAACGCCTTCCTGGACGCCGTCCCCGACCTGGGAGCCCCCTACATCTGGGTCCGCGGCAACCACGACTCGGCCGGCACCCAGGCCTACCTGTCCCGCCTGAAGAACGTGCACGTGCTGGACAACGGCGACGCCGTCACCGTCGCGGGCGGGCTGCGCGTCGCGGGCATCGGCGATCCGCAGTTCACCCCGGACCGCTCGGTCAAACCCCAGGGCGACGGCAACGAACGCGTCGCCGGGGTCCAGCTCGCCGCCGCCCTGCGCGACCAGAAGGCGGCCCGCACCCCCGTCGACATCGCGGTCGCCCACAACCCGATCGCGGTCGCCCAGACCGACGGCGAGGTCCCGCTCGCACTCGCCGGGCACACCCACGAACGCAGGACCGAGATCCTCAGGCACGGCACCCGGCTGATGGTCCAGGGCTCCACCGGCGGCGGCGGACTGCGCGCGGTCGAGGACGCCGACCCGCAGAAGATCCGCGCCTCCCTGCTCTACCTGGACCGCGACACCCGGCGGCTCCAGGCCTGGGACGAGATCACCCTGGGCGGTCTCGGCCTGACGACGGCCGAGGTCAGCCGCCATCTCCCGGCCGAGAACACGCCCCGCGGGAAGCTCCCGGCCACCCCCGCTCCAGGCCCCCGGTAAACCGTTTTGGCGATCCCCCCCGGCATCCCATATGCTTCTCACGTCCCCGACGCGCTGCGAGGCGCACAGGCGGGCCAATTAGCCCTCATCGTCTAGTGGCCCAGGACGCCGCCCTTTCAAGGCGGTAGCACGGGTTCGAATCCCGTTGGGGGCACGCAATACCTGTGCGAGACTTCTTTGCAGTGCGTCTCGCACAAGCTTGGTCCTGTGGAGCAGTTTGGAGTGCTCGCCACCCTGTCAAGGTGGAGGCCGCGGGTTCAAATCCCGTCAGGACCGCTGCGGATCGCAAGATCCGAGTGGCTGGGTAGCTCAGTTGGTACGAGCGATCGCCTGAAAAGCGATAGGTCGCCGGTTCGATCCCGGCCCCAGCCACCAGACGAAGGGCCCCGTTCTCAGAACGGGGCCCTTCGCGTTTCCCGGGCCGGGAGTGCCCACCGGGACCCGGGGGTCCCCCGCGACCGCTGCGGGAGGACCCCCGGCCGGTTCAGGCCTTGACCATCGGGAAGGCCAGGAACGCCGGGTAGCGGTACGGGCGGCCCTTGTTGGCGGCGACCGTGGCGAGGATCGTGAAGACGATCACCGTGATGCCGTAGGCGATGAGCAGCACCCACGGCACCGCCTGGAGCGCCTCGGCGCCCCGCGGCAGGAACGCCAGGGCCACCGACGCCGCGACCATTCCCACGCTGTAGATCAGCGAGGTCAGTGCCAGGTTCAGCGCGGCCGTCGCGTGTTCGCGGGTGAAGGGGTCGCGGGCGCCGGAGCGGATCGACAGGCCGACCACCCAGGCGAGGACCGCGGAGAGGCCGCAGGTCATGCCGGAGCCCACGGAGAGCGCGATCAGGGTGCCCAGGTGGGCCCACATCGCGGAGTTGGTGTTCATGGCCGGGCCGTACGGCATGCCGTGGCCGGGAGCGGCGTAGGGATTGCCGTACGGGCCGGGGGCACCGTACGGCTGCTGTCCCGGGTGGCCGGGGTAACCGGGGTGACCGGAGTAGCCGGGGTAGCCCGGGTAGCCGGGCTGGTCGGAGGGGCCGGGGTAGCCCGGCTGGTCAGCGGGGCCCGGGTAGCCGGACGGGTCCGAGGCGCCCGGGTAGCCGGGCTGGTCCGAGGGGCCGTGGGGGCCGGCTCCGTTCGGGTCCTGGGGCGGCTGGTCGGGCGGGGGTGTGGTCATCGGGGAAGTCGTTCCTCGGGTAGGCCGTTCGATTCCTCCTCATTGTCCCGGCCGCGTCTCGTCCGTACACCGAGCAGGACGGCGACCACCGCCACCAGTGCGGCCAGCAGCGCCCAGTCGGGGACGGCCCTGCCGAGGCCGCTCGCCCACTGTTCGAGGGCGAAGGAGTCGTCGACGTCGAGGAGGCCGGGCAGGGCCGTCGTGCCGTCGAAGAGGAGGAAGACGACGCCCAGCGCGATGAAGAAGAGGCCCGAGAGCAGGGAGGTGGTGTGGAGTTCGAAGCGGCCCGCGGACAGGGTGCGACCGCGCAGCCAGCGGCGTTTGCCGAGGTCGAAGCGTTCCCAGAGGAGGGCGAGTACGAAGAGCGGGACAGCCATGCCCAGCGCGTAGACGGCCAGCAGGAGGCCGCCGTAGACCGGGCTGCCGCCCATCGCGGCCACCGTGAGCACGCTGCCGAGGATCGGCCCGGCGCAGAACCCGGCGAGGCCGTAGACCGCGCCGAGCGCGTAGACGGACAGGGCGGTGGTGGGTTTGATGCGGCCCGAGAGCTCCGCCATCCGCTTCGAGGCGAAGCCCATGCCGAGGATCTGTGCGACCCCGAGCGCGATGATCACGCTGCCCGCGACGGTCACCAGCAGGTCGCGGTTGCCGTAGAAGAACCGTCCGGCGTACGAACCGGCCGCGCCCAGCGGGACCAGGGTGGTCGCCAGCCCGGCGTAGAAGATTCCGGTACGGGCCAGCAGGCGCGAGGCGGAGTCGATGGAGTAGGCGAAGAACGCGGGCAGGAGCAGGGCGCTGCACGGGCTGACAAGGGCGAGCAGGCCGCCGAGGAAGGCGGCGAAGTAACCGATGTTCGCGGTCACCGCTGCTTCTCCCCGGTGCCGTTCCCGGTGGGGCTCCCGGTGGGGCTGCCCTGCGGCTTGGCGGCCTTCGCGGTCTTGGCGGCCTGCTCGATGGCCTGCTCGAAGACCTCGTCGGGCTGGGCGCCGGAGATCGGCCGGCCGTTGACGAGGAAGGCCGGGGTGGCGCTGGCGCCGAGCCCGTACGCCTCCTGCTGGTCCTTCCGCACGGCCTCCTTCGCCTGCTTGCCGTCCAGGTCGGCGCGGAACTGCGCCAGGTCCTCGACGCCGGCCTCCTCGGCCAGTTCCGTCAGCCGCTCCGCCTTGAAGCCCTTCTCCTTCGCGCCCTTGGCGTAGGCGGCCCGGTGGAACTCCCAGAAGCGGCCC
This sequence comes from Streptomyces sp. NPDC004111, assembly GCF_042874215.1. NCBI lineage: Bacteria > Bacillati > Actinomycetota > Actinomycetes > Kitasatosporales > Streptomycetaceae > Streptomyces > Streptomyces sp. NPDC004111. Next base: position 35,002 of record NZ_JBIAMU010000022.1, read on the forward strand.
TGCTGCCCGGCCGCCCAGGAGGCGCGTGCGGCGGCCTCGGACTCCTCGCCGAAGATCGGGAAGTTGCGCCACTCGATGCGCAGCGTGCCGTTCTCGACGTACTTCTTCACCAGGTTCGGCTCGGTGTCGCGGGCGAACTTGCCGCAGAAGCCGCACTTGAAGTCGGCGTACTCGACCATCACGACGGGCGCGTCGGCGCGGCCCTGGGCCAGTTTGTCGCCCTCGGTGCGGCGGGCGAGCTTCTCCAGCTCGGGGTAGACGCCCTGCTGCGGGTCGGCCCCGGCGGTGGAGGCGGGCTCCTCGGTCAGGCGGATGGTGTTGTCGGCGGGCTTGGTGGCGGTGTACGAGACGGCGCCCAGCGCGAGGGCGGCGACGGCGACACCGGCGCCGATGAGGATGTTGCGGTTCCTGCTGTTCTTGGTCCTGCCGTTGTTCTTGTTGCTGCTGCTGCCGGTCTTGGCGGCCATGGCGAAGCTCCTGGAGTCAGAGGGTGGAGGCGGGGGCTGCGGCGGCGGGGGCGGCCGGGCAGGCCACCTCTCCCGCGAGCCGGCGCACGGCGGCGACGGCCAGCAGCACCAGGGAGACCAGCGCGAGCACGGGCTGGAGGGGCGCCCAGAGGGTCAGCGCGCCGGAGGTGCCGAGGGCGAGCAGCACCAGCTTGTTGCAGACGGGGCAGCCGACCGCGAGGAAGGACAGCACGCCGCCCGCCACGCCGAGACGGCCGCGGGGCTCACGGGGCGCGGTCCGGTCGCGCGGTGCGAGGTACGTCGCCAGGATCAGCCCGCCGAGTACCGAGGAGGCGGCCAGCACCGGGTAGTTCCACCACTCGGGCGGCAGGACCCGGCCGAAGACCGGGTTGGGTACGAGGGAGGTGGGGAGGCCGAGCAGCAGGCCGCACAGAACGGCGGCCGCACCGGCCACGCCCCACCGGGAGGGCGCCCAGGCGGCACAGGCCCGCCCGGCGTCGCGCAGGGCGGCGCGCGAGGTGGTCAGCATGTGTACGGAACTTTCGTGTCGTGTCGTACGGGTACGAGGGCATGCCGGATCGGCGCCTCGCTACACGCGCAACAGGACGGAGAGCTCCACGGGTGAGGGCGGCAGCGGGGTCGGCGGACCGCGCCGGGGTGCGCAGGAGAGGGCCGCGTCGAGGTACCGGCCGACGGCCGCGGACCGGTCGCCGTCGCACAGGACGGGCAGCAGGTCGTACGGGGTGCCGGTGCGCGGCGGCGTGGAGGGGTGCGTGCCGTCGGGGTGAGCGGGGGCCCGGTCGCAGCCCGGCGCGTCCACCGGGCCGAACCCGGCCCGCGCGGGGCCGGACGGGTCCTCGGCCGGAGTGGACACCCCGGCCGAAGAGGCCGCCACCGGGACGGACACGGCAGCGGAGTGGGCCACGGCCGGGACGGACGCGGAGGCCGAGGAGGCCACGGCCGGGACGGAGGCGGACCCCGAGGAGGCCGCCACCGGGACGGACGCGGCGCTCGCTCCCGCGCCGGAGAGGGCCGCCACCGGGGCCGCCGCCGCGGGCCCGCAGAGCATGCCGAGCACGACCGCCAGCAGCGCGGCAGGGCCGCACCACCGGGTGAGTCGTGTCGTACGGAGCACGCGGGGCCTCTCGGGTTCGAATCGGTCTGTTCGGAAAGGGTACGTGGCCGTGCCCCGCACCCCCGGCCAAATGGTTGGCCAGTCGCACGGTCCGGGTGAGATCCTGGACCAGGTATGTCTACTTCCTTCGCCGACCTCCAGGCGCTCCTCGCCCAGAGCTCGCTCCGCGACGCTCACCGCCTCGGCCGCCGCCTCGAAGGCGCCCGTCGTATCCGCAAGCCGGAGGCCCGGCAGGCCGTCGTGGACGAGATCGCCGCCGAGGCGGAGAAGTCCGCCGCGAAGGTGGCCGCACGGGCCGCGCGCCTGCCCGAGATCACGTATCCCGAGAACCTTCCCGTCAGTCAGAAGAAGGACGAGATCGCCGACGCGATACGCGACCACCAGGTCGTGATCGTCGCGGGCGAGACCGGCTCCGGCAAGACGACGCAGATCCCGAAGATCTGCATGGAGCTCGGGCGCGGCGTACGGGGCATGATCGGGCACACCCAGCCCCGCCGGATCGCCGCACGCACCGTCGCCGACCGCATCGCGGACGAGCTGAGGACGCCGCTCGGCGAGGCCGTCGGCTGGAAGGTGCGGTTCACCGACCAGGTGAACCCGGAATCCACCTTCGTGAAGCTGATGACGGACGGCATCCTGCTCGCCGAGATCCAGACGGACCGCGAGCTGCGCGCGTACGACACGATCATCATCGACGAGGCCCACGAGCGGTCCCTCAACATCGACTTCCTGCTCGGCTACCTCGCCCAGCTGCTCCCCAGGCGCCCCGACCTCAAGGTCGTCATCACCTCCGCGACGATCGACCCCGAGCGGTTCGCCAGGCACTTCGGCGGCTTCGCCTCCGTGGACATGGAGAACAGCGAGGACGGAGCGCAGCAAAGCGCGCCGATCGTGGAGGTCAGCGGGCGGACGTATCCCGTCGAGGTCCGCTACCGCCCGCTCCTCGAAGAGGACTCCGAGGACTCCGACCGCGACCAGATCACCGCCATCGCGGACGCCGTCGACGAGCTCCAGTCCGAGGGCCCCGGCGACATCCTGGTCTTCCTCTCCGGCGAGCGCGAGATCCGCGACACCGCGGACGCCCTGAACAAACGCAAGCTCCCCCTGACCGAAGTGCTTCCGCTCTACGCGCGTCTGAGCCACGCCGAGCAGAACCGGGTCTTCCAGCGCCACACCGGCCGCCGCATCGTCCTCGCCACGAACGTCGCCGAGACCTCGCTGACGGTCCCCGGCATCAAGTACGTGATCGACCCGGGCACCGCCCGCATCTCCCGCTACAGCCACCGCACCAAGGTGCAGCGGCTGCCCATCGAGCGGATCAGCCAGGCCAGCGCCAACCAGCGCAAGGGCCGCTGCGGCCGTACCTCCGACGGCATCTGCATCCGGCTGTACTCCGAGGACGACTTCCTCACCCGCCCGGAGTTCACGGACGCCGAGATCCTGCGGACGAACCTCGCCTCCGTCATCCTCCAGATGACCGCGGCCGGGCTCGGCGAGATCGAGAAGTTCCCGTTCATCGACCCGCCGGACCACCGCAACATCCGCGACGGCGTCCAGCTCCTCCAGGAGCTCGGCGCGCTCGACCCGCACGAGAAGGACCCCAAGAAGCGCCTCACCCCGCAGGGCCGCAAGCTCTCCCAGCTGCCGGTCGACCCCCGGCTGGCCCGCATGGTCCTGGAGGCCGACAAGAACGGTTGCGTACGGGAAGTGATGGTGATCGCCTCCGCGCTCTCCATCCAGGACCCGCGCGAGCGCCCGGTCGAGAAGCAGCAGCAGGCGGACCAGAACCACGCCCGGTTCAAGGACGAGACGTCCGACTTCCTGTCCTTCCTCAACATGTGGCGCTACATCCGCGAGCAGCAGAAGGAGCGCGGCTCCTCCAGCTTCCGCCGGATGTGCAAGCAGGAGTACCTGAACTTCCTGCGGATCCGCGAGTGGCAGGACATCTACGCCCAGCTGCGCTCGGTGGCCAAGCAGATGGGGATCCACCTCAACGAGGAGGACGCCCCGGAGACCTCCGTGCACACTTCGCTGCTCGCCGGTCTCCTCTCGCACATCGGCCTCAAGGACACCGAGAAGAACGAGTACCTCGGTGCCCGCAACGCCAAGTTCGCGATCTTCCCCGGCTCGGCCCTCTTCAAGAAGCAGCCGCGCTTCATCATGTCCGCCGAGCTGGTCGAGACGTCCCGGCTGTGGGCCCGGGTCAACGCCAAGGTCGAACCGGAGTGGATCGAGCCGCTCGCCCAGCACCTGCTGAAGCGCACCTACAGCGAGCCGCACTGGGAGAAGGACCAGGCGGCCGTGATGGCGTACGAGCGGGTCACGCTGTACGGCGTCCCGATCGTCGCCCAGCGCAAGGTGAACTACGGGCGGATCGACGCCGAGGTCTCCCGCGACCTGTTCATCCGCAACGCGCTCGTCGAGGGCGACTGGCGCACCCACCACAAGTTCTTCGCCGACAACCGCAAGCTGCTCACCGAGGTCGAGGAGCTGGAGCACCGGGCCCGGCGCCGCGACATCCTGGTGGACGACGAGACCCTCTTCGACTTCTACGACCGGCGCATCCCCGACCACGTCGTCTCCGGTGCGCACTTCGACTCGTGGTGGAAGCACAAGAAGCGCGAGGAGCCCGAGCTCCTCGACTTCGAGCGCGAGATGCTCATCAACGAGAAGGCCGCGGGCGTCACCAAGGACGACTACCCGGACTCCTGGCGGCAGGGCCCGCTGAAGTTCCGGGTGACCTACCAGTTCGAGCCGGGCGCGGACGCGGACGGCGTGACCGTCCACATCCCGCTCCAGGTGCTCAACCAGGTCACCGACGAGGGCTTCGACTGGCAGATCCCGGGCCTGCGCGAGGAGGTGGTGACGGAGCTGATCCGTTCCCTCCCCAAGCCGATCCGCCGGCACTACGTACCCGCCCCGAACTACGCGCAGAGGTTCCTGGACCGGGCGGTGCCTCTTCAGGAGCCGATCCACTTCACGCTCGCCCGCGAGCTGCAGAAGATGGTCGGCGTCCCGGTCTCCGCGGCGGACTTCGACCTGTCCCGGATCCCGGACCACCTCAGGATCACGTTCCGGATCGTCGACGAGCGGCGCAAGAAGCTCGCCGAGGACAAGGACCTGGAGGCGCTGCGCCTCAAGCTGCGCCCGAAGGCCCGCCAGGCGCTCTCCAAGGCCGCGGCGGCGACGGCGGAGCGCTCCGGCGGCGAGACCATCGAGCGCTCCGGCCTCACCGACTGGACGATCGGGACGCTGACGAAGGTCTTCGAGACGAAGCGGGCGGGCCAGCCCGTCAAGGCGTACCCGGCGCTCGTCGACAAGGGCACCTCCGTCGCCGTGCAGCTCTTCGACTCCGAGGCCGAGCAGCGGCAGGCCATGTGGGCGGGCACCAGACGTCTCGTGCTGCTCAACATCGCGGTGAACCCGGCCAAGTTCGCCTCGGACAAGCTCACCAACCAGCAGAAGCTGGCCCTCTCCAGCAACCCGCACGGCTCGATCCAGGCGCTCTTCGACGACTGCGCGACGGCCGCCACGGACAAGCTGATCGCCGACCACGGGGGCCCGGCCTGGGACGAGGAGTCGTTCCGGAAGCTGTACGACAAGGTGCGCGCGGACCTCGTCGACACGACGGTGCGCACGGTGGGCCAGGTCCAGCAGGTGCTGGCCGCCTGGCAGGCCTGCGAGCGCCGGCTGAAGTCGACGCGGAGCCCGGTGCTGCTGGCGAACCTGGCCGACGTGCGCAAGCAGCTGGACGCCCTGATGCCGGCGGGCTTCGTCACGAAGACCGGGCTGAAGCGGCTGCCGAACCTGATGCGCTACCTGGTGGCCGCCGACCGCCGCCTCCAGCAGATGCCGACCGGCGCCCAGCGCGACACCGCGCGCATGGAGAAGGTCCACGAGATGCAGGACGAGTACGCCTGGCTGCTGGAGCAGCTGCCGCAGGGCAGGCCCGTGCCGCAGGAGGTGCGGGAGATCCGCTGGATGATCGAGGAGCTGCGGGTCAGCTACTTCGCGCATGCCCTGGGCACCGCGTACCCGGTCTCCGACAAGCGGATCGTGAAGGCGATCGACGCGGCGGCGCCGTAGCCCGGCGGGCCGCCCGGGATCGGGTTCGACTGCACCCTCTGACCTGCTGTACAGTCTGACTCGCAGCGACACGCAGAAACCAGGCGAAAAGCTGCGAATCAAGGTCCTGTGGAGCAGTTTGGAGTGCTCGCCACCCTGTCAAGGTGGAGGCCGCGGGTTCAAATCCCGTCAGGACCGCTTTACTTCGAAGGCCCCGATCCGATGGATCGGGGCCTTCCTTCGTCTTGACTCCGTCATCTGCCACCGGTAATCCGGAAGGCAGGGGACCGGAGGTGACGCGTGGCGGCATCCACGGCACGGCACGAGACGCGCGCACTGCTGCGCGCCCATCTCGCTGCCGCCATGAACTACCGGCACCGGACGGAGCACTGTCCGATCTGCCGCCGGCTGCTGCTGCTCGCCATGGAGCCCGAGAGCGACCACGGGGCCGCCCCTGAGCCCGATTCCGCGCCGCCCGCCGTTCGGATCCCGGAAGGCCCCCGCGAGGGCCCCACAGGCGGCTGTGCCGCCGCTCCCACAAGCAGCCACGCCGAGCCCGGCACGGAGCATTGCGCGACCGAGGACGAAAGTCCCCCGATCCCGTGACCATTGCCCCGCGACCGGGACCCCCTTTGGGTGGCAAGCTCGGATTTATCAAGAGTCATGAGCTGTGACGGGTGTCACCGAAAGAGTTTGCGGGACGGGGGAACTTACACCCCTCCTACAACGGCCCAATTTAATATGTGCAATTGCACCTCCCCCGGACATCGCCCCCGCCTCCCGGAAGCCGGCCCTCCACCACGAGCCACAGAGCCTCCCGGGAACCGGCCGCAGGTGCGTACGGGCCGGTCGGCGGACGTGCGCGGGCCGGGCGCAGGGCGCGTACGGGCCGGGCGGCACGCGTACGGGCCGGGCGGCAGGCGGCCTTCGTCCGGCCGTCGGCGGCGCCGGGGCACAAAAAAAATCGCGCTGGACCCGGCGGAGTCCAGCGCGATCAAAGACGCGGCTCCCGTTGGGGCGGGGGCCGGTCGGATGGAGCTATGGGTGGGTGCACGGAACGAGTTGGGGGACCCGTGTCCGAATTACCCAGTTGTGCGGGGGTGTTGCGAGGTCTTGCCGTTACTGCGGGTAAAGATGTGAAGCGGTAATGCGAGGTAATGCGATGCCTCAGGCCTCGCTGCGCTGCTGCGGAATACCCGCAAGCAGTGCGCGGACCTCGGCCTCGCGGTAGCGCCTGTGCCCACCCAGCGTGCGGATGGACGTGAGCTTCCCTGCCTTGGCCCAGCGGGTCACCGTCTTCGGGTCCACGCGGAACATCGTGGCGACCTCAGCCGGGGTCAGCAGCGGCTCGGCGTCAGGGGTGCGAGCGGTCATGAGCGGCCTCCTCGGGAGAACCGAACCTTCACGGTTCTTTCCTCTAAATTCTGCACCTTGACCCGCGTTGCCCGAAATGGCGGACGCGGGCCGAGTCGGTTATAGGACGAACGGCTTGTCCTCGGCACTACAACTACACCATCCGTCCAGCCGCGTGGGCCAAACCGACGGAATTGCCCTCTGAGGTGTTCATCCGCGACGGAAGCCGATGGACCATGCCATAGCGGACAGTCACGCCACAGTGACGATCAGTCACAGAGCGATCAGGAGTCATCAGACCCCCCATAGAGTGCAATGCCGAGCAATCCGCCCTTAGTTGGACGGAAGGAGCCCTCCCCGGACTCCTTGTCCTATTTTGACACGAGGGCGGGGGATGAGCGCAAGAGGGGATTAAGTGCCGTCCGTCACGCTTGCCACAAAAGCCCGGATCGGGACGTAGGTCCCGAGGCACTTCGTCCCACCTGTCACACGCACCACATCACGGTCTGGTTCAGCTGTAGCTCAGGTTTTCCTCAAATCGCATTCGGTATGCGGTATTCACTGCCCGGGAAGCGGAAAAAGGGCGGCCGCGAGGCAGCCGCCCGTTCCCGCACCGCTCCGCCGGGCGCCCTCGCGCACCGCCGAACCGGGTCCTGTCCCCCGTCAGTTGGCGAACTGCCGCTCCCGTACCGCCCGCCACCGGTCCGCGAGCCTGCCGTACGCGCGGGCCGCCCCGTCCGGATCGCCCTCCCGCAGCGCCCCTATGCCCGCCGCCACGTCCGCCGCCGACCGGTCCGTCGCCAGCTCCCTCTCGTCCAGTACGTGCGCCAGCCCCCCGTAGTCCAGTTCGACGAGGGACCTCGGGTGGAACTCCTCCAGCCAGCGCCCCACCTCCAGCAGGCCGGACACCAGCGGGCCCTCCTCCATGTGCTCGCGCAGCGTGCGCAGCCCCCGGGCCACCCGGCGCCGCGCCTGCACCATCGGCGTGCGGTAGCGCAGCACCGGCGCGCTGTCCGCCGAGCCCTTGACGTACTCCCGCTCCTCGTCCCCGAAGAGGACGAACCAGCGCACCGGCACGTGCCACACCGAGGTCTTGATCCACGGCCGGGCGTCCGGGTTCCGCTCCCGCCACCGCTCGTGGTCCGCGGTCGCCTGCCGGCGCAGCAGCGGCGGCAGCACGGCGTCCAGCAGCGGGGCCGGGTACTGCTCCTCCAGCTCAGCCAGGGCCAGCCAGCCGCGCAGCCTGGTCCGCCACGGACAGACCACCAGGACCTCGTCCACCTCGGCCACGTACGCGTCCCCGCTCTCGTGCACCGGCACCACGACGGGCGGGGTGGGCAGCAAGTCGGCCAGGGAGGCGCGGAGTTCGTCCTGCGGCGTGGGGTGCTCGGCGCGGCGGGCGTAACGGGCCCAGTGCGTACGCTCCGGTTCGGGGAACGCGGCCAGCGGTTCGTACACCCGCAAGGACGACACGTACGGGACGATCACCGATGACGCCAGGGGCACGCCTGCTCCTCAACTACGACCGGGACTGCGACCGCGGACTGCGACCCGGACGCGACCGGACCGCGACCGGAGACAAATCGTCCCACGGCTCCTTCGGATGGGGGTGATCTGCGGCACTCCGGCCTAATGAGGGCCCCCCGGGGCCTAATCTCATGCCCATCGGCCCTCTCCACCCGCAAGAGGGCTTCACCGCCTCGCAATTGGGAGTCACCACAGTGACCGCATCTTCCGACGGCGTCCTGCACACCCTGTTCCGCACGGAGCAGGGCGGCCACGAACAAGTCGTGCTCTGCCAGGACCGCGCCTCCGGCCTCAAGGCCGTCATCGCCCTGCACAACACGGACCTCGGTCCCGGCCTGGGCGGCACCCGCTTCTACCCCTACGAGAGCGAGGAGGCGGCCGTCGCCGACGCCCTCAACCTCTCGCGCGGGATGAGCTACAAGAACGCACTGGCCGGGCTCGACCACGGCGGCGGCAAGGCCGTGATCATCGGCGACCCGGAGCAGATCAAGACGGAGGAGCTGCTCCTCGCCTACGGCCGGTTCGTCGCCTCCCTCGGCGGCCGCTACGTGACCGCCTGCGACGTCGGTACGTACGTCGCGGACATGGACGTGGTGGCGCGCGAGTGCCGCTGGACGACGGGCCGCTCGCCGGAGAACGGCGGCGCGGGCGACTCCTCCGTGCTGACCGCGTTCGGCGTCTTCCAGGGCATGCGGGCCTGCGCCCAGCAGGTGTGGGGGGACCCGACGCTGCGCGGCCGCAGGATCGGCGTGGCCGGCGTGGGCAAGGTCGGCCACTACCTGGTCGAGCACCTCCTGGAGGACGGCGCCGAGGTCGTGATCACCGATGTGCGCGAGGATTCGGTGCGCCGGGTCACCGACAAGCACCCGCAGGTCACCGTGGTCGCCGACACCGAGGCACTGGTCCGTCACGAGGGCCTGGACGTCTACGCCCCGTGCGCGCTGGGCGGCGCCCTCGACGACGAGACCGTCGCCGTGCTCACCGCCTCGGTGGTGTGCGGCGCGGCCAACAACCAGCTCGCCCACCCGGGCGTGGAGAAGGACCTCGCGGACCGCGGGATCCTCTACGCCCCGGACTACGTGGTGAACGCGGGCGGCGTGATCCAGGTCGCCGACGAGCTGCACGGCTTCGACTTCGACCGGTGCAAGAAGAAGGCCGCGAAGATCTTCGACACCACCCTGGAGATCTTCGCTCGTGCAAAGAATGACGGTGTTCCCCCGGCCGCCGCGGCGGACCGGATCGCCGAGCAGCGGATGGCGGAGGCGCGGGCCCGGCGCTGATCCGGGCGGGCCGGCCCGCCCGGCGGGGAGACATCGCTCACCCCCCTCGGCGGGTCGGCCGTCAGGAAGAGGCTAAAATCGCGTTTGACCAGCGGGGACGGTTCGTCCTGCCGGTTGTGCTTCGAGGTGTCTCATGCGGGCGGCGTACCGTATGGCCAAAGAAGCAGGTACCGTTGAAGTCCTGCGGACCGGTCTCTCCACGGAGAGCCCGTTCCCAACCATGAACGCGTGTCAAGACTCTGGGGCCGTCGAGCCCCGTCACCGAGGGGGTCGAGCCATGGGGCGCGGCCGGGCAAAGGCCAAGCAGACGAAGGTCGCCCGCCAGCTGAAGTACAGCAGCGGCGGGACTGACCTGTCGCGTCTGGCCAATGAGCTGGGCGCTTCGACTTCGCAACAGCCGCCGAATGGCGAGCCGTTCGAGGACGATGACGAGGAGGACGACCCGTACGCACAGTACGCGTCGCAGTACAACGACGATGACGAGGACGATGAGTCCGGTCCTTCGTCGCAGCGCCGCGGCGCTTGACGCTTCAGCTCTGGCGCGTTCAGTTCTGGCGTTCGTACACCTCGAAAATTTTCATAAGGTTTGAGCAGTACCCACCGGACCCGGTCCTGGGCTTTCGCCCCGGACCGGGTTCTGTGCGTCCCGCTGTGCCGGTGGCCGGGGCTGCGGGCCCCGGCCACCGGGTCTACTTCGCGTAGTCGCCGGTCAGCGCCGCGCCCTCGCGGTGGTCGCCACGGGCGAGGATCTCGCCGGCCACCCACGAGTCGACGCCGCGGTCCTCCAGCGTGGCCAGGGCCACGTCGACCGATTCCTGCGGTACGACGGCGATCATGCCGACGCCCATGTTGAGGGTCTTCTCCAGCTCCAGGCGCTCCACCTTGCCCGCCTGGCCGACGACGTCGAAGACGGCTCCGGGGGTCCACGTCGAGCGGTCGACGGTGGCGTGCAGACCGTCCGGGATCACCCGCGCCAGGTTGTTCGCCAGGCCGCCGCCGGTGATGTGGCTGAAGGCGTGCACCGGGGCGGTGCGGGTGAGGGCCAGGCAGTCCAGCGAGTAGATCTTGGTGGGCTCCAGGAGCTCCTCGCCGAGCGTGCGGCCGAACTCCTCGACCTCCCGGTCCAGGGCCCAGCCGGCGCGGTCGAAGACCACGTGCCGTACGAGCGAGTACCCGTTCGAGTGAAGACCGGAGGAGGCCATCGCGATCACGGCGTCGCCCTCGCGGATCCGGTCCGCGCCGAGGAGCTGGTCGTGCTCCACGACGCCGGTGCCGGCGCCCGCCACGTCGAACTCGTCCGGACCCAGCAGGCCCGGGTGCTCGGCCGTCTCGCCGCCGACCAGGGCGCAGCCCGCCAGGACGCAGCCCTCGGCGATGCCCTTGACGATGGCGGCGACGCGGTCCGGGTGCACCTTGCCGACGCAGATGTAGTCGGTCATGAACAGGGGCTCGGCACCGCAGACGACGAGGTCGTCCACGACCATGCCGACGAGGTCGTGGCCGATCGTGTCGTACACGCCCATCCGGCGGGCGAGGTCGACCTTCGTGCCGACGCCGTCGGTGGCGGAGGCGAGCAGCGGGCGCTCGTAGCGCTTGAGGGCGGAGGCGTCGAAGAGGCCGGCGAAGCCGCCGAGGCCGCCGAGGACCTCGGGGCGCTGCGTCTTCTTCACCCACTCCTTCATCAGCTCTACGGCGCGGTCGCCCGCTTCGATGTCGACGCCCGCGGCCGCGTAGCTGGCACCGGTGGTCTCAGACTTCTCAGACATGGGGAGGTGAGAACTTTCGTGTCGAACAGCAGGGTGGTACGGGCGCTAGGGCCGACGGAGCGCTTCGGCGGCGGCGGTGTTCGCCGGTCCGGCCGCGAGCTCGGTCTCCAGCAGCTGCTTGCCGAGGAGCTCCGGGTCGGGGAGTTCCATGGGGTACTCGCCGTCGAAGCAGGCGCGGCAGAGCTTCGGCTTGTCGATCGTCGTCGACTCGATCATGCCGTCGATGGAGATGTACGCGAGGGAGTCGGCGCCGAGCGAGGTGCCGATCTCCTCGATGGACATCCCGTTGGCGATCAGCTCGGCGCGGGTCGCGAAGTCGATGCCGAAGAAGCAGGGCCACTTCACGGGCGGCGAGGAGATCCGGATGTGGATCTCGGCCGCGCCCGCCTCGCGGAGCATCTTGACCAGGGCCCGCTGGGTGTTGCCGCGGACGATCGAGTCGTCGACGACCACCAGGCGCTTGCCCTTGATGACTTCCTTGAGGGGGTTGAGCTTCAGACGGATGCCGAGCTGGCGGATCGTCTGGGACGGCTGGATGAAGGTCCTGCCGACGTAGGCGTTCTTCACGAGTCCCGAGCCGTACGGAATCCCGCTGGCCTCGGCGTATCCGATCGCGGCGGGGGTGCCGGACTCGGGCGTCGCTATGACGAGATCGGCGTCGGCAGGGGCTTCCTTCGCCAGTTTCCGGCCCATCTCAACCCGGCTGAGATAGACGTTGCGGCCCGCGATGTCGGTGTCGGGGCGCGCCAGGTACACATACTCGAAGACACAGCCCTTGGGCTTCGCTTCCGCGAATCGCGAAGTACGGAGACCGTTCTCGTCGATCGCGAGCAGCTCGCCCGGCTCGACCTCGCGGACGTAGGACGCACCGCAGATGTCGAGGGCGGCGGACTCGGAGGCCACCACCCAGCCGCGCTCCAGCCGGCCGAGGACCAGCGGGCGGATGCCCTGCGGGTCGCGGGCCGCGTAGAGGGTCCCTTCGTCCATGAAGACGAGGGAGAAGGCGCCCATCACCTTGGGGAGCACCTTTGCGGCGGCCTCCTCGATGGTGAGGGGCTTGCCGTCGTCGTCGGTCTGGCCCGCGAGGAGGGCCGTGACCAGGTCGGTGTCGTTGGTGGCTGCCACCTGGGTGGCCCGGCCGTTCTCCTTGGGGAGGTCGGCGACCAGTTCGGCGAGCTGCGCCGTGTTGACCAGGTTTCCGTTGTGGCCCAGCGCGATCGAGCCGTGCGCGGTGGCACGGAATGTCGGCTGCGCGTTCTCCCACACCGAGGCTCCGGTGGTGGAGTAGCGCGCGTGACCGACCGCGATGTGGCCCTGGAGGGAGCCGAGAGAGGTTTCGTCGAAGACTTGCGAGACCAGTCCCATGTCCTTGAAGACGAGGATCTGGGACCCGTTGCTGACTGCGATTCCCGCGGACTCCTGTCCACGGTGCTGCAGTGCATACAGTCCGAAATAGGTGAGCTTGGCGACCTCTTCGCCGGGAGCCCAGACACCGAAGACGCCGCAAGCGTCCTGGGGGCCTTTCTCACCGGGGAGCAGGTCGTGGTTGAGTCGTCCATCACCACGAGGCACGGCACCGAGTGTAGGCGAGATCGACCACTGGTCCGAATTGGGGAGGGGGTTAGCGGTGGGGGCTGGGCGAAACGGTCCTGCTCAGGGGCGGGAAGGGCCCTCGTCCGAGACCGCCGGGCCCTTCCCGTTCGCCCGCCCCGCCCGGGCGGCCGGACCGCCCTTCCGGGGGCACTTCCCCGGGCCTACTTGGCGGCCTTCGCCGCCAGGCCCTTGCCGTCGGCCCCGGTGAGCGACAGGGTGCGGCCGTCCACGCGGTAGGTGGTCTTGCCGCTGAGGACTTCGAGGAGCTGCTTCTCCACCGCCGCCCCCTCGCCCTGGCACATCATCCGAGTGGTCGCGATGCGGCCGAACTCCAGGGTTCCGTCACCCTGCGTAGCCTTTCCGTTCAGCGAATTGCAGCCGGTGCGGCCGTGCACCGAACCGTCCTTGCCGAAGGTCAGGTACGCCTTGCCGGCCGTGTCCGAGGGCAGCGACTTGGCGGTCTTCCCCGCCAGGAAGGAGTCGACGGTCCACTTGGTGCCGGCCAGCGGTGCGGCGGGCTCCACCGGCTTCGACGTCAGCGCGACGGTGTCGCCCTTGGCCGTGGTCAGGGTGAGCCTGCCGTCGTTCAGCTTCGCCTTGAGCGGGTCCTTGAAGGTCTTGCGCAGCGAGATCTCGAAGTCCTGCTGCTCACAGGCCATCTGGGTGGACAGCAGCTTGTCGAGCTTGACGGTGTCGCCCTTGACGCTCGCGCTGCCGCTGAAGGTGTTGCAGCCGTAGTTGCCCTTGACCGTGCCCTTGTCGTCGATCTCGACGTACACGTCCTTGGGCGCCGCGGCCTTCTTGCCGCCGACGGTCGAGTTCTCGACGGTCCAGCGCACCCCGGTCAGCGGCAGGTCGGACTGCACCGCGCCGCCGTCCTTTCTGTCGACATCCGGCCCGGAGCCCGCCCCCGCCTTCTCCGTACCGCAAGCACCCAGTGCGAGGAGGGCCAGGGCGGTGACGGAAACACTGAGCGCCTGCTTCGTCTTTCGCGTCTTGAGCTTCGGCTTCGTCTGCATGCCGGTGGGACGGAACAGGTGGGACTACTGGTTCCACTTGGCCCCGCGGACGGCCGCCGTTCAGCCCATCAGCGGCAGCACCCCCACCAGATCCGCACGCTCTCCACTGGCTCTGACCTGCGCGTCTTCGATCGCGTCCGCCCATTGTGTACGTCCTGTGGCAAGCCGGATCCAGGTCAGCGGATCGGTCTCCACCACGTTGGGCGGGGTGCCCCGGGTGTGCCGGGGGCCCTCGATGCACTGCACGACCGCGAACGGCGGGATCCGTACTTCGGTGGAGGCTCCCGGGGCCTTCACGGCGAGCGCGTCCGCGAGCAGCCGGGTGCACGCGGCCAGCGCCTGCCGGTCGAACCTCACCTCGGTGCCGGTGGCCCGCGCGAGGTCGTCGCCGTGCACCACCAGCTCGACCGTACGGGTCACCAGGAAGTCCGCCAGCCGCATCGGCCCGACGCGGGTGCGGACGATCCGCTCGTCGTCCGCGCCCGGCAGCACCTCGGCGACGTCCGCCGCGACCCGGGCGAACAGCTCCCCCACCGGAGCGCCGGACGCGAGCCGCCTGGTGTCCTCGGCGACCTGCCCGGCGTGCGGCGCGGTCGTGAACGGCCACTCGGTCAGGGACACCTCGGCCCTGGCCGGGGCCGGTTCGCCCAGGAACCGTACGAGCGAGCCCAGGGACATCGAGAGGTGCGCGGCCAGCTCCCGCACGCTCCACCCGCCGAGCCCGGCGGGCCGCGCCAGCTGCTCCTCGGACAGCCCTTCGACGGCCTCCCGCACATGCCCGAACTGGGCGAGCACGGCGGCCCGGATCTTCGCAGAGTCGTAGGTGCGCGGGCGCTTCTTCTTGGCGCGGGCGGCGGAGTTCGCGGACGTGGAGGCCATGGGACCGAGGTTAGAGGCCGCCACTGACAATGCCGTCGCTCCGCCGGATCGCGGGGTCGCTTCCGGCCACGGTCCCGCTTCCGGACCCGGTCCCCCTTCCGGTCCCTGCCCCGCTTCCGGCCCCTGCCCCGCTTCCGGCCCCGGACCCGTCGGCGGTCCCGCTCCCGGTGGTCGCCTCGAACGGCTCGCCCGCCTTCGGCACCCCGACGCCGCGCCAGCTGAACGGCAGTCCGCGCGCGGTGTCCAGGTCGGGGGTGTCCATCAGCTGGAAGTGCAGGTGCGGTTCGGAGGAGTTGCCGCTGTTGCCGCACCGCGCGAGCAGCTGTCCCGCCACCACGCGGTCGCCGGTCCGGACGGCGAGCGAACCCCGCCGGAGGTGGGCGTACACCGCGAACCTGCCGTCGCCCAGGTCGAGGACGACATGGTTGCCGACCACCCGGCGCGGTCCCGCGATCACGCGCAGGGTGCCCTCGACGACCAGGAGGTAGAGCACGCCCATCAGGGAGTTGCGGCTGAGATGGTCGCGCTGGGCGTCCTCCGCGTGCACCACCGTCCCGTCGGCGACGGCGTACAGCGGCTCCCCGAAGGCGGGGAACGCCTCGCTCCGGCGGGCGAGCGGCCAGAGCCACACGGCGGCCGGCCGGGTCCGCGCCGCGCCCTCGCCGGGCTCGGCCAGGATGTCGATCGCGTACGTCTGCGCGTACTTGTGCGTGCCGTGGCTGGGGGTCTTGTCCGCGGGGCTGTTCAGCGCGCTCCACCGCCCGGTCACCGGCGCGGCCAGCTCCACGGGGTCGGGCGTGCCGAGCGCGAGGCGGTGGCGCCGGGCGTCGTCCCACCGCCAGCAGGCCAGCGCGATGGCCAGCACCATCGGCAGCGCGCCGACCGGCCCCGAGTAGGGAAGCCGCACGAAGAACTTCGCGATCTCCTGAGCGACGAAGTACGCCCACAGGATGCGGCTGAGCGTCAGTGCGGCCCGTCGTGCGGTCATGGTCGGTCCCCTCGGTGGTGCGGGCGCGGCTACGGCGTGGCGGCGGCGGTCAGCATCACCAGCAGCGGTACGACCCGCACCGCGGGCACCTCGTAGCGCCCGCGTCCGGTGGTGTGCAGCCAGCCGGCGGCGGTGAGCTGGCGCAGGTGGTGGTAGATCTGGCCGGTGGTGCCCAGGCCGTCGAGCTCGTGGAGTTCGGCGGCGGTCCTGAGTCCGCCGAGGATCTCGCGGACCAGCCGCAGCCGGACCGGGTGGCCGAGCGCGGCGAACGCGTCCGCCTTCGCCGCCCAGTCCCCGTCGAGCAGCCCGTCGGTGGTCGCGCCGTACTGCCACTCGTACCGCTCCCCCGGCGGCAGCCGGACGTCGCCGGTGAACAGCGCCCCGCCGTCGGGCACACCGAGACCGGCGAGCTGTACCTTGAGCCCTTCGAGCGCCCAGAAGTCGCCCTCGGGCCCGGCCGGCCGGGAGGGCTGCCCGGCGGACTCGTCGTGCCCGCAGGCGCCCGCCAGCTCCGCCATGCGCCGCTCCAGCTCGGCGACGCGTGCTTCCAGGTCCATGATCCGAGATTACGTAGTTACGTAATTCCTGGCAAGCGGCTTGGGGCCGCCTCAGCCCAGCATCAGCACCGCCACCGCGCCCAGCACGGTCAGCAGCGCGATCACCGGGCCCAGCGGCATGCCCTGCTCGGCCGGGGTGCTGTCCCGGGCGGGGCGCAGCGCCGGGTCGGCGAGCATGGCGCGGATCGCCGCGGCGGCCCGCGCGGCCTGGTGCCCCTTGGCGGTACGGCGGTCCAGCCGCGCCCAGCCGGTGGGGCGGATTCCGGCGCGGATGCCGTCCGGACCGCGGAAGCGGATGCCCTCCTCGTCGTACTCGACCTTCTCGACCTCCGCCCAGCGCAGGTGCCTGACCCGCCAGCCGCCCGCGATCCACAGCCCGGCGCGGTCGGCGGTGACGCGCCAGTTGAGGGCCGCCGCGACGTAGCCGAGCGAGAAGGGCAGCACCAGCAGGGCGAACCAGACCCGCCAGCCGCGGTCACCGTCCAGGAACGACCAGACGACCCCGATCTCGGCGAGCAGCAGCAGGACCCCGATGGTCCGGCCGACCGGACCGGCCGACCAGCTCGGGCAGCCGGGGGCGTCGGACGCGGCGGCCGGACCGGGGGCGGTGGGGTCGGGGTCGGTGGGGTCGATGGGGTCGTGGGGATCGGTGTGGTTCATGGGGTCCAGGTGCTCTTCATGACTGCCGGAGGCAGTGGGGTCGGTGGGGTCTTCGGGGCTTGAGGGAGACTCGCCCCCGGGGTGTCCGGTGTGTCCGATGTGTCCGGGCCGGTTCCGGCGGGCGGCCGGGGTCGTGCTGTGCTCCACCGCGACGCGCCCCCCGGGGCCCTCGACCGCGGCGACGTACACCAGCTCGGCGCCGACGGCGGGGGTTCCGTACAGGACCGCCTCGCGCAGCGGACACGGGCGCGCGGCCTCCCCGCCGGTGCCTCCGGTCTGCCCGCCGGTGCCTCCGGCCGCCCCGGCGGCGGCTCCGGCCTGGCCGCCGTCGTCTCCGGCCGCCCCGCCCGTGGCTCCGGCCGCCGCGTCGGCCCCGTGGCCGCCCTCGTACCCGCCCCAGGAGCGGAAGCCGAGCAGCGGTTCGCGCCCCTCGCTGTCGTCGGCCGCGTACACCCAGGTCCTGCCGTCCGCGCCCTCCCCGACCAGGACCCGCAGGGCGGGCTGGGTGCGCCGGTGCAGCCGAGCCGACCGCAGGAGCGGCACCACGCCCTCGATCAGCAGGGCGACGCCGAGGGTGCCGGTGATCAGCAGCGCCCACTTCCCCTCGTACAGGGTCGCCCGCCACCCGGTGTACGCGGCGACGGCGAGCAGGACACCCGCCGCGGCCAGCAGGACGTACGGGCGGCGGGAACGCCGGACGCCACCGGGCACGGCGGGCGGCCGGTGGCGTCGCGGACCGGCCGCCTCCGCCACCCGCTCCCACTGCCGTACGCGCACGGCCCTGCGGTGCAGCAGGGTGACGGCGGCCAGCGCGGCGGCCACCGCGACCCCGACGAGCGCGGGCAGCGCGGTCCGGCCGAGCGCGTCGGTGGAGATCAGCGCCCCGGTCGCCAGCGGGACCAGGACCGCAAGGGCGAGCGCCGGCCTGCGCCAGATCCAGAGCAGCTCCAGCACCAGCAGCCCCAGGAAGACCGTGGGCCACCCCCACCACGACGCGACACCGCCGTCGGTCGTGGACACGGAGACCGCGTAGATGGTGAGCTGCCCCAGGGGTGCGGCCGAGTCCCGGGCGAGCGGGACGGAACCGGAGAGGTCGGGGCCGAGGTGCGGCCCCGAGATCTCCGCCCGGTCGGTGGCCGACGGGTTTCCCGGGTACAGCGCCCCCTCGGGCCAGAGCCCGGCCGGCTTCGGCTCCGGGACCGCCAGCACCGCCCACACCACCGCCCCCAGCAGCACCAGCGTCGGCCACACCGGGCGGGCCCACCGGGCGGGTACGGACGCCAGCCAGCCGCGCACCTCGGCCGTGCGCCAGGCCGTCACGCCCTCGGGTATCCGGCCGGCGGGAAGCGGAACGGGCGCTTTCCCGGGGGGAGTTGGGTGTTCGCTCACCCGCGCATTATGTGCATGACACACGAACGGGCAGGGAAACGGCCCCGCCCCCGGTCACCCCGGGGCGGGGCCGTATGCCCGTGGCGGGCCGGACCTCAGGCCAGCAGGCCCGGGATGGTCGCCTCGTGCGCGTCCTTCAGCTCGCTCAGCGGAATGCCGAACTGGCCCTGGACCTCGATCTCGTCGCCGTCCACGACACCGATGCGGGTGACGGGCAGACCGCGCGCCCCGCACATGTCGTTGAAGCGGAGCTCCTCGCTGCGCGGGATCGACACGACCGCACGGCCCGCCGACTCCGAGAACAGGAACACGAACGGGTCGAGACCGTCCGGCACCACCAGCCGGGCACCCTTCCCGCCGCGCAGGCAGGACTCGGTGACCGCCTGGATCAGACCGCCGTCGCTCAGGTCGTGGGCGGCGTCGACCATGCCGTCGCGGGAGGCCGAGATCAGGATCTCGGCGAGCAGCTTCTCGCGCGCCAGGTCGACCTTGGGCGGCAGGCCGCCCAGGTGGCCGTGCACGACCTCGGACCAGGCGGAGCCGCCCAGTTCCTCGTGCGTGTCACCGAGGAGGTACAGCAGCTGCCCCTCCGCGGCGAAGGCCATCGGCGTACGGCGGGAGACGTCGTCGATGACACCGAGGACCGCGACGACGGGCGTCGGGTGGATCGCGGTCTCACCGGTCTGGTTGTACAGCGAGACGTTGCCGCCGGTGACCGGGGTGCCCAGCTCCAGGCAGCCGTCCGCGAGACCGCGGGTGGCCTCCGCGAACTGCCACATCACGTCCGGGTCCTCGGGGGAGCCGAAGTTGAGGCAGTCGGAGATCGCGAGCGGCTTGGCACCGGTCGTCGCGACGTTGCGGTAGGACTCCGCGAGCGCGAGCTGCGCACCGGTGTACGGGTCGAGCTTGGCGTAGCGGCCGTTGCCGTCCGTCGCCATCGTCACGCCGAGACCGGTCTCCGCGTCGATGCGCACCATGCCCGCGTCCTCCGGCATGGCCAGCACCGTGTTGCCCTGCACGAAGCGGTCGTACTGCTCCGTGATCCACGCCTTGGAGGCCTGGTTGGGCGAAGCGACCAGCTTGAGGACCTGCGCGCGCAGCTCGTCGCCGTTGGCCGGACGGGCCAGCTTGTTGGCGTCGTCGGCCTGGAGCGCGTCCTGCCAGGACGGGCGGGCGAACGGACGCTGGTACACCGGGCCCTCGTGGGCGACGGTGCGCGGCGGCACGTCCACGATCTGCTCGCCGTGCCAGAAGATCTCCAGCTGGGAGCCCTCGGTCACCTCACCGATGACGGTGGCGATGACGTCCCACTTCTCGCAGATCTCCATGAAGCGCTCGACGTGCTGCGGCTCGACGATCGCGCACATCCGCTCCTGCGACTCGCTCATGAGGATTTCCTCGGGCGAGAGGGAGGAGTCGCGCAGCGGCACGGTGTCCAGCTCGACGCGCATGCCGCCGGAGCCGGCCGAGGCCAGTTCGGAGGTGGCGCAGGAGAGCCCGGCGCCGCCGAGGTCCTGGATGCCCGCGACCAGCTTCTCCGCGAAGATCTCCAGGGTGCACTCGATGAGGAGCTTCTCCTGGAACGGGTCGCCGACCTGGACAGCGGGGCGCTTGGTGGGCTTGGCGTCGTCGAAGGTCTCCGAGGCCAGCACGGAAACACCGCCGATGCCGTCGCCGCCGGTGCGGGCGCCGTACAGGATGACCTTGTTGCCGGGGCCGGACGCCTTGGCGAGGTGGATGTCCTCGTGCTTCATCACGCCGATGCAGCCGGCGTTGACCAGCGGGTTGCCCTGGTAGCAGGCGTCGAAGACGACCTCGCCGCCGATGTTCGGCAGCCCGAGGCAGTTTCCGTAGCCGCCGATGCCCGCGACCACGCCCGGCAGGACGCGCCTGGTGTCGGGGTGGTCGGCCGCGCCGAAGCGCAGCGGATCGACGACCGCGACCGGACGGGCGCCCATGGCGAGGATGTCGCGGACGATGCCGCCGACGCCGGTGGCCGCGCCCTGGTAGGGCTCGATGTACGAGGGGTGGTTGTGCGACTCGACCTTGAAGGTGACCGCGTAGCCCTGGCCGACGTCGACAACACCGGCGTTCTCGCCGATCCCGACGAGCATGGCGTCGTTCTCCGGGACCTTCTCGCCGAACTGCTTGAGGTGGACCTTGCTGCTCTTGTACGAGCAGTGCTCGGACCACATCACCGAGTACATGGCGAGCTCGGCGCCGGTGGGACGGCGGCCCAGGATCTCGCGGATCCGGGCATACTCGTCCTCCTTGAGGCCGAGCTCCTTCCAGGGCTGCTCGGTCTCGGGGGTCCCGGCAGCGTGCTTGACGGTGTCCAGCGTCATGCGTTGACCAACTTCTTCAGGATCGAGGTGAAGAATCCGAGCCCGTCGGTACGGCCCGTACCGATCAGCGGCTCGACGGCGTGCTCGGGGTGCGGCATCAGGCCCACGACGTTGCCCGCCGCGTTGGTGATGCCGGCGATGTCCCGCAGCGAGCCGTTGGGGTTGCCGTCCAGGTAGCGGAAGGCGACGCGGCCCTCCGCCTCCAGCTCGTCGAGCGTGCGCTCGTCGGCGACGTACCGGCCGTCCATGTTCTTCAGCGGTACGGAGATCTCCTGGCCGGCCGTGTAGTCGGCGGTCCAGGCGGTCTCCGCGTTCTCCACCCGCAGCTTCTGGTCGCGGCAGATGAAGTGCAGGTGGTTGTTCCGGAGCATCGCGCCGGGCAGCAGATGTGCCTCGGTGAGGATCTGGAAGCCGTTGCAGATGCCGAGGACCGGCAGACCGGCCTTCGCCTGCTCGATGATCGTGTCCATCACCGGCGAGAAGCGCGAGATGGCGCCGGCCCGCAGGTAGTCGCCGTAGGAGAACCCTCCGGCGAGGACCACCGCGTCGACCTGGTGGAGGTCCTTGTCGCGGTGCCACAGGGACACCGGCTCGGCGCCCGCGATCCGGACGGCACGCAGGGCGTCCTGGTCGTCGAGCGTGCCGGGGAAGGTGACTACGCCGATACGAGCAGTCACTTCGATTCCTCCACCTTCACGGTGAAGTCCTCGATAACGGTGTTGGCGAGGAACGTTTCGGCCATCTCGTGGATGCGGGCGAGGGCGGCTTCGTCGACCGGCCCCTCCACCTCCAGCTCGAAACGCTTCCCCTGACGGACGTCCGCGATTGACTCGAAGCCGAGACGGGGCAGTGCACGCTGCACCGCCTGTCCCTGCGGGTCGAGAATCTCGGGCTTGAGCATGACGTCGACTACGACGCGTGCCACTGGCACTCCCGGTGTGGTGTGGTGCTTTAAGGCGGTTCCCACAGCGTACCCGGCCAGAAATTCTACGCGGGTAGATATGCTCCCGGCCGATCACGTTCCGGTATCGGCACCGACAACGCCGGGAAAAATCAGGGAAAAAATAGGTGCCCCTCATTGCCCCGGACACGCTGACGGAATTGACTGGGCTTCACAATGCAATGACTCCCCCTGTACAAAGGAATACAAGGGAAAGCAGTATTGCCCCCGACTTGTTTCCAAAGAGCCGGTCGGCCGACATCACCGCACGTCAGCGCGGTGGATCCGGCAGCCGCACCGGCATCCGTCCGCCAGGAAGGACCGATATCCGTGGCTCAACGCGTAGTGGTCACGCTCTCCGACGACATCGACGGGGGAGAAGCGGCGGAAACGGTCACCTTCGGCCTCGACGGGAAGTCGTACGAGATCGACCTCAATCCCGCCAATGCAAAGAAACTGCGCACGGCGCTGAAGCCGTACGTCGACGCGGGCCGAAAGCAGTCCAAGTCGGGCAATGCGTACCGGCACACCGCGGTGGCCCCCGACCCGGCCGCGGTCCGCGCCTGGGCCCGGTCGAACCGGATGGACGTGCCGGCCCGGGGACGCATCCCCAAGAGCGTCTACGAGGCGTTCGCGGAGGCTTCCTGACGGACCGAAGGCTCCCGCGGCCGGGCCGCGCACGCCCCCTCGGCGGGGGTGCGGCGCGGTCCCGGCACGGGGCCGCACAGGTCGGCCGGGAACCGATTTGCATCACACCCCGGTTGTTGGGCTAAAGTCTGGAGCACGCCGAAGGGCAAGGCCGAAAGGCCCGGCCCCAAGCAGCGTGCGGGTGTAGTTCAGTAGCAGAACATCCTCCTTCCAGGGGGAAGGCGCAGTGTGCAATTCCTGTCACCCGCTCTGCATCGCTCAACCGGTTACCGGGCACTCCGGTGGTTCGGGTAGGCTGATGCCGCACCACCAAGCAGTGCCTTGCGGACGTAGCTCAGTTGGTAGAGCGCAACCTTGCCAAGGTTGAGGTCGCCAGTTCGAACCTGGTCGTCCGCTCAGAGAACGAAGGCCCCAGTCGTCACGACTGGGGCCTTCGTCGTGTTCCCCTCCTCCGCACCCGCCCCGGGCTCCCGGGCCCGATGACATTTGTCATCGGGAGCGATGACAGCGCGCACTGCCGACGGCCCCGGGCCGACGGGAGCCTTGAGACATGACCACCAACGAGCTTGTCATCGACGTCGAAGGGCTCCGGCGGACCTACGCCGGAGGGTTCGAGGCCGTCCGATCCGTGTCCTTCTCCGTGGCGCGCGGCGAACTCTTCGCGCTCCTGGGCACGAACGGCGCGGGCAAGACCTCCACCCTGGAGCTGCTGGAGGGCCTGGCCGAGCCGACCGACGGTGCCGTACGGGTACTGGGGCACGACCCGTACCGGGAGCGGGGCAAGGTCCGTCCGCGGACCGGAGTGATGCTCCAGGAGGGCGGCTTCCAGGCCCAGTTGACGGTGCTGGAGACCGCGCGGATGTGGGCGGGGTGCACGAGCGGCGCCCGCCCCGTCGAGGAGGCCCTGGAGCTGGTCGGGCTCGGCAAGCGCGGTTCGGTGCGGGTGAAGCAGCTGTCGGGCGGTGAGCGGCGCAGGCTCGACCTGGCGATGGCGGTGCTGGGCCGACCGGAGATCCTCTTCCTGGACGAGCCGACCACCGGCATGGACGCCGAAGGGCGGCACGACACCTGGGAGTTGGTGCGCGAGCTGCGCGAGCAGGGCACGACCGTGCTGCTCACCACGCACTACCTCGAAGAGGCCGAGGAGCTGGCCGACCGGCTGGCGATCATGCACGAGGGCCGGATCGCCGCCGAGGGGCGGGTGGACGAGGTGGTGGCCGCGCACCCGTCCCGGATCAGTTTCGAACTGCCCGCCGGGTACCACCTGGGCGATCTGCCGCCGCTGGGCCAGCTGGGCGTCACCGCGCACCAGCTCAACGGCAGGACGGTGCAGTTGACGACTCCCGAACTCCAGCGGGCGGCCACCGGGCTGCTGGTCTGGGCACAGGGCGCCGGGCTGGAGCTGCGCGGGCTCGACGTGCGCTCCGCCTCGCTGGAGGAGGCGTTCCTGCACATCGCGCGGGAGGCGAAGGACTCGTCGGGGCCGGAGGCGGCACGGCGGACCAACACGACGACGAGGGAAGAGGTGGCGGCGCGATGAGCGGCACACTGACACGGGCCGCGCACGCGGCGACCGGGAACGCGGCACCGACCACCACGGCGGCGGGCCGGATGAAGGCACTGGCACGCACCGAACTCGCCCTGCTGACCCGGAACAAGGCCGGGCTGGTGATGGCCCTGGTGCTGCCGCTCGCCCTGACCTTCACGACCTGGACCACCGCCAAGGGCATGGACCTGGGCAAGGCCGGCCTCTCGCTCGGCTCGATGGTGATCCCGACGGCCGTGGCGTACGTACTGATCTTCACCGTGTACACGACGCTGGTCGGCACGTACGTCACCCGCCGCGAGGAGCTGGTGCTCAAGCGGCTGCGGACCGGCGAGCCCGGTGACATCGAGATCCTCACCGGGACCTCGATCGCCGCCCTCGCCACGGGGCTGATCCAGGGCCTGGTGCTGCTGGTGCTGGGCGCCGTGGTGCTGGACGCGGAGATGCCGTCCAACCCGCTGTTCGTGGCGGTGGGCATCCTGCTCGGCGTGGCGCTGGCCACCCTGCTGGCGATGGCCACCTCGGCCTTCACCAGGAGCACCGAGAGCTCGCAGCTGACGATCGCGCCCATCATGCTGATCTCGATGTTCGGCTCCGGGCTGGCCTTCCCGCTGGAGTCGCTGCCCGACAAGGTGGCCTCGATCTGCCACCTGCTGCCCTTCTCCCCCGTCGTGGAGCTGATGCGCGGCGGCTGGTCGGGCAATCTGACCTGGTCCGGGGGCATGGGAGCGATGGCCGTCGCGGCGGCCTGGATCGTACTGTCGGTGTACGCGGTCCAGAAGCGGTTCCGCTGGGAGCCGCGGCGCTAGAGCCGATGTCCGGTCCGGAGCCGGGGTCCGGTCCGGAGCCGAGGTCCGGTCCGGAGCCGAGGTCCGGTTGTACTGCCCGCAGACGGTCCGCCGCTGCGGGCAGCGGCCGGTTACTAGGGAGTGGTGACGGGGATGAAGGGCTTCTGGCGGGGGCGCAGCAAGGCCGCCAAATTGGATCTGTACATGCGGATCACCCTGTACGCGCTGCCGTGGCTCCTGCTCCTCGGTGTCATGGCCCCCTTCGCCAGCGATCTGGTGCGCGAGCCGGGTGCGATCGCGATGGCGCAGGGGCTGCTGGCGCTCGCCTTCGTGATGACCCTGCTGTCGATGCACGCCATCAACCGGGGTATCGCTCATCACCGGCACGGAAGTCCGGCACCCTGGCGGACAGCGGTGCTGTCGCTGGTGCTGGGGGCGATGTTCACGGCCCTTGCCGTGACGCTCCAGGTCACCGGGGGCCTCGGGGCCAAGGACAACGACGGTTCGGGCCTCAGCCTGACGCTGTGGTTCGGTCTCTCCCCAGTGGTGATGTGCGTGTACGCGCTCTCCACGGTCCGTCGGCTGTTCCTGTTGACACTGGCGGCTTCGGTCCTGGCCGGTGCCGTCGTGCAGGTCGTCACCGGGGACGGGCCCACCGCCGTGATCACCGGCGTCGGCGTCGTCCTGTCGGGTGTCTACGGCCTTGGCGCGTACCGCTCCTCGCTCTGGTTCATCGCCACGATCTGGGAGCTGGACAAGGCCCAACGCATCCAGGCCCGCCTCGCGGTCGCCGAGGAACGGCTGCGCTTCGGACGGGACCTGCACGACGTGATGGGCCGCAACCTCGCCGTCATCGCGCTCAAGAGCGAGCTGGCCGTGCAACTCGCCGAACGCGGCAGGCCGGAGGCCGTCGCGCAGATGGCCGAGGTGCAGCGGATCGCGCAGGAGTCGCAGCGGGAGGTGCGCGCGGTGGTGCGCGGGTACCGGGAGGCCGATCTGCGCAACGAGATAGAGGGCGCGCGCGGCGTACTGGCCGCGGCCGGGATCAGCTGCGTGGTGGAGGACCGGCTCGCCGCCGAGCTGCCCGCCGCCGTGCAGTCGGCGCTCGGCTGGGTAGTCCGCGAGACCACCACGAACGTGCTGCGGCACGGCAACCCGAAGCAGTGCACGCTGCGGCTGTTCTCCGACGGGGACCGCGCGGTGCTCGTCGTCGAGAACGACGGAACGACGGCCGACGGCGGCGTCGCGTCGTCGGGCACCCCCGGATCGGGTCTGGCGGGCCTGCGCGAGCGGCTGGCCTCGGTCGGCGGCACGCTGGTCGCGGGGGCCACGGACACGGGACGGTTCCGGGTGACGGCGGAGGTCCCGCTGACCGCCGCCGACGGGCCGTCGGGGAACGGAGAGAGGGAAGTGGGGCTCATGGACCCGGAATCACCGGAGCGGCCAGGACCGGAGCGCAAAGGGAAGGGACGGCCCGGGGCCTCCGAGGGCACCGCGGCCTTCGGGTCCTTGCTCGGCGGCAGGTTCCTCGGCGGCGGTCTGCCCGGCGCGAGGTTCTTCCGGCGCTCCGCACGGACGGGGGCGGATGCCGGATGAGTGCCGTGCGCATCCTGCTCGCCGACGACGAGCACCTCATCCGGGGCGCGCTGGCCGCCCTGCTCGCGCTGGAGGACGACCTGGAGGTGGTCGCGGAGGCCGCCACCGGGCCCGAGGCGCTCGCCATGGCGCTCCAGCACCGGCCCGACGTGGCGGTGCTCGACCTCCAGATGCCGGGGCTCGACGGTGTGGCGGTGGCCACATCCCTGCGGACCGAACTCCCCGACTGCCGGACGATGATCGTGACCAGTCACGGGCTGCCCGGACATCTGAAGCGGGCCCTGGAGGCGGGCGTGCGCGGGTTCGTGCCGAAGACCGTCAGCGCCCAGCGGCTGGCCGAGATCATCCGTACCGTACGAGCGGGAAACCGTTATGTGGACCCGGAGTTGGCGGCCGATGCCATCGCGGCGGGGGACTCCCCGCTGACCGTGCGGGAGGCCGAGGTGCTGGAGCTGGCGGCGCACGGCGCACCCGTCGCGGAGATCGCCCAGCGGGCGGCGCTGAGCCAGGGCACCGTACGGAACTACCTGTCGTCCGCGGCCTCGAAACTGGGGGCGGAGAACCGTCACGCGGCAGTGCGTCTCGCACGGGAGCGAGGTTGGGTATAGTTGTCCTCGCGCCACGGCGCAACGCGGACGTAGCTCAGTTGGTAGAGCGCAACCTTGCCAAGGTTGAGGTCGCCAGTTCGAACCTGGTCGTCCGCTCCAGTTGATCCAGAAGGCCCCGGTCATCGCGACCGGGGCCTTCTGCGTGTCTGCTGTCCGGACGTGCCTGCCGCTCGTCCGGGTGCGGCTCTCTCCCGGGGGTTCGGTCCCGCCCCCGGCGTGCCTGGCCGGGGGCGGGTGCCGGACTACGACCAGCTCTGGCCGGTGAGGCGCTCGTACGCCTCGATGTACTTGGCGCGCGAGGCGTCGACGACCTCCTGCGGGAGGGCCGGCGGCGGGGTCTCCGACTTGGCGTTCCAGCCGGAGGCGTCCGAGGTCAGCCAGTTGCGGATGAACTGCTTGTCGAAGGACTGCTGGGTGCGGCCCGGCTCCCAGTCGGCGGCGGGCCAGAAGCGCGAGGAGTCCGGGGTGAGGACCTCGTCCGCGATCACCAGCCGCTCGCCGCCCGCCGGGTCCGCCTCGAAGCCGAACTCGAACTTGGTGTCGGCCAGGACGATGCCCCGGTCGCGGGCGATGTCGCGGGCCCGGCCGTAGACGGCGAGGGTGGTCTGGCGCAGCTGGGCGGCGGTCTCCGCGCCGACCTGGCGGGCGACCTCCTCGTAGCTCACGTTCTCGTCGTGGTCGCCGACGGCGGCCTTGGTGGCGGGGGTGAAGATCGGCGCGGGCAGTTCCGAGCCGTCGACCAGTCCCTCGGGCAGGGCGAGCCCGCAGACCGTGCGGGACTCCCGGTACTCGGCCAGGCCGGAGCCCGTGAGGTAGCCGCGGGCCACGCACTCCACGGGGACCATCCGCAGGGACTTGCAGACCAGGGTGCGGCCCGCCCAGTCGGCGGGGGCTTCCGCGGGCAGTTCGGTCGACAGGACGTGGTTGGGGACGAGGTCCGCGAGCTGGTCGAACCACCACAGCGACAGCTGGGTGAGGACGCGGCCCTTGTCGGGAATGTCGGTGGGCAGCACCCAGTCGAAGGCGCTGGTGCGGTCGCTGGCGACCATCACGAGGTCGCCCGCCTCGTTCTGGTACAGGTCGCGCACCTTGCCGGTGTGCAGGTGTACCAGGCCCGGCACCTGCTGGGGCTCGGGCTTTACTACGAATCCGGACACGGTTCCTCCCCGTGGTTATGGCCAATCGTGTCGATTCTCCCGCACGCGCGGAGGAAGTCCCCGGTCAGGGTGGCCGGGGCGCGCGGACGGTGCGCAACGGAGGGATGGGGCGCACGGGGTCGGCGGCGGCCTCGTGGCGGGATTTCCACGGGGTCGGGGCGGGGCCTGCGGCGGGATTGCGCGGGTGGGGCCCTCGGGTCGGGACGTGGCGCTCAGGGGCCCTTGGCGATGCGGTCCAGGAGGTTCGCGGTGGCGCGCTGGATGCGTGGGTCCACGTGGCCGGGGCGGTCCAGCGCCGGGGACCACGCGAAGGTGCCGGAGGCGAAGACGAGGGCGCCGCTGGGGGCCCGGTAGAGCGAGGTCTCCTGGTGGCGCAGGGCGCCCTCGCTGTCCCGGTACGGGGAGTGCGCCAGCAGGATCCGGCCGCGGTGCTCGGGCAGGGCGGTGCGCGGAAAGTAGCGGTCGGCCTCGCCCGCGACCAGTCCCTCGATCTCGTCTCCCTCGCCCGCGCCGGTGGCCTCCCAGAGCCAGTGCTCCGCGTTGCGCACGACGAGCGGGCTGGGCTCGGGGACCCGGCCCGCGTACTGGATGCCCATCAACTGCTGTTCGGGGCGGTCCACTTCGCGCCACAGGGCGGCCTTCCCCGGGCCGCGCCGCTTGCGGCAGGTCAGGAAGCGGTCGGGGACGCCGGAGGGCGCGGCGGTCAGTTCGACCTGCCAGTACATGGTGTTGGCGGAGAGGAAGACCAGCGAGGTGCCCTCGTCGCGGGCGCGCTCGGCGGCCCGGCGCATGGGCACCGACCAGTACTCGTCGTGGCCGGGGAAGACCAGGCCGCGGTACTGGGAGGTGTCGATGCGGCCCGCGTGCAGGTCGCGGGCGTCCGCGTAGGCGAGGTCGTAGCCGTACCGCTCGGCCCAGCGGATGAAGTCGTAGGCGTGCCCGACGTGCAGGGGCAGGCCCTGGCCCGCGTACGGCCGGTCGAAGGAGACGGTGGTGGCGGCGTCCTCCTCGCCGAGCAGCCGGCCCCGCTCGTCCCAGGCGTGGTAGAGGCTGGCGCCGGTGCGGCCGTCCTCCGGGAAGAGGTTGTACGCCTGCCAGGTGACGTCGGGCATCAGCAGCAGGAAGTCGGCTGGGCGGTCGTCGCGGACCGTGAAGGGGATGTGGCTGCGGTGGCCGTCGGCGCTGGTCAGCACGGCGACGTACGCGCCGAGGCTCCAGTACTCGGGGATCTGCAGGCGCCAGGACTGCCACCAGTGGTGGCAGGAGACGGTGCGGTCGGCGGTCAGCGGGGCGGGCTGGACGATGCCGGAGAGCCGGGGGCTGGTCTCGACGTTGAGTGCGCCGGCGCCGCTGTAGTGGCCGATCCGGTAGACG
The DNA here is from genome assembly GCF_042874215.1 of Streptomyces sp. NPDC004111. NCBI lineage: Bacteria > Bacillati > Actinomycetota > Actinomycetes > Kitasatosporales > Streptomycetaceae > Streptomyces > Streptomyces sp. NPDC004111. Next base: position 64,682 of record NZ_JBIAMU010000022.1, read on the forward strand.
TACGCGGAGAACTCCTGCGGCGGGTTGACCGTGATGTGGAAGTCGACGGAACCGCCGGGGGCGACGGAGCCGGACGAGGTGAAGCCCTTGATCTGGCAGTTCACGTCGTCGGCGGTACGGGGGCCCTCGTGCCGACGGGGCTGGGGGACCTTGGCGCCGGTGGCGGGATCCAGTTCGGCGTACCAGGGGGCGACCGTGCCGTCCGCGTCGAGGTACTGCTCGCCGCCGCGCAGCCACGGCAGCGGGCCCTGGCCGAAAGGGTCCGAGACGGCGTGCGCGAGCGCACCCGATTCCCAGCGGATCTGCTCCGTCCCCATGTCACATCCCTCCCTCGGTCCCCCGAGACAACAGCGGCCCCTCAGAAGCGCAGTGGTGCATCGGCTGTCAGCTCCAGGACCCCAGCACATCACATAACGCACGCACTCCGTCACCGTTCGTCGCGAATTGGCGTGAAACGGAACCCAGTAGTCCGTTCGTGCGACGTGTCGGCGGTTCTGCGCGCCGTACGGACACATCCGGAGTACGGGGTTCGATGCTGCTGCCGGGTGTGCCGGATGCCCTGCTCATACGAGGCGCACGGGCTTTTCCGGCCGTACGCCGACGGCGGCGAGCCAGCCGCGCAGCGGGCCCGCGTCGCCGTCCTCCACCAGGCTGAGCACCGGTCCCGTCAGGTCGGAGCGGCGCTTGCCGTCGACGAGCAGGGCCGGGCCGTCCAGCCAGTCCAGGCCGGGCGCGGCGCCCGCGGTGTCGACCGCGGCGCAGCAGACCATCGCGGTGACGTGGTCGGCGAGCAGGTCGCGGCCGGTACGGGGCGGCTGGATCGGGAACACCGGCAGCGGGCCCTCGTCCCAGGAGCCGCCGTCCCACAGCTCGTGCCCGTCGCCCAGCGGGACCGGCTCGGGCCGCGGGGCCAGGGCCTCCTCGCGGGCGGCCTCGGCGGTGATCCCGGCGGCCAGCGCGTCCGTGCGCTCCTCGTCGCCGCGCCCGTCGTCGGGGCCCGGCGCGCCGTCCAGCACGAGGGGTTCGGCGGCGAGGTGGTCCATGACGCGGGCGAGCGTCGGGCCCGTACCGGCGGTGCGGCCGGTGCCGCCGCCGGTGCCGTCGCCCGAGCGGGCGGCCAGGGCGTCCAGCACGCGGTGCAGCCGGGCCGCCTCGGTGCGCCACTTGCGGTCGACGACCTCTTCCGGGTACGCCTGCCAGTCGACCGGGGACCAGTCGGGGCCCGGGGTGGCGGGGCCGCCGTGGAAGAGCCGGGCGGCCAGCAGGGACGCGGCCTCGTCGACGGCTCCGGGCTCTTCGAGGAGGTCGCAGGCGGGGCGCTCGCCGAGCCGGGAGGCGAATCCGTCCGCGAGGCGGTCGCGGCGGGAGAGCTCGGTGAGGGCGGAGACCACTCCGGCGTCGAGCCGGGACGGCCAGCGGCCCATCCGCCAGGCGGGCAGCGCGACCCGGGTGAGCAGCCGGTCCCAGCCCGCGTAGGCGAGGCCGACCTGCTCCTGGGCGACGATCCGCAGCCCGTAGTCCACGGCCTGGGCCCGCTCGGACGCGGCGGCGGCGACCCCGCGCTCCAACTGGGTGATGTGCTCGCGGCAGGCGCCGAGCAGCAGCCGGGAGATCCGGCCCAGCGGCGCCAGGGCCGGCCTTCGCAACAGGCCGAAGGGGCCCTGTCCCGGCTTGGCCGCCAGGGCGACCGCCGCGTCCAGGCCCCGTACGAAACGGCGGGCGGCGGCTATGTCGGGGTGCGCGGCGGGGCCGGTGCCCGCCACGACGGGAGCGAGGACGGCCCGCAGCTCGGCGACGCGCATCCACCACAGGAAGGGCGAGCCGATGACCAGGACGGGGGCGGTGGGCCCGGTACGTATGGACTCGGCGGAGCCGGAGCCGGCCGGGCGGGCCGTCGCGTTGGTCCGCTCCTCCAGCCAGCTGTCGCAGTCCGGGGTCAGGGCTATCGCGGACGGCGCGGGCACGTCGAGCCGCTCGGCCAGGTCCTCGACCAGGCGGTACAGGTCGGGGGCGGAGGACTCGGTCAGCTCCACCGTGGGCGTCATGGCGGGCCGCGCCCGCGCGACCACCACGGCGACCAGCAGCCCGGTCAGCAGCACCACCGCCGCGACGCCGGACACCGCCCAGCGCGCCGCGTCCCAGCCTGGCCCCACGAGCCGTCCCGAGGCGCCGCCGGCCAGCAGCACGACGGCCACGGCGGCGGGCAGCAGGGCACCGGCCAGCGCCCGGCCGCGCACCCGCAGAACGGCGAGCGCACGCTCCCGCGCGGCCTGCGCGCCCTGCTCCTCGCCCAGGCCCCGTGGGGCGCGCGGCGCACCCGCGCCACCGCTCGAACTCAGCCCCTCGGAACCACCGGAACCACGGGAGCCATGGGAACCACCAGAACCGGACCGAGAACCGGGGCCAGTGGAACTGGCACCGGAATCAGACACACCGGACACGACCGGATTCACCCCCTCTGCCCTGCGACGGGTTGCTCACTCCCCCACTGTGGCACCCGCCACCGACATCGCAATGTCGGTGGGCCAAGTGCCGGAACCGCTTGCGCGGCACCCTAGTTGGGGCTTTGGCACCAGTCATCCGGATGGGCGAGCCGTCACCCGATTGAATGGCTTTGGGCAAAGGTGCTGGCTTCCGGGGCGGAACCGGGCTCTCCCCCGCGGACCGGCCCGTACGCGACAGGGGCGGACCGGGCATCCGCCCGGTCCGCCCCTGTCGGCGTCCTGCTCAGCCCCGGGCGTCCTGGGCGGCCTTCTGCGCGATGTCCGTACGGTGCTGCGAGCCGTCGAGCCGGATCCGGCCGACGGCGCGGTACGCGCGCTCCCGGGCCTCGGTCAGGTCGGCGCCGGTCGCGGTCACGGACAACACCCGGCCGCCGGCGCTCAGCACGGCGTCGCCGTCCCGCTTGGTGCCCGCGTGCAGGACGTACGCCTCGGGGGCGTCCTGGGCGGCCACCTCGGCGAGGCCCTCGATGGGGTCGCCGGTGCGCGGGGTGCCGGGGTAGTTGTGCGAGGCGACGACGACGGTCACGGCCGTCTCGTCGCGCCACTTCAGCGGGGGCAGGGCGTCCAGGGTGCCGTTGGCCGCGCCGAGCAGCACGCCCGCGAGGGGGGTGCGCAGCCGGGCCAGCACGACCTGGGTCTCCGGGTCGCCGAAGCGGGCGTTGAACTCGATGACCCGCACCCCGCGGCTCGTGATCGCGAGACCCGCGTACAGCAGACCGGAGAACGGGGTTCCGCGGCGCCGCAGCTCGTCGACCGTCGGCTGGAGCACGGAGTCCATGACCTCGTCGACCAGCTTGGGGTCGGCCCACGGCAGCGGCGAGTAGGCGCCCATGCCGCCGGTGTTGGGGCCCTCGTCGCCGTCCAGGGCACGCTTGAAGTCCTGCGCGGGCTGCAGCGGCAGCACGGTGACCCCGTCGGTGATCGCGAACAGCGACACCTCGGGCCCGTCGAGGAACTCCTCGATGACGACGCGCTCGCAGGCCAGCGCGTGCGCCCGCGCCTCGTCGACGTCGCCGGTCACGACGACGCCCTTGCCGGCCGCGAGACCGTCGTCCTTCACGACGTACGGAGCGCCGAAGGCGGCCAGCGCGGAGTCGATCTCCTCCGGCGTCGTACAGACGTAGCTGCGCGCGGTGGGCACCCCGGCGGCGGCCATCACGTCCTTGGCGAACGCCTTGGAGCCCTCCAGTTCGGCGGCCTCCCTGGACGGCCCGAAGACCGGAATCCCGGCTTCGCGGACGGCGTCGGCGACTCCCGCGACGAGCGGGGCCTCCGGGCCGACGACGACGAGACCGGCGCCGAGTTCGGTGGCGAGGCGCGCGACGGCGGCCCCGTCGAGGGCATCGACCGGGTGCAGCTCCGCCACTTCCGCGATGCCGGCGTTGCCGGGGGCGCAGTAGAGAGCGGTGACGTCGGGGTCGAGGGACAGAGAGCGGCACAGGGCGTGTTCGCGGGCGCCGCCGCCGATGACGAGGACCTTCACGGGGTGCAGCCTAGCCGTGCCGGAACACCCCGAATCCCGGGGCAGCCCTTTCGACGCCCCGCCACGGGGAAACCCCCGGCCCCACAAGGGGCGCGGGGAACTGCGCGAACGACCAGCCACACCTCCGCCGCCGAAGAACAGCCCCGCAAGGGGCGCGGGGAACTGCGCGAGCGACACAACACCTCCCGCGGGGAAACCCCGGCCCCGCGGCGAGCGGTTCAGGGAAGGGGCGGGGAGGGGCAAAACCCGCCGCAGGCGCCCCCCCACCTACTCGTTCACGAACTCCTCGACCACCGTCGCCCCCAACTCCCGCACGATCAGGTCGTGCCCGGACAGCGCCGAATCCACCAGGTCCGGATCGTCGTCCTCCGGCACATCGTCCTCGACGGAGACCGGCTGCCGCTGCGGTACGGGCTCGGGGCGCGGTGCCTCGGGAGCCGGAGCCGGATTCTGCGCCTGGTGCTGCGCCTGCGCGGGATGCACGGCCGGGGCCTGCGCGGCCCCCTGCACCGGGCCCCCGCCCCCCTGCGGCGCCGAGGCCTGCGGCGGACGCGGCGCGGCCGGGGCCGGAGCCGCGGGGGCACCGCCGTAGCCGCCCCCGCCCCCACCGAATCCCCCGCCTCCGCCACCGCCGCCACCGAAGCCACCGCCACCGCCGCCTCCGCCTCCGTAACCGCCGGAAGGCCCGCCCGACGGCTGGCCGCCACCGCCCCCGCCGGTCGCGTCGACGACGGACTCGATCCGCCACTGCACGTTGAAGGACTCGGCGAGAACTTGCTTCAGCACGTCCTCACTGCCGCTGCTGGCGAAGTTGTCGCGGGCTCCGGCGTTGATGAAGCCGACCTGGAGGGTGGTCCCGTCGAAGCCGACGACCTGGGCGTTCTGGCTGAGCAGGATCCAGGTGAACCGGCGGCGGTTCTTGACGGCCTCCAGGATTCCGGGCCACATGTTCCGCACCTGGGCGGCACCCTGCGCGGCGGCGGCGCTGGGCCCCGCCTGACCGGGCGCACCGCCACCCGGCGCACCGGCCTGCGCCTGTGGAGCCGGGGCCTGCGCCTGGGGCTGCGGCGCCACCGGCTCGGGCCGGCCCTGCCCGGGAGCGGACGCGGTGGGCCAGCCACCGGGCCGCCGCGCGGGAGCTTCGGCGGGCGGCGCGGCAGCCGGGGGTGCGGCAGCGGCGGGCGCGTACGGAGCCTGCGCCCCCGGCCCCCCGGCACCCGGGTCCACCCCCGCCGCGGGAGCGGACGCCGCGGGAGCAGCAGCGGGCACCGCCCCCGGAGAAAAAGCAGCCCCAGCACCAGGGCCGGCCCCAGAACCAGGACCTGCCACGGAACCAGGACCTGCCACCGGACCAGCCCCCACCGCAGGACCAGCCCCAACCGCCCCGGACCCGGCCCCATGCCCCTGCCCCGGCATCTGCCCCGCCGCATGGCCCTCCGCGCCCGCCCCCGGCACGTACCCCATCGGCGGCATTCCGGGCATCGGCCCGCCGGCGACGAACGCACCGCCGCCGCCCCCGCCGTTCCGCTCCAGCCGGTCCAGTCGCGCCTGCACGGAGCGCTCGTCGTCGAAGGCGGCGGGCAGCAGCACGCGCGCGCAGATCAGCTCCAGCTGGAGCCGGGGCGAAGTGGCCCCGCGCATCTCCGTAAGACCGGAGTTGACCAGGTCGGCGGCCCGGCTCAGCTCGGCGGCGCCGAACACGGAAGCCTGCGCCTGCATCCGTTCCACCACGTCGGCCGGGGCGTCGATCAGCCCCTTCTCCCCGGCGTCCGGCACAGCGGCCAGAATCACCAGGTCGCGCAGCCGCTCCAGCAGGTCGGCGACGAACCGGCGCGGGTCGTTGCCGCCCTCGATGACCCGGTCCACGACCTCGAAGGCCGCGGCCCCGTCCCCAGCGGCGAAGGCATCGACGACGGAGTCCAGCAGGGACCCGTCGGTGTACCCGAGCAGCGCGGTCGCCATGGCGTACGTCACACCGTCGTCGGCCGCGCCCGCCAGCAGCTGGTCCATCACCGACATCGAGTCACGCACCGACCCGGCGCCGGCCCGCACCACCAGCGGAAGCACACCGTCCTCGACGTGGCTCTCCTCCTTGGCGCACACCTCGCCGAGGTAGTCGCGCAGCGTCCCTGGCGGCACCAGCCGGAAGGGGTAGTGGTGGGTCCTGGAGCGGATCGTCCCGATGACCTTCTCGGGCTCGGTCGTCGCGAAGATGAACTTGAGGTGCTCCGGCGGCTCCTCGACCACCTTCAGCAGGGCGTTGAAGCCCGCCGAGGTGACCATGTGGGCCTCGTCGATGATGTAGATCTTGTACCGGCTGCTGGCAGGCCCGAAGAATGCCTTCTCCCGCAGGTCACGGGCGTCGTCCACACCACCGTGGGACGCCGCGTCGATCTCGATCACATCGATCGAACCGCGCCCGTTGCGCGCCAGGTCCACACAGGACTGGCACTCGCCGCAGGGGGTCGGGGTGGGCCCCTGCTCACAATTGAGACAGCGCGCCAGGATCCGCGCACTGGTCGTCTTTCCACAACCGCGCGGCCCGCTGAACAGGTACGCGTGATTGACCCGGTTGTTCCGCAGGGCCTGCATCAGCGGGGCAGTGACATGCTCCTGACCGATGACCTCGGCGAAGGACTCGGGGCGATAGCGGCGGTACAGCGCAAGGGACGACACACATACGAGGTTATCGGGACCCACTGACAACGGGTCCCGCCGACAACCGGTAGCACCGACAACCGGCCCCGCACCCGAGAACAACCGGCCCCGACCGCGCCCCCGGCCCGCCCCCGGCCCGCCTCCGGCGCCCGACCTCACGGAACCCGGCCCTCCGGGAACGCAAAGACCCCCCACGCACCCGCCAGAGCCAACCTACCCTTGCTGCCTTCCGGCCCTGGGGGAGTTCAGTCAGATAGCGCCACGTGAGGGGCTGACCCCCACCCTAGCCGATCCCCCGGCCCAAATACGACCGGCTCCCACCTCGGAACTTCCCCGGAAGCCGCCCCCGGGGAACGTGGTCGCAAGCACCCCTCAACGTCTTGTATTGTTTGCGGCGGAGGATTCGCCTAGTGGCCTAGGGCGCACGCTTGGAAAGCGTGTTGGGGGCAACCCCTCACGAGTTCGAATCTCGTATCCTCCGCAGGCAGAAGGCCCGGACCGTGCAAACGGTCCGGGCCTTCGTCTTTTCCCGTCTCAGTTTCCGTCTCAGTCCGGGTCCGGCGAGCCCCAGAGCGCGACGCCCACTTGATCAGCCACCTTTTTCAGCATCGGGCCAGTGACGTGCATGTACCGGGCGCGCATCCGAGCGGCACCGCCAGGCTCCCAGCCCATGATTGCGTCGACCACCACATCGGGGACCCCGAGCAGGAGAAGGACCGTCGCGGCCGTGTGGCGGGCGTCGTGCAGTCGCCCGTCTCGTACGCCAGCGTCCGCCAGCAGTTGCTTCCACCGGTGGTAGTCGGTGTTCGGGATCAGCGGCGTCCCAATCTCCGAGGCGAAGACGTACCCCTTGTCCTCCCAGAGGTCCCCGGCGTCCTGCCGCTCCCTCTCCTGATCTTCCTGGTGCTTGCGGAGAATCTTGGTCACCGGGTCGGGCAAGCCGATCGTCCGTCGACCGGCGCGGGACTTCGTGTTCTTGAACTCCCGCCGGGTCTGTTCCCGCTTCGGGCAGTACCCGGGCTTGCGACCGCAGGTGTCTCCGCAGCCGTGCGCGTACTTCGGGCGCAGCCGGTTCTTCCGCGTGCGGATGTATCCGGCGTCCAGGTACACGTCCTCCCACTTCAGCCCGAGCGCTTCGCCCTGTCGCAGCCCGAGAGCCAGGGCCACGACCCACCGTGCGCTGTTGCGGAGCTTCGATGCCTCCAGCAAGAGGCTCTGCACTTCTTCGATCGAGTACGGCTCGATGTCCTCCTCTTCGAGACGCGGAGCCTTGGCGATCTCAGCGACGTTCCGAGTGACGTGCCCACGCTTGACCGCCTCACCGAGCGCAACCCGGATCGTCCGGTGAACGTGGTGGGCCGTTCCGGCGGCGCTTCCCCGCTTCTGCATCAGCTCGTAGAAGGCTTCCAGGTGTTCCGGCTCAAGGCGCTCCAGCTTGTGAGCCCCCAGGCCCGGCACCAGGTGGACGCGCACATCTACCTCGTAGCCGTCGTAGCTGTTCTCGCTCACGTACTTCTTGGCGATGTTGTCCACCCAGTGCTCAAGCCAGGTCTTGACCGTCCACCGCTGACCCGCCGAAGGAACCTTGCCCTCGTCCCGCAGCCCTTCCAGCTTCCGGACCGCCCTTGTGACTTCCGGGCGGGTCTTACGTTCCACATGCCGACGGTCGGGCCTGCCGTCGGGGCGTACGCCGACCGTGACGCGGCCGTGCCACTTGCCATCCTTACCGAGGTAGATCGATGAAGCGCCGTTGGGCTGCCGGGTCCTCTTCTGCTCAGCCATGGTCAGCCCCTCAAGCGGCCAGCGCGGAGGCGCGCAGCTTGGCGACGTAATCGGGCACGGCGTTGGCAGGTACGCGGCGGAGGCGGCCCACCGTGACCGACTCAAGCTCTCCGGTGCTCACGAGCTTGAAGCAGGTCGTACGCCCGACACTGAGGCGGCGCGCAGCCTCGTCAACGGTGAGGAGGGCCAACGTCGGGTCCACTGCCACGATGGCCAGCTCAGGTGTCTCGTTCACTGCCAGTCCCCCTCTTCTGAGTCGTCTAGGTCTGCGAGTGCTTCGCGTGCGGTGTCGCGGTTGGTCTTGAGATCGCGGGCGATGCTGGCAGCGAGCCAGGATTCACCCGGGGTGTGTCCGTGCCCGGCGTACTGCCAGTGCGCGAGGACGACCGTGGAGCCCTCCGAGTCGTCGTCCAGGACTTCCGGGAGCCCGCGCTCGCGGCGTTCCTGGCGGGCCCGGTAGTCGGCGCGCACGGCCCGGCGCTCGGTAAGGGTGGTGGAGTAGACGCGGGACTTGGTCATGAAGTGGCCGCGGAAGCCGAGCATGTGCGACCACTTGGCCAGCAGCCGATCCGGATAGGCGTCGTCCAGTTCCCAGCACGCTTCGATCAATCGGCGGGCATGGGCGGGCAGGCCCGGCAGCTTGGCAAGTTCGGCACGTTCCCCAATCCGCCGATCCACCGTGCCGGAGGTCTCGGCCGCCTTCGTGGCGTACTTCGCGACGTAGGAGGCAACCGCACTGTCGGTGAGTTCCACCTGATTCATGCCGCCGATGGCCTGGACGTCAACCTGTCGCCCCCAGCGCAAGGACCGGGCCGGGTGCCCGGCGGCCGGCGGGACCGTCACCGAGACCCGGGACGCCGCAGAGCGGATCGCATCGGTGAGCAGGCCCACCGTCGCCCAGGACGGCGGCGCGTCCTCATGCCCGGCAGGGCCGTCGAGGCGCACCACGGCATGGAAGTGGACCGCTCCGCGCTTCTGGAACTCCGCGACCTTCCCGAAGGAGACCCGGCAGAAGTCCGGCAGCTCCCGTTGGGTGAGGCCCGCACGGGCGGCGATCTCCCGGCGCAGGTAGATGCTGAAGCGCTGCCACAGGGCCCCGGCGAAGTTGTTGAACAGCACCGCCCCCGCGTAGTCGTAGGTGGCCGGGTCCAACGCGGTGCCCAACAGCGGAGAGTCCTCCTGGTGGGCGGTGCCGCACCGGCAGCGCCCCGTGTCCGGCCGGTTGTGGACGGGCCCGAACGACGGAGCCGTCAGCGTCGCGAACACTCCCGGGTGCTGACGGACCCGACTCGTGACACCCATCCGGGAATCGCCAGTGATCCCGGCCCTGATCAGGTGGTAGACATCCCCGGCATACGTCCAGGCGCACGAGGGGCAGCGGGAGGCCCGCCGGTTGCCGCACGCGATCCGTAACCGGCCGCCCGGCTCTTGGTCCGTCGCGTAGGAGTGCAGCACCTCACCGGTAGCCGCGTCCCGGGTAACGGTCGAGCCCGTCAGGTGGATCGGGTCCGAGCAGCCACCCGTACGGCGGACCTGCTCACGCCACCGGTCGAAGTCCGGGGAACCAGCCACCCGCAGCAGATCAGCCAGGGTCAGGGGGTCGGTGCCCATGGAGGCCGCAGCATCAGCCACGGCCCCAGGAGCGACGGGGAAGACCGTCACGCGTCCTCCCTCGGATAACCGTGCCCGAGAGGCGGGTAGAGCCCGAACAGCTTGGCCTCTTCCTCCGCGTAGTGCGCATCGTCAATCACCATGAAGAACCGGCTGTACGGCCGCACGTCGTACGCGTCGAGGTACAAGGCGATCCGCTCGGTGCGCTTTTCGTCTGCGATCTCAGCCGCGTGCAGGGCGTCGTCGAAGGGGCTCACGCGAACACCCCCACCGGACTCGGGATGTGCCCGTCAGGGTTGTGTCCCGGGCAGTTCACCTTGGCGACCGAGGTCGGCTCATCAAGTTCGTAGCGGAACTCAGTCCACCCCGTGCCCGCGCACCGGCATGCCCCCTCGACCTGCGGGCGCTTCCCCCGCTCACAAGCCTCATCACTCATCCTGAAGATGAGGACCGTGAGGGACGCCAGTTCCCCCACCCGACGCAGACGGCCCTTCTTCGGGAAGCGAACTCGGTGGGCCTTCGTCTGCTCGCTCGTGGCGAAGCGGCCCAGCAACTGGAAGCCGCTGAGAAAAGCAGCCGACTGGTGCAGCTCGTCCAAGCCCAGACGAACGGCACCCTCAACGATCCAGGACTCAAGTTCCTGATCATCGTCACGAGACCGGTGGCGGTACGCGTCGGGCATGTCCGAGGCGTAGAGCGCCACAGCCCGCTCACTGTTCGACAGATCGCGTACGGACAGCGCTGGCAGCGCATCGGGAGACCTCAACGGAGATCGCGACGGCTGAAAGGCACCCGAGACCTGCACCGGTAAAGACAGAACCGTCATGATGGGACCACCCCTTCGGGGTCAGGGGAGCGGCTGACTGCTTGGCGGTAGGGAGCCGCTCCCTGCTCTTGGAAGCCGCAAGTTTGTGGGCAAACCCGCGAACTATTCAAAAGCTAGGCCTACTTGACCGCACACGCAAGGGGTTTGCCCACAAACCCGCGAAGTCGCATCATGAAGGCATGGACCCACGGCCGACGGCGGTAGACCGTCCCATCCAGTTGCAGATCGCAGACGACATCCGGATGCAGATCGAACGGGGCGACCTTGAACCCGGTGCCTCGCTTCCGACGCTCGATGAGCTGCGCCAGAGGTGGTCATGCTCGATGAACTCAGCTCGGGGAGCCGTTGCGCTGCTGAAGTCGCAAGGGCTGATCACCTCTGGTCGTGGGAAGGCACCTCGCGTACGCATCCCGCCAGCGCGAGTGATCCGGTCCTCAGAGCGTCACCAGGCGGAAAAGGACCTCGCTCGCCGCCCCGAGAAGGAACGGGCGACCGTCGGCGAGGCAGAAACCAACCTCGGCATGTCCATACAGGAGCAGTCGTTCCGGACCGAGTACTCCACCATCGAGGCCAGTACTGAACTGGCCAAGTCGCTTGAAGTGACCGCTGGCACGCTGGTGCTGCAACGGCTCTACGAGTCGACGGATACCCGCACCGGTCACTTGCTCTCTCACAGCACGTCGTACATCCCGCTTGCTCTCGTCGAGGGCAACCCCGAGTTGCTTGACCAGAACCGGGAACCTTGGCCCGGGGGCACACATCATCAACTCTCAACTGTGGGTATCGAGATCAAGACCGTCGTGGACGAGGTGACCGGCCGCATGCCGACCACCGTCGAAGCGCGAGCGTGGGGCCTGTCGGACGGCATCCCGCTCCTGATCTGCCGCCGCATTTCACTGGACGCCGATGATCGAGTGGTCGAAATCTCGGATGCCGACTACCCCGCTGATCGGACAGAACTGCGCTTTGTCACGCCCCTGAAGGCATGGCGGAAGGCGTCCCGTACGACTCGCTGAAAATCGAGCGGAACAGGGAGAAGCAACGTATGAGTACTCAGCTCAGCAGTACGGATGAAGAGTTCCTTGAATACGCTATTCGCCTCTCGCAGCACTCTCTCGAACAGGGAGGAACCCCCTTTGGTGCGATCGTCGTAATTCAAGGGGAGATCGTCGGGAAGGGGACGAGCAGCGTCGTAGAGCTGCGAGATCCAACCGCTCACGCCGAGGTCATGGCCCTGCGCGAGGCGGGCGCGAAGCTCGGACGGCACCTGTTCGAGGATGGAGTGATGTACGCCAGCAGTGAGCCGTGCCCTATGTGCTTGGTGGCCTGTTATTGGGCGCGAATTCCCAGGCTTGTGTACGCCGGGACAAGCACAGATGTGGCGGTGAATGGATTCGAAGACTTGCAGTTCTACAGGGAGCTTTCAATGCCCGCGACGCAACGCACTCTGATTGAGCAGGCACAGAGCCCAGCCCTGCAAGAGCAAGCCACTGCGGTGCTTGAAGCGTGGGCGGCACGACTCCCCGAACCGGTGCAGCCGAAGCTCTGACGGAAACGGCAAGCCCGGAGCCCAGCGGCTGTTACAGGTTTCTCTACATCATCAAGTGGCCCGCTCACGCGGGCCTGGCCCCTTGGCTGCGGGCTCTGTGCCTTCGGCACCCGCCCGCGCCCTGGGGCCGGAAGCAACCGGCCAGGGATGGGAAACCACGCCTTGGCTGGGGCGGCCGGCTCCACGGCTTTAGGCAGCCACTTTGGGGCGAGCCTCTACGATCATGGCCCCGATTCGGGCTATTGCGGGCAGGCTAGGTGCTGCCCGAATCGCGGCCAGCGTAAGGGGCCATGATCACTCGCCCCAAAGCAGCTCCAGCCCAAAGCCGCTCCACCAGCCTCATGCCGTCCGTAGAGTGCGGGTATGACTATCCCACGTGAAGCCAACGGGCGTCCGCTCACGTTCTATACGTTGGATCTAGAGGCCGCCCTTGCTTACGCTCGCGACGCGCTGTCTGAAGGACTGAACGTCAAGGTTCTGGACCAGGACCTTCGCGACACGAAGACCTATAGAAGCTTCCAGGAATCCCCGATCCTGGTGAAGTACTGGGCCGTCGAGGTCAGCGAGCATGACAGCGCGAGGGGGTACCGGTCACATTCCGCGCATCAGATCATCGATGCTGTCGAGGCTTTGAAGCCCGAGGAGTACGGGGCCATCCACGCCGACGACCTGGTGACGTTCTGCCGAGTTCACTACGACAAGGCCAGCAGCAACCGGAAGTAGGGCCCTCCTCCGTCTCAGTTTCCGTCTCATTCGCCAAGGTCCAACAGCGTCCACCGAAGTACGCGGCCGGTTCGAGAGACTCGCTGCGGCAAGGCATGAACGCAGGTGAACGACCCTGCACCGACGCATCAAGGCGACGATCAGACTTGGAAAGCGTGTTGGGGGCAACCCCTCACGAGTTCGAATCTCGTATCCTCCGCAGCTAGAAGGCCCGGACCGTGCAAACGGTCCGGGCCTTCTGCTTTGGCAGTCTCATCCACAGTCTCAACGAGGCTGTTCAGGATCTTTCTCGTCCGCCCCGCCGTCGCTCTTCGCGACCTCCCAAATGAGCCCGCCGACCTTCTGCGCGACGTCTTGCAGGATGCCGCCAGTCACGTGCTGATACCGGGCCGCCATCGCGGTGGACGACCACCCCATGATCTGCATGACCACTCGTTCCGGAACCCCGAGGATCAGCAGCACCGTGGCGGCGGTGTGCCGCGCGTCGTGCAGTCGCCCGTCACGGACCTTGGCGTCGGCAAGCAACGTCTTCCACGCGTCATAGTCCGTGCTGGGTACAAGAGGGGCCCCGAAGGGTGAGGTAAAGACGAAACCCCTCTCGACCCACTCTTGGGCGGCTCGTGCTCGCTCTCTCGCTTGCTCCTGCCGGTGCAACTCCAGCAGCCGGGCCAGTTCGTCGGGCACACCAATCACCCGTCGGCCAGCGCGTGACTTTGTGTTCGCCGTGTCCTCGTTCTTCCGCACCCGCTGCTTGCAGTACCCGGGCTTGGTCCCACAGTCCCCGCCACAGCCGTGCAGATACTTGGGCCGGAGACGGTTCGTACGGACCCGCAGAATGCCCGCCGGTAGGTCGACGTCAGACCAGCGCAGTCCGAGCGCTTCGCCTTGCCGCAGACCGAGCGCGAGAGCGATGGACCAGCGGGCACTGTTGCGGAGCTTGGCCGCTTCGGAGAGGAGCCGCTGGACCTCCTCGATGTCGTACGGCTCAACTTCCTCGTCTTCAATCCGGGGCGGCACAGCAAGCGAAGCAACGTTCCGGGTTACGTGGCCACGCCGCATCGCGTGGTTAAGCGCCGTCCGGAGCGTGCGATGCGCCTGGTGGGCCGTGGCTGGTTTGCTGCCGTTGGCCAGCATCTTCGAGTAGAAGCGTTCCAGGTGCTCCGGCTCAAGCTTGTCCAGCCTGTGCGCCCCGATACCTGGCGTCAGGTGCACCCGGACGGCGACCTCGTAGCCGGCGTAGGTGTTCTCCCGTACGGACGGCTTGGCAATCTCTTCCACCCAGTGGTGAAGCCATGCCTTAACGGTCCAAGGCTTGCCGGGCTTGCGGACCTTGCCGGCATCCCGCTGCTTCTCCAAGGCGCGAACCTTCTTGATGACCTCCCCTTCACTCACCTTGCTCATGACGTGCCGTCGGTCAGGCGTGCCGTCATCGCGGACGCCGACCGTCACACGGCCGTGCCAATAGCCGTCCTTGCCGAAGTAGATGGACGACGCTCCGTCGGGACGCTTCGCGCGCTTCTCCATGAGTCTCCTTAAGCGGCCAGGTGCTGGCCGTGCGGCTGCATTCGAGCGGTGAGGTAGTCGTTGAGTGCCTGCACTGGCACGCGGCGGAGGTGCCCAATGCGCACGGTCTGGATCGCCCCGTCACGGATGAGGGCGAACATCGTGGTCCGGCCGATGCTGAGGCGTCGGGCCGCTTCCTCGACCTTGAGAGCAATGAGCGTGGGGTCTGGCCCGCTGTCGATGGGGGCGGGGGTCGGCTGGGGGGCGGTCGTCACGTTGAGCCTCCTTGGCGGAGTCTTCGGGGCGAGGGAGAGGCGAACTCTGCGGACGTCGTGAGCCGTGTGCGTCCGAGGTTCGGATTTCTGCGTCATTGCGACATGCACGTCATTCAGGGCTCTGACCTGCGGGTTTTGATGACGCAGGGCGGTCGGGGGTGCGTCATGGATGACGTGGGTGCGTCATGGGCCATGACGCAGATGACGCAGGATGACGCAGCCGTCTGTGTCTGCGTCATGCTTCTTTCCGCAGCTCACGGGCGGTTTCCTCGCTTGCATGACGCGGATGACGCAGGTCTTTCCTACTTAGGAAAAGAGGGGGCGTGTTTCTGTCTTTGGTGGGGTGCGTCTTCGCGCGTGAAGGGCGAAGAGCGGGCCGCTGCGCGGCGCGTCTTGTGCAGCGGCGGCGGTGCCGCCGGAACAACAAGAGGAGCACCCGGGGCGGGGTGCTCCTCTTGCTCTTTCACGGTCCGCGTGCGCGCTCGGTGGGTCAGAATGCGGCCTGCTGCTGTGGGGGCGGTGGCGGGGCGGGGCGGGCCATTTCGATGTAGCGGGCGGTCATGGTGCGGCCCCAGTCGACCAGGACGCCGCGGGCGGCCAGGGTGGGTTGGAGGCGCTTGAGGCGGTCGGAGAGGACTTTTCCGGTGGTGGGCCACCCTTTGGGCAGCGGGTGGTAGTCCTCGCCGGTGTAGAGCTGGGTGAGGGCGTGCAGCCATTCCGCGGCCGTCATCCGCTGCTCGGTGCCCGCCTCCATGCCGGCTGCGTGCTTGAGAACGGTCTGGGCGAGGAGGTCGCCCTCGATGACGTCGTCGTTGAGTTCGTCCAGGCTTGCCCGGTAGGCGGCGAGCACTCCCCAGCTCTGCGCCGCATCGAGCTGTGCGCACAGGTGGGCGAAGTCCGCCATCCGCAGATCGGTCGGGGTGTCCGCCTGTGCGCTGCGCACCTTCACGGTCAGGTCCAGCAGCGATCCGAGCACGATGGGCAGGGCTTCCGCGTACTCCGCCCACAGTTCGGCTTCGGTGCGCCGCACCTGGGGCCGCTCCAGGCGTAGGGGCAGGAGGCGTTCGGCGAGGTCGGGGCGGATGATGCCGACGTCGATGCCGGTGAGCAGGAGCGGGCGGCGGTAGCGGGAGCGGTAGACGTCGCCGTCGCTGAACAGGGCCCGCTTGATGCTCTCGGCGCCGGTGACGACGCAGCACATCAGGTCCGAGAGGTCCGGCGGGAGGTGGGACAGGTTGTCCAGGGCGGTGATCCACCCGGCGGCCACCGCCGTGATCAGGTTCTCTTCGTCCTTCGGGGCGCGGCGCAGGTCGCCGGTCATGCCCTCGATGATGCGCACGAGCATCCGTCCGCCGGTGGACTTCCCCGCCCCTTGCGGGCCGGTGAGGAAGGGGGCGGGGACGGGGACGGACGGCTCCAGGCAACCGATCAGCCAGGCCAGGGCCAGGCATTCCGTGTCGGGCCCGGCGAAGTTGCACAGCCGCATCAGCAGGTCGATGCCCTTACCGTCGGTGTCCTTGGCGGGCAGGGGCAGTTCCCCGGTGAGCTGGGTGCGCCGCCAGGACACCTCACGCGGGTCGGGGGTGCGGATGTCCCACCCGGTGGGGTGGATCCGCACCGACTGCCCGTCGTCCCTGCCCAGGTCCAGCCAGGTGGCCCCGTCGAAGCCGGGGGCGACGCGGATATGGGTGGGCTGCACGTCCTGACTGAGGGCGAGTGCTTCGATCAAGTCCAACGCCTCCTTCATGGCCGTCCCGTTGAACACGCCCAGACCGGCGTTGAACAGGTCGACCATCAACTCCTGCCGGTGACTCCCGGTCGTGCCCTGGGAGCGGATCGGACGGGCCACGGGGTGCCCGTTGCGCTGCGCGTACACGGTGCCCTCGGTGGTGCGGAAGTACCGGAAATGCGCCTGCGCATAGTCGGTGATGACCTCCCGCGCGGGAGTCTTGTCGTCCTCGGACATGACTCACACCCCCAACGCGGTGCGGGCGTTGGCCCACGCGTCCGCACAGTGCCGGAGCGATTCCCCCTTGGCCTGCGCCGCGGTGAACAGCCGGGCCACGTGGCCGTCCGTGAGGCACCCGCACCGCCCGTGCGTGGACAGCACGGCAAGGAAGGTGCGGTAGACGGTGGTGTGCACCGCGTCGTGCGCCGTGGTGATGCGTTGCTCCGCCATCGTGATGCCCCGCTCTAGGTAGGCGGGGGTGCGGTGGCGGCACCCACCACCCGCCGGTGCGGGCACCATGTTGGCGGGTACCGGCCGGGCCGCGGCCGGCTTGTCAGCCAGTGCGCGCACAACGTCCGGCAGCGGGACGGTGGTGCCGGTGCCGTGGTCGCGCCACCGGGCGTAGGACATGGACGACTTGAGGTCGACCCCGGAACGTACGGCGTTCACCGACCGCATGGTGCCCTGGTAGATCCAGTGCTCGCCGCGGCTGGTGGGCACGGTCTGGGTGGCGGGCAGGATCTCGCGAGCCCATGCGACGGCGGCCGGGTTGTCGAGGTCAACGACGGTGAGGCCGGCGCCGCCGGGGTGGTAGGCCACCGCCTCCGCTCGCTCCCAGGCGCGGGCCCATGGCGGGGAGGTGATGACGTCGGGGTCGGTGGTGGCGGCGGCCCACGCGTGGCACGGCGCCGGGCAGGTGCAGGGGCCGGGGGTCTTCATGTGGGGGCGCCCGCCGCAAGCGTTGCGGGTGCAGGTGGGGCAGTTCCCGAAGGGGACTTTGCCCGCGCGCAGGGGGAGCACGGGCAGCCCGGTGCGGGCCAGATCCAGGGCGGTGGTCAGCAGAGTGTTCATGCCGCCACCGCCCCGGTGGCGAGGTGGGCGAGTGCGGCGGTGCCGATGTGCTGGGTGTAGGCCGGGGGGATGGCTTCGGTGAGTTCCTCGCGGACGTCGGTCCAGGTGATGCCCATGGCGTGCTGCATCTCGGGGACGGTGGCCTTGCCCCCGCCGGAGCCGTAGGCGGCGACGTAGGGGCCGTCGAAGTACTGGCCGTGCCGCCAACCGCGCACCCTGCCCCGGTGGGGACGGTGGACGGGCTGTGCGGTGGTCCAGCCGCCCAGTTCGAAGGTGCGGTGGCGCAGGACTCCGAGACCGAACATCTCCCCGCACAGGTTCAGGTCCTTGCGGACCGGGGCCCGCCCGTTCGGTTGTTCGATCACGTACGGAAGCCCCGTGGCATCCAGCAACTCCCGCAGGGTGGGGATGAGTTGGACGTGGGTGCGGCCCCAGCCCATGGCCCGGTTGGTGCCGACGGTGAGTGCGCATCCGTGCTGGCACGGCGGGGAGGTGTGCACGGCCGCGTACTGGCGGATCTCTCCGGTGGCGATCAGGTCCGCGAGGAATTCCAGGGCGTCGCCCTGGTGGAAGGTGAAGGGGTAGGCGGGGCGGGCGACGATGTCGACGCCGGTGACGTCGAAACCGGCCCGGTGGTAGCCCATGGCGGCGCCGCCGGCGCAGCAGAACAGATCCAACAGGCGGGGTCGCCCATTGTCGGTGGGTTGCGTCATGCTGGGTGTCACCTGCTTCTCTCGGTAGAAGTGGTTGGACAAGGGCGGCCCCGGACTTGTGGCGAGAAGGGGGCCGCCCTTGGTGTTGCTACTCGCAGATGCAGTCGGGGCGTTCGCTGGACCCGTTGGCCCCGCAGCCGGGGCAGTGCGGCGTCTCCCAGGTGTCGGGGTCGTCCGGGTCGTACTCGGTGTCGTCGTCGAAGTCGTCGAAGAGGTCGTTGTTCACGGGGTTCCTCACAGGTTGGGGATGGCGTTCAGGACGGATTCGATGACCTTGTTGATGGGCTCGGAGGCACCGGTGGAGGCCAGGAGGAAGCCGAAGCCGGCGGCGATGAACGCGGCCCCGTAGCCGAGGGACTTGCCGCGCAGGAGGAAGAACAGAACCAGCGCGAAGAGCACGACCAGCGAGACGGTCACAGCCATGACGGGAGTCCTTCTCTGTTCAGGGAGCGGGGCGGTTGAGGGGCGGGCGGCGGGTGCCGGCCGTGTGGACGCGGCGGGCACTGTTGGTCAGACGCCGCCCTGCGCGGAGCCGGTAGCGGGAGCCGCGGCAGCGGCGGCAGACCTTGGCCTTGCGGCGGTTGCCGACGTGCCGGACACCGATGCCGTCGCACGCGCGGCAGGAGGCGAACGGCTGCACAGCGCACAACGCTGCGTAACCGGCGAGGCAGAGCAGGACGGCGAGGCTAGCGAGGAGCACGACGGCTCAACTCCCTTCACAAGGCGGGTTTCGGGGGTTTGCGCAGGTGGGCCGCTAGGCTCTAGTTCCCTGATCACAGGGGGTGCGGGCTGCTAGCGGGGGTGCTAGACCTAGCAGGTGCGGGTGCTAGGTCTAGCACCCGCTGCTGACCTCAGGCGGCGGCCCGATCGGCGTCACGGCGGGTGATGGCGGCGGTGAGGTCGGCCCGCTTGATGCCGCGCCTGTTCTTGCCCTCCCCGGCGTCGGTCTGGCCCCAGACCTGTCCCGCCTTGATGCCCCAGGGCTTGAGGGTGGCAGTCACGTTCTCGCCCTTCCACCCGGCATAGACGTCCGGGTTGTGGGCGGCGAGGCGGGTGGCGATGCGCTCGCACCACACGGCGTCTTCGCCGGGCGGGATGACGGCGAGAGCGTCGGTGAGAATGTCGCTGGTGCGGGCGGCTGCGGGGTCCAGGCCGATGGCGTGGCCGGTGACGTTGCCGTACTCCTCGCGCAGCACCCTGGCCCGTGCGACGACCTTCTCCGCGCCG
Source organism: Streptomyces sp. NPDC004111 (assembly GCF_042874215.1). NCBI lineage: Bacteria > Bacillati > Actinomycetota > Actinomycetes > Kitasatosporales > Streptomycetaceae > Streptomyces > Streptomyces sp. NPDC004111. Next base: position 84,336 of record NZ_JBIAMU010000022.1, read on the forward strand.
ACGGCGTCCACGAACGCGGAGGCGACGATGCGCGGGTCGTCCCCTTCACCGGCCATCCAGCAGATGCCGCGGTCGGAGCGGGAGAACATGGTGGCCCGGTAGCCGGCCTTGTAGGCGCCGGTGCTGAGGACCATGTCGTTGACGGTGTGGCTCATGACCTTCAGGCAGAACCGCAGGATCGCGTTGGAGGAGATGCCCGGCGGCAGCGACTTCGCGTCCGGGCGCTGGGTGCCGAACATGGCGACGAACCCCAGAGCCGGGCCCCGCTTGGCCAGGTCGGTGCAGATCTCCTCGATCTCCGCCCCGTGCTCCTTGTGCTCGAACGGCACCTGGCACTCGTCGAACGACACCACGATCGGGTGCAGCCGCAGGGCCTTGTCACTGGCCAGCTCCGGAGTGACCTTCGACTCCGGGCACCGGGAGCGCGGCAGACTGCGCACCAGCTTGGTCCGCCGACGCAGCTCCTCGCGCAGCTCCCGCAGCGAGTTGAGGACGTACTCGATGTCTTCGTCGTCGTCTCCGGCCCGGTAGCGGTGGCAGACCGGTTCCAGGGCGCCGAAGTCGCCGGTGCCCTTGAAGTCGAACGCGTGCAGTTCGGCCCGCGGGTCCAGGGCGGCGATCAGCAGGAGCAGCCGCATGAGGAACGTCTTTCCCATGCGGGGGACCGACGCGATGATGATGGACGCGAACATGAGGGTGACGTCGATGTCCCGCATCCGCTGGTCGTTGCCGAAGACGACCGGGCGGAACAGGTCCACCGTCCCGGACCGCAGCAGTGGCCAGGCCGGTTTGGTGGTCTCGTTCATCGGCTTGTCGCCGACCCACAGGACAAGCCGTCCCTCGTGCTCGGTGGGGTCCGGTGCGGGCCACACGCAGCCGACCTTGCGGCGCAGCCCCGAAGCCAGTGCCTCGCGCTGCTGCATCACATCGTCCGGAGTGACGCCGTACGGGAGATCCAGATCGGCGCGGTAGCCGGGGCCGTCGCGCACGATCTCCGAGGTGAAGCGCATGCCGTTCATGTCGCCGCCCTTCTTGATGGCGGCGCTCACCTTCTGGTTGCCGATCGCGTCCAGCGCCCGCAGCACGATCGACCCGGTGAGCTTCTGCAGCTCCGTCTTCATCACGGCCGGGCCGACCACGGGGGCGTCCGGCTGCTGGCCGGCCGTGCCCAGCAGCAGCACCCCGCCGGCCGCGAACGCGTACAGCAGCCCGGGGGCCATGACATACAGCCACAGGGCGAACCCGAGCCCGAACACGGCGGCCACCAGGGTGACCAGGCCGCGCAGCCGCACCCGCCCGGAGCGCAGCCGGGCCAGGCGCATGTACTCCTCCACATCCTCCTGCCGCACCGCGAAGTCGCGCAGCGGGGCCGCCTCGCGGTCCCACACCCACCGGTTCGTCGACGCCACGAACCGGCACGCCCCGCGCGGCGCCATGGTGGTCAGGCGGGCGGCGTAGACGGGCAGGCGCACGGTGTGGAACAGCGAGGCGTACGCGACGTTGGCCCCGGCATGCTTCGCGTTGGCCAGGAAGTCGCGGCGGTTGGTCAACCATCCGGCCAGCACCGGGCGCCGCTTGTCGTTGCGCACACCGGGCTTGGGCAGCTTCGGGTTGTCGACCGCGGCCGGGGCGGTCGTCTCCTCCGCGGTGGCCGGATCGGGGTCGGGGACGGCGTGCAGGCGCGGGGCGTCGGTCATGATGGGGTTCTCCTGCTTCTCTTCGTTGGGTGGGCAGGGGCCCGGGGCGGCCGGAATCCTTGGCCGGGTGAGGCCGCCCCGGGGCACTGCTACTTGGACTGTTCGCGCTCCTCGCGCTGGCGGGCGCCGTCCAAAATGCGGTCCATCTTGCGTTCCAGGTCGCGCCGGTCGACGGCCTCACCGGCGAACTCCCGCTTGCACATCCGCGCCGTCAGCAAGGCAATCCGGGCCTTCTCACCCGCCGTCAGACGCGGGTCACCGGTGTTCTTCACGCGGCAATCTCCGATCCGGTCGCGGTGCCCGGCACGGCGGTGGCGGGCCGGGTGGTCTCCTCGATCGCGGCGGCGGTCGCGAGCTGCGCCCACACCCGCGCCTGACGGATGTAGCGCTCGGGCACGTCGTGCGGGTGGCGGCCGGTGAGGAGCTGTTCGGCGCGCTCCCGGTACTCCTGGCTGGTCACAGCAGGTCTCCCGTTCCGGGGCCGGACTGTCCGGCTCCCCGCCCGCCCCGAACCGCGGGGTCCGGGGCGGACGGGCAGCCGTCAGCGGCGGCGGCCCCGGCGGGTACGGGCCACGGTCTTGGCGGCGGCCTTGCCGTGGGTGCCGCCGACCGTCTTCACGACGGTGACCACACCCCAGGCCATCGCCACGGCCAGGAACGCCAGCAGGGCGAGGTTGGCGGCAATTGCGGTGAGCGCGCCGACCAGCAGCGGCCCGAAGTACACGCCCGCGGCCACCGCGCCGGCGCCGACACCGGAACCCAGTGCAAGGCGGGCCACGGTGCGGTCCGGGGGCGCCTGGTGGACGTGCACGACCTGCGGGGCCGCCGGCTGGTAGGTGGCGGGGAGTTGGTTGCTGTAGGTGTGGGTGCCGTCGGGAAGCTGCACCACATGGGGCAGCTCGGGCAGGGATTCCATGACTCTCCTTGACGTCCGCGCAGCTCAGGCAGCGCGCTGCTCTTCGGGGTAGGCGCAGGGCACGCACATGCCGAGCGAGGCGGGGATGACGTATCCGGCATCCCGGCGGCAGGCGGGGCAGGTGCGGCGGGCGGCATTCGCCTTGGCGAGCGCGGCCCGTTTCGCGGGGGTCATCGGCCGTTTCGGCTTGGCCAGATCGACCCGGTACAGGTAGGCGATCAGCGGGCCGCGCCGGTAGCGGGGGCGGAAGAGTTCGATCTGCACGCCCTGCCCGCCGGGCCGCAACCCCATCGCGTCCAACTGCCGCAGCGTGGCGTAGCCGGTCGGGGCGCACCGCCACAGCACCCGGGGTATCTCACCGTGTCCGGCCGGTGCCGGAGCTTTCGCCAGGCACCGGCCGTAGAGGGTGCCCATCAGGCACTCACCAGGTCGTCAAGGCGGGGCGGGCGCTGTTCGGCGTAGCGGTTACTGACCCAGCCCACCGACCAGCCGGACAATTCCGCTGCGGCCCGCACCGGCAGACCGAGCGCGAACGCCTGACCCACCAGCGAGCGCGCCTCGTCCTCAGCCAGCTTCTCAGTGGCAGGACCGCGGGCAAGGAGTTCGGCGCGTTCACGCTCCGCCCGCTCCTCACGTTCACGGTGTTCACGAGCGGCGCGCTCCGCGGCGTCGCGGCGCTGTTTCTCGGCGCGCTCCGCGGCCTGGCGCTCACGCTGTTCACGCTCACGCTCGGACTGTTCACGGGCGCGTTCACGGCGTTCACGCTCCGCCCGCTCTGCTTGCTCCGCCGCCGCGATCCGGGCCTGTTCCTCGGCCCGCTGGCGGTCCTCGCGTTCACCGGCCTCCCGCGCCAGACGGGCCTCGTGCTCCCGCTGTTCACGGGCGAGCTGCGCGGCGTGCTCGCGCTCCTCGCGGGCCTGCGCCCGCACCGCCTCCGCCCGCTCCCGGGCGACCCGTTCGCGGCGCTCCCGCTCCTCCTGCGCGTCCTTCTCCAGGGCGTGCACGGCCGCGGTGATGGCCCGCCGGTAGGCGAGTCCGGCCTCCGCGGTGACGATGAGCAGGAGCGGCGCCACCGCGTGGATGGCCATGCCCACCAGGTCCCCTTGCAGGGCCGCATCGCCCGTGTTGAGGGCCAGGGTCATGGCGCCGGTCATCCACCGCAGCACCACCGGCCAGCGGCCCCCGTGCCCGCCCAGCCGGGCCAGCACGGAATCCAGGCGGACCACGATGACCACGGCCGCGTCCACGACCAGTGGCAGGATCGGGGCCGTCCACCGCCACGCGGGGGCCGTGTGGGCGGCCATCAGCGGGGTGACGGTGAGGATCGAATAGAGCATGGCCCCGGCCACGATCAGCCAGGAACCCACTGACAGTGCCGTCTCCGCTGAACGGATCTGAACACTGTTCATTGCGGTCTTCATCCCGCCGCCTCCAACGCGCTCACCGGCGGCGCCACCACGCTCACGAAGTAGTCCTGCCCGACGTCGAAGATGAACGGAACCGTCACCCACCGGGAGGCGGCAGAGGGAAGCTTGTCCTCGGGCACCCACGTGTTCAGCGGCGCCCCGTGGGTGGCCGCGAACGCGCGGGCGGCCGCGTCGTCGCGGTGGAGGCTGTGCGGCTGGCCGTAGTGGAGCAGCAGCACCGGCACCGTGTCCGGCGGCGCCTGAAGAGCTTCAATCTGCCGGGCGCGGGCGGCCAGCTCCGTACGGGCGTCGGCCAAGTCGTCCCGGGCATCATCCAGGTCGGCCGCCGCAGCCTCCAAGGCCACCTGGAGCATGCGCATGTCGGCCCGCAGCACACTGATCTCCTGCTCTGCGGACTCGGCTCGGGCGGTGGCCGCGTACAGGGACCGGATGTGCTCGGAGAAAGCGGTATCCGCCTGCTCCCGCACCTCCATCGCCTCAGCGCGGGCGTCCTCCGCATCGGCGGTCAGGCGCTCGATACGGGACTGGGAAACGAGACGGATCACAGCGCACCGCCCGCAGCGATCAGAGCGGCCAGGATCAGCAGGGCCCCACCGGCACGGGTCAGGTCGACCGCGCGCTGTAGACGGGTGAACTTGGCGACGGCCAGCCGGGACAGTCCGGCGATGTCCGCCGCAAGGTCGTCGGCGTCCAGTGCACTGATTTCCTCGGCGGTGAGGGTGGCCCACAGCGGGAACCCGTGGCCCCCCTTCAAGCTGGGGCGCACCGACCCCAGCAGCATCCCGGCCGCCACGACCAGCACCAGCAGACCGGCCACACCCGCGATGGTGGCGGGCCAGTTCAGCGGCAGGTCCCGGCCCGCCGTCCACGCACCGGCGATGACCGCACCGACGAACGCCAACAGCAGCGCCGTCTTGGTGTCCGTCCGCGTGATCTCCGCCTTCACCTCAGCGTGCTGCGTGCGAAGACCGGTGTCGGTGGCACTCATGCGGCACCCCCGGACAGGCTCGCCGCAGCGTTGGTGCGGTTGAGCAGGGCGACGCGGGCAGCGAGGGCGCGGCGGCGGGCCCGGCGGATACGCCGGTCGTCCAGCTCACTCGGGGCGCGGTCCAGGGTGACGATCTGGGCGTCCAGCAGGTCGACGTCCGCCAGGATGACGGGCATCTCCACCTCGATCGCGTCCAGCTCCGCGTCGGTGGGCTCCATGAAGTCGGCGAACGCGGTAACAGCGTCCTGAAGTGTGACGATGTGGTCCATGGGTCGTATCTCTCCTTAGACGGTGGGCGGCCCGAAGCGGCCCCGGATCTAGCCATCCGGGGCCGCACGGTTTGTGGCGATTGGCCCTGCCGCAGAGCACGGCGGGCAGTGCCCCGGACCGGAGTCGAACCAGTCCTGCGACCATCGGGGCGGTGACTGCTAGGCGGTGAGGTGGCGGGCCGCAGCCTCGGTGAGGGCATCTGCGGCGCGCAGAGCCTCCGTACGGGCGTCTGAGAGCTGAGTGGCGCTGGTGGCGTCCCGCAACGCGTAGGCAGCCTTCGCGGCCTCGGCGGCGGCCGGCGCGAGCGCCGGAAGCAGGATCGACACGAGGGTCTGCGGGGCGGTCACGGCCGACCGGGTGGCGTAACTGGCATCGCGGGCGTCGGCTATCGCCGCCGCGTCGGCCCCGGCCAGACGCAGTGACTCGCGGTGCCACATCGTCCGGCGGTGGTCGGCCAGTGCAGCGGCCAGATCGGCCACGGCGGCAAGACCCTTGTCCCGCAGCGCCTCACGTCGGGCGCGGCGGGCGGTGGCCTGCTGAAGTCCGCCAGCGACGATGGCGCCAAGCAGGGTGCCGATCACGGCGATGATGCTCGCGGTCATGGGGTGCTCCTTCTGCAAGATGTGGATACTCCGGCTCCCTGCAACCCCACCCGTACGGCACACCCGGTCAAGGACGGCCGGACGGGTGAGGGAGGCAACAGGCCCCGTACTTCGCTAGCGCGCCGTTGCCACGGCGGGCCGGACCCGAGACGGGGAGATCGGTGCGTCATCGTCACTGCTCTGACGCCAGCAGGGCGGCGTGCACCAGGTGGCAGACCAGCGGGTTCGCCCCCGTGACGGCGGGGAGCCCAACGGCTGTTCTCCAGAGCTGGCACACATCAAAGGGGCCGCCAACACGGTCATCACCCGGACCGTTACGGGGCAGGGGTTCGAGCCCTGCTCTTCAGCTCACTGTTCAGTTCTCAAGCAACCCCCAGCGCGGGGCCCCTAGTTAAGGCAGGCCATCCCGAACCAGAACCGCTTCGCCGTGAGGCGGTGCAGCGTTGCCTCTACAGACTGGACCGGTGGACCGGTCCAGTCAAGCGTTGAAAATGAAGTTGGTGAGCGAGGAGAATCATTTGCCCAGTTCAGCGGCCCTAACGAAGCATCAAAAAAGCTGGACCGGCGGACCGGTCCAGCTTGTCGATGCGGTCTTGCCTACATGGCGTAGGTGTCCACTTGCTCGAAAAGTGCGGCCGGCGTGACGCCCTCTTCGCAGACCAGTGGGTGCCCCTCCTGATCGTGTGCCGTGTGCAGCAGGACCGCGACCGCGCTACCTTGCTCGATCCCCAGTCGCTCGGCCTCAACTTCGTTGGCCAGACGGACGGTTGTAACGTCCACGCCTTCCACGGGGAAGCGCCCGGTCTGTCGACGGACGTAGCGGGTTGTTCCCTCTGCGATGGGTGCCGTGTCGGAAAGGCGAGGTGCAGCCTCTCCGACCTCCGGGGGGAACCACGCTTCCACGCAGCTATTGGCGCTCCCATCGGGAAGTTGGAGAACTCGCACACGGCGCAGAGCCATGGCGCCGGGCGCGAGGCCCAGGGCGGTGGCGACGCGCGTGGGCGGTTCGGCCCAGTCGGGCGTTCCGATCCTCAGGAACGGCATCCCGCCCAAGATGCGTGCCGATCCGGCCCGCCGGGCGCCAGCGGGCCGCGCCACGGGCGTTTCCGTGACCACGAAGCCGGTCCCCTGCTTGGCCACGACGACACCATCGCCGCGGAGCACATCCACGGCTTTGATCGCGGTGGCCCGTGACACACCCCACTGCTCGGCCAGGTCTCGACCGGACGGGATTACCTCGCCAGGGGCGTACTCACCTGCGGCGATGCGGGTCCGAAGTGACTCGGCGATCTCCTCGTACTTCAGAACAGCCATTGGCTTCCCCTACCTTGCACGCTGGACTGGTCCACCGGTACACACGATACTGCGGGCATGTCGAATCTCGAATTGGCTCCCTCCGTGATGCGGTTCTATGGCGAGACAGTGAACGAGGACAGCCGTCTGCGCAGCTCGGCAGACGGGCGGATGGAGCTGGTCAGGACTCAAGAGCTTCTCCGACGATTTTTGCCCCCCGCTCCGGCCCGTGTGCTCGACGTTGGCGGAGGGACTGGGATTCATGCCGAGTGGCTGGTGAAGGATGGCTACGAAGTAACAGTCGTGGACCCGGTGCCCCGCCACGTCGATCACGCTTCAGCCGTGTGCCATGCGGTCGTAGGCGATGCCCGTGACCTGAGCGAGCCGGACGACAGTTACGACGTAGTGCAGCTCCTTGGACCGCTCTACCACCTGCCGGACCCAGACGATCGGCGTACTGCGCTGGCAGAGGCGAGCCGCGTGGTGAAGCCGGGCGGACTTATCGCAGCGGCAGCCATCAACCGGTACGCCTCGCTGTTCGAGCACGTGACGTACGCCCACCTGCACACGGAGCGGATCCGGGACTCTGTCTCAAAGATCCTTGAGACATCCGTCTATGACGGCGTCCGAGGGTTCACCCTGTCTTACTTCCACAGGGCTGAGGAACTGGTCTCAGAGCTGGTTGCCTCTGGGCTCACCGAAGTGCAGGTTTACGGGATCGAGGGCCCGGCCTGGTCCCTCGTCAAAGCAGCCGAGCAGCAGCCCGGCGACGGGCCCACAGATGAGCTGATCGCATCGGCCATGGAGGCGGCTCGTATGGCTGAGCCGTACCCGGAATTGCTGGCTGCCAGCTCGCATCTCTTGGCCGTTGGACGGGCCCCGGTTGACATCAACGGTGGCGCACGCTAGCGGACAGTCACGGCCAATCCACCTCGGGCGCGGGCCACTTTAGCTGGGGGCAGCAGGGGGCGTCCGGCGCGCGCACGCGCCGAGGGCACACCTGCGGCTCAGTTTGGGGAGCCGCGCATAACCGACGTTGCCGATGTTGCCGGAGCAGGAATCGAACCGCCACTACTCTGATCGGCTTCAACTCCCAGTAGTACAGCGAACACTGCCGCTACTGCCGCTCCCGCCATTACCGCTGTACCAAGGTCACCCCGGGTTGCCGTTCCGTCGTGCCCACGTGCGGAGTTTCGAAAGACGAGGATTCCGGCAACACTGCCGATGATCAGAACCATGGCAACGCTTTGAGTGATGTGTACGGTCATTCCTGGGCCTTCTGGCTCGGGGGGTCTGCTCGTCGTGACCGCCAGATCCAGCGGGCAGGCCCCTACTCGCATCTCACCCCAGGTCAGGGCGAGATCTCCTTAAGGAGAAGAAGGCTCGGAACTACAAACGGGCCCAACTCTCCCTTAAAGGAGTTGGACCCGACGACGACCAACAGATCGTCTGTCACCGCACCGACAAACCCGTGACTAACCGCCCTCGTTCCGTCAGGTGCGGAAACTACGTGCAGTTCAAGGGCCCTGCGACCTCGTGACTGCTCTGGTTTCCAGGAGCGCCGCGAAGTCGTCAGCCACCTTCTCGACCACACGGACCTCTTCATCGCTCATGACGGCTCCGTGCTCAACAAGCGCTTGGAGAAACCGCGCTGCCTCTCCGGCACGCCGAATCGTGTGTAGCAATTCCTTCGCGCGCTTACGGCCTTCCGCGTACGACTTCTTGCGGCAAGCATCGGAACAATATTCTCGGAGTCTGCCAGTGGGAGCTTCCTTGACCCGGAGGCCACAGAGCGAACACAGGAAGAAGCCTCGCCCCCCACCACGGTAAGTACTGCGCCGACACTTTTCGGAGCAGTACTGTCGGGGCCTTCCGATGCGATTACGTGGGTACTGCTCTCCGCAAACGGCGCAGTGCAACGGCCAGTGATGAGCGAGCGGACTCTTCGAGGCATCCACACGCCCAAACTACCCTCATGTCAGACGAGTTGCCGCCCCAAGCACCAAGCACTTCTGACGCCCGGCAGTCTGATGCGCGGCCGGGATGACCTTGGAGATTCACAGTCTCATCTGCAGTCTCGTCCGTACCCGTTCAGGGCCGTCCGGAGGGAAGCCTCAGCTACCGTCATGCCCAAACGGGACGGCCTTGAACGGGTACGAACAACCTCGCGCAGAGTTGGAAAGCGTGTTGGGGGCAACCCCTCACGAGTTCGAATCTCGTATCCTCCGCAGGCAGAAGGCCCGGACCGTGCAAACGGTCCGGGCCTTCGTCTTTCCCCGGCTCAGTTTCCGTCGGGGACCCCGAACAGAAGCAGGACCGCCGCAGCCGTGTGCAGAATCTTGGTCACCGGGTCGGGCGGGTCCGACCGCTCGGCGGTCGGGCCCTGCGTCGTCGTACGGACCGCGGGCACAGGGGGGCTAGCCCCCCTGGGGATCGGCCGGGTCGCACCATCGTGGTGTGCGGGCGTTTCCGGGATCGTCTTTCTCGTCAGACGGAACGTTGCGAGACGTCCCCACCGCGATGATTCGAGGCCCGCCATGACCACCGCCACCGTTCGCTCCGCCGCTTCCCACTCCCCCTCGTACGAGGACTCGGGCCGGGCGCCCGTCGTCGGGTTCCTGCGGGGGCCCTTCGACCCGGCGACGTACCGGGAGATCGGGTACGCCCTCACCTCGCTGCCGGTGGCGATCGCCGGGTTCGTGTTCGCGGTGACGATGTTCTCGCTGGGGACCGGGCTCGCGGTGACCGTGCTCGGGCTGCCGGTGCTGGCCGCGATGCTGGTGGCGGCCCGGGGGCTCGGGGCCGTCGAGCGGGGGCGGGCCCGGTACGGGCTCGGGCTGTACGTGGAGGGCCCCGGGGCGCTGCCCGAGGACGGCCGGAGCGGGTTCTGGGCGGCGATGACTCGCCGGCTGAAGGACGTGGCCGGGTGGAAGGCGCTGCTGTTCCACGTGCTGATGTTCCCGTGGCGGGTGCTGAGCTTCGTGCTCTCGCTGACGTTCCTGACCGTGGGCTGGACCGTCGCGCTGCTGCCCGCCTACAACTGGGTCTTCGCCCGGTACGTGGACGGCTGGGCCGGCTACCGGGTGTACGACTACACCTCGGGCGGCATCCGCCACGTCTACGAGATCACCACTCCCGCCCAGCTCGCCGCGGTGTCGCTGGTCGGCCTGGTGATCGTCTTCCTCACCCCGAAGCTGGTCCGCGCCCTGACCAACGTGGACCGTGCCGCAGTGCGCGGGCTGCTGGGGCGGTGAGGGACGTACGGGAGACGTAGAAGAGGACGAGACGCGCGCAGGGCCCGCGGCGGAACGTATCCGCCGCGGGCCCTGCCGTGTCACCGCTTCCGCGGCGTCAGCCCTGCTGGTCCGCCCTGCGGCGGCGGACGACGAGGACCGCGCCAGCGCCGAGGACGACCGCCGCGCCCGCCGCGAGGGCGAGCTGCGGGGTGCCGGAGGAGCCGGTCGCGGCGAGGTTGCCGGAGGCGTCCGTGGTGACCGGGGTGGTGCCCGCGCCGCCCTGCGGGACCGGCACCTGGGTGGCGTCCTTCACCTTGGAGGGCTTGGAGTCCTCGACCTTGCCGGGCTTGCTGCCCGCGGCGAGGATCTCGAAGCCGTACTCCTTGAGGTCGTTGCCGCCGCAGGAGCCGTTGTCGTTCCAGTAGTCACCGGCGACGAAGGCGATGCCCTCGGCGGCCGGGGCCTTCGCGTCGACGGTCAGCCGCATCTTCAGGTCGGCGGAGGCGCCGGCCTTCAGGTGGGTGATGGTGCCCGCGTACTCGGCCTCCTTGACGTCCTTGAAGGCGTTGGAGCCGGCCGGGGCGGACTGGAGGCGGAGCAGCTTGCCGATGTCCTTGAAGTCGGCGTTGGCGTTGGCGTAGACGGCGGCGAACGGCTTGACCTCGTCTATCTCCTTGCCGGTGCCGTTGGTCACCCGGATCGTGAAGTTGACCGTGGTGCCCGCGACGACCTTGGACGGCAGGCCGTTCAGGGTGGTCGAGAGGGCTTCGTCGAGCTTGCAGTCCTCGTCGACCGGCGGCTCGGTCGGGTCGACGGGCGGCTTGGTCGGGTCGACCGGGGGCTTCGTCGGGTCGACCGGCGGCTTGGTGGGATCGGGCTTGTTGGCCTCGTCCTGCGCGGTCTTCAGCGCCTTGTCCGCGGCGTCCTTGGTCGCCTTGGCGTTGGCGGTGGCGGCCTTCGCGGAACCGTAGACGCGGGCCGCGTCGACGCGGGCGTCGTCGTTCGCGGTGACGGCGGCCTTGTGGGCCTCCGCCGCCTCGGTCCGGGTGGTGGCCGCGGCGTCGGCGGCCTTCTTCGCGTCCTCGACGGCCTTCTCGGCGGCGGCCTTGTCCGCCTCGGGCGCGTCCTTGGGCAGCGCGGCGAGCGCGGCCTCGGCGTCGGCGAGCTTCGTGTCCGCGGCCTTCTTCGCGGCGTCGGCCGCCTCGAACGCCTTCTTCGCCTCGGCGGACTTCAGCGCGAGCGGGGAGTCGTCCGCGAGCGCGGCCTCAAGGGCGGCGTACGCGGTCTTCTCGGCGGCGACGGCGTCGTCGTACGCCTTCTTCGCGTCGGCGGCGGCCTTCTCGAGTGCCTTCAGCTCGTCCGGGGTCGGCTTGGCCTTCTGGTCCTGCGACTGCGTGGCGGACGGCGCCGGGTCGGCGGCGAACGCCGTACCGGCCGAAAGGAAAACGACGGGCGTGGTGACGGCGGCGGCAACGGCCGTCGCGAGCATGCGGCGAATTTTCACGCGAGCCCTTATCTGGGAGGAACGAGAAAACGAACGAAAGAAAAGGCAGAAGGGGAGCCGCCGCGGAGCCCTGCCTCACGCGGGCGACTGCCACGTGATCGTATGACCGGAGCACGCCAGGGAAAAGGAAGAATGGGCGGCCTGGGCAGCACCGTCCTGACCGCCGAGTAATTAAATGCGGTCATTTCAGGACAGTTGCCCACGGGTCCGGTGTTTTCTCTGTGATCTAATTCATATACCGGGCGTGGGATACGCACATCGCTTTCACACGGTGACGGGCTCGGCGACCGCCTTCACCGGCTGTTGACGCCACCCCCGCGCGACCTCCGCCGCCGTCCGCGCGAAGACCCGCAGCGCCTGCGTCTCGTCGCCCGCCCGCCACACCAGACCGTGCCCGACCGGCGCCGCGTCCACGAGCGGTACGCAGACGACGCCCGGCCGCCGGTAGTAGAACTCCGCGTGCGCGGGCGCCAGCAGCGCGCCCTTTCCGGCCGCCACCATCACCAGCGCCTCCTGCATGTTGGTCACCGCGGGCCCGCGCGGGATCTCCCGGCCACCGGGGGTGCGCGTCGGCGCCAGGTATTCCTGCCAGTACTCCGGAAGCACGCCGAGCGCGGGCATCAGCGGAACTCCCGCCAGGTCCTCCAGGGAAAGGGCGGAACGGGCGGCCAGGGGATGTCCGGCGGCGACGGTGAGGACACGCCCCTCGGTCAGGAGCGGTGCCTCGCTCGTCCTCAGGTCCGTCTCACGGGCCGGGAATTCGGTCAATTGCAGGTCGAATTGCCCGTCGCGCAGCAAGCCGTACGGGTCGGAAAGCGGAACTTCGCAGATCTCCACGGCCATTTCCGGATGCTTTTCCCGCAGCACATCCGCCGCTTTCAGGACGATCTCCGCACCGAGCGGGCTGGAGAAGCCGACGAAAAGGGTCGATTCGATGCCGCGCGCGGTCTCCACCGCCCTGGCGAGCGCCGCGTCGATGGCCCGGTGGTGCGGCTCCAGTTCCGCGCGCAGCTGCCTGCCGAGCGCGGTGAGGGCGACCCGGCGGCTGGTCCGGACGAACAGCGGGGCCCCGACCCGGCGCTCCAGGCGCTGGATCAGCTGGCTGACCCGGGCGCGGGAGAGCCGCATGCGGTCGGCGGTGCGGCCGAAGTGGAGTTCCTCGGCGAGCAGCAGGAAACTTTCGAGTTCGTCGCGTTCCATCGTGCGTGCACCTCGGAGGGGTCGGGGATCTGGCGGGTGGCGGGGGGCGCCGAGCGGTTCGAAGCAGGTGGGCGGTGGGCGGTCTGTGGCAGTTGAGCGGTGGTTCGCGGGGGTGCGGGCGGATCGGTAAGCCTGGTTGAACGAACGTTGCGTTCTTCGCCGTTGTTCCGCCCCGGGGCCCGGCCGGAGGGTTGCCGCATGACCACCGAACCCTCCGCACCGGCCCTGTCCGGCATGTCCGCCCGCCAGTGGGGCGTCCTCCTCGTGCTCTGCGGCGCGATCTTCCTCGAAGGCATCGACATCGGCATGCTCAATGTCGCGCTGCCGTCCATCCGCACCGATCTCGGCCTGGAGACGGGCGAGTTGCAGTGGGTGGTGAGTGCGTACGTGCTCGGCTACGGCGGCTTCATGCTGCTGGGCGGACGGGCCGCCGACCTGCTCGGCCGGCGCCGGATGTTCGTGCTCGCGCTCGTCGTCTTCCTCGGCTTCTCCGGGCTCGGCGGGTTCGCCACCGAGAGCTGGATGCTGCTCCTCTCGCGCTTCGTGACGGGTGTCGCCGCCGCGTTCATGACCCCGGCGGGCCTGTCGATCATCACCACCGGTTTCGCCGAAGGGCCGCAGCGCACCAAGGCGTTGCTCGTCTATTCGGGCACCGGGGCGGCCGGGTTCACGGTCGGTCTGGTGGCGGGCGGGCTGCTCACCTCGTTCGGCTGGCGCTGGGTGTTCTTCGCGCCGGTCGTGCTGGCGGCGGTGATCCTGCTCGCGGCGCTGACCGTCGTACCGAAGGGCCCGCGGCCCGAGCGGGACGGGCAGCGGATGGACCTCGCGGGCAGCGCGCTGCTCACCACCGCGATCGTGCTGCTGGTGCTCGGCGTCGAGCGGGCACCGCACGCGGGCACGGCCGTGACCGCGGCCACGATCGTCGGGGCGCTCTCGCTGCTGGCGCTCTTCACGGTGGTCGAGCGGCGCATCGAACGGCGCGGCGGAACTCCGCTCATCCGGCTCGGCATCCTCCGCTCGGCGACGCTGATCAGGGCGAACGTGGCGACGATGCTCTTCATCGGCGCCTTCTTCTCCTTCCAGTTCCTGGTGGTGCTCTACCTCCAGGAACTGCGCGGCTGGTCCACCCTCACCACCAGCCTCGTCATGCTCGTCACCGGCCTCGACGTCCTGCTGGCGCCGACACTGACCCCGGTGCTGGTGGCCCGGTTCGGCAACGCCCGGGTGATCTTCGGCGGGCTGCTCTCGGCGGTCCTGGCGTACGCGCTGTTCCTGCCGGTCGGCGCGGAGTGGGGGTATCTGGCGATGCTGCCGAGCCTGCTGCTGGTCGGGTTCGCCTTCGCGCTGGCGTACGGGCCGCTGACGATCTCCGCGACGGAGAACATCGCGGAACAGGAGCAGGGGCTGGCCGGCGGGCTGCTCTACACCAGCTCGCAGTTCGGTGCCGCCCTCGGGCTGTCCACGGCGAGCGCGGTCAACACGGCCGCCACGCACGGCACTTCACCGGCCGCCCTGCTGGAGGGCTACCGGACGGCGCTGTGGGTCCCGCTGACGGCGGTTGTGCTGGCCGCGGTGGTGGGGGCCTTCGGCCTCCGGCGCCGGGGTGCCAAGGCCGCGGCCGGGGAATCGGCGGTACGGGAGTCCGGGCACCCCGGCGCACCTGTCCCGCGGGAGGCCGCCGTCGCGCCGGCCGCCCTCGTCCCGCAGTCCGTACCCAACTCCGCCCACACGCCCACCGGGTGACACAAGGGCGCCATTCGGCCTCCCTCCGCGCGCCGGGACGCACACGCATCCGCACACTCGGTCACACGATTTGTGGCACAAGCATTCCCAGAAGCTCCGCGACTCGCTAGCTTCCCCTCACATTTGTTCGCACCGAGAGGATCCCTGTGAACGCTTCATCCCGCAGTCGCAGAGCCGTGGCCGCCCTCGCGTCCCTGGCCATCGCCACCCCGCTCCTGCTCGCCGCCGCCTCTCCGGCCACCGCGCAGCGCGCCGGGTCCGACCCCGCCAAGGACGCGGCCAAGCTGGCGAAGAAGCTGGTGCAGGACTCGTCCGGGCAGGGCGCGTACCAGCACCTGAAGCAGTTCCAGGCGATAGCGGACTCGGCCGGCGGCAACCGCGCGGCCGGGTCGCTGGGCCACGACGCCTCCGGGGCGTACGTCTTCGGCCTGCTGAAGAAGGCGGGCTACGACGTCCACTACGAGACGTTCGACTTCACCTACATCGAGACCCAGGCCGAGAAGCTCTCGGTCGTCACGCCCGCCCCGCGCGATGTGAACATCATCGCGATGTCCTACACGAAGTCGACGCCCGTCGGTGGCCTGAAGGCGCCCCTCGCGGCCGTCCCGGTCGACGCGACGACCGGCTGCGAGGCCACCGACTACGCGGCCGGGTTCACCGGCAAGGTCGCCCTGATCCAGCGCGGCGGCTGCTCCTTCGCGCAGAAGCAGGCGACCGCCGCCGCGGCGGGCGCGGTCGGCGCGGTGATCTACAACAACACGGCGGGTGACCTGAACGGCACCCTCGGCTCCCCCGAGGACGGCAAGATCCCCACCGGCGGCATCACCCAGGCCGACGGCGTGGCCCTGACCGCCGACCTCGCCAAGGGCCCGGTCACCATCAACCTGGACATCCGCCAGCTCCAGCAGAAGAAGACCACCCGCAACGTCATCGCCGAGACCAGGGGCGGCAACGCCGACAACACGGTGATGCTCGGCGCCCACCTGGACTCGGTCGCCGACGGTCCGGGCATCAACGACAACGCCTCGGGCTCGGCCGGTCTCATCGAGGTCGCCCTCAAGCTCGCGAAGGCGACCAAGAACGGCAAGCAGCCCGCCAACAAGGTGCGGTTCGCCTGGTGGTCGGCGGAGGAGCTGGGTCTGCTCGGCGCCGAGGACTACGTGGCCAAGCTCTCCCCCGAGCAGCTGAAGAAGATCAAGCTCTATCTGAACTTCGACATGATCGCCTCGCCGAACTTCGGCCAGTTCGTGTACGACGGCGACAACTCGGACGGCGTCGGCGAGGGGGCGGGCCCGGAGGGCTCCGCGCAGCTGGAGAAGGGGATCAACGACTTCCTCGACAGCCGGAACTTCCCGCACGAGGGCACGGACTTCGACGGCCGCTCGGACTACGGTCCGTTCATCGCCGTGGGCGTTCCCTCCGGCGGTACGTTCACCGGCGCCGAGGGCATCAAGACCGCCGCCCAGGCCGCCAAGTTCGGCGGCACGGCGGGCGTCGCGTACGACAAGTGCTACCACGCGAAGTGCGACGAC
Source organism: Streptomyces sp. NPDC004111 (assembly GCF_042874215.1). Taxonomy (NCBI): domain Bacteria; kingdom Bacillati; phylum Actinomycetota; class Actinomycetes; order Kitasatosporales; family Streptomycetaceae; genus Streptomyces; species Streptomyces sp. NPDC004111. The sequence goes on from NZ_JBIAMU010000022.1 coordinate 100,744, forward strand.
CTCTCCAACGTGAACATGAAGGCGCTCGACGTCAACGTCGACGTCATCGCGAACGCGGTCGGCACCTACGCGCACGACATCAGCGCGCTGAGCAGGCCGGTCGTCTCGAAGCCGACCACCGGCGGCGACGCCGGCACGGGTGGCATGCACGGCCACGACGACGCGCTCACGTCGTAACGGTCCGGCGGAGCGGCGCGGCTCGCCGCAGCCGCTCCGCCCGGTGCGCGCCAGCGCGGCCCCGCGTCCCCGGGGCCGCGCTGTCGTCCTGGCGCGCTGTCGCCCTGTCGCGCCGTCGTCCTGTCGCGCCGTCGTCCTGTCGCGCCGTCGCGCTTCGCGGTACGGACCCACCGGACTCCGCCGAGCACGCGCGGCCTCTCGTGCGGCCGTCGCCCCGCCCCGCTCAGGCCACCGCCGACGACCGGGCCGGGCACAGGTCGAAGTGGCTGATCCGGCAGGTGTCGGCCGGTATCGACGAGCCCAGGTTGACGGCCGTGCCGTCGCCCGCGATCCGCCACCGCTTCCCGGCGGGAACGGACCCGACGGCCCGCTCCCCCGGCTCGATCAGGATCCACTTGCCGCGCACCGTCCGGTGCCACTCGGCGCGGGCACCGCACCGCTTGCAGGCCGTGCCCGCCGGACCGCGCGGGTCCGGCACCGCCCGCAACCGACGTGCCGCGGAGCCCAGTTCGATCGCCGTGCCGGCCAGCACCTCGGCGAGCAGCACCGGCTCCCGCTCGCCGCCGCCCCGCTCGCACGACGTACACACCGACCGGCCCAGGGCCGGGCGCCACCTGCCGTGCGGACCGCCGCACGCGTCACATCCGTACGAAATCATGACCCCCACCCGCAAACCACTTCGTTCACAGCTGACGTGAAGAATGCTTCCACAGGGGTCTGACAATCAGTCCTGCCGACGGTGTCCCCGCAGGTCGGGCGCAGTTCAGCCGTTGTTCGCCAACGCCCCGACCGGCGCCCGGCGCAGCACGTCCACCAGCGACCGGTCGGTGATCTTCAGGCTCGGCGACACGGCCAGGGTCAGCGTCGAGACGCTCATGAAGGGGTTCAGGTGGTCCCAGCCCCAGCCCACCAGCGCCCGGCGGACCTCGCCCGAGCGTGCCGCGATCTCCCGCGCCGACGCCGGTGACATCACCCCGCCCACCGGCAGCGGCAGCCGTGCGGCGACCTGTTCGCCGCGTACCACCGCCACCCCTCCGCCGTCCGCCACGACCGCGTCGGCCGCCGCCGCCATCGCGGCGCGCGAGGTGCCGACCGTCACCAGGTTGTGGCTGTCGTGGGCGTACGTCGTGGCGATGGCGCCCGCCGACAGGTCGCGGCCCAGGAGCGGGGCGAAGACGGTGCCGGGGCGGCCGTAGCGGTTGCGCACCCGGACGAGCACGACGCGCCCCTCCCAGTCCACTTCGCCGTTCACCACCGGGAGTTCGACCTCGGCCGCCTCCGTGTAGGTGTCGCGCGGGTTGACCCGCATGGCGCGGAAGGTGTGCGTGCCGTCGGGCAGCCCGGGTTCGCGCCAGCAAAAGCCGTCGGCGGTCTGCGGCTCGACGTCCACCGTCCCGGCCAGGCCGCCCCCGTCCGGCTCCCCGCTCGCGTACACGGCCGCCCCGTCGCGGGCGACGAGCCGGCCGCCCGCGAAGACCCGGCCGACCCGGAAGTCGGCGAGTTCGCCGCGCAGCAGCACCAGGTCGGCCCGCTTGCCCGGGGCCACCACGCCGCGGTCGTACAGCCGCATCCGCTGCGCCGGGTTCCAGGTCAGCGCGCGCAGGACGTCGACGGCGGGCAGTCCGGCGGCCACCGCCACACGGGCGATGTGGTCGAGGTGGCCGGTGGTGAGGATGTGGTCGGCGGCGAGGTCGTCGGTGACCAGGCACAGCGGCGGCAGCTGCGGCAGGGCACGCAGCGCCTCGACGACCTCGGGGAGCAGGCACTTCTCCTGGAGCATCATCAGCATGCCCATCCGGGCCTTCTCCAGGACGACCTCGGTGCGGTTCTTGGTGTGGTCGGAGTCCACCCCGGTCGCCATGTAGGCGCTGAGTTCGGCGCCGCTGAGGTTCGGGCAGTGCCCGTCGAGGACGACGCCCCGCTCCCTGGCCGCCCCGACGATCCCGCGCATCCGGGCGTCGTCGGCGACCACGGCCCGGTAGTCCATGACCTCGCCCAGCGCGATCACGCCCGGCCAGCCGAGCATCTCGTCGATGTCCTCGGCGGACAGGCTCGCGCCCGCGTGCTCCAGCCCCTCCAGCGCGGGGACGCAGGAGGGCACGCCCCAGAGCTGGGTCTGCGGGGTGTCCCGGCCGGCCTCGATCATCCAGCGCATGGCGTCCGCACCGGCGACGTTGACGATCTCGTGCGGGTCGGCGAGCACGGTCGTCGTACCGCGCGCGAGGGTCAGCGCGGCGAAGGTCCGCGGGGTGAGGAAGGAGCTCTCGATGTGCATGTGCGCGTCCACGAAGCCCGGCACGACCAGCATCCCGGCCGCGTCCACCTCCTCGTGCGCCTCGGCCGGGGTGCCGGGCGGGACGACTCCGCTGATGGTGTCGCCGCGCAGCAGCACGTCGGCGGCGAACTCCTCGCCGGTGAAGGTGGAGACGACCCGACCGCCGGTGATGCGGACGTCGTGAACGGTGCTGGCCATGCGGTCAGTGCTCCTCATGGGGCTTGGGGTGTACGGGGGATGGAAGGGGCGAGGGGCCGGGAGGGGGCCAGGAGGGGGCAGCGGGATCGGCCTGCGCCCGAGGGGTCAGGGGATCAGCGTGTAGAAGTAGTAGCCGAGCGGGATCATCACGATCCACAGCCCGAGCGGGATCTCCTTGAACCGGCCGGCGCACGCCTTGACCAGCACGTGGGCGACCAGCCCGGCCGCGATGCCGGTGCCGAAGTTCCCGAAGAAGACGGTGGTGGCGACGACCAGCGCGGCCGGGACGGCGTCCGTCGGGTCCTTGAAGTCGATGTTGCGCAGCGCGCCGAGCATGGACAGCCCGATGTACATCAGTACGGGTGCGGTCGCCGCCTGCGGGATCAGCGTCGCGAACGGGGTGACCAGCAGCAGCGCCGCGAAGGCGCCCGCCGCGTACACCGAGGAGAGGCCCGTGCGGCCCCCGCTGTCCGCGCCCGCCGAGGACTCCAGGTAGGCGGTCATGCTCGGCGCTCCGAGCCCGGCACCGCCGATGACGGCCGCCGAGTCGACGTAGAAGGGGCGCCGGATGCCCGGCATGTTCCCGTCCTTGTCGGTCAGTCCGGCCCGCCCGGCGACCGCCAGCAGGGTGCCCGTCATGGAGAAGAACTCCGAGACGAAGAAGGCGAAGATGTACGGGAAGTACTCCGGCCTGAGCGCGCCCAGGACGTCGATGTGGAACGCGACGGCACCCGGGCTGTCCGGCGCCCCGAAGAGGTGGTCGGGCACCTCGGTGACGCCGAGCGGAATGCCGATCAGGGTGACGGCCGCGATGGTGATCAGGAACGCGCCGGGCACCTTGCGGGTCATCAGCGCGGTGAGCAGCACCAGACCGGCGAGCGCGAGCCAGGCCGTCGGCTGCGAGAGGTCGCCGAGGCCGAGCGCGTTGCTGGCGGGCTTGGCGACGACCAGGTCGCTGTCCCGGAAGCCGAGCAGCGCGATGAAGAGTCCGAGCCCGCCGCTGATGGCGTACTTCAGGTTCAGCGGCATCAGCTTGGTGATCAGGTCCCGGATGCCGAGCGCGGTCAGCACCAGGAACGCGATGCCCGACCAGAACACCATGCCGAGCGCCGAGTCCCAGGGCACCCCGTCCTGGCCCACGATCGTCACGGCGAGCAGGGCGACGCCGCCGAGCCCGGGGGCCAGGACGAACGGCAGGTTGGCGAAGAGGCCCATGGCCAGCGTGCCGGCCACGATCGCGATGATCACGGCGGTGGTCACCGGGCCGTGCGGGACCCCGGCCTTGGCGAGCTGACCGGGCACGACGACGACCGCGTAGGCGGCGGCGACGAACATCGAGAGCCCGGCGATGGCTTCGGTACGGGGCGTGCTGCCGCGTTCGCGGATCCGGAAGCGGCGCTCCAGCAGGGACGGCGCCGCGCCGGGCCCGGGGGTCGCGGCGGCGCCCGCGGAGCCGGCGGACGCGGCGGAGGCGTCGGACCCTCCGGACGCGGCGGGCCCGGTGTCGCCGGTCTCCGCGTCGGATCCGGACACATCGGCACGGGAGGTCATGGCAGGGCACCTCGGCATCGGGGAGAGGGGCGAGACACGGGCGGAACACACAGGATGCAACCGGTTGCAGAGACCGGTTGCACTTAGAATGACATGCCCCGGACGCGAGGAGAACCCGGACATCGGTCACACTGCGATCTCGGCGGAACGTACGCATCACTGAAGCGCGCAGGGGGAACCAGGTGTCGACACTGGCCGACGTGGCCCGCGAAGCAGGAGTCTCCAAGGCCACCGCGTCGCGCGCCCTGATGCGGCCCGAGATGGTCGCCGCGGCCACCCTGGCCAAGGTCAGGGACGCCGCCGACCGGCTCGGCTTCCACCCCAACCCGGCCGCCCGTGCCCTCACCACGGGCCGCACCGGGATGCTCGGCCTGATCGTGCCGACCCTCGCCAACCCCTTCTTCGCCCCACTGGTGCTCGGCGCCCAGCAGGCGGCGGAGGAGACCGACAACCACCTCCTGATCGCCGTCTCGGAGTACGACGCGGACCGCGAGGCGGCCCTCGCGGAGCGCGTCTCCGAGCAGGTCGACGGCCTGATCCTGGTCGCCCCGGTGGGCACCGACGCCTCGCTGCGGACCCGTGCGGACCGTCTGCCGCTGGTCCTGGTGGACCGCCGGGTGGGCCGGCTGCCCGCCGTCGTCCTGGACACCGCCACCGGCACCGCGGACCTGGTCGGCCACCTGGTCGAGCTGGGCCACCGGCACCTGGCCTACGTGTCGGGCCCGTCCGGCTCCTGGGCGGACACCCACCGGCAGGCCGCGATGAAGGCCCTCACGGACGCGGCCGGGGCCCGCCTCGACGTGCTCGGGCCGCTGCCGCCGACCTTCGACTCGGGCATCGCGGCGGCCTCCGCCGTCCCCGCGGCGGCGACCGCCGTCGTCGCGTACAACAGCTATCTCGCCCTCGGGCTGCTGCACGGCCTCAAGGCGGCCGGGCGGGAGGTGCCGGACGACATCAGCATCGCCGCCGCCGACGACCTCACCGCGCTCGCCTCGACCACGCCCGCCGTCACCGCGCTCGACGTGCCGGTCGCCGAAGCGGGCGCGGCGGCGGTCACCCGGCTCCTCCAGGTCCGCGAGGGGGTCCGCCGCACGGTCACCACCAGCCTGCCCACGACCCTGCGCCGCCGCGCCTCGACGGCGGCGCCGCGCGGGGCGGGCGGGTAGGACCCGGGCGGGCAGGAACCGGGCCGGTAGGAACCCGGCGGGTCGGAACCGGGCGGGTCGGAACCGGGCCGGTGGGAAGCGGGCCGGTGGGAAGCGGGCCGGTAGGACCCCTTCGACCGGCCCCGGCCCGGCCGTCCCGCCCGTCGCCGCGCCCTGTGCCTCCCCCGGTCCCGCCCCGCCCGTCGCCGCGCCCCGCGCCCCCGGTCCCGGTCCGGACCGCGCACCCCGCCCCCGGTCCGGACCGCGCACCCCGTGCGGCTCACAGCTCCACGAACCACTCCCGCCCCAGCAGCCGCCCGAACAGCGCCGTCGGCATCCGCACCAGGGCCCGGAAGGCCCCCGCGCTGCGGCCCGTCCCCCACACCTGGGAGCCGTGCGCCGCCAGCGCGGCCTGTTTGCGGGCCGCGTAGCGACGGCCGTCGATCGCGTGGGTGACCCTGGCGCGGGGTGTGAACGCGACCCGCAGCAACGCCGTCCGCCGCTCGTCGGGCCGCAGCACGACGCCCGGCCGCCAAAGCAGCGCGGTCAGCCGGAGCAGCCGGATCGGTGCCGTACGCACGACGGCCGCCGCCAGCACCCTGCGCACCCCCGCCAGTTCGGCCGCCCGTACCGCCACCTCGTGCGCCCGCACGTGGTCCCGGTGGCCGTAGGCGCCGTCCGCGTCGTGCGTCACCAGTACGTCCGTGTGCTCGTCCCGCAGCACCGCCGCCAGCCGCGCCGCCGCCTCCTCGACGGGTGCCCGCACGAAGCGCGCCCGGTCCGGCGGGTCCGGATAGAGCTCCCGGCCGTGCCCGCTGTCCGCGTAGCCGAGGTGCACGACCCGGGAGGCACGCAACTCCCGTGCCGCCGCGCGCAGTTCGTCGAGCCGCAGCGGGGTTTCCGGCGCCGGGCCCAGCTCCCCGTCCGTCGCGGTCACCAGCACCACCCGGTGCCCCTCGGCCGCCGCGCGGGCCAGGGTGCCCCCGGCGTGCAGGACCTCGTCGTCGGGGTGCGCGAAGAAAGCCACCAAAGTTGCCATGCCACCGGAGTGAACCACCCGGGCCCGATTTCACGTCAAGAAGAGTGGGCGGCTTTATGCGGACCCTACGCAGACCGAAGCCGCCCACACCGACCGAAACCGCGGGGGACCCAGAGATGAGCCACCACCAGTCGCCGACCCGGACCGTGCTGGGCTACCCCCGCACCCGTCTGCTGCGCATCCTCGCCGGATTCCCGGCCCTCGGGCTCGTCCTCGGCTTCGCGCTGCCGCCGGCCGCCCGGTGGCTGGACGGAATGTCGGTGCTGCCGCTGCGCAACGTCCTGACCTTCGTCGCGGACATGGAGGACACCTGGCAGGCCGTGGCGTTCGCGCTGGCCGCGACGGTGCTGGGGCTGCTCGCGGCGTTCGTCGCGGTCGCGGACTCGGTGAAGGTGACGCTGGACGGCGACACCCTGGGGATCGAGTTCGGCGACCGGCAGAAGCCGCTGGCGCTGCGCCGGGAGCGGGTGGCCGCGGTGTTCGTCGAGGGCCGGGACCTCGTGGTGCTCGACTCGGCGGGCCGGCCGCTGGCCCTGGCCCCGCACCGGGCGTCCCGCCACTCGCTGGCGCAGGCGTTCCGCGCGCACGGCTACCCGTGGTGCGACTCCCGCGCCGAGGCCGGTCTGCCCGCGCGCACCGCCGGGGCGAACAAGGCGCAGGCTCCTGCGCCGATGTCCCCCTCGGCCGCCTGACCCGAGCCCCGCGCCGGGCCGCCCGCCCGCCCCGCACCCGCCCTTCGCACCCGTACGGCGTCCGACGCCGTGCGGGTGTCGGCGTTCCGGGCCCGATAGCCCGGCCGCGCACACGGTCCCGCAGGCCCGCGCACACAACTATAGACACCACCAATAACTGTCATCCCCAACAACTCTTGGACTCTATAGCCACAGCTCATGCATGGTGGAGCACGTCGGACAGAACGTCCGGCGAAACGGGACGAAGTCCCGTGAAAACCGCCCCGTCGTGAGGAGTGATTCCGTGAAGGAGATCGCAGCAGGATTCGAGCGCTTCCGGCGCGAGGCCTTCCCGCCCAGAGCGGAACTCTTCCGGCGGCTGGCCACCAGTCACACCCCGAACGCCCTGTTCATCGGCTGCTCGGACGCCCGGGTGGTGCCCGAGCTGATCACCCAGCGGGAGCCCGGCGAGCTGTTCGTCATCCGTACGGCCGGCAATCTCGTCCCGCCGTACGGGCAGGACGCGGACGGCATCGCGGCCAGCATCGAGTACGCGGTGAACGCCCTCGGCGTCGCCGACATCATCGTCTGCGGCCACTCCGCCTGCGGCGCGATGACCGCGCTGGCCACCGGCACCGACATGTCGGCCCTCCCCGCCACTGCCACCTGGCTGCGGCACGCGGACGCCTCCCGGGCGCTGCTGGACGCCGCCCCGGCGGCCGAGGACCGCGTCTCCGCGCTCGTACGCAGCAACGTCCGCGCCCAGCTGGCCAATCTGCGCACCCACCCCTCGGTGGTCCGCGCACTCGCCCGGCACGAGGTCGCCCTGCACGGCTGGGTCTACGACATCGGCTCCGGCCGCATCGAGACCGTCGACGCCGAAACGGGCGCCGCCGCACCGCTCACCGTCTGACCCCCGCCGTGCGGCCCGTCTCCCGGCCCTGCACCACGGCCCACCCCGGACCCTTCCCCGGGTCCCGCCCCCTCCCCGAAGACCCCTCCCCGAAAAGGAACCCCTCATGAACCACCTGCACTCCCACGCCGACCAGAACGCCCGCCAGCAGCTGACCGTCGCCGCGATCGAGGCCAAGACCCGGCGGGACCTCTCCTGGAAGGAGATCGCCGAGCCCACCGGCCTCTCCGTCGCGTTCGTCACGGCCGCCCTGCTCGGCCAGCACCCGCTGCCCGCCGACGCGGCCCGCACCGTCGCCGGCCTGCTCGGTCTGGACGACGACGCGGTGCTCCTGCTCCAGACCGTGCCGATGCGCGGCAGCATCGCCGGCGGCATCCCCACCGACCCGACGATCTACCGCTTCTACGAGATGCTCCAGGTGTACGGCACGACGCTGAAGGCACTCGTCCACGAGGAGTTCGGGGACGGCATCATCTCCGCGATCAACTTCAAGCTCGACGTGAAGAAGGTCGCCGACCCCGAGGGCGGCGAGCGCGCCGTCATCACCCTGGACGGCAAGTACCTCCCCACCAAGCCCTTCTAGGGCGTGTCCAGGGCGCTCCCCGCGCCCCGCCGGGGGACTGTTTCACGTGAAACAGTCCCCCACCCCCCACACTCCGTCACCCCGTCAACCACCGGAGAAGGCAATGGACTTCGCACAGCGCACCATCGATCTCGCCCGCGCCAACGTCGCCGAGGGCGGCCGGCCCTTCGCCACCGTCATCGTCCGCGACGGCGAGGTCATCGCCGAGAGCGGCAACCAGGTGGCGCAGACGAACGACCCCACCGCCCACGCCGAGATCCTCGCCATCCGTGAGGCCTGCGCCAAGCTCGGCACCGAGCACCTCACGGACTGCACGATCTACATCCTGGCCCTGCCCTGCCCGATGTGTCTGGGCTCGCTCTACTACTGCTCGCCCGCCGAGGTGGTCTTCCTGACGACCCGCGACGCGTACGAGCCGTTCTACGTGGACGACCGCAAGTACTTCGAGCTCGACACCTTCTACGGCGAGTTCGCCAAGCCGTGGCAGGAGCGCCGTCTGCCGATGCGGCACGAGGAGCGCGCGGAAGCCGTCGACGTCTACCGCGACTGGAACGCCCGCAACGGCGGCGAGCGCCGGGTCCCGGGAATGCCGACCGCCTGACGGCCGCCGCTCCCCCACGACCGGCCCCATGAACCGCACGGGCCGGTGCCGGGAACCCGCCCTCGGGTCCCCGGCACCGGCCGTTCCGCACTCCGGGGCTACTCCCCCGCGTGCGCCTTCCGCACCGTTTCGAGGTCGATCTTCTTCATGGCGTACATCGCCTTGGTGGCCCGCGTCGCCCTGGCGCCGTCCGGGTCCGCGATCAGGTCGATCAGCTGCTCCGGCACCACCTGCCAGGACACCCCGAACCTGTCCTTCAGCCAGCCGCAGGGGCGCTCCTGGCCGCCGCCCTCGGTGAGGCGCGCCCAGTAGTGGTCGACCTCCGCCTGGTCCGCGCAGTCGATCTGGAACGACACGGCCTCGCTGAACTTGAACTCGGGCCCGCCGTTCAGCGCGATGAACCGCTGGCCGTTGAGTTCGAACTCCACCGTCACCACACTCCCCGCGGGGCCCGGCCCGGCGTCGTTGTAGTGCAGCGTCCGGCCGCGCGACGAGTCCTTGAAGACCGACAGGTAGAAGTCGACCGCTTCCTCGGCCCGGTTCTCGTCGAACCACAGGGTGGTGGCGAATCCTCGCTTGCTCATCGTGTGCTCCTCGTCGGAGATGAAGCCCTGCAACCGTCCTTGCCCACGTAATGACTCCCGGCGGGCGGCGAACTCATCGGCGGCGGCGCGAAGTGCCGAAGATCGACCGGCTGATCTCCCGGCCCAGCTGCGTTCCGATGGACCGCGCGAGCGACTTGAACATCCCGCTGCCCACCACCTGCTCGATCAGCGAGGGATCGTCCCGCCCGGCCTTCTCCGGAGCCGGGGCCCCGGGTGCGGGCGCGGGTGCCCCGGCAGCCGGCGCGGGGGCCTGGAGCTTCTCGTACGCCGACTCCCGGTCCACCGCCTCGGCGTAGCGCCCGTACAGCAGTGAGGACTTCACCGCCCGGTCCAGGGCCTCGTCGCCGACCGGGCCCATCAGCGACTCCGGCGCCCGCAGCCGCGTCGCCGCCACCGGGGTCGGTGCGCCCTTCTCGCTCAGCACGGTGATCACCGCCTCGCCCGTGCCCAGCCCGGTCAGCACCTCCTCCAGGTCGTACGGGGAGTGCGGGAAGGTCTTCACGGTCGCCCGCAGCGCCTTCGCGTCGTCCGGGGTGAACGCCCGCAGCGCGTGCTGCACCCGGTTGCCGAGCTGGGCGAGCACATCGGCGGGCACGTCCTTCGGCGTCTGCGTCACGAAGAAGACGCCGACCCCCTTCGAGCGGATCAGCCGCACGGTCTGGGTGATCGATTCGAGGAAGGCCCGGGAGGCCCCGTTGAAGAGCAGGTGCGCCTCGTCGAAGAAGAACACCAGTTTGGGCCGGTCCAGGTCGCCGACCTCGGGCAGTTCCTGGAAGAGGTCCGCGAGCAGCCACATCAGGAAGGTGGAGAAGAGCTGCGGCTTCTGCTGCACGGCCGCCAGCTCCAGCAGCGACACCAGGCCACGCCCGTCCGGCGCCTGCCGCAGCAGCTCGCTCGTGTCGAACTCCGGCTCCCCGAAGAAGTCCCCGGCGCCCTGCTGCTCGAAGGCGGTCAGCGCCCGCAGGATCACCCCGGCCGTGACCGTGGAGAGCCCGCCGATGCCCTTCAGTTCGGGCTTGCCCACGTCGGAGGTCAGGAAGGCGACGACGGCCCGCAGGTCCTTCAGGTCCACCAGCTCCAGGCCCTTGGAGTCCGCGTAGTGGAAGATCAGGCCGAGCGACTGCTCCTGCGTCTGGTTCAGCTGGAGGACCTTCGAGAGCAGTACGGGACCAAAGCTGGTCACCGTCGCCCGCAGCGGGATTCCGGGGCCGATCCCGCCGAGCGCGTAGAACTCGCAGGGGAAGCCCGTGCCCTGCCACTCCTGCCCGACGGCCGCCGCCCGCTCCCGTACCTTCTCGCTGTCCTCGCCGGGCGCCGAGATGCCCGAGACGTCGCCCTTGATGTCGGCCAGGAACACCGGCACGCCCTGGGCCGAGAGCTGTTCGGCGATCAGTTGCAGGGTCTTGGTCTTTCCGGTGCCGGTGGCGCCCGCGACGAGACCGTGCCGGTTCAGCACGGCGAGCGGGATGCGGATCTGCGCATCGGGCCGGCAGCTGCCCTCCCACAGCAGCGCACCAAGATCCAGAGCGGGTCCGGTGAAGGCATAGCCGCTCGCAATCGTCGCCTCAACGTCACCCATGTCACCGGAGGGGGTACTTCCGCTCATCGTTTGCTCCCGTTCTGGCGCTGAATACGACCTTTGCATCCCTCCCTCATGGCTGCGCCCGGAGCACCTTGACCGGTAGGCTTTCCGTGTGATCTTCAAGCGCATCGGAAACGGCCGGCCGTATCCCGACCACGGCCGGGAAAGCACCCGGCAGTGGGCGGATGTCGCGCCGCGCCCGGTCCGCCTCGATCAGCTCGTCACCACCAAGGGCCAGCTGGATCTGGAAACCCTCCTCGCCGAGGACTCGACCTTCTACGGCGACCTGTTCGCGCACGTCGTGAAGTGGCAGGGCGACCTCTATCTGGAGGACGGGCTGCACCGCGCGGTCCGCGCCGCGCTGCAACAGCGCCAGGTGCTGCACGCGCGCGTCCTCGAACTGGGCTGACCGGCACCCGGCCGGTACCCCCGCCGGGCCGGCCGGCCTCCGTCCGCGCGGCCCGCTCCGCGGAACCGCCCTGCCGTCCCGCGGGGTCGGCCAGGTGGGTTCGTCCGTCAATGCCCCATTGACCCTTTCGGGTTGGGCATGGCCGATGATTGACCCATTCGTTGATCATTTAGTACGCAACCCGGCTGGTCGGCACTACGCTGCGCCCATGAGCATGCTGACTCCCCCCGGCATGGGCGGAAAGTACCGCATCACCGGAAACGCCTACCCCCGGATGCGCCGCCCCCGTAACCGCCGCCGGATCATCCTCCTGGCGACGGCCTGCATCGTCGCCCTGGGCCTGGCCGGCTGGGGAACGCTGCAGCTCATCGACGTCTTCACCGGTGGTGAGAAGAAGGCGGTGGCGGGCGGCAGGAAGCCCGACTGCAAGCCCGCGGCGACCACCCCGGCCGCCCCCGCGGGCAAGGTCCCGCAGCCCGCCGCGATCAAGGTCAACGTCTACAACGCGACCCCCCGCAGCGGCCTCGCCAAGCAGGTCGGCGAGGAGCTCAAGAAGCGCGGCTTCCAGGTCGTGAAGTTCACCAACGCGCCCAAGGAGTACGACAAGAAAGTCAAGGCCGCCGCCCTGCTGGTCGGCGCCCCCAAGTCGCTCGACAGCACGCTCCCGGTGCTCGGCACGCAGCTGAAGAAGGCCGAGCGCAAGGCCGACGGCCGCGCCGGGGCGGACGTCGACCTGATCATCGGCGACGCCTTCAAGTCCCTGGACGCGAAGAAGGACGCGGACACCGCCCTGGCCACCCTGGCCAAGCCCGCGTCCGCGCCCTCCGGCGACAAGTGCTGAGCACGTCCCCTACGGCGTAGGTACTACTCCGCGGTCCCGTACATCCGGTCGCCCGCGTCACCCAGACCCGGCACGATGTAGCCGTTCTCGTTGAGCCGCTCGTCGACCGAGGCCGTCACGACGGTGACCGGGGTGCCGGCCAGCTCGCGCTCCATGACCTCGACGCCCTCCGGGGCGGCCAGCAGCACGACGGCGGTGACGTCGTCCGCACCGCGCTTGATCAGCTCCTGGATCGCCGCGACGAGCGTGCCGCCGGTCGCCAGCATCGGGTCGAGCACGTAGACCTGGCGGCCGGAGAGGTCCTCGGGCATCCGGGTCGCGTAGGTCTCCGCCTGGAGGGTCTCCTCGTTGCGGATCATGCCGAGGAAGCCCACTTCGGCGGTCGGCAGCAGCCGGACCATGCCGTCGAGCATGCCGAGACCGGCCCGCAGGATCGGTACGACCAGGGGGCGCGGGTGGGACAGCTTGACGCCCGTGGTCGCGGTGACCGGCGTCTCGATGTCGACCTGCTCGGTGCGCACGTCCCGGGTGGCCTCGTACGCGAGCAGGGTGACCAGCTCGTCGGCGAGGCGACGGAAAGTAGGGGAATCGGTGCGCTTGTCGCGCAGCGTGGTGAGTTTGTGCGCCACCAGCGGGTGGTCGACGACGTGTATCCGCATGTTTCCACAGTAACCGGGCGTGGCCACCGGCCGCCCGCCGCGGCCCCGCCGGGGGCACCCCTGCCGCACTCCTCCCCGTTCGGCTCGCATCATCACCACGACCCGAGGGAAGGTGAAGACATATCCATCCCGCCTCTTCAGGACGGTGCGGCCGATGACGCAGCAGCCAGAACAGGACACCGCCGGGCAGCGGACCGAGGAGAGCGACGCGGCCCGCAGGCGCCGACGCGCCCAGTTCCTCCGCGAACTGAACGAGGCCAAGGAGCTGCGGGACCGGGTCCAGCCGAGGCGGGCCCGAGCGGCCCGAATGCGCCAACAAATGCGGATGCGTACCTTCCGCTGGTAGTCGCAGGAGCACTTCCCGGACAGTGCCGAACACCTCACCCTCCGGACTGATGCACGACGCAAGAGCGGAAGACCTCTCGCTCGGGCCAGGTTTCTGCCACGATTCCGAGTGGGCGGGGCCGAGCGGAGCGCCGCTGAATCGTCACACCTCTGATCAGTGGGAGAGTCACGGTGTACATCGCCGCACTGCTCGCGCGCACCGAAGACGGTTGGCAAGCGAGCGACACAGAGCTCGACGACGTGGAAACCCTGTCGGACCTCGTCGAACTGGCCCGTGAGGGCTCGGTGGACGACGACACGGTTCTCGTCTTCATCGAACAGGAGGACGCCTGGTTCGGCGTCGTCCGCGTGGAGGACCTGGAGGAACCGCGGATCTACGTCTCCGACGCGGCCGCCGCGGCCCGTTCCAGTTACGGGGAGATCCTCACCAACGAACTGCTCGGCGGGGACGGCGACGACCTCTCCGCCGACCTGGACTCGCTGGACCTCGACGGCACCGAGGACGGCGAGAGCGAACCGGCCGCCCCGGACGGGGAGAGCGACGGCCTCGACGACGACACCGCCGACGGGCCGGGATCGAAGGCCGCGACGGCGGGCCCGGTCGGTGACCGGCAGATCCTGGCCGACCTGGGCATGAGCGAGAAGGAGCTGCTGGAGCTCGACGGCGACGCGCTGTCCGAGATCGCGGACGCGCTGGGCGTCGCGGAGATCCTGGAGGCCGTGCGCTAGTGCCCCCTGAGCAACACCGGCGGTCCCCGCGGGAGCAGGCCCCGCGGGAACCGGCGGCGCACACCTACGACCTCGTACGGGAGCCGTGGCAGCCGGTCATGGTCCTCGCCCTGGCCGAGGCGGCGGCGGCAGCGGCGGCCGGTGACGTGCCGGTCGGCGCCGTTCTGCTGTCCCCGGCCGGGGAGGTGCTCGCCCTCGGCCACAACGAGCGGGAGCTGCACGGCGACCCGACCGCGCACGCCGAGGTGCTGGCGATCCGGCGGGGCGCCGAGAAGCTGGGGCAGTGGCGGCTGGCCGGCTGCACGCTGGTCGTCACCCTGGAGCCGTGCGTGATGTGCGCGGGCGCGATCGTCCAGTCCCGGATCGAGCGGGTCGTCTACGGCGCGCGCGACGAGAAGGCCGGGGCGGCGGGCTCGCTCTGGGACCTCGTACGGGACCGGCGGCTCAATCACCGGCCCGAGGTGATCGCCGGAGTACGTGAGGAGGAGTGTGCGGCGCAGCTGACGGCCTTCTTCCGCGACCGGTAGGCCCCTCGTGCCCGGACCGGCGGTTATCGGTTTCGGAGCACTGCCTCACGTGGGCTAGACTCTGTCTCGGTAGCGTGTCCGAGTGGCCTAAGGAGCACGCCTCGAAAGCGTGTGATGGTGCAAGCTATCCGTGGGTTCAAATCCCACCGCTACCGCCATCAGAAAGCCCCCGCCGGAATTCCGGTCGGGGGCTTTCTTCATTCCCGTACGGCGGACGGTGTGCCGCGCGCGTACGGGAAGGGGTGCGGGCCGCACGGTCCGCGGAAAAGGCGAAAGCCGGCAGCGCCGGCCGTGAGGGCGGCCGTGACTGCCGGCTTTCGAAGAGGACGGGGGAAGCGGCATCGGGGGGACAAGCCGCTCCCCCCGATGAGAACGGACCCCAAAGTCCGAGCCGCAGTCAGGGGGGTGCGCGACCCGGACCCCGCAGTGAGGTCCCGTTCCTCGCCCGGTGGATTCCTGCCAGATCCCCTCGGGCTCAAGAACAATCCTGCCCCTGCCGCGCGCCTCCGCACGACGCCAAAGGGCCTCCATGGCGGGGCCCTTGGTCCTTAAAGGAGGAGTGAAGGACTCCGGAAGGACTCGCTGAGTGATCGCATACGGCCACTTGAGTTGTCCGCTCGTACGGTTAGACTCTCGCGACTGCTTGGCGGACCACAGGGGAGGGTCTGGGCGTGGACATCAAAAAGGCCATCCTGTACATCTTGGTCGTTTTCGTGCTGTACACGATCATCACCTCCCCCGACAAGGCGGCGAACATGGTCGGGCTAGGCTTCCAGGGCCTGTCCGACGCGGCCCGGGGCATCGGTTCGTTCATGACCAATCTCGTGAAGTAGCCGGCCAGCAGGCGACCCGCGGAGCCCGCGGCAGGGCCGCTCCCCTTCCCCAAGGAGTGTCCGTGATCCGCCATCTGGTCCTCTTCAAGCTCAACGACGGCGTCGACCGCGACGAGCCCCGCGTGCAGGCCGCAGCGCAGGCCTTCTTCGAGCTCGGGGACCTCGTTCCCGAGCTGGAGTTCTGGGAGTGCGCCTGGAACATCACGGACCGCCCCATCGCGTACGACTTCGCCATCAACTCCGCCGTGTCCGACGCCGATGCGCTGAAGCGGTACATCGAGCACCCGGCGCACCAGGCGGCCGCCGGACAGTGGCGCGAGTTCGCCACCTGGGTCATCGCCGACTACCCCTTCTAGTCCGGCCGCCCCTTCCGGACCACCCTCCCCTCGGGGAGGAAACGCCCGGCCCCGCATCTCATGGATGCGGGGTTTTTGCATTGTTATGCCCCAACTTGCCCTCAACACGGCGTTATACGGTGCTTGCACACAGTGCACATGTCTTGTGATGCTATGACCGCTTTTGACGGATGAGTGAAGCGAAGTGTTCAGGTAGCGACCGAAAAAGGGGTGGCGTGACCGTGCCGGCCAGTACTGCTCCACAAGCGCCGCCCTCCCAGGCGACCTCCCCGGAGGTCTCGCCCACCGGGCCCTCCCCGACCACCGAGGCCCCGCTCACCGAGACCCCCGAGCGCATCCCCGGCGCCCCGGCCGCCCGCACCCGCGGCGCGGACACCCGGGCCCTCACCCAGGTGCTCTTCGGCGAGCTGAAGCACCTCACGCCCGGCTGCCGGGAGCACTCCCGGGTGCGGGCCGCCCTCATCGAGGCCAACCTGCCGCTGGTGCGGTACGCCGCAGCCCGGTTCCGCTCGCGCAACGAGCCGATGGAGGACGTCGTCCAGGTCGGCACGATCGGGCTGATCAACGCGATCGACCGGTTCGACCCGGACCGCGGCGTCCAGTTCCCCACCTTCGCGATGCCGACCGTGGTGGGCGAGATCAAGCGGTACTTCCGCGACAACGTGCGCACCGTGCACGTCCCGCGCCGCCTCCACGAGCTGTGGGTGCAGGTCAACGGGGCGACCGAGGACCTCACCACCGCGCACGGCCGCTCCCCCACCACCGTGGAGATCGCCGAGCGGCTGCGGATCACCGAGGACGAGGTGCTCGCCTGCATCGAGGCGGGCCGCTCCTACCACGCGACCTCGCTCGAAGCGGCCCAGGAGGGCGACGGGCTGCCGGGCCTGCTCGACCGCCTCGGCTACGAGGACCCGGCGCTGGCCGGAGTCGAGCACCGGGACCTGGTCCGCCACCTTCTCGTCCAGCTTCCGGAGCGTGAGCAGCGGATTCTGATGCTGCGTTACTACAGCAACCTGACGCAGTCCCAGATCAGTGCGGAGCTGGGAGTTTCCCAGATGCATGTGTCACGGCTCCTTGCCAGGAGCTTCGCGCGGCTGCGGTCCGCAAATCGAATCGAGGCGTAACCCTCGCGGGTGGAACCTGCGGGGGGCAGAAAAGCCGCACACCCCCTCTTTCCTGCATGTATTTGTCGACTTGGCGCTACAGCGTGTTGCCGACATGTGACATTCTGCTGGAACCGCGTTTGCCGCAGCTCCGCCTCCGGTATTCAGGTGGAGGCTGCTTCCTCCGACGGGAAGCGTCCGCCGCTACCGTCCGCGACCCTAAGAGGGGGTGGCATGTCCGTAGAACAGGGCAGTTCGAAGGTGCTCATCAAGGATGCGCCCGACATGCTCGACCGTGCTCCGGCGATCCAGATCCCGGTGCAGCCGGTGCCCGAGCAGGTGGCGCCCGTGCAGGCGCCGCCGATCGTTTCCCAGCCGGAAGCACTCGACACCCGCACGCTGTCCCGCTCCCTGTTCCTGCGGCTCGCCGTCCTCGACAAGGACAGCCCGGAGCGCACGTACGTCCGCGACACCCTCATCGAGCTCAACCTGCCGCTGGTGCGCTACGCGGCCGCGCGCTTCCGGTCGCGCAACGAGCCGATGGAGGACATCGTCCAGGTCGGCACCATCGGCCTGATCAAGGCGATCGACCGCTTCGACTGCCAGCGCGGGGTGGAGTTCCCCACCTTCGCGATGCCGACGGTGGTCGGGGAGATCAAGCGCTTCTTCCGCGACACCAGCTGGTCGGTACGGGTGCCCCGGCGGCTCCAGGAGCTGCGGCTGGCCCTCACCAAGGCCAGTGACGAGCTCGCCCAGAAGCTGGACCGCTCGCCCACCGTGCCCGAACTGGCCGCCGTGCTCGGGGTTTCCGAGGACGACGTGGTCGACGGCCTGGCCGTGGGGAACGCGTACACCGCCTCCTCGCTGGACTCGCCCTCCCCGGAGGACGACGGCGGCGAGGGTTCGCTCGCCGACCGGCTGGGCTACGAGGACACGGCGCTGGAAGGCGTCGAGTACCGCGAGTCGCTGAAGCCGCTGCTGGCCAAACTGCCGCCGCGCGAGCGCCAGATCATCATGCTGCGCTTCTTCGCGAACATGACGCAGTCGCAGATCGGCGAGGAGGTCGGCATCTCCCAGATGCACGTCTCCCGGCTGCTGACCCGCACCCTGTCCCAGCTCAGGGAAGGGCTCATCGCCGACTGAGCCGATCCGCCCCGGCGGCCCCCAGGGCCGCCAAGTACTGCTACCCACTGGTCATTTGACGAGGCGTCAGCAAGACTGGCGCGATGCGACGTCAGCGAGTGGCGGTGGGTGCCGGTGCGGTCGTGCTGTGCCTGGGCGGTCTGCTGGCCGCCCTGGGTGACAGCGACGGCGAGGACGGATTTGTCGCGGTGGGTGCGGCCGGAGCGGGCCCCGAGGGGGCTCCGACGAGGGCCGTACCGCCCGAGGGCGGCATCCAGTACGTACCGCTCGACTCGTCCGGACGTGCCGCGGACCCGTCCAACTCCGCGACGGACAAGCCGGGTTCGCCCGCAGCAGGCCCGCGCCCCGGTTCGACGCCCGGGGCCGACGGCCGGTCCGCCCGTACGCCGGCGGACGACGCCCCGCGGGGCGGCACGGACAGCGGAGGTTCCGGCGGCGCCCCCGGTGGCGCCCCTGACAGCATCTCCGGCACCGGAAGCACCCCCGGCAGCGGCGGTGGCACCGGAAGCGGCGGTGGCACCGGAAGCACTTCCTCCGGCGGCAGTGGCGGTACACCCGCCCCCGGCCGGACCACACCGCCCCCGCCCCCCTCGAAGCCCGCCCCGAAGCCGGGCCCGGCCAAGCTCTCCGTGGGCTCGCCGGTACGCGCCCAGGCGGACCGGCGGTGGTGCGAGAAGGTCACCGTGGCACTGCGCAACTCGGGCGGGACGGCGGTGCGCTCGGGCACCGTGACGTTCGCGACGCACATCATCGGCGCGCTGGGCGTCGACTGGGGGACGCGCACGTCCTCCCAGCCGCTGCCCGGACCGATCGGCCCGGGAGAGGCCAGGAACGCGACGTACACGGTCTGCGTGGACGCGTGGCGGGTGCCGCTGGGGATGCACGTGGAGACCCGGAAGGTCACCGCCGCCTGGAAGTAGGGGTCCGCCCCGGATCCGGGCCGGCCCTCGCGAGCCGGGCCCGTATCCGTACGGGAGGTACGGGATCCGTACGGACGCACGGGATCCGCAGGGGACGTACTAGCCGAGGGCGAGCCAGGCCACCGCGGCCAGCACGACCACGACGGCGACGATGCCGATGATCAGTCCGGTCTTCGGGCCCGACGACTGCGCGGCGGGCTGCGAGCGGCGCTGCTGAGCAGGCTCCTCGTCCACGAACGCGCGGAACATCTGGGTGCTGCCCGCCGGGTCGTAGTTGCCCTCGGGACCTTGGCCCTGGGGGGCGTGGGGGTTGTGTGCCATGCGCGAGACCCTAGCGAAGGTGACCCCCCGAGCGACACCCCAGGGCCCTTCTCGCCTCTGATCTGCGGCTTTACCGGCGGTACCCGAGCCCTTGACCGGTCGCACACGGAGCCTTTTGGATTCCTTTGCCCCAGAGGCCCGAAATTAATTTGTCTGAAGCAACCATCTACTCATATGGTTGCCCTAAGCAACAAGATGCGTATGAAGGCTCAAGGAGGTGCCGTGGCCGCACAGAGCCAGTACGAGGAACTGGCCCGCCAGCTCAGCGCCTTCGGAGCGGTGAAGCGAGGGCTGGCCCGCATCCTGCCCCTGGAGTGCCCGCCCGCTTCCGCCGCCGTCCTCACCCTGCTCGACCGCAACGGCGAGATGCGGCTCAGCCGGCTCGCCGAGCTCATGGCCATCGACATGTCGGTGACCAGCAGGCACGTGACCCATGTCGCCGAACGCGGCTGGATCGACCGCTCGCCCGACCCGGGCGACAAGCGGTCCCGGATCCTCCGCCTCACCCCGGACGGCAAGGCCGTCCTGGACGAGCTCTCCCGGCACAGCACGGAATTCCTCGCCGACACCCTCGGCGACTGGTCCGACGACGAGGTCGGACAGCTCAACGCGATGCTCGCCCGCCTGCGCGACAGCTTCGGCGACTGCCGTTCCTGGACGCCCGTGCCGCTCGACTGCACCGCGCACACCGCTTCGGGCGGCACGTCCGGCACTCCGGACGCCGCACCCACGACTTCCGCGATACCCGCAACACCTGCGTAAAGGACAAGGATTCAATTGGCTACGACCACACCGGCCGGTGTGCGGGGCGGCCACGCCAAGCACGGGGCACCAGCCCCTGCTTCCGACAGCGCCGCTCCCATGACGCACCGGCAGATCATGGAAGCCCTCGCGGGCCTCCTGCTCGGCATGTTCGTCGCGATGCTGTCGTCGACCATCGTGTCGAACGCCCTTCCCGAGATCATCCGCGACCTCGAAGGCACCCAGAGCGCGTACACCTGGGTCGTCACCGCGGCCATGCTGTCGATGGCCGTCACCACCCCGATCTGGGGCAAGCTGGCCGACCTCTTCAGCAAGAAGCTGCTGGTCCAGATATCCCTGGTCATCTTCGTGATCGGTTCGGCACTGGCCGGACTCTCGCAGAACACCGGCATGCTGATCGGCTTCCGCGTCCTCCAGGGCGTCGGCACCGGCGGCCTGGTGGCGCTCTCCCAGATCGTGATCGCCGCGATGATCCCGCCGCGCGAGCGCGGCCGGTACTCCGGCTACATCGGCGCCACCTTCGCGGTGGCCACCGTCGGCGGCCCGCTGCTCGGCGGCGTCATCACCGACACCTCGTGGCTCGGCTGGCGCTGGTGCTTCTACGTGGGCGTGCCGTTCGCGGCCATCGCCCTGGTCATCCTGCAGAAGACGCTGCACCTGCCGGTGATGAAGCGCAAGGTCAAGATCGACTGGTTCGGCGCGTTCTTCCTGGCCGCTTCGGCCTCGCTGCTGATGATCTGGGTGACCCTCGCGGGCGACAACTACGACTGGATCTCCTGGCAGACCTACGCCATGGTCGGCGGCGCGATCGTGCTCGGCGCGATCTTCATCGTCGTCGAGACCAAGGCCGCGGAGCCGCTGATCCCGCTGCGCTTCTTCCGCAACCGCACCATCGCGCTGACCGCCGCGGCGAGCCTGTTCGTCGGTGTCGCGATGTTCGGCTCGACCGTCTTCCTGAGCCAGTACTTCCAGCTCGCCCGGGACAAGTCGCCGACGATGTCCGGCGTCATGACCATCCCGATGATCGCGGGCCTGTTCCTCTCGTCCACGATCTCCGGCGCCGTCATCACCAAGACCGGCCGCTGGAAGGGCTTCCTGGTCGGCGGCGGCGTCGGCCTGGTCGCGGGCCTGGGCCTGCTCTCCTCCATCGCGTACGACACCGACTACTGGCAGGTCGCCATCTACATGGCGGTGCTCGGCCTCGGTCTCGGCATGATGATGCAGAACCTGGTGCTCGCCTCGCAGAACCAGGTCAAGCCGCAGGACCTCGGCGCGGCCAGCTCGCTGATCACCTTCACCCGTACCCTCGGCGGCACGCTCGGCGTCTCGGCGCTCGGCGCGGTGCTCGCCACCCGCATCACGCACTACGTGGAAGAGGGCCTGGAGAAGGCGCACATCCAGCTCCCGCCCGGCGGCGCGGCCTCCGGCGGCAGCATCCCCGACATGGACAAGCTCCCGGCGCCGATCCGCACCATCATGGAGAGCGCGTACGGCGACGGCATCGCGGACCTGTTCCTCTACGCCGCCCCGATCGCCCTGGTCGGCCTGATCATGGTCCTGTTCGTCAAGGAGGTCGCACTGAAGACCTCCAACGACGCCGAGACCCCCACCTCCGCGCAGGCCGAGACGCCCGTGGAGAGCGCGGCCGAGGGCCTCGCCGGAGTCACCGTCGGCATCGCCGAGGAGGCGCCCGTGACGCAGCCGCTGCCCGCCGGACCGCCCACCGGACGGACCCTGCACGGCACCGTCCGCACCGCGGAGGGCGTTTCGGTCCGGGGAGCGGCGGTCACGCTGATCTCGCTGGCCGGCCGTCAGCTGGGGCGCTCGGTGGCCCAGCCCGACGGGCGCTACCAGGTGGACGCCCCGTCCGCGGGCAGTTACGTCCTGATCGCCTCGGCCGACGGCTTCCAGCCGCAGGCCTCCACGGTGACCGTCGCCGACGAGCCGCTGGCGTACGACATCCTGCTCTCCGGCACCAGCGGTCTCAGCGGTGCGGTGCGCAGCGCGGCCGACGGGTCGGGCGTCGTGGACGCGATGGTCATCGTGACCGACGTGCGCGGCGACGTGCTCGCCACCGGCAAGTCCGGTGACAACGGCGAGTTCGTGTTCGGCGAGCTGGTCCCGGGCCAGGTGACCGTCGCGGTCAACGCGGCCGGGTTCAGGCCGATGGCCCTTCCGGTGGAGATCGGCGGCACGGGTGTCACCCGTATCGAGGCCGTCCTCGCGGCGGGTGCGCTGGTCCAGGGCACCGTCCGGGCGGGTGCCGCCCGCCGGCCGCTGCCGGACGCCCGCGTCACGCTCATGGACGCGGCGGGCAACGTGGTCGCCACCGCCACCACCGGTGAGGACGGCGCGTACGCCTTCACCGACCTGGACGCGGGCGAGTACACCGTCGTCGCGACCGGCTACCCGCCGGTGGCCGGCAACCTGACGGTGGCCGGACGCGGTGTGGACGCGCACGACATCGAGCTCGCCCACCCGGGCGAGTAGCGAATAGGGCTCCGGCACGGGGCGCGTTCCGAGCGGAGGCGCGCCTCGGTGCCGGGGAGCGGGGCCCGGTCCCCAGGGACCGGACTTCCAGGGGGCGGCAGGCAGGGGACGGCCTGCCGCCCCCCTTCTTTTCTTTTGAGTACGTACGAGAGATGCAGGCAGGTAGCGGTATGGGACTTCGCGCACAGGTACGGACCCGGGACGGCTGGGCCGTGCAGCACGCCGTGGTGACCGTCACCGACATGACGGGCACGCAGGTATTGCGGGCGGCGGCGGACGGCGAAGGGGTGGTCAACGACCCGACCGCGCTGGCGGCCGGCCCGTACACGGTCATCGTGACCGCGGTGGGTTACGCGCCCGTCGCGTCGACCGCGCTGGTCACGGCCGCGGGCCGGATCGAGGCGGGCAACGTGACGCTGCTGCGGCAGGGCGGGGTGGAGCTGCCGCCGCCGGGGACGTGGACCATCGACCCGGTGCACTCGTCGGTCGGCGCGGTGGCGCAGCACCTGGGGATCTCCAGCGTACGCGGGCGGTTCACCGGGTTCTCCGGGCGGATCGAGATCGCCGAGGACGTCGCGAAGTCCCGGGTGGAGGCGGTCATCTCGTCCGCGACCATCGACACCGGCAACGCGATGCGCGACGGGCACCTGAAGTCGCCGGACTTCCTGGACGTGGAGACCTACCCGGAGATCGTCTACCGCAGCACGGGCCTGGTGCCCGCCGGGCCCGACCGGTGGACGGTCAAGGGCGAGCTTGCGCTGCACGGGGTGGTGCGCGAGGTGGACCTCGACCTCGGCTACCTCGGCACCGGTCCCGACCCGTGGGGCGGGGTGCGGGCGGCCTTCCACGCCACGGCCGACCTGCGGCGCGACGACTTCGCGATGAACTACAACCAGGTGGTGCAGGCCGGTATCTCGGCGATCGGCGCGACCCTCCGGGTGGAGCTGGACGTGCAGGCGGTGCAGGGGGACGTGCTGCCGCAGGGCTAGCCGAGCCCGCTGCCGGGCGGCTCAGTTGCGGTGGTCGAAGCTGCCCGGTTCCGGGGGGACGCCGCCGGTCCGCAGGACCAACTCGTGGCAGACCTCGCGGAGTTTGACGTTCCGGCCCTGCGAGGCCCGGCGCAGCAGGTTCAGGGCCTGGTCCGCCGGGCACCTGCGGCGGGACATCACTATGCCGATCGCCTGGTCGATGACGTAGCGGTTCTCCATCGCCGCCCGCAGGTCCCGGACCGCCGCCGACTCCCGCTCGATGCGCTCGGCGACCGCCACCGCGCCCGCCGCCTGTTCGGAGAGGCGGCGGGCCAGCTCCCGCTCCCCCTGGAACGCCCTCGGCTTCTGGGAGTAGAGGTTGAGCGCGCCGACCGTGTTCGGGCCGGTCCGCCCGGTGTGGGTGGGGGCGGGCGTCCGGGCCGGGACCGACAGCGGGGCCGCGAGGACCGAGCGGATGCCCTGGGCGGCGGCGAGCCCGGGGTAGGGGCCCCAGCGCTCCTCGCCGATGGTGTCGGCGACGTACTCCTCGACCCCGTTCTCCAGGCTGCAGACGCACGGTCCGGCCTCGACCTCGTACTGCATCGCGTCGAGCAGCAGTGCCTCGCTGTCGCTGCTCGCGGTCGTGACGAGGCGGCCGTTGCGGCGCATGGTGACGCTGCACGAGTCCGCGCTCTCCACCACGGACACCGCGTGTGTGGTCAGGTCCTGGAGGAACGAGTCCAGCCCCCGCCAGTCGGTCAGTGCGTCGTAGACGGAGCCGAGGTCGAATCCGATGCGCTCCCGACCGGCTCCGGTGTCTGTCGTCTCGGTCATACTTCTGCTGCTGCCCCCGATCCGGCCGGAAACGCCGGGCGTGCTCCGCGCCGGGCGGCTTCGGTGCGCGCGGGTGCGTGCGCTCGGGCGCACACGGTTACGGTTCACTCCCTCGACCGCCGCCCGGTGACGTGCTCCAATGGAAGCCCTGGTCAGGAAGCGGCCCCACCGACCACGACGTGCGCCCATGGCCGTCGGCATCGGACAGGTGAGCGCTGTGCCCTTCCGTCTGACCCTCAGGGACCTCCCCCACGCCCCGTACCGCTGCGTGGTGCTGCTCATGCCGTACGAGATCGACATAGCGAACTGCGAGGCGGCGTACGGGGCGGTGCGCGCCGCGCTGGACCGGCGGCAGGGCCGGATCGACGTACTGGTGCTGGACTTCACCGGGACCGTCTTCACGGACAGCCGCGGTGCCCGGCTCGTCTCCGCGACGCGGGAGTACGCGGGGCGGTCGGGCGTCGCGGTGCGGCTCGCCGCGGGTGAGGGCAGGCACGACGGCGGGCTGGTGCGGCGAGTGCTGTCGCTGACGGGGATACGGCGGGACGTGCCGGTGTACCGGACGGTCGAGGAGGCGGTCACGGGGGTCGACGAGCTGGCCCAGTGGCTCGGGCGGCCGGGGGACGCCGGCTGACGGGGCGGTCGCTCCCGGCTGACGGGGGCCCGGGACGGTCCGGGCTGCCGGGGCCGGTGGACAGTCCGGGCTGCCGGAGCCGGTGGGCGGCAGCGGGGGCCGGGGCGTGCGGGGCGCCGGTGTTCCGGGCGGGGCCGCTACTCGGGGCGTTTCGTCGCGCCGCTGGTCTCGATGCCCGCGATCAGGACGTCCAGCGCGTTCTCGAAGTCGCGGTCGTACATCTCGGCGACCGTGTCGCCGCCGCGTGCCGCCATCAGCTCCGTCGATTCGCGGAACAGCGGGGACTCCTCGATCTCTCCGGCGATCAGTCCCATCGACCGCTGGAAGAACTCGTCCGTGGTCAGCTCCGCCTCCGCCGCGAGCCGGTTGAACTGGGCCTCGCTGGTGGCGAATCCGAACACGAACTGGAAGACGGCGGCAATCATGCCGCCGTGCCGCTCCAGGGGCGCGCCCGTCCTGCGCATCACCGCGAGCGTGGCGCCGGAGAAGGCCATGAAGTGCGGCCCGATGTTGAGGAAGCGCCCGACCAGCAAGGTCGCCCACGGGTGCCCCACCAGCAACTCGCGGTAGCTCTGGGCGAGTTGCCGCAGCTGGATGCGCCAGTCGGTGTCGTCGTCGGGGTCCGGCAGGACGATCTCGCCCGCCACGTGGTCCAGGGCGAGTTCGAGGAGGTCGTCCTTGGTGGCGACGTACCAGTAGACCGACATCGCGGTGACCTTCAGCTCGGCGGCCAGCCGGCGCATGGAGAACTTGTCGAGGCCGTCCGCGTCGAGCAGTGCGACGGTGACGGCGGTGATCCGGTCGCGGTCGAGATGCGCGGCGGCGGGGTCGGACCTGCGACCGCCGCCGCTGCCCCCGCGCCCGCCGGCGCCCCCGCCCGGCGACTTCTTCGCGTCCATCCATACGCTGCTCTGTCCGGGCTTCTTGACGCGGTCGGCCGCCGGCACCATGGGGCACTCTCCTCGGTTCTGCTCGGTCCAGCTCCGTCGAGCGGGACGGACCGTGTTGTTCCGGTTCGTCCCGTCGATGGTATGCCGCGGACTACTCCGGCGGTACGGGTACGGAGGGCCCGGCCTGCTCCTTCCGCAGCTCTGCCGCGCGGGCGTCGGTGCGCTCCGCACGCCACAGCAGCAGCGCCGCGAGGAGCCCGCCGACCAGCACCGCGACCGCCCCGACGAGCTGACTGGTGGCCAGCCCGGAGGCGAACGCGTCCCGGATCGCGTCCCGTTCGCCCTCGCTGCCCGCCGACGCCATCGCCGCGGGCAGCGACACCGCGCCGACGGCGGCCGGGAAGAGCGCCGCGAAGCGGGAGTTGAGGACCGCGCCGAGCACGGCGACACCGAGCCCGTTGCCGAACTCCGCCATGGTGCCGTTGACCCCGGCACCGACCCCGGCCTTCTCCGGCGGGATGGCGCTCATGATCGCGTTGGCCATGGCGGGTCCGGAGAGCGCGATGCCCGCGCCCATCACCACGAGCCCCAGCAGCATTCCGCCGTAACTGTGGCCGCCGAGGGTCGCGATGCCCGCGAGCCCGGCGGCGACCAGCGTCATGCCCAGCGCGATCGTCCGGGGCGTGCCCAGCTTCATCAGCAGCCGCGCGCCGACGCCCGCCAGGTTGAGCACGACGACGGTCACGGCGAGCGGAGCGGTCCGCAGACCCGCGTCCAGCGGGTCGTACCCGAGCACGAACTGGAGGTGCTGGGTGAGCAGGTAGAGCGAGCCGCCCATGCCGAAGGCGACCAGGATCGAGCCCGCGACGGCGCCGATGAAGCGCTGGTCGCGGAAGAAGTGCATGTCGAGCATCGGGTACGGGGCACGCAGCTCCCACCAGGCGAACGCGGCCAGCACCGCGACCCCGGTCCCGGCGGCGAGCAGCACCTGTCCGGAGGTCCAGCCGTGCTCGGGGCCGGAGATGATCGCGTACACCACCGCGGCCATGCCGATCGTGGAGAGCACCGCGCCGGGCAGGTCGGGCCGGTCGCCCGCCGGGTTCCTGGACTCCGGCACCAGGGTGAGGACCGCGACCAGGGCGAGCACCGCCACCGGGATGTTGATCAGGAAGATCGCGCCCCACCAGAAGTGGTCGAGCATGAAGCCGCCGAGCAGCGGCCCGGTGGCGAAGCCGAGCGAACTGACCGTCGACCACAGGGCGATGGCCCTGACCCGCTCGCTGTCGTCGAAGATCTGCATGATCACGGCCAGCGTGGTCGTCATCAGCAGCGCCCCGCCGACGCCCATCCCGGCGCGGGCGGCGATGAGCTGTGCGGAGGACTGCGCGAGTCCGGCGACCAGCGAGCCGACGCCGAACAGCACGAGCCCGGCGGCCAGCATCTTCTTGCGCCCGTAGCGGTCGGCGGCGCTGCCCGCGGTGAGCAGCAGCCCGGACTGCACGAGCGAGTACGCGTTGATCATCCACTGGATGTCCGCGCTGGAGGCGTGCAGTTCGGTGGTCAGGGAGGGGATGGCGACGTTCAGGACGGTGTTGTCGAGCAGCACCGTGAGCTGGGCGAGGCAGATGACCCCGAGGATCAGCCAGCGCTGGGGGTGCCCCCGGGACGGGGTCGCGGGCGGGGTGTGACCGGTGGCCGGCGCTGTCATGCCGAATCTCCTCTACGGTGTACAGCGATTTCTTGTACACCGTAGAGGAGTTTCTTGTACGCCGTAAAGTCGGTTATCGGGAGAGCGGCTTCGTCAGGTCGTAGAGCGTGGTCCCACCCGCGGAGACCTTGGTGAAGTTGGCCTTCACCCAGGTACTGATGGAGCTGCTGGTACCGCCCTGCGGGCCGCCTCCCATCCGGACCCGCTCGCCGCCCTCGCCCCGGGCACCCCCACCGGGCCCGCCGGACCGCTCGCCGTCGTCGATGAAGTAGTGGATCTTCCCTTCGCGTACGTGGGCCTGGAACGCGGCCAGGGTCGGGGACGGGTCGCTGCCGTTGAAGCCGCCGATGGCCATCACCGGCTTGCGGGTGGCGAGTTGGTAGCTGGCGGCGTTCTGGGAGCCGACGGCGGCAGCGGCCCAGGTGTAGTCGTCGGCGTCGGCCTCGATACGGGCCTTGGCAGTGGCGTCGACCCGCTGGCCGTCGAGGAGGCCGTTCATCGGGGCCCGGTTGGTGCCGCCGCCTGAGGTGGAGGCGCCGGGGGTGGAACTGCCGGGGGTGGCCCCTTGGCCGCCGCCGTTCGGGGGCTGGGCGCCGCCGGGCGGGGTGCCGCCGGGCTGGTTGCCGCCGGGCTGGTTGCTGCCCTGTGCTCCGCCGGGCGGGGTGCCGCCCTGGCCGCCCCAGGGCTGGGCGGCCTGTCCGTTGCCGTTGCCGTTGCCCGGTCCCGCGATCCAGAGGCCGGGGCCGGGGCCGCGTTCCATGCGCATGCCGGGGCCGCCGAAACGGCCGCCCATGGCCGAGGGGCCCGCCGTCACGATCGAGCCGGTGTGGCCGGTGCCGACGGTCTGGGCCGCGTACGCCGCCGGGCCCGCGAGACCGGTGGCCAGGCCGAGTCCGGCCGCGCCCACGGCCACGTACCGGACGAGCCGTCCCTCGGTGAGCCGGCCGGGCAGCAGACCGGTCGCGAGCAGCCCGAGGGCGGCGAGCCCGCCGGTCACCAGCACCGCCCAGCGCAGCCACGGCAGGTGGTCGGGGGTCCGGCCGAGCAGGACGAACGCCCAGTACGCGGTGACGCCCACGGTGCCCGCGAGGGTGAGGGCGGCGGCCGGGTGGCGGCGCTCCTCCCACAGGACGGCGGTGCCCATGCCGATCAGGGCGGCGACGTACGGGGCGAGGGCCACCGTGTAGTACTCGTGGAAGATGCCCGCCATGAAGCTGAAGACGGCGGCGGTCGCCAGCAGCGCCCCGCCCCAGGCGAGGAACGCGGCCCGCGCGGTGTCGGTGCGGGGCGCCCGCCAGGTGATCACGAGCCCCGCGACCAGCAGGATCAGCGCGGCGGGAAGCAGCCAGGAGATCTGGCCGCCGACGCTCGTGCCGAACATCCGCAGCAGTCCGGACTCGCCCCACATGCCACCGCCGCCACCGCCGCCGGGACCGCCGGGGCCACCGCCGCCGACGCTCCCCGCCTCGTTGCCGTTGATGCGGCCCAGGCCGTTGTAGCCGAAGGTCAGCTCCAGGAAGGAGTTGGTCTGGGAGCCTCCGATGTACGGGCGCGAGGCGGCCGGCCACAGTTCGACCAGGGCGACCCACCAGCCGGCCGACACGACGACCGCCAGCCCCGACAGGGCGAGCTGGCCGAACCGCCGGGCGACACCGGTCGGCGCGCAGACCGCGTACAGCACGGCCAGCGGCGGCAGGATCAGGAACGCCTGGAGCGTCTTGGTCAGGAACGCGAACCCGACCGCGACCCCCGCCCACACCAGCCACTTCGTCCGCCCGTCCTCCAGCGCGCGCAGCACGAGGTAGACGGTGACGGTCATCAGGAGGGCGAGCAGCGCGTCCGGGTTGTTGAAGCGGAACATCAGCGCGGCGACGGGCGTGAGCGCCAGCACCGCACCGGCGACGATTCCGGCCGCGTACGAGAAGCGGCGGCGGACGGCCGCGTACAGGACGGCGACCGTACCGACGCCCATCAGCACCTCGGGGACGAGGATCTGCCAGGAGCCGAGGCCGAAGAGCCGTACGGAGAGCGCCATCGGCCACAGGGCGGCCGGGGGCTTGTCGACGGTGATGGAGTTCGCGGCGTCGGAGGAGCCGAAGAAGAAGGCCTTCCAGCTCTCGCTGCCTGCCTGGACGGCCGCCGAGTAGAAGGAGTTGGCGTAGCCGGAGGAGGAGAGGTTCCAGAGGTAGAGGGCGGCGGTGGCCAGGAGCAGCAGGATGAGGCCGGGGCGGGGCTTGGGGAGCGCGGAGAGCACGCGGGGGAGCCTGGCGCCGAGGTGGTGGGTCCGGGTCGGTGCGTCGGTACTCACGGGGACTTCAGTTCCTCTCGGGCCCGGGGGTTCTGGTGGGGTTGCTGGGTTTGTTGGGTTTGTTGGGGCTGGCATGGCTGGTGGGCTGTCGGTCCGGACGGTTGCGGCCTTTCCTGGAAGACCCAGGCGCGCAGCAGCAGGAAGCGCAGGACGGTGGCGGCGAGGTTGGCGACCACCAGCACGGCCAGTTCGCTGTGGTGCGAGACGGGGCCGCCGACGGTGCCGAGTGCGGCGAGCGAACCGCTGGTCAGGGCGAGCCCGATGCCGAAGACGACGAGCCCCTGCGCCTGCTGGCGGACGGCCCGGCGCCGGCCGCGCACCCGGAAGGTGAAGCGGCGGTTGGCGGCCGTGTTGGCGACGGCGGACAGCAGCAGGGCCGCCGCGTTGGCCGCCTGCGGCCCGGCGAAGGTCCGCGCGAGGGAGTAGAGGGCCAGGTAGAGCAGCGTGCTGAGCACGCCCACGCAGCAGAATCCGATCAGCTGGCGGACCAGTCCGCGCGGTACGGCGTCGAGTTCGCGGTCCCTGGGGTCGTCGCCGAAGGGCCGGGCGAGCCGGTCCAGCGGCAGCGCGCCCACCGCGAGCGCCCGCCCCACCCGCCACACCCCCTTCAGGTCCTCGACGGCGGTACGGAAGATCCGCACGCTGGAGTGGGGGTCGTCGACCCAGTCGACCGGAACCTCGTGGATGCGCAGCCCGGCACGTTCGGCGAGCACCAGCATCTCGGTGTCGAAGAACCACCCGGTGTCCTCGACCATCGGCAGCAGCCGCCGTGCCACGTCTCCCCGGATCGCCTTGAACCCGCACTGGGCGTCGCTGAAGCGGGCGGCCAGGGAGGAGCGCAGGATGAGGTTGTACGTCCGCGACACGAACTCCCGGCGCGGCCCGCGCACCACCCGCGACCCGCCCGCCAGCCGGGTGCCGATCGCGAGGTCGGAGTGGCCGGAGATGAGCGGGGCGACGAGCGGGAGCAGCGCGTTCAGGTCCGTGGACAGGTCCACGTCCATGTACGCGAGTACGGGTGAGTCCGAGGCCTCCCAGACGGTGCGCAGCGCCCGGCCGCGCCCCTTCTGCCCGAGCCGCACCGACCGTACGGCGGGCAGCTCGGCGGCGAGCGCGGCGGCCACCTCGGGAGTGCGGTCGGTACTGGCGTTGTCGGCCACGGTGAGCCGGAAGGGGTAGGGGAAGTTCCGCACCAGGTGCTCGTGCACCCGCCGCACGCACGGTTCGAGGTCGTCCTCCTCGTTGAACACGGGGATGACGAGGTCGAGGAGCGGGGTGGGGTGGGGGCCGACGGGGGTGGCGTGACGGGAGGGGAGGGTGGCGGGGAGGGGAGCGTCGGAGGGGCGGCTCCCGGGGGCGCTCCCCGGCTCGCTTCCGGTCTCGTGCCGAAGGTCGCTCCCGGGTTCTCCGCCCGGCTCCCGGAGGGAACTTTCGAAGGTTGGCCTCATGGGAACGACGTTGTCCGAGGCAGCTGTTGAGGGGGTGTGGTGAGGCTGTGGGTGAGCTGTGAGGTGGGGCCGGGGCGGTTTCTCCGCGCCTTGGGCGGGCGCTGTGTCCGCGCGATGCGGCGGCTGCGGCGGGGGGGGTGGACCGACTGCGCGGACCGTCCGTCTGGGGGGCGTTCTACCCGCGCGGGTCGCTGCCCGTGAGCCGTCCTACCCGCGCGGGTCGCCGCCGGCGGGCAGCCGCACTGTGAACACCGTGCACCCCGGCTCGCTCGTCACCGCGACGCTCCCGCCGTGCGCCACGACCACGGCCCGCACGATGGCCAGGCCGAGGCCGGTCGAGGCGACGGACGTCGGGGCGGCGGAAGCCGGGACAACGGACCTCGGGGCGACGGACGTGGTGACCCCTCTGCCGACCAGGGTCGTCGTCGCGGAGCCGCCGGGAGGGGTCCCGGTGCTGTCCGCCGTACCTGCCGAGCCCGCCGCACCCGCCCGCGTCCGGGACGCGTCTCCGCGCGCGAACCGTTCGAAGACCCGGTCCACCAGCTCGGGCGCGATGCCGGGGCCGTCGTCGCGGACCTCGACGACCACTTCCCGGTCCGCTCCGGCCGCAGCTCCGGCTCCGGCTCCGGTCCCGGTTCGCACGCTCGCCGTGACCCGTGTACCGGGTGGCGTGTGCGTACGGGCGTTGCCCAGCAGGTTGACCAGGACCTGCTGTAGGCGTGCCGGGTCGCCGCGTACGAGGACCGGTTCGTCGGGCAGTTCCAGCCGCCAGACGTGGTCCTGTCCGGCCGCCCTCGCGTCGCTCACCGCGTCCACCACCAGCGGCAGCAGATCGGTGCTCTCCCACGAGAGCGGCGCTCCGGCGGACCCGGCCGTGCCACCCTCCGCCCCCGCGTCCAGCCTGGCCAGCAGCAACAGGTCCTCCACCAGCCCGGTCATCCGCGTCGCCTCGGACTCGATCCGCCCCAGCGCGTGCCGGGTGTCGGGCCCGGTGGCCGCCGCCTCCTCACTCCGCCGGGTGAGTTCGGCGTACCCGCGTATCGAGGCGAGCGGCGTCCGCAGCTCGTGGCTCGCGTCCGCGACGAAGCGCCGTACCCGCATCTCGCTCTCCTGCCGGGCGGCCAGCGCGGAGCCCACGTGCCCGAGCATCCGGTTGAGCGCCGCGCCCACCTGTCCCACCTCGGTGCGCGAGTCGGCCTGCGCCTGCGGTACGCGCTCGTGGAGCGCCACCTCGCCCCGGTCCAGCGGCAGTTCGGACACCCGCGTCGCGGTCGCCGCGATCCGCCGCAACGGCCGCAGCGCCGCCCCCACCAGGGCGTTCCCGGCGAGCCCGGCGGCCACCAGCGCGGCCAGCGTCACACAGACCACGACCACGACGAGGGTGTGGACGGTCTCCTGGACGTCCTTGAGCGGGAAGCCGAGCACGACGGACCGCTCGGCGGAGGCGGAAGATCCGGTGCCGTTGCCTGACCCCGTTCCCGTTCCCGTACCCGTCCCCGTCCCGGTTCCCGTCACCTCGCCCGGCAGCGGGCCCGGGAAGCCCTCCGGCGGTGTCTTCCCCGGCCAGTCCTTCCCGCTCCCGGCGAGCACCCGGTAGTCCCCGAGCCCCGGCACCGTCACCGTGTGCGGCTCGCCGTCCCTGGGCACCGCGTCCAGCGCCTTCACCTGGGCCGCGTTCAGCCCTTCCAGATGGGCCCTGATCCGCGCGCCCGAGGTGCCGGAGTCGTCCTTCACGTCCACGCTGGTCGCACCGGCACCGCCGCGCAGCCCCACGGCCCCGAGCGGGGTGCCCGGGGCCGCCACGAAGTCCAGCCCCCACCCCCGGTCGCGCGCCACCGCCTCGCTCAGCCGCGCGTCCACCTGGCGTTCCAGGTACGACTGGAGGGCGACGGAGGTCACCGCCCCCACCACCACCGCCACCACCGCGACGAGCGCCACGCAGCACACCACCAGCCGCGCCCGCAACGACAGACCGCGCGCCGTCAGACCGCGCACCGGGAACCGCCGCGACGGCCTCCTCCGCACCTCATCCACCCGGCTTGATCAGATACCCGGCCCCGCGCCGCGTGTGGATCATCGGGGTGCGTCCCGCGTCGATCTTCTTGCGCAGGTACGAGATGTACAGCTCGACGACGTTGGCCTGGCCCCCGAAGTCGTAGTTCCACACCCGGTCGAGGATCTGCGCCTTGCTGAGCACCCGCTTCGGGTTGCGCATCAGGAACCGCAGCAGTTCGAACTCGGTCGCCGTCAGCCGCACCTCGCTCCCGTCCCGCCACACCTCGTGGCTGTCCTCGTCGAGCCGCAGGTCCCCCACGACCAGCTCCGACGCGGACCGGGCGATCACTCCCGCACCACCGCCCGCGCCGCCGCCACCGCTGCGCCGGATCAGCCCCCGCAGCCGCGCCACGACCTCCTCCAGGCTGAACGGCTTGGTCACGTAGTCGTCGCCGCCCGCCGTCAGCCCGGCGATCCGGTCCTCCACCGCGTCCTTCGCCGTCAGGAACAGCACCGGCACCTCGGGCAGGTCCTCGCGCACCCGCCTCAGCACCGACAGCCCGTCCATGTCCGGAAGCATCACGTCCAGTACGACCGCGTCGGGGCGGAACTCACGTGCCGCGCGCAGCGCCGCCGCCCCGTCGCCCGCGCTGCGCGTCTGCCAGCCCTCGTACCGCAGCGCCATGCACAGCAGCTCGGCGAGCGGAGCCTCGTCGTCCACCACCAGCACGCGCACGGCCCCGCCGTCGCCCGCCGCGCCCGCGCCCACGCCCGTGCCACCGCCCGCCCGGAGTGCGCCGTCCGCCGTCCGCACCGTCTCTGTCGTCCGCATGCGGTCAGCCTGTCGGGGGCCGGTGAGAGCACCCTTGGCCGTTCCTGTGAATCAGCTGAGAAGAGTCCGGGGAAAGTCCTGGCCGGAACGGAGCGGCCGGAATAGCCGCAGCCACCCGCCCGTTGCCCCCCACATGACCTCCGACGCCACTCCGGCCTCCGCAGCCTCCCCCTCCGCCCCATCCGTCACGTACGGCCGTCTCGGCGTCTGGAGCAGCGCCTTCCGCGCAGGCACTCCCGAGCAGCTCCTCGAACTCACCGACGCGGTGACCGAGTTGGAGGACCTGGGATACGGAACGGTGTGGTCCGGCGGCAGTCCTTCGCTGGACGACGTCGCTCCGCTCCTCCAGGCGACGAGCCGCATCAAGGTCGCGACCGGCATCCTCTCGCTGTGGCAGCACACGGCGGAGGAGGTCGCCGCGCAGGCGGCCCGCTTCGAGGAGCAGTACCCGGGCCGTTTCGTGCTCGGCCTGGGAGTGAGCCACGGCGCGCTCGCCCCGCAGTACGCCAAGCCGTACTCGGCGATGGTCGGCTACCTGGACGCGCTCGACGCGGCGCCGGTGCCGCTCCCGGCCGGCCGCCGGGTGCTGGCGGCCCTCGGCCCGAAGATGCTGGAGCTGGCCGCGAACCGGGCGGCGGGCGCGCACCCGTACCTGGTGACCCCCGAGCACACCGCCCAGGCGCGGGAGGCGCTCGGCCCGGACGCGTTCCTGGCCCCCGAACTCACCGTCGTACTGGACCGGGACCTGGAGCAGGCGCGCACCACCGCCCGCGGCATGCTGGGCATGTACCTCCAGCTGCCCAACTACACCAACAACCTGCTGCGCCTGGGCTTCGCCGAAGCCGACTTCACGGGCGGCGGCAGCGACCGCCTCCTCGACGCGCTGTTCGCGCTCGGCGACGCGGACCGGGTGGCGGCGAAGGCACAGGAGTTCTACGCGGCGGGCGCCGACCACCTCGCGCTCCAGGCCCTGACCTCGGCCGACCGCTCCACGTCGCTGCCGAGGGAGGACTGGCGGGAGCTGGCGAAGACGCTGCTGTGAGGTGAGGGGCGGCCGGGGGAGCGGCGGCTCGCGGCGCGGACCGCCACTCCCCTCCCCGTACGGCCTCACAGCTTCACGGCCTCAGCGCCTCACGGCTTCACGGCCTCAGAGTCCGAAGAGCCGGGCCCCGTTTCCGTGGCAGACCGCCCGCAGCCACTCCTCGCCCAGCCCGAGCCGCTCCAGCGACTCCAGCTGGTGCAGATAGCCGTACGGGATGTTGGGGAAGTCGCTGCCCAGCAGCACCCGCTCCCCCAGGTCCCCCAGCCGCCCCAGCTCCCGCACCGGGAAGGGCGCCATCGCCTCGCTGAAGTCGGTGAAGGCCATCGTGGTGTCGAGCCGGACCTCCGGGTAGCGCTCCGCCAGGTCCAGGAAGTCGGCGTACTCCGGCATCCCCATGTGCGCCACCACCAGCCGCAGCCCAGGGTGCCGGGCCAGCACCGCCCCCATCGGCCCCGGTCCGGTGAACTTCCCCGGCATCGGCCCCGACCCGCAGTGCGTCACCACCGGAATCCCGGCCTCCGCGAGCAGGCCCCACACCGCGTCCAGCTCGCTCGCGCCCGGGTCGTACGCCCCGACCTGCAAGTGCGCCTTGAAGACCCGCGCGCCGCCCTCGACGGCCGCCCGCACGTACGCGGCCACGCCGGGCTCCGGATAGAAGGTCGCCGTCCGCAGACAGCCCTCCGCGCGGCGGGCGAACTCCTGCCCCCAGCCGTTCAGCCACTCGGCCATGCCCGCCTTGTGCGGGTAGATCATCGAGGTGAACCCCACCACCCCGAACTCCCGCAGCAGCGCGATCCGCCGGTCCTCCTCGAAGCGGTACGTGATCGGCCACTCGACCCCGGTCAGGGGCCCCACGCCGTCGAAGTACGCCCACACCTTGCGGAGCACCCGGTCCGGCATGAAGTGCGTGTGCACATCCACCAGTCCGGGCAGCCCGAGCCGCTGCCACCAGGCGCGCACGGCGGCGGCCTCCTCCGGGCCCGCGGCGGTGCCGGCGGGGTCGGGGCCGCTGCCGGTGCCCCCGTCCGTACCGAAGTCACCGATGTCCGTACCGACGTCCGCACCGAAGTCCATGCGCGCACGCTACGTGCATCTGCCACGCATCGGAATCCCCCTCAGAACAGTCCTTCCTGCTCTCCCGCCCGCCCCGGCCCCACCACCCGTACCGGCACGCTCACCGGCCCCGCCGCGTCCGCCCCCACCAGCTGCCACCCCACCAACAGCCTCGTGTCCACCACGAGCAGCCCGCCGTCCGCCGCCGCCAGGTACAGATCGGGCCCGGCAGCCGCCACCAGCTCCCCCGCGACCACGCCGTCCGGCACCAGTTCGACGACGTCGTGCACCGCCCGGTCCCCGTCGAGGGCCCGCAGCCCGAACGCCTCCGCATGGTCGACCACCTGGAACCCCACCCGCTCCAGGGTCTCCGGCCACCCCGCGAGCCCGGCCGCCGCCCGCCACGCCGACTCGACCTCGGCGGCCCGTTCCGGCCTTCCCGGCAGCGCCCCGCGCGCCGCCCGCTTCTTCCCGTACGGAATCCGGTCCGGCACCCCGAGCGCCGCCCGCAGCACCTCCTCCGTGCGCCGGGCCGCCATCAGCGGCCCCCGCCCCAGCCAGGCGTACGCGACCGCCCCCTGCTCCAACAGCCGCGCGCCGCCCCGCTCCTCGGCCGTGATCCCGACCTTGACCAGCCCGGTCCCGAACCACGCCAGGTACACCCGGTAGGTGCGCGGATCGTCGGGCACCCCGTCCGCCGCCACCGACCCCACCCGGTCCAGCCGCGCGCACTCCCCGCAGCGCGCCCGCGAGGTGTGCCCCGGCACCACGGCCCCGTACGGGCACGGATGCTCCCGCGCGCCCACGCACCGCCGCAGCCCCACGGCCCGGAACGCGACCGGCTGCCCGTACACCAGCGGACTGGTCCGCCCCCCGGCCCACCGAAGCCCCGGCGCCCCGCCCGTCCAGCTCAACCCCGCACTGCGCCATTCCATGGAGCCCAGTCTTCCTCTTCGACGACGGGTACGGGGGCCGCTCCTGGGAGTCGGGGGCACGCTTGCGGCGAGGCGGAGGCGGGGCACGCCGGGAGGGGCGCGGAGGCGGGGCACGCCGGCAGGGGCGCGGAGGCGGGGCACGCCGCCAGGAGCACGCCGCCAGGGATCGCGGAGGCGGGGCACGCTCCGGGGAGTGCCGCATGCCCCGGTGCGCGCCCCGCGTCCCACGACGGCACCTCACCGCCCGGTGCGACGCCGCCTCCGTCCGTAGGCCACCGCCACCACGAACAGGAGCGGTCCCCAGGCCAGCAGCGGCACGTAGGCGGCGGTCATCAACCCGTACTTGAAGCCTTCCGGTGCCTCCGGCGCCCCCATGTTGTCCACCGCGTTCCACTCCAGCGCGCCCAGCACCGTCACCAGGGTGACGACCAGGGCCCCCGCCAGCGCCGGAACCATCGCCGCCGCCGTCGGAATGGTCCGCCCGCCCAGCCACGGCACCCACCGGGGCAACACCTCCCCCCACCGCCGCACGAGCCCCAGCGTCAACAGGGCCACCAGCTCGGCCACCAGGCTCAGCCCGACCAGATAGAACGAGCCGGATCCGGGGAAGCCGCCCGGCCCCAGGAAGTCGTCGCGGAAACCCGAGTCCCACCCCAGCGCGATGGCGATCCGCCAGACCCCGGTCGGTACGGCCGTGAACGCCGCCGCGTGCGCGGCCCACCGGATGCCCCGCGACACCTGCGGGCCGTGCTCGGCGCCCGCCCCCGGAGTCCGCTCGCGCGGAACCGGTGCCGTCGTCCTGCGAACCTCCGTGCCGCGCTCCCGCGTCTCCTGCGGCGACCACGGCCAACGCAGCACCTCAGCCACGGCGTCCCGCCCCCTCAACGCCCTCAACGCCACCCTTGCCGAGGCCCTTTTCGGCACCCTTCGCGATGCCCTGCCCGCCACTCCGCCCGGCGTCCCCGGTCGCGCCCTGCCCGGCGGACCCGCGCGCGCCCTTCGCCGGGCTGCCCGGGTTCTTCAGCACATCGGCGTGCACCACCCGGAAGCCGCCCTCGACCACCTTCGTGAACGGCGCGGGCGCCATGCACGTCCCCACCTCGGAGAGCATGACGTTGCCCTCCGCGTCCCGTGCCTCGGTGTCGAGGTTGGCCTGCCCCCACGAGAACCCGAGCCGGTCCGGCGCCCCGTGCTCGCCCTGCTGCACGCTGATGCCGATCCGCGTGCCCTTCTCGTGGGCGTCGGAACTGCGGATGATCGCCGTCAGCGTGGCGGTCCTCCCGCTGGTCACCAGGCAGTCCACATCCGCGACCGCCCGCATGGGCTTCTTCGCGCCCGGCACCAGGTGGCTGAACCGCACCGTGCCCCGCGCATCGGTCGCCATCCCGGCCGGAATCCCCGGTACCGGCCTGCTGAACGGCACGCCCACCGCGTTGACGCCGAACCGGATGTCGTGGTCGGCGGACTCGACGTACCAGAGCTTCCCCGCCCCACTCACACTCGCCACCCCGGGCATCCCGTGCCCCGCCCGCTCCGCCCCTGACTGCGCGGCGGACCCGGAAGGCCCAGCGGACCCGGAAGGCCTGGCAGACCCGGCGGGCACGGCGGCCCCGGCGGCGGGCGCGGTGGCCGTCGCGGGAGCCTTCACGGGTGCCGCGGCCGTGGAGGCCGGCGTAGTAGCGACCAGGGTCACGGACAGCGCCGCGGCGACGGCACCCACCGTTCCGACGGTGCTGAGAACAAGAGCGCGCATGCG
Organism: Streptomyces sp. NPDC004111; assembly: GCF_042874215.1. Taxonomy (NCBI): domain Bacteria; kingdom Bacillati; phylum Actinomycetota; class Actinomycetes; order Kitasatosporales; family Streptomycetaceae; genus Streptomyces; species Streptomyces sp. NPDC004111. The sequence goes on from NZ_JBIAMU010000022.1 coordinate 139,925, forward strand.
GGAATCCCTTTCCGTGGCGGGTACTCGGCGCCCACCGCACGGCCCTTGCCGTACAGCCTTCGACCTGCGCCTTCGTCCCTGACTCGTCCCTCTCCGGAACGGCTCCAGCCTCGCCCCGCGGCCCCGCCCCGGACCATCCGCCGATCGGCACAAAGACCGCCCCCGAAGCGGGCCCGAACCGGCCCGTCTCTGCCGATCGGCAGAGGGCGCCCGGCCGCCGCCCGCCCGTACGCTGATCGCCATGGGGGACTCAACAGGCATGCCCGGACTGCTGCTCAGCGCCATACCGACGGCTGCCGCCACCGCGACCGTCCTGTGGACCGCCGCCCACGCCCGGACCGCCCGCACCAGGACCGCCCACCGCGGCACCGGCCCCTCCCTGCCCCGCCCGGCCCGCCGCCCCCGGCGCGACCGCACGGAGCCGCCCGACCCCGCGCCAAAGCCCCCCGCACCGGACCTGTCCCCACCGAACAGCGCTCCGCAGGACAGCCCTCCGCCGGGCACTCGTCAGCAAGGCAGCCCCCCACCGGACAGTCCCCCACCGCACAGCGCTCCGCAGGACAGCCCCCCACCGGGCACTCCTCAGCAAGGCGGCCCCCCACCGGTCGTCCCTCGGCCGTCCGGCCCCCCGCCCGCCGCCCGCGCAGCGCACGGACCCGTCCCGCCCCGCCTGGGCCGGGCCACCGCCCTCTGCGCGCTGCTCTCCCTCGCCACCTCTGCCGCCCAGCCGTTCCTGGAGGTCACGACCGGGTGGAAGCTCCCCGAGGCGGGGCTGCTGCTGCTCCTGATCGTCCTGACGACCAGGTACGCACCCCTGCGCCAGCTGTACACGGCGCTGCCCCTCGCCGCGCTCGCGGTCTGCGCCTGGCCGCTGCCGCTCGTCGCAGGATCATTCCTGGAACACACCGGCGTGGCCGCCTTCTGGCTGCTGCCCGCGCTGGCCGCCGCGGCCTCCGGCGCGTACCCCCGCCGTCAGGAGCACCGCAGGCGGCAGGCGGTGACGACGGCCCGGCGCGACCAGCGGCTGCAACTCTCCCGCGACCTGCACGACTTCGTGGCCCACGACATCAGCGGCATCGTCGTCCAGGCCCAGGCGGCCCGCTTCGTCGCGTCGGCCGATCCGCACCAGGCGGTCCTGGCCCTCGAACGCATCGAGAGGGCCGGCCTGAACGCCCTCGCCTCCATGGACCGCACCATCACCATGCTGCACGGCGACGACGCCTCCACCACGGACGCGCTCCCCGGCCTCCCCCAGCTCCCCACCCTGGTGGCGGAGTTCTCGGCGGCGGGCGGCACCCGGGCCCGCCTCGACCTCCCTCCGGACGCCGAGCAGGCACTCTCCCGCGAGGCGGGCGCCGCCGCGTACCGCATCGTCGTCGAGGCCCTCACCAACGTGCGCCGGCACGCACCGCGGGCGACCCGCGCGGACATCGTCCTCACCCCGACCCCCACCGCGGTCGAGCTGACCGTGACGAACGACCGCAGCGGCAGGGCCCGCCCCGGCTCCCGGGCCCGCGGCGGCCACGGCCTCCCCGCCCTCACCGAACACGCCCTCGCGCTCGGCGGCACGCTCAGCGCGGGCCCGTACGACACCACCGGCTGGCGTCTGACGGCCGTACTCCCCCGGAAGGAAGCCCCCGCCCCGTGACGTCTCCCACCCGCATCCTGCTCGCCGACGACCAGGCCGACATCCGCACCGGTTTCCGGCTGATCCTCGACTCCCAGCCGGACATGACGGTGATCGCGGAGGCCGCCGACGGCACCACCGCCGTCGAACTGGCCCGCTCGCTCCGCCCCGACCTGGTGCTGGCCGACATCCGTATGCCGGGCCTGGACGGCCTGGAGGTCACCCGCCGGCTGACCGGCCCGGACGTGCCCGACCCCATCCCGGTCCTCGTGATCACCACGTTCGACCACGACGACTACGTCCGTACGGCGCTGCGCGACGGCGCCTGCGGATTCCTCCTCAAGCGCTCGGGCCCGGCCCTCCTCATCGAGGGCGTGCGGGCCGCGATGTCCGGCGACGTCCTGATCAGCCCCCAGATCACCGTGCGCCTCCTGCGGTCCCTCACACCACCGGCCCCGGAACCGGTCCGCGCCCCCCGGCAGCCCTCCCCGCTGACCCCGCGCGAGGAGGAGATAGCCCGGCTGGTCGCCGACGGCCTCACCAACGCCGAGATCGGCGACCGCCTCTTCATCTCGGCCGGCACCGCCAAGACCCACATCGCCAACATCCAGTCCAAGCTGGGAGCCCGCAACCGCGTCGGCATCGCCGCCTGGACCTGGCAGTCGGGCCTCCCCACGCCGCCCGGGTGAACCTGCCGGAAGCACTCAGGGGGAGATGAGTACGTACGCCCTCACCCCGGCGGCCCGGGGCGGCGAGGCTTTCCCCATGCCCCAAGACCAGCGGAAGCCGCTGCCCCCACTGCTCCCGACCCTCGCCCTGGCCCTGTTCGCGCTCGGAGCGTGGGCGGCGTGGCTGGGCTGGGACCAGACCCGCGACCTGCACCCCGACGGCTCGACGACCGGCCCGTACGAGGCCTGGCAGGTGATCGGCCTGCTGCTGACCCTGCTGCCCCCGCTCTACTGGGCCGCCTCCCGGCGCCACCTGACCGCCTCCGTACTGGGCATCCCCGCCGGCCTCACCGTCGCCGCCTACGTCGACTGGTCCGACGACGCCAGCGGCCTCTTCATGGTCGGTGTGGTCATCACCCTGCTGGGCACCCTGACCGCCACCGCCCTGGCGTCCGCCCTCATCACCGCCACCACCCGCACAACCCCCCGAGCCGGAACCTGAACCCCCGTCCCCCGCGGTGCCTCCGGGCAACGCAAGAGGCCCCGGACGCGATGTCCGGGGCCTCTCACCTCTGTGCACTCGGCAGGATTCGAACCTGCAACCTTCTGATCCGTAGTCAGATGCTCTATCCGTTAAGCTACGAGTGCTTGTCGCTGTGCTTCCGGGCCGTTTTCCGCCCCGTCGGCGTTGCAAGAAGAACATTACATGACCTGCGCCGTCATGCGAAATCCATTGCGCACACCTGGCCTGAGCTGGGCAAACACCCGGACGAGTGACAGCCGCCCCGCCTCGTGACGCACCGGGGTCCCGGTACGAAGGAAGCCCCGGTCCTGGTGGACCGGGGCTTCCCGTGTGCTGGCGGAGGCGGAGGGATTTGAACCCTCGATGGGCTTTAAGACCCAAACCGCATTAGCAGTGCGGCGCCATAGACCGGACTAGGCGACGCCTCCAGCACGAACCGAAACGCCATCGCTTGCGCGATCGCGAGTAGGTGCGTTGCAGATGATGGCACAGCATTGCGCGGTGTCACCAATCGCACCCCACGGTACTAGGCGGAAGGGCCGCAGGGCAAAGCACTTCCCGCGCTCGTGCGGCGGGACCCGCGGGGCGTTCCGGGGGTCCGGCCGGGGTCGCGGGCGGAGGGGCGGACGGCCGGGTGCGGGTGGGTACGGGTGTGCGGAAAACGGGGGAGAGTGGCGGCGCCCGGCACGGGTATGCGCCAGGGGTACGTGCCCTCCACACCTGCTTCTCCCGCGCGTCCGGGATCTCCCGCAAGATCCACTTCGGGCGGATCCGGTCCTCACGCTCATCCGCCGTCACGCCCGTATCCCCAGCCTTTAGACTCCTTCCAGTGACAACGCGCGGCCCGCGGGCAAAAATTGGGGTCGCCGGAGGGTCACCGACTGGGCAAGTTGCAGTAATCAGGGAGGAACCGTCGTCGTGAGCAGCAGGCCATCCCGAGGCGCTGCTCGCCTCGCAGCGATACTCGACGCTCTCCCCGACGGGCTGCTGCTCGTCAACTGCAACGGGACCGTCGTCAACGCCAACACCATCGCCCTGGAGACCTTCGAGACCCCGGGCACCGCCCTGGTGGGGCGTGGCCTGCTCGACCTCCTGCCGGAGTTCGACTCCAAGCTGATCCCCGGTTCCATGCGCCGCCCGGACAACGCCGCCGCGCAGAACCGCACCAAGCCGACCCGGATGACCGCGCGGCGCACCGACGGCAGCCAGTTCCCCGTCGAGGTGACCAGCGCGAACCTGGAGGACGGCCGGGACGCGTTCAGTGCCGACCGCCCCGTCGGCGCCACGTCCCTGACCGGGGACGAACTGCTCATGCTGGTCGTACGGGACCTCACGGGCACCGTCGACACCGAGGCGGAGCTGGCCCGTTCGCAGCGGCAGACCGAGATGATCCTGCGGGCCGCCTCCGAGGGCGTGGTGGGCACGGACACCGACGGGCGCATCGTGCTCGCCAACCCGGCCGCGGCGCAGATCCTCGGCTTCCGCGCCAGCGACCTGGGCGGCAAGTCGCTGCACGAGCTGGCCGTGCACTCGCGGGCCGACGGGACGCCGTTCCCGTACGAGGAGTCGCCGCTCGCCGACACCCTGAAGTCCGGGCGCAAGCACCGGGTGCGCGGACAGGTGCTGTGGGCGAAGAGCGGCAAGGCCGTGCCGGTCGACATGACGACGGCACCCGTGCGCGACGGCGAACAGCTGGTCGGCGCGGTGATGACGTTCACCGACCGCCGCCCCTACGACGAACTGGTCACCCGGCACGCCGAGGAGGTGGCCGCGACCGCCGCCCAGCACACCGAGGAACTGGCGACAACGCGCGAGCGGTACGACGCCGAAGTCGCGATGGGCCAGGAACGGTACGAGGAACTGGCCGGGCGGCACGCCCAGTTGAGCGCCGTGCTCGGCGGCTCGCTGCGCGGCCCGCTGCAGGAGCTGCGCGGCGAGCTGGGGACGCTGGCCGCCGACCCGGCCGGTCAGCTGTGGCCCGAGGCCAACCAGGTGCTGCACCACCTGGCCGCCGGCTACGCCCGGATGACGACGCTGGTCGACAACGTGCTGGGCTACCAGCGCCTCGCGGCCGGCGTGGAGCCGTTGGTCAAGGCGAACGTGCTGGTGGACGGGGTCGTCGCGGCGGCCGTGGAGGGTGCGGTCGAGCTGATCGGGCCCGGCCGCGTCCAGTTCGCCGTGCACGCGCCGCCGATCGAGGCCGAGGTGGACGGTGCGCGGCTGGCGACGGCGCTGGCCCACCTGGTGGCCGACGTGGCCGGGGTGGACTCGACGGGCAAGGCACCGGTGGCCCTGGCCGGCGGGGGCTACGTCGACTCGACGATCGTGGTGGCCGCCGCACAGCGCGGCGAGGTCGTGCGCTTCGAGGTGCGGGGGCCCTACGCGGGCGGCGACCCGGTCCACGAGCCGATCGTGCGGGGCATCGTGCAGGCGCACGGCGGCGTGCTCCAGACGCACGACATGCCCGGGACGAGCGGTAGCGCCTATGTGCTGGAGGTGCCCCTGGGGGCGGGCTCGGGAGCGGTCGAGGCTCCGGCCCCGGCTCCCGAGGCGGCCCCGGAGGCGGCGGCTGCGGCGGACGCCGCGCCCGGTGCTCCCTCGGGTCCTGCGGGTCCCGCTGCGCCCGCGGGTCCTGGGGCGGCCTCTCCGGCCGGTGGTGACGCCGTGCCGGTGCCCCCGCAGCAGGGCAGCGGGCGACGGGCCCGGCGGTCCTCCACCGACGCGTTCCTGGAGCCGGGCGGCGAGGGGAACGGCCCGGCCGGCGCCGGTCCCGGCGAGGAGGCCCTGGCTGCCGGTGCCGCGCAGAGCGCGCCGAGCGGCCGGCGGCGGGCCCGGCGCGGCCCCTCCGACGAGCAGCAGGAACTGATTCCGGCGCAGGGCACCGGCGAGGGTGTCGGCGGCGCGGGCGGAACCGGCCGCCGGCGCGGTCGGCCGAGCCCGGCCGAGGAGCCCGGCGCCGATGTGCCCGCGGGTGCCGGTCCGGGTGCCCCGGGCGCCGGTGCACCGGTGGGTGCCGGTGCGGCCGGGGCCTACGGGCAGGGTGACGGGGCTTCCGGCACGGGCGGCTCCGCGGGCGGACAGGCCCTGGCGCTGCCCGCTCCCGCGCGTTCGGCGGAAGGGACCGCCGAGCGGTCCGGCGGTCCGGCCGAGGGGGCCGTGGTGGCGGCCGGCGAGAGCGCGCCCGGACGGGCAGGGCTCTCCGGCACCGTGCCGCCGCAGGGGATCGCGCAGGAGCTGCCGCAGAGCGTTCCGCCGCAGGGGCTCGCGGGCCAGGGCACCGAGCAGGCGCCGACGGGCCGCCGTGCCCGGCGGGCGGGCAGCCCGATGCCCGCGCTGCCCCCGGCCGGCACCCCGGACCAGGCGCCGACGGCTCCGCCGGAGGCCGCTCCCGGCACAGACGGCGCCGCGGGCACCGGCACCGACCGCACCGCCCAGGAAGGTCCGGGCACCGGCCACGGCACCGACCACGGCAGCAGCCATGGCACCGGCCCGAACGCCGGTCACCGCCCCGTCCCCGCCCCTGCCACCGGGCACGGTCCGGGCTCCGGCGGAACGGGCGCACTGCCCGCCGCCCAGCCCATGGGACCCGGGCCCGGACCCGTGAACCCGGGGCTGCCCGACGCCGGGCTGGCCGAGGACGACACCTCCGGGCACGGACAGGTCCTCGCCTCCGCGGGGGCCGCCCAGCAGCGCGGTCAGGGGCAGGCCCAGGGCTCTTCGGGCGGCAGGCGGGCGCGGCGGGCGCTGGCCACCGCTCCGGCGGCCGAGGCCGAGAGCGCGCGCAGCCCGTTCGCGCTGCCTCCCGCCGACGCGGACCGCGCCCCCGGCCATGTGACGGAGGCCCCCGGTGAGCAGCAGGCGCCGGGCGGCGCGGCGCACAACGGCTGGCCCACGCCCTCCGCCCAGGTGGCGAACCCGGCGCCCCTGCCGCAGGCGTCGCGCGCCCAGGCGCAGCCCCTCCCGCTGCCCGCCGAGGCCACGCACTCGACCCAGGGCCGTGCCTTCAGCGTGCGGACGCTCGGCCAGGGGATGCCCTTCGCCCAGCACCTCACGCAGCAGCAGAACCAGTCGCTGGGCTCCGGGCGGCGCCGCAAGCTGGCGACCCCCTCGGAGGAGGAGCGTCCGGGGGCAGCCGCGCTGGGGCCGGCCGAACCGGCCGCCCGTCCGCATCCGCACGGCACTCCTCAGCCGGGTGCGGCCGAAGCGGCGCAGGACGCGCCGGCCTCCGGTCCGGCAGCGGTGCAGCTGCCGCACCAGCAGCTCATCTCGACGCCGTCCGAGGGGCGTGCGTACGCCATAGACGCCCCGGACGAGGGCAGCGAGGGTCCTGAGCCGCTGGACGGCCCGAACGGCGCCGTCGAGGTCGCCAACCGGCCCGTACCGCAGCCCGTCGACGACGAGCTGCCCCCGGAGCCGCTGGACAACCCGCGGCGGCTGCTGGTGTGGCCCGCGCCGGACGTGTCAACGGAGCAGGCGCTCAGCGACCGCGGCTACCGGCCGGTGATCGTGCACTCCCGCGAGGAGGTGGACGCGCAGATCGCGGCGTTCCCCGCCGCGTTGTTCGTCGATCCGCTGACCGGGCCGATCACCCGTACCGCGCTCCAGTCGCTGCGGCAGGCCGCCGTGGCGGCCGAGGTGCCGGTGCTGGTCACGGCCGGTCTTGGCCAGGCGACCCGGGAGGCGGCGTACGGCGCCGACCCGGCCGTGCTCCTGAAGGCGCTCGCTCCCCGGGACAGCGAGCAGCACCCGCCGAGGGTGCTGCTGATCGAGGAGCACGAGGAGATCGCGCTCGCGCTCAACGCCACGCTGGAGCGTCGCGGCATGCAGGTCGTGCGGGCCGCCGACGACAACGAGGCGGTGGCGCTCGCCGGTCAGATGCGGCCGAACCTGGTGGTCATGGACCTCATGCTGGTACGCCGCCGGAGGGCGGGCATCGTCGACTGGCTGCGGGCGAACGGTCAGCTGAACAGGACCCCGCTGGTCGTCTACACGTCCGCAGGGCTGGACCAGTCCCAGCTCCCGAAGCTCTCCTCGGGCGAGACGGTCCTCTTCCTCGCGGAGCGCTCCACGAGCGCCGAGGTGCAGGGGCGGATCGTCGACCTGCTGGCGAAGATCGGCACCAACTGACGCACGGGCGTGGATGTTTCACGTGAAACGGGCGGGCCCGTCACGTGACGTGGGTGGAGCGAGGAAGGCGGGCGGGGTGTGTTTCACGTGAAACACACCCCGCCCGCCTTCCTCACGGGGGCGGTCACCGCCGCCCCCGCCGCAGCCCGTAGGGCCCCTACAGCTCCGTGACGTCCAGCTCTCCGTCCGCGTAGTTCTTGCGGATCACCTTCTTGTCGAACTTGCCGACGCTCGTCTTCGGCACGGCGGGCACCAGCGCCCAGCGCTCCGGCAGCTGCCACTTGGCCACCGATCCGGCCAGGAAGTCGCGCAGGTCGGCGTAGGTGGCCGTGGCGCCCTCCTTGAGCACGACGGTGGCCAGCGGGCGCTCGCCCCACCGGGTGTCCGGGACGGCGACGACGGCGGCCTCAGCGACCTCCGGGTGTGCCATCAGGGCGTTCTCCAGGTCGACGCTGGAGATCCACTCTCCGCCGGACTTGATGACGTCCTTGGCCCGGTCGGTGAGGGTGAGGTAGCCGTCCGCGCTGATCACGCCAACGTCGCCGGTCTTCAGCCAGCCGTCCTCGCTGAACTTGTCGTCGGGGCGGAAGTCCTCGCCGCCCGCGCCGCCGTAGTACGCGCCGCCGATCCAGGGGCCGCGCACCTCCAGTTCACCGGCCGACTCGCCGTCCCACGGCAGCACCTCGCCGGTCGGCCCGACCAGCCGGGGCTCGACGCTGGCGGGGAACCGGCCCTGGGTGACGCGGTAGGGCCACTCCTGCTCGGCGTCGAGTCCGGCCGGCGGGTGCGCCATGGTGCCCAGCGGCGACGTCTCGGTCATGCCCCACGCATGGCACAGCCGTACGCCCAGCCGGTCGTACGCCTCCATGAGCGCCGGCGGGCAGGCGGCGCCGCCGATGGTGACCTGGCGCATCGAGCTGAGGTCGCGCGGGTTGGCGGTGACCTCGGCGAGCAGTCCCTGCCAGATGGTGGGGACGGCGGCGGCGTGCGTGGGGCGCTCGCGCTCGATCATCTCGGCGAGCGGGGCGGGCTGCAGGAAGCGGTCCGGCATCAGCATGTTGATGCCGGTCATGAAGGTGGCGTGCGGCAGGCCCCAGGCGTTCACGTGGAACTGCGGGACCACGACGAGGGTGGTGTCCTGGTCGGTGAGCCCCATCGACTCGGCCATGTTGACCTGCAGGGAGTGCAGGTAGATCGAGCGGTGGGAGTAGGCGACGCCCTTGGGGTCGCCGGTGGTGCCCGAGGTGTAGCAGAGGGCGGCGGCGCTGCGCTCGTCGATGTCCGGCCAGTCGAAGGTGGTCGGGCGGTCCGCGATCAGCTCCTCGTACTCGTGGACCTGCGGAGTGCAGCCGTCGAGGAGGGAGCGGTCGCCGGGGCCGGCCACGACGACGTGCTCGATGGTCGGCAGGTGCGGCAGGAGCGGGGCGAGCAGCGGGAGCAGAGAGCCGTTGGCGATGACCACGCGGTCGGCGGCGTGGTTGACGATCCAGATCAGCTGTTCGGGGGGCAGCCGCAGGTTGAGGGTGTGCAGGACCGCGCCCATGGAGGGGATCGCGAAGTACGCCTCGACGTGCTCGCTGTTGTTCCACATGAGGGTCGCGACCCGCTGGTCGCCGACGACGCCCAGTTCGTCGCGCAGGGCGTTGGCGAGGCGCACGGCGCGCGCGCCGACCTCGGCGAAGCTGCGGCGCTGCGGTTCGGCCTCACCGGTCCATGTCGTGACCTGTGACTTCCCGTGGATGGTCATCCCGTGCTTCAGGATGCGGGTCACGGTCAGCGGTACGTCCTGCATGGTGCTGAGCACGGCGTCCTCCCGGTGGGCGCGCGAAATGGCACGTAGCACTGGGCTTCGCTCGCCCGTGCGTGTCTCGCCGATTCTGCGCACGTACCCGGCGGTATGTCACTACCTGGGGGTAACCAAAAGGAGGGGAAAGGTGCCCGGTCAGCGGGCCGGCGTCAGCTCCGGGTCCTCGCGGAGCTTGCCCAGCGCACGGGAGACCGCGCTCTTGACCGTGCCGACGGAGACGCCGAGCACCTCGGCGGTCTGCACCTCGCTCAGGTCCTCGTAGTACCTGAGGACGACCATCGCGCGCTGCCTCTCGGGGAGCTTCATGATCGCCCGCCACATCGCGTCGTGCAGCACCTGCTGATCGGCGGGGTCCGCGGCGGGCGGTGCGGTGGAGCCGGGGATGCTCGGCTCGGGCAGGTCCTCGCAGGCGAACTCGTCGACCTTGCGCTTGCGCCACTGCGAGGTGCGCGTGTTGAGCAGCGCCCGGCGCACATAGCCGTCCAGGGCGCGGTGGTCCTCGATGCGCTCCCAGGCGACATAGGTCTTGGTCAGCGCGGTCTGCAGCAGGTCCTCGGCGTCGGACGGGTTCGCGGTCAGCGAGCGCGCGGTGCGCAGCAGGACCGGCCCACGGGCCCGGACGTAGCTGGAGAACGACGGGTATCCGGTGAAGGAGGCGGCGTGCCCGGCGTGCCCGGTGGCGGCCTTGGATGCGCTGGTGCAGACAGGCGTGGTCATGTGTTCCACGCTAGAAGCGGCGATGGTCCCGGGGATCGGCCCCAGGTCCCGAAGGCATGTCCGCCTCAGGTTGTAGAGGTGGGGCAGGCCCCACCTCCTGAAGGTGGAGGGGGGCCCGGGGGGTATCAGGGTCGGGGCATCGGGGGAGCCGGGCGGGACGGCTCAGCCCCAGGTGCGGGCCACCAGTGCGTCGACCCGGTTGCAGTCGATGTTCAGGAGGTGCCCGCCGTGGCTCTCGCGCACGTTGCCGGCGTACTGGTGGATGCGGCGGTGCGGCGTCCAGGCGGCGCGGTGCAGCGCCGGCTCGTGGTGCACGGAGGGCTTGCTGCCCCAGCGCGCGAACCAGATGACGGCCGGCAGGTCGCCTGCCCGCACCTGCCGCGCCCATTCCATGTGGCGCACGCCCGAGGAGGAACTGCTGTAGTAGCCGGGGAAGTACTGGTGGCGCCTCAGTTCCCGGTTCCAGGCCTGTACGAAGGTCAGGGTGCGCTTGGCGCAGGGCTTGTCGCGCAGGTCGTAGGACTCCATGTCGAGGTAGAGGGTGCTGCCGGGGATCATCCCGTGCCACTTGGCCCGCCGTACCGCGTCGCGCCCCTCGGCGGTGCCCTGCCGCCAGGGGTCGGCCCCGATGGCATAGGGGCGCTTGTGGCCCTCCCACACGCACGGCGACTGGGAGCCGACGTACACAGGGAGCAGGAACCAGCCCATCCGGTCGACCGACTTGATCCACTGCTTGTTGAGGTTCTCCTGGCGCGGGCAGCCGCGGCCCCGGCCGCCGAAGTAGATGCCGACGGCGCGGTACGCGGAGGCGCGGCGCCAGGCCTTCATGGTGGCCAGCGAGGGGGCTTCACAGGTGTCGAAGGCCCAGCCGTTGAAGTGGACGGGCTTGGCGGGTCCGGCGGACTCGGCCCCCGGGGACGTCGTGGGCCGGGTGTCGCCCGCCCTGGCGTCGGCAGGCAGCACCAGCGTGCTGAACACGACGGCCAGCACCCCCGCGAGCAGCAGGCCCCGGCCGGGTGACCATTTTCGTACGTACGCAGAAAGTCTGATTCGGTACATACGCTGAGCTAACGGTCATCCCGCAGCCGAGTCCACGACGCACGCCGGGCCGGTCAGCAATCGGTGCCCAGGATCAACCCGGATGTGGGAACTCCGGTGCCCGCCGTCACCAACGTCCGTTCCACACCCGGAACCTGGTTCACCGACGTGCCGCGGATCTGCCGGACCGCCTCCGCGATCCCGTTCATCCCGTGCAGGTACGCCTCGCCGAGCTGACCGCCGTGCGTGTTGAGCGGCAGCGCGTCGGACGCCACGAAGTCCGCCGCCTCGCCCGGCCCGCAGAACCCGAACTCCTCCAACTGCATCAGCACGAACGGAGTGAAGTGGTCGTAGAGGATCCCCACGTCGATCCCGGCGGGCGTAAGGCCCGACGTACGCCACAACTGCCGCGCCACCACTCCCATTTCGGGAAGCCCGGTGAGGTCGTCGCGGTAGAAGCTCGTCATCTGCTCCTGGCCGCGCCCGGCGCCCTGCGCCGCGGCCACGATCACCGCGGGCGGCTGCGCGAGGTCCCGGGCCCGCTCGGCCGTCGTCACCACGACCGCCTGCCCGCCGTCGGTCTCCTGGCAGCAGTCGAGCAGCCGCAACGGCTCCACGATCCACCGCGAAGCGGCGTGCTCGGCCAGCGTGATCGGCTTCTGGTAGAAGTACGCCGCCGGATTGCGCGCCGCGTGCCGCCGGTCGGTCACCGCGACGTGCCCGAACGCCTCCGGGGTCAGCCCGTACGTGTGCAGATAGCGCTGCGCCGCCATCGCCACCCAGGACGCCGGGGTCAGCAGCCCGAACGGCAGTGCCCAGCCGAGCGCCGCCCCCTCCGCCGAGGGCTCCCGCCGCTGCACCCCGGAACCGAACCTGCGCCCGGAGCGCTCGTTGAACGCCCGGTAGCAGACCACCACTTCGGCCACCCCGGACGCCACCGCCAGCGCCGCCTGCTGCACGGTCGCGCAGGCCGCACCGCCGCCGTAGTGGACGCGGGAGAAGAAGGACAGCTCGCCGATCCCGGCCGCCTGGGCGACGGTGATCTCCGGGCTGGTGTCCATGGTGAAGGTGACCATGCCGTCGACGTCCGCGGGGGTGAGCCCGGCGTCGTCCAGCGCGGCGTGCACCGCCTCCACCGCCAGCTTCAGCTCGCTGCGCCCGGAGTCCTTGGAGAACTCGGTGGCCCCGATCCCCGCGACGGCGGCCTTCCCGCCGAGGGTGTCCGCCCTGCGCACGCTCATACCGGCTCCTCTTCCCGGAAGGCGACCCGCACCGTGCCGGTGACGTGGTTGCCGATGCCGTTGGCCCCGACGATCCGGATCCGCGCGGTGCCCGCCGCCCCGTCGACCTCCTCGACCGTGCCGCGCAACACCATCGTGTCGCCCGGATAGTTGGGCGCGCCGAGCCTGATCCGTACCGCCCGCAGTCGGGCACCGGGGCCGAGGCTGTCGGTGACGTACCTCCCGACCAGGCCGTTGGTCGTCAGGATGTTCATGAAGATGTCCGGCGAGCCCTTCTCCCGCGCGGCCTCCACATCGTGGTGCACGTCCTGGTAGTCGCGGGAGGCGACCGCCCCGGCCACGATCAGGGTGCGGGTCACCGCTATCTCCAGCGGCGGCAGTTCCTCACCGGCCCTCATCCCTCGCTCCCCTCCGCCACGGGTTCCCCGGCCACGAGTCCCTCCGCCATCAGCAGCTCCCCCAACTCCTCGCCCGCCTGTCCCGACCCGCCCAGATACGCGTCGATCTGCCGCCCCCACAGGAAGTGCCGGTGCACCGGATGCTCCAGGTCGGCCCCCATGCCGCCGTGCAGGTGCTGCCCGGTGTGCACCACCCGCCGGCCCGCCTCCGATGCCCACCAGGCGGCGGTCAGCGCGTGCGTCCCGCAGGCGAGGCCCTCGTCGTACCGCCAGGCCGCCTCGTACGCGGTGACCCGGATCGACTCCGTGTCCATGTGCGCCTCCGCCGCCCGCAACTGGACCCCCTGCTTCGTCGACAGCGGCCGTCCGAACTGCTCGCGCTCCGAGGTGTAGCGCGCGGCCCGTGCCACCGACCCGGCGCACACCCCGGCCTGGAGCCCGGCGAAGGCGATCCGCGCCGCCGCCCGGATCCGTTCGTACGCCGCAGGGCCGGGCCCGCCCAGCCGCTCGCCCCGCGCACCGCTGAGCACCAGCCGCCCGGCCGCCCAGGGCGCGGTCGTCTCGACCGGCTCCACACCGGCCCCGGCGTCCTCCGTACGCACCAGCCACAGCGCCCGGTCCGCGTCCGGCACCACCACATGGGTGGCGTCCCGCAGCCACGGCACAACCGGAACCGCCCCGGACAGCGCACACACGTCCGACCCGGCCGCGTCCTGCGCCCGAACCGGGCTCGCCCCGGTGGCCGAAAACGCACCCACGGCCACCACGGAGCCGTTTCGCAGCCCGGGAAGCAGCGAATCCCGCTGCCGCTCGCTCCCGTACGCGCCCACCGCGAGCAGTCCGTACACGCCCGTGGCCGCGAGGGGGATCTGCGCGGTGGTCCGCCCCTGCTCCTCCAGCAGCAGGACGAGCCCGAGCAGACCGACCTCCTCGACGGCTTCGAGGAGTCCCGCCCCGCCGAGCCGCTTCCACAGCTCGGCATCCGTGCCCGTCCCGGCCGCCGTCAGCCGCTCGTGCGTCGAAAGATCGCCGAAGATCTCCGCCGCCAGGTCCCGCGCGGCCCGCTGCTCCTCGCTCGGAGTGAAGTCCATGCCGCCCTCACCCCTCACCCTCGGCACGTGCCCCGGCCGCTGCCCCATCGCCCCGGCCGGCCGCCGGCCGGAACACCGGCAGTTCCAATTCCGCGTCGAACCGCTGGAACTCCGCCCGCACCCGCATCCCGATCCGCACCTCGTCGTGCCCCACCCCGACCACGTTGCTGAGCATCCGCACGCCCTCCGCGAGCTCGATCAGTCCCACCGCGTACGGCGGGGAGAAGGCGGGGAACGCCGGATGGTGCATCACCACGTAGGAGAAGACGGTCCCCTCGCCGCTCGCCTCGACCGTGTCCCAGTCCGCCGAACCGCACGCGTTGCACCCGGGCAGCCAGGGGAACCGGAGCACTCCGCACTCCTTGGCCGTGCACCGCTGGATCAGCAGCCGGTGTGCCGCGACCCCCTCCCAGAAGCCCGCGTTGTCCCGGTTGACCACCGGCCGGGGCCGCAGCGGAGCAGGCGCCCCGTTCGCGTCGCCCTGTTGAGTTGTTCCCGTGGCCCGGCCGCCCCGTGCCGCGCCCTGCTCCGCCGGGCGGTCCCGCGCTCCGCCGCCTTTCGCGCGCGGTGCGTACTTGAGGATGCGGAAGCGGTGCGTCCCCGCCGGCTTCCCGTCCGCGTACACATCCATCCGCGTGGTGACGAAGTGCCCCGCGCCCAGCTTGGTCGTCTTGCGCTCCGAGACCGACTCGATCACCGCGTCGAAGGTGATCCGGTCCCCCGGCCTCAAGTCCCGTACGTACTCCTGCTCGCAGTCGGTGGCGACCACCGAGGTGCACCCCGCGCCGTCGAGCAGCGCGAACAGTTCGTCGTACGCGGACGTGCGGCCCGCCCCCGACCCGTGCCCGGACAGTCCGCCCATCGTCCAGGCCTGGAGCATGGTCGGCGGAGCTATCGCGTCCGGCCCTTCGTATGCCGGACTGGTGTCTCCCATCGCTTCGCACCAGTGCCTGATCATCGGTTCGTTGACCAGGTCCTTGCCCACTGCCGAGGTGGCCGCCGCCAGCCCCTCGTACTCCTTCAAACGGGCGAGGAAGTCACCCGGTTCCCCGATCCCGTCACTTTCCGTGACCAGTTTTTCCGTCACCGCTTGACCCTCCGCATCCCGAGCCGCATCGTCGCGACGATCTCCCGCTGCACCTCGCTCACCCCGCCCCCGAAGGTGTTGATCTGCGCGGCCCGGTTCATCCGCTCCAGCTCGCCGTCCCCGAACACCCCGGGCGAACCGGCCCGCACCAGCGCCGCGTCGCCGACCACCTCCTGGCACAGCTGGTAGACCGCGACCGCGCTCTCGGTGCCGACGAACTTCACGCCGCTCGCGTCGCCCGGCGCCAGCGTGCCCGCCCCCACGTCCCCCACGAGGCGCCAGTTCAGCAGCCGCACCGCCGCGAGCCGCGCGTGCGCCTCCGCCAGCCGGGCCCGGACCCAGGGCCTGTCACCAGGCCTTTCACCGGTCGCCGGGTCCACGGTCCGGGCATGGTCGAGCGCCTGCGCGAAGGCGTCCTCGGCCTGCATCCCGATCGCGGCGAGCGCGACGCGCTCGTGGTTGAGCTGGTTGGTGATCAGCCCCCAGCCTTCGTTCTCCTCGCCCACCAGGTTCCCGGCCGGCACCCGGATCCCGTCGTAGTACGTGGCCGTGGTGGTCAGCCCGCCCACGGTCACGATCGGCGTCCAGGAGAAGCCGGGGGCTTCGGTCGGCACCAGCAGGATCGATATTCCCCGGTGCTTCGGGGCCTCGGTGTCCGTCCGGCAGGCCAGCCAGATCCAGTCCGCGTTCTGGGCGTTGCTGGTGAAGATCTTCTGTCCGTCGATCCGCCACTCGTCGTCGCCCTCCTCACTCTCCGTGCGCACCGCCCGTGTCCGCAGCGAGGCCAGGTCGGTGCCCGCGGACGGCTCGCTGTACCCGATGGCGAAGACGAGTTCGCCGCGCAGGATGCGCGGCAGGAAGAAGTCCCGCTGTTGCGGGGTCCCGTACTTCATGAGGGTCGGCCCGACGGTGTTCAGCGTGACCATCGAGACCGGGGCGCCCGCCCGGTAGGCCTCGTCGAAGAAGACGAACTGCTCGTCGGGGCCGCACCCCTGGCCCCCGTACTCCTCGGGCCAGCCGATCCCGAGCATCCCGTCGCCGCCGATCCGGCGCAGCAGGGCCCGCTGGTCGGCGGCGCCCTCGGGCAGGCCGTCCGGCATCACTTCACGGAAGTACGAGCGGAGTTCGGTGCGCAGCCGCTGCTGGCGCCCGGTCGGTGCGAGGTGCACGGCGGTGTCCTCCGGCGGTTTGCCCGGTCGTACGGGGCGACGTACGGGCGACGTACAGGGGTGACGTACGAACCTGTGGAACAAGGTTTCTGACTGTCCGTCAGATTTAGTCGCCCTGTCAAGGTCACCGGCAGAAGCCGCGGCCCCGCCCGCACGGGTCCACCGAATCCACACGGGGGAGGCCCGGACGCGGACATGCGGAAATGCCTGTGCGGCGGCGCCGAAGCACCGCCGCACAGGCAGCCGTTCACCCCGCAGCACAGACCTTTTTCAGGTCGCCTCCGCTACCAGAGCTCGGTGAAGTTCACCGCGACGTTCTCGTTGCCCTGGTTGATGGACGTGAAGCCGGAGCCGTTCACGCTGGCGTTGTTGCTCTGGTTCGAAGCGCCTGCACCGTTGGCCACCTGCTGGGTGGTGGTGGAGTTGCCGTTGTTCGTACCGCCCACGCCGCTTCCGTTGATCGTGGCGACAGCCGCGTTGGAGCCGTCGTCCGCGAAGGAGCCGTTGTCGGCGGTGGCGACACCCGTGAAGAGGGCGGCGGCCAGGGGGAGAGCGGCAACAGCGGCGAAGATGCGGGCATTACGCATGGTCAATTCCTCCAGGAACTGCAAAGACGGTTTGTTCCGAGGGAGTTGGCCGACTGCCTCGGTGCTGGTGACGACGTCGCAGCACCAGAGTTGCCCACCGAATCCCCGGCGAACCACCCACCAGGCACTTATTCGCTCGCAAGCGTGATGTTTTACCGATAAACCCCCAACCTCATCGCAAAACTGCCAGCTCTGGGCCAAATGGGTGATGAGGCGCAGTAACCCCATAGGACGAAGCGTTCCGTCAGATTTTCAGCCAACTTTCCCCACTTCCCTTGCTCGAACATTCGTACGACTATGGAGGCATGGCCACTCCAGACCGGCTGACCGCCACCCTGGCCCTCGCGCACGCCCTCTCAGCGGCGGAGCGCGGCCTTCCCGTGATCCCCCTGTCCCGCACCAAGCTCCCCGC
The DNA here is from genome assembly GCF_042874215.1 of Streptomyces sp. NPDC004111. Classification (NCBI taxonomy): domain Bacteria; kingdom Bacillati; phylum Actinomycetota; class Actinomycetes; order Kitasatosporales; family Streptomycetaceae; genus Streptomyces; species Streptomyces sp. NPDC004111. Next base: position 157,417 of record NZ_JBIAMU010000022.1, read on the forward strand.
CCTGCGCTCCCCGCACCACGACGAGCCCCTGTCCGGGGGCGGCCCCCAGCGGCCTCCCTGCCGGGGCGAATGCGGGCTTCCCGGCCACGGCGTGTACGACGCGTCGACCGACCCCGCCGTCGTCCGCGCCCTGTTCGCCGCGGCCCCGCGGGCCACCGGCTACGGCATCGCCTGCGGCCGTCCGCCGCACCACCTCATCGGCATCGACCTCGACACCAAGCACGGCGACGACCCTCTCTCCGCACTCGAACACCTGGGCCACGAGCACCACTTCACGCTCCCGCCCACGGTCACCGTCCTCACCCCGTCCGGCGGCCGTCACCTCTGGCTCACCGGCCCGCCCGGCGTCGACATCCCCAACTCGGCGAGCCGGCTCGCCCCCGGCATCGACGTCCGCGGCACCGGCGGCTATCTGGTCGGCCCCGGCTCCCTCACCACCCACGGCGTCTACCGCCTGGCCCCCGGCACCGCCCACCTCCCGGCAGCCCCCTGCCCGGCACCGCTCCTGGCCCTCCTGACCCGCCGTCCCCGGCGGCCCCCACCGCCCCCGACGGTCAACTCGGCCCAGCAGCAAGCCGGAGGAAGGGGCCAGGGCCTCGTGGAGTTCGTCCGCGCCGCCCGGGAGGGCCAGCGCAACACCCGCCTCTTCTGGGCCGCCTGCCGCGCCTGGGAGAACGGTCTCGGCGAATCCCTCGCCCCCGCCCTCACCGAGGCCGCCCTCCAGGCCGGACTCACCCTCGCGGAGGCACGCTCCACCCTCGCCTCGGCCGCCCGGCTGACCACGGGCACGCGCGCGTAGCGCGAGTACGCCGGGGGTCGCGGGCGCTCCTGCCGCCCCGGCCCCCGACCGCCCCGACCGCCCGATCACTCGTACGCTCGCGGAATCGGGTCCTCCGCGGATCCCGGGCTTCCGCGGGCCCCGGGCTTCCGCGGGCCCGGCCCTCCTCGGACAGCACGACGGCCCCCGACCAACTACCCGGTCGGGGGCCGTGCTTGCGCGGTGGGTGTGGGATTTGAACCCACGGTGACATCGCTGCCACGACGGTTTTCAAGACCTTTCGCCGATCACGGCCGGTCCGATCTCCACCGCAGGTCAGACGGGTACGAGAGCCCCGGAAGAGCCGTCGTCATCGTCATCGTGCCCGCTACGTGCCCCCGGCTCATGATCGTGCCCGCTCAGCCAGGAGTCCGACGCTTCCGCCACCTGATCATCACGACCGGCAACCGGCCGGGCGTAGTGCCGGGTGGTGACGCTCGCGTTCGAGTGCCCGAGCCGGTGTGCGGCGGTCATCACACCGTACTTGTCGGCAACCCACGTACCGTGCGAGGCGCGGAGATCGTGAGGGGTCACGTCGGTCAGGCCGGCCGCCGACACCGCGGGGTCGAAGTACGCCTTGCGCCACTGGTTGTACCGCAGGGGCTTGCCACCGGGTGTGGTGAACAGCAGCGCATCGTCCCCGCCGGGCAGGGTCTCCAGGTACTTCCCGATCTTCTTCGCGAGGGCCGGGCCGACACGGATGAGCCGCTTCTGATGTGACTTCGGAGTGTCGAAGACGAGCTTGCCGTTCGCTTCGGCAAGGTTCTCGTCCACGAGCACGAAGCCGCCGGACACGTCGATGTCCACACGGCGGAGAGCGAAGGCCTCACCGACCCGAAGGCCCGCGTACGCAAGAAGCGCGATCAGCAGGTCATGGGGCTTGGCCGCGCTCCGCACCATCCGGGACGCTTCCAGCGGAGTCAGGATGTGCGGCTCGGTCTGGGGCATCCGGGGGAGCTTCACGCCCCGGCACGGCGTCACCGGGATCATGTCGTTGTCGACAGCCGAGCGCATGATCTGCGAGAGCACCCGGTACGCCTGCCGGATGCGCGACGCGCTGAGACCCTTGGTCCGCATCGAGCCGACCCACTCCGTGATCGTGATCGGACGCAGGCTCGACAGTTCCCGGTCCCCGAGCGCCGGAGTGATCAGGGAGTTGATCAGCGACCGGTAGGTGGCTTGGGTCTTGTGCTTGAGCTGCGGGGAGACCGCCGCGAGCCAGCGCGCGGACCAGTCCCGTACGGTCGTCTGCCCTTCGGCGGGGTCGAGCCACCGGCCCTCTTCGATCTCGATGCGCTTCTTGTCGAGCCACCGACCGGCGTCCGTCGTGGTCGCGAACGTGCGATCAGCGGGGCGGAGAACGCCGTCCGGGCCCGGGTAGCGCGCCTGGAAGCGACCGGAAGGGAGCTTGCGGATACGGCCGAAGTTCCGGCGTGCCTTGCGCCTCCCAGCCATTACGCGGCCCTCCGGTAGGTCACGGCGATCGGTTCCACGGTGTGCTCCGTGATGAAGGCCGCCAGAGCCTGTTCCGGGATCCGGACGTGCCGGCCGACCTTCACGAAGGTGATGCGCCGCTCCTCGATGAGCCGCCGCGGGAACCGGACTCCGGTACCGAGCGCCTCGGCTGCTTGCTGCACGGTCAACAGACGATCCATCGTCACCACGCCCCCTCTGCGGTCGGTAGGTCGGTCGTGCGCTCTTCACGGGCGATCTCTCGGCTTTGCTCGATGTCGCGGCGGATGTTGGCGGCCAGCCAGGATTCGCCGGGGGTGTGGCCGTGGCCGGCGTAGGTCCAGTGGGCGAGGATGAGCGTGGTCTCCTCGGGGATCTCGTCGGGGTCGGGGAGGCCGAGGGCGGCGCGGTGCTGGGCGGCGCGGTAGTCGGCGCGAACCTGGCGGAGGGCGCCAAGGGTGGTCGAGTAGCGGCGGGACTTGGTGGAGAAGTGGCCGCGGAAGCCGAGCATGTGGGCCCAGTCGCGGAGCTTGCGCTCCGGGTAGGCCGCGTGCAGGTCAAGGCACGCTTCGATCAGGCGCCGGGGGTGATCGGGTACCCCGAGGAGGACTAAGGCTTCCTTGTTGCCGATACGGCGGTCCACGGTGCCGGTGGTCTCTGCGGCTTTGGTGGCGTACTTGGCGACGTAGGAGGCCACGGCCTGTTCGGTGATCTCAGAGCCGTCCCCGAACGCCTTGATCTCGCGCACATCCACGCGGTCACCCCAGGCCAGCACGCGGGCACGGTGGTCACCGGACGCCTTCAGATCAACGCGGGCCCGGGATGCTGCGGCGTGAACCGCGTCGGTCAGCAGGGCGACACTCGCCCACGGCGGGGGCGGGCTGTCGGGTCCGTCCGGGCCGTCGAAGCGGATCACCGCGTGGAAGTGGATCGCGCCGCGCTTCTGGTACTCGGCCACCTTGCCGAAGGACACCTTGGACTGCTCACGGGCCGCCTTCTGGGTCAGGCCCGCTCGGGCGGCGATCTCGCGGCGCAGGTAGATCGTGAAGAACCGCCACAGCTCGGAGGCGTGGTTGTTCCACAGCACGGCGCCCGCATAGTCGTAGGTGGCTGCATCGAGCGGGGTGCCCAGCTCGGGCGCGTCCTCCGCATGGCGTGCACCGCAGCGGCACGGCCGGTGGTCCGGGCGGTTGTGGACCGGGCCGAACGACGGGGCGGTAAGGGTGGCAAAGACGCGGGGGTGTTCGCGGAGCGTGGTCGGGGTGCCCTTGGCCGGGTCCCCGACGAGACCGGCACGGATCAGGTGGTAGGTGTCCCCGGCGTACGTCCAGGCGCAGGACGGGCAGCGCGAGGCACGGCGGTTGCCGCACGCGATGCGGAGCTTGCCGCCGGGCTCACTGTCGGTGGCGTACGAGTACAGGACTTGGCCGGTGGCGCGGTCGCGGGTGACCGTCGCACCCTGGAGGTGGATCGGGTCGGAGCAGCCTCCGGTGCGGCGGATCTGGTCTTGGATGCGGTCGAAGCCCGGAGATCCGGCGACCCTCAGCACATCGGCGAGGGTGGCCGGGTCCAGGCCCGCCAGGGTGGCGGTGTCACTCACGCGAACACCCCCTGCCGGCAGGTCAGGAACGCGGTGCCGATCCACTCGGTATAGACAGGCGGGATCGCTTCGGTGAGTTCCTCACGCGCATCGGTCCAGGTGATGCCCATCGCACTCTGCATCTCGGACACGGTGGCCTTGCCCCCACCGGCTCCGTAGGCGGCCACGTAGGGGCCGTCCCGGTAGACGCCGTGGCGGTAGCCGCGCACGTAGCCCCGGTGACGGGGGTGGGCCGGTTGCACGGTGGCCCAGTTGCCGAGTTCGAAGGTGCGGTGCCGCAGCACTCCCAGCCCGAACATCTCCCCGCACAGAGTCAGATCCCGACGGACGGGTGCGCGCCCGTTGGGCTGCTCTATCACGTACGGCAAGCCCGTCGCTTCCAGCAGGGTGCGCAGTTCCGGGATGAGCTGGACGTGATCGCGTCCCCAACCCTGGGAGGCGTTGGTACCGACCGTCAGCGCACACCCTGCCTGGCAGGGCGGGGACGTGTGGACGAACGCGTACTGGCCGATGTCACCGGTGGTCAGCAGCCGTTCGAGGTGGGTGAGCGCGTCGCCCTGGTACTGCGGGAACGGGTAGTTGGGACGGGGCACGAGATCGACGCCATCGACGTCGAAGCCGGCGCGGTGGTAGCCCATGGCCGCCCCGCCGGCGCAGGAGAACAGGTCCAGCACCCGCAGCCCGGTGCGCGAAGGCGTGGTCATTGCACTCACCGCCCAGCCGGGACGGGCAGGGGGCGGGCGAGGGTGCGGGTGCCGGTGCCGTGGCAGGTGCGGCAGATCGCGGGGACGACGTGGCGGGAGCCGTCGCGGTGGCGGGTGCCGGTGGTGATGGCGACGACGGGGAAGCCGTCGCAGTCCGGGCAGACTCGGGTCACGGGGCCGGGGCGGTGCGTCATGATGGGGGTGCCTTTCGGGTCAGTGATCTGGAAGGTGGTGAGGCGCCCGGGGCGGCGGAAACTTGGCGGTTGAGGCCGCCCCGGGGGCTGTCAGCGGCGGCGGTTGCGGCGCGGCGGGTTGATCGGCGGGATGTCCTCGTAGCCGCGCTTTCCGGCGTCGAACGAGTCCTGGTCCACGTCGCCGTTGCCGAGTTCGCGCTGAATCCGGCGGACGGTCCTGCGGTCCCCATGGCGCTTCGCGATGGCGTACTCGCGGCCGAGTTCGGCGGCGGCCGGGTCGGCCGGGGACGGGTCCTGCTTGCGGCTGAAGATGCCCATGTCGATCGGTCCTTTCAGTGGTGGTTGATCTCGTCGCGCAGGGTGCGGACGAGGAAGAGCACGACGAGCCCGGACACCGACAGCGCGACGGCGGTCACGGCGACCGCAAGAAGCAGCGACACGGCGACGGAGGCCAACGCGAGGGCACCGGCGACACCCCCGGCGGCGAGGGCGACCGTGGTGCCGGTCGTACGCGGCAGCCGGGCGGCCAGGCCCAGCCCGGAGGACACGGGCGCCGGGGCCGGGGCGGGGTCGACGACGGCCGGCGGAGAGGCCGGGGTGTGGGCGGTCAGGACGGGGGTGTCCGGGACGGGGTGGCGGGGCTTGAACACGGGCTTGTCTCCTTCGGGTGGGTGCTACTTGGTGAACGGGGTGATCGCGGGGGCCAGGAAGCTGTCCGCGAGGAGGAAGCCTCCAAGGAGAAGCAGGGCGATCAGCCAGATCGGCGGGCGGGTGAGCTTGATGCCGAGGTAGCCGACGACAATCACAGCGAGCCAGAGCGGAACGTCCATGACGGGATCTCCTAGGCCGAGCAGCGGTGGGTACGCGCGGCGAGTTCGGCGGCGGAGCGGTTGTGGTACTCCGCGGAGAAGTCGCAGCGGGGCGCGGTGCAGGCGGCGGTGTGGCGGTCCCGGCCGCGGCCGTCGTAGAAGCTGGCGACCTGGACGGGGCCGAACTTGCGGACGTCACGGAAGCGCCGGTAGGCGGACATAGCGAATCGTTCCTTTCGGTCAGGTGAGTTGGAGTTGGGCAGCGATCGAGTCGACGACCGGTTCCGGGAGTCCGAGTTGCGCCCGCAGGCTGGCAACCGGGAGCGGGCTTCCGGTGGTCGCGTGGTGCTGGTCAGCGAGCTTGCGGGCATGGTCCAGGAGTGCCGGCGGAACACTCGCCGCGACCGGCTTGGGCTCCGAGGCCGGTGCCGGAAGTTCGGCAGGCGCGGGCGGCTCGGAACGCTCCTCGGCATCGGGCGCGGTGTCGGTGCGGTGCACGTCGACCGCAGGCACTTCCTCGCTGGGCTCCATGGGCGCCGGGGCTGCGGGGATGGCCGGAGTGTGGACGAGGAGCGTGCCACCGAGGAAGGCCAGCGCGGGCCATCCGGCGACCGCGATCCGCAACCAGGTCGGCACGTCGGCCAGGTCGAGGAGTCCGGCGGTCGCGATGTTGGCACCGAGCGAGGCGAACAGGGCGATGACGAACCAGGTCCAGGCGGCACGGTCACCGCGGGCGGTACGCAGGCGGCGCCAGGCCGCAACTAGCAGCAGATCGACGCTGATCGGGTAGGCCCACGCCTGCCAGCCGGTCTGTCCGGCTGCTTCGGCCAGGTCGTGCAGGTGGGAGAAAGACAGGGCTCCGGCGATCACTGCTTGGATCAGTACGGCGTCCACACGGATCGGACGGTTCATGTCGCTTCACCTCCTTCGCGCGTTGAGCCGAGGGCGGGACGGGGAACGGGTCCGACCGCCCAGCCCCGGCGGTAATCAGTCGGTGGGCGCGGTTCCGGTGCCGAGGCAGTCCAGGCACACCGCGGTCTGCTTGTCTCCGGTGTCGCGCTTCTTGCGGGCACCGACCCGCACCGTCTCGGTGATCTCTCCGGTCCCGCTGCACGGCTGGCACTTCGCAGACTTCAGCGCTGCGGTGGGGGGCGCGGTGGTCTTCCGTGCAGCCATGGAGATCACCAAGCCCACGGGGAGTCGGTGTCAGAGCCCTCGGAGGGCTCGTCGTGGTGGGCATCCATAGCCTCCGGCGCGTTGTTCCACGCGGACAACAGGGCGGACTCCAGCGGGTCGAGCGGCTCCGGACTGCGGTCAGCGGGCTCCGGGAAGGGGAGAACGGTCATGAGGTCACTCCTTCGGTTTCAGGCATGGGCGGGGTGGGGACCTGGCGTGAGGCGGTCACGCCGACCGGTGAGCGGGGTGTCTCAGGGAATGGCCGGGGCCGTCGTGGGCATGGGCGGGAACACCACCGCCGGGGCCGGGGCGGGAGCGGGAGCCGGGCGGAAGGGCTCCAGGGCCGGAAGGTCCGGGATCAGGTGGGCGAACTTCCGGCAGTCCGCGACGGTTTCCTCTACCGAGGTCAGCGGGGTGCGGATGCGGCCCCAGCCGCCGGAGGCATCCGCGGCAACGGCCTGCCCGGGGCGGTCCGCGGGGATCGTGCACGCGGCCGGCACCGATTCCGGGGCCACGTCGTTCAGGCCCATTTCCGCGGTCTGCTTGTCGTTGACCCGGTGGACCACCCGGCCGGTGAGCTGGGCCCGGAGCATCGTGGCGCCCTTGCCCAGTTCGGAGCCGAAGCGCTGCCCGCAGATCTCCAGGTACACGCCGACCGCGCGGGAGAGCTGGGCCAGCCGGATCAGCCCCATCACGATCCGTTCGCGGCGCTCCTCATCCCTCTTCGAGGAGATCAGGAACAGTTCCGCGATCTCGTCGATCAGGACCACGACCGGCGCCGGCCGCATGTCCTCCGGCAGCTCCCACACGTCCGAGGCGCCGTGCTTGGCCAGCAGATCGAAGCGGTCTTCCATCTCCGCCACCAGCACATCGATCAGCGAGGCGGCATCGTCCGGGTTCGTCGCCAGTGCGGACAGCCGCGGCGCATACCGGGACTGCTCGACACCGCGCTTGCAGTCGATCCCGACCAGGGCGACCGGCAGTTGCGCCAACCCCTTGATCAGGCTGCGCTGATACATCGACTTGCCGGACTGGTTCGCCCCCAAGGTCAGCGCGTGCGGGATCTCCCGGTAGTTCCGCTCGTACGCGGTGCCGTCGTCCCGCAGCGCGACCGGCACGACGAGATCACGCGGCTCGGTGTTCTTCGGCATCTGCACCCGGCGCAGCAGGTCGAAGCCCGTCATCCGCAACTGGACGAACCCGGGCTTGGTCGGCCGCACATGGACCGAGTGGACGCCCCAGGCGTGCCGCAGCCGCTCCGAGGCCGCCGCCAGATCGGCGGGCTCCAGCCCCGCAGGAAGGCGCAGCGTCACCCGCAGCCCGGTCGACGTGCCCCACATCCGGCGGATCTTCGGAGCCACCGGCCGCACCTCGTGCCGGGCGACCCGGCGCGACATGAACGCCCGCAGACCCGACGGCTGCACCGTCAGCCCGCACACATCCATCGTGTTCCGGTACGACCACGCGAACCGCCCCCAGGCCACCGGCATGCCGATCGTCGCCCAGTACACCCGCGGCGCCCGCACCTTGGCGTAACCGGCGCCACCAGCCGCCGCTAAGGCGCCCGAAGCCTCCAGCCACAGGGTCAGGTCAGCCATGACTCAGAGCCCCATGATCGCGGTCGCGCGGAAGGAGATCCCGTGGCGCTTCTCGCCGTTGAAGGTGTTCTCCCAGTCCCGCGCCTTCAGGCCGACCACCTTCACCGGCATCCCCGGCACCAGCCCCTCCGGGAAGCCCGTCTCCGGCACCGTCACCTGGTAGAGGTTTCCCTCTCCCTCGTCCGAGACCAGCAGGCCCACCGTCGACAGCGACGCGTTCGTCTCCCGGTCCACCGCCCGCTCACCGGTCTTCTTGTTGACCATCTTCGGCTCCGGCGCAGTCGCCACGAACACCACAGCGGTCGAAGTGTCGATCTTGAAGGACGGCATGACTGTCTCCTTGAGTTCAACTCAGGCCCTTTGGACCTCTTGCTCAACTTGTTGGTACAAGCTGACACCTAGAGAGTGAGCCACAGGGAGTGAGACGTCAAGCACTTCGCGCAAACATGTACCAACAAGTTGAGCGAGTGCGTCATGATGAGGGCATGAGTAAGCAGCCGAAGTACCAGCAGGTTGCCGACGCGTTGCGTCGGGAGATCGACAACGGCACCTACCGACCTGGCTCGCGGCTGCCCTCCGAAGCCGAACTAGCAGGCCGGTTCGACGCCTCCCGAAACACCGTGCGGTCAGGTCTCAATCTGCTGGTCAGCCAAGGTCTCATCACGTCCAGCCAGGGCCTTGGTTACGAGGTTCGCAAGCATGAGGTGTTTGAACTCAACGCATCTCGCTTCGAGAATCTGACCTTCCCGCAGAACGGAGATGCCTTCTCCACCGACGTGACCAACGCTGGCCGGCATCCGCACCAAACCTTCCGCGTCGAACTCACACCAACGCCTGAGTATGTTGCGCAACGGCTCAGGGTCGAGGCGGGGTCACGCTCAGTGCTGCGGTTCTGCCACCGGTTCGTGGACAACGTCCCTTGGTCGACTCAGGCCACCCACTACCCGGACTGGCTCTTGGCCGAGGCTCCGCGCCTGGCAGAGCCGGGTGACATTGCCGAGGGAACAACGCGCTATCTCGCAAGCGTGGATATCGAGCAGATCGGGTACCGCGACGAGATCGCAACCCGCATGCCAACGCCCGACGAAGCGCGACTTCTGGAGATCGGCGCCGGCGTACCCGTGATGCTCTGGACTAGGACTGGCTACTCACTCGACCGCCCCATCCGGTGCACGATTACGACGCTTCGAGGGGACCTGAACCGGATGAACTACGAGATCGGCAACCTGTCCGGCATGGGCGGGACCGAAACCGAGTGAAGATCACAAGCGCCACCCCTGACGATTTGCAACACCTACTCGACTTCCGGCAGGAAGCCGCTTCCTGGATCAGCCGTCTCGGGATCGACCAGTGGCGCCGCCCCTACCCCGCCGATCGGCTACTGAAGACGATCGAACAAGGCACTGTGTTCATGCTTAGGGACGGCACAACCACCGCCGGAACCATCACTCTCACGCCTGAAGCCGAAGAGGGGCTTTGGACGGATGACGAGCTGGCCGAACCGTCGTTGTTCGTCAACAAGCTCACAGTGTCACGCCAGTACTCAGGCCAGAACTGGGGTGGCCAAATGCTGGACTGGGCAAGCAATCGCGGATGCCAAGTAGGCGCCAAGTGGATTCGTCTCGACGCATGGACGACCAACGAACCACTCCAGCGCTACTACTTGGGCCAGGGCTTCCAGCATGTGCGCACTGTCCTACAGGGCAACGCCGTCAACGGCGGACCACGTGTCTCAGGCTGGCTAGCCCAACGAGCCACCTCGGCAACCGAACACAGCCTCACCGACGAGACGCCTGCCCCGCAGCCCTTGGACGCCTGAGCTGTTACGAGTTTCTCTACCTCATCAAGCCACCCGGCTGCGCTCCGCTCCGCCGGGCGGGCTTCCCGGCTCCGCTGGGGCTGTCGCTCCTGCCTTCGGCCCGCTCCGCCCCGCTCCCGCCGACGCCCGCCCACATGTGGATAGACCGAGCAGCATCGGTCGAGCACCCGACGAAACCCCGGCGCCGGACGAGGACATGCCTCCGGCGGGGGCGCTCCGACTCCGGGATGGCCGGGGCGCCGCTTGCGAGTGCCGGCCGAATGGGGCGGGCGTAGTGGGCTCCCATCCCGTCTGCCGTCGACCCAGGCAGAGCCGAGCAGACGCGGCCCATGGCGTCCAGGTCGTTCGTACAGTGGCGCGCTCCACCTGGACGCCATGAACCACGCCCGCTCCACGGTGTGTGGGTCGACGGCAGACGGGATGGGAGCAGGGGTGAGTGTTGGGCGGGCGGGGTCTGTGATCCGCCCGCCCGAAGCCCTACCGGGTTTCCGCCAACCTGCGTAGGAAGCGATCGATTACGCGCTCAAGCTCTGTTCGATCCTGCAGAGATTCGACAGGAACACGGTCGATGTAGGCGATACCTGAGTCGCGCATCAAATGCTCTCGGGTGACGTCAAGCGCTCGGCGAGCGTTGTGGTGAGGGCCGTCGATCTCAAGGATGCCGGCGCGGCCCTTGTAACAGACGAGGAAGTCCGGCTCCCAGGTCCGTCGCGCGATCCTGCCATTAGGCAGAGGAAATATAGAGATCGTCTCTTCCACCGGAAGCACCTTCTCCTGACGGTGCTTCAGCAACCGGTAGACGAGCTGTTCGCCCTCGTTAGTGAAGGCGAGGTCATCCTCCAACCAGCGACGCGGCGCGGGTTGGAGTCGCCGCGCTTGGTTCGTGGGCCGCTCGCCTGAGATCTCGCGCTGCACCATCTCGCGCCAGCCGGGCCCGAGCGCCGGAAACAACTCCCTTACGCCCACCCAGTTCACGCCCAAGTCAAAGTGCTCCGAGATCTCTCGACAGAGGCCCCTCAGCTTCTCCAGGAGATCATCAGTGAAGTGGGACTTGTTGGCGGCCTCGACTTCAAGGATTAGGTCTTCCTCATTGTTCCGGTCGTCCCACTCGATCTTCCAGCGCTCAACCTGCAACAACAGTTGTGCTGTCGCCACGTCTCCACGCCTGACAGACAGGAGCGACATGTAGGCCACCAACGTCTCTGCGACTACGCCCTTCCTCTGGCCATCCGGCAACGTGTGGTCGCTCAGCAACTCCTCGTAGCTGAGCGATCGGCCGCTTGCAGCAGAACCATGTTCAAAGTCATTGGTCAACGGACCCTCCACCCCGACGTAGTCACGACCACGGTATCTGCCACCCCTGACATCGAGTTCGCTTTGAATGATCAGTCCGCGCACTACTGAGGTGGCCGTGCCCCATGCGTGCCCCATCTAGCAGTAAACAGCGGGGAATCTCGGGGGTGTCCGGTTAACGCTAAGAGCGACGGCCCCCGACCGGTGTACCCGGTCGGGGGCCGTGCTTGCGCGGTGGGTGTGGGATTTGAACCCACGGTGACATCGCTGCCACGACGGTTTTCAAGACCGTTCCCTTAGGCCGCTCGGGCAACCCACCTCAGCCCCGGCGACCTGCGGCGGAGCGCCTACAGCCTAGCGGTTGCGGCGGACGGGACGGGCCGTTGGTCCATCTCCGGTGCCCGAGGAGGGAAAACCGGTACGCAAAAGGGGCCACCGAAGCGATTTCGGCGGCCCCTTCGGCCACTGCTGTCCCGCTCGCCCGCCCGCAAGGGCGACCCGGCCGGAAGGACCGACCGCCCGGAAGGACCGCCCCGCAGGACGGTCCGTCCGCCCGGAGGGGCGACCGGGCCGGAGGGTCTAGTCGTCGCCCTCGCGCGCCTGGAGGGTGACCTCCGCGGTGGACTGCTTGCCGCCGCGCGTGTAGGTCAGCTTGACCTTGTCACCGGGCTTGTGGGTCCAGATCTCGCTGATCAGGGTGGGGCCGCTGTCGATGACCCGGTTGTCCAGCTTGGTGATGACGTCGCCGGGCTTGAGGCCGGCCGCCGCCGCGGGACCGCCGGGCGAGACCGCGGGAGTGTTGCCCGCGCCCTTGTCGGTGATCTTGGCGCCGTCGCCCCGCTGTTCCATCGAGACCGTCGCACCGATCATCGGGTAGACCGGCTTGCCCGTCCTGATGAGCTGCTGCGCGACCGTCTTGGCCTGGTTGATCGGGATCGCGAAGCCGAGGCCGATGGAACCGGACTGGCCGCTGCCGCCGCCGAGGCCACCGCTCGGGACGGACTGGATCGCGGAGTTGATGCCGATGACCGCACCGCGCGAGTCGAGCAGCGGACCACCGGAGTTGCCCGGGTTGATCGAGGCGTCGGTCTGCAGGGCGCTCATGTACGAGGCCTTGCTGCCCTGGCCGTCGCCCGAGGCGACCGGGCGGTCCTTGGCGCTGATGATGCCGGTGGTGACGGTGTTGGACAGGCCGAAGGGGGCGCCGATGGCGATCGTCGAGTCGCCGACGACCACCTTGTCGGAGTCGCCCAGCGGGAGCGGGTTGAGGTCGCCCGCGTTCTTCAGCTTGATGACCGCGACGTCGTAGCCCTGGGCACGGCCGACGACCTCGGCGGCGTACTTCTTGCCGTTGGAGAACGTCACCGAGAGGTCGCCGCCGTCGGCGGCCGAGGCGACGACGTGGTTGTTGGTGAGGATGTGGCCCTGCTTGTCGTAGACGAAGCCGGTGCCGGTGCCGCCCTCGCCGCTGCCGCTCTGCGCGTCGATGGTGACCACGGAGGGCAGCGCCTTGCCCGCCACGCCCGCCACGCTGTCCGGGTCGCGCTTGAAGTCCTGCGGGTTGCCCGCCGCCGAGATGGTGGTGGAACCGCCGGATCCGCTGTCGCTGCGGTTGGCCGCCCAGTAACCGACGCCACTGCCGACACCGCCCGCCACCAGCGCGGCGACCAGGACGGCGGCGATCAGCCCACCGCGCCCCTTGCGCCTGCCCGGTGCGGGGGAATCGGCGGCCGGCGCGCCCCAGGGGTCGCCACCGCCGTGCCCGCCGCCGTAACCGCCACCGTGGCCACCACTCTGGTGACCTTCACCACCACCGCCGTACGAGGGGTACGCGGGCGGCGGCGGGGGCGGCCAGGCCGCACCGTGGCCGGCCGGGGCGGCGGGCGGGGGCGCGGGGGTCGCGGGCGGCAGCTGGTGGGCCGGCGCGGCAGCCGGCAGCTCCGCCGTGTGCTGCGGGGCGGGCGGAGCGTCGTACACGGGCGCGGCCGGACGGGGCTCGTGGGCCGGGGCGGGAGCCGGGGCAGGGGCAGGGGCAGGTGCCGGGGCAGGCGCCTGTGTCGAGGCCGCTGCCGGAGCGGGGGACTCCGGTACGGCCCGCGCGGGCGCGCCCGCGTCCTGAGCACCGCCTGCCGGAGCGCCGCCTGCCGGAGCACCGCCTGCCGGAGCGCCGGCCGCCTGCGCCTCGACCGGAGCGGGAGGCGGTGGCGGGTCGGACGGGGCGGCCGGTACCGCAGTGCCCTCGTTCTCGGTGCTCACAGCTCTCTCCTCGGTTCCACGTCGTCCTGGGTGATTTTGTCCCGCTGTGCAAGTGTCGTGACTCAGCTTTTCCCACAGCACGTCAGAGCACTGTAAGCGGGACCTGTGCGTCCGTCCGTCATCCTTTATTCCGGACCTTCCGGACGCACCCAATAAGCGTCGCGCGACGGCCGAACGGCCCCCGCGATGCCCTCCCCGGAGGTCTGGTCCACGGCACTTCGCGTACACCTGCCCCATGTCGGTGACACCATGTCGCGGTGACCCACGCACGACAGCAGCGCATCCAGGTAGTCGCCCACCGCGGAGCCTCCGAGGACGCTCCAGAGCACACTCTCGCCGCGTACCAGAAGGCGATCGAGGACGGGGCCGACGCCCTGGAGTGCGATGTACGGCTGACCGCAGACGGCCACCTCGTCTGTGTGCACGACCGGCGGGTGAACCGTACGTCCAACGGCCGGGGCGCGGTCTCCGCCCTCGAACTGGCCGATCTCGCCGCCCTCGACTTCGGCTCCTGGAAGGGCCGCGACGAGAGCTCCGAAAGCCCGGACTGGGACCCGGGCCGCAGCCCCGGGCGCGACCGCGGCACGGACGCCGTCCCCGGCGCCTTCACCTCCGTACTGACCCTGGAGCGGCTCCTGGAACTGGTCGCGGACGCGGGCCGTCCGCTCCAGCTGGCCATCGAGACCAAGCACCCCACCCGGTGGGCGGGCCAGGTCGAGGAGAAGCTCCTGGAGATGCTGAAGCGGTTCGGCCTCGACGGCCCGCCCGCGGAGCCGCTCACGCCTCCGCCGGTACGGATCATGAGCTTCTCGGCGCGCTCGCTGCACCGCGTCAGCCTGGCCGCCCCGGCCATTCCGACGGTCTACCTGATGCAGTTCGTGACGCCCCGGCTGCGCGACGGACGGCTCCCCGCGGGCGCCCGGATCGCCGGCCCCGGCATGCGGATCGTGCGCAACCACCCGGGATACATCGCCCGGCTGCACCGCGCGGGGCACCGGGTGCACGTGTGGACGGTGAACGAGCCCGAGGACGTCGAGCTGTGTGTCCGCCTCGGAGTAGAAGCAATCATCACCAACCGCCCCAAACAGGTACTCGCTCAACTCGGGCGCACCTGAGCCCCGTTACTGGGAGTGCTCCGGCGCATCCGTACCGTATTCGATCGTTACGAGTGCATCACTGGCCGCGGGTTGGCCGGTTTCCGGTCCAGGCCATTGGGGAATTCACACCTCGCGTGGGGGCGAAGGAGGTCTCGGGGGTGGCGTTGATGGAGGCACAGGAGGTGCCCACGTCGTCGTGCATGGCCATTCCGCATGGCCCTGCGGGCGTCGGGGCGGCCAGACACCAGATGCGTGCAGAGTTGCGCACAAAAGGGGTGTCCGAATCGGTCGTCGATGATGCGGTTCTGGTCCTTTCCGAACTACTCAGCAATGCCTGCCGGCACGGCAGGCCACTGGGCGCCGCGGAGGTCGGCGACGGTGACGTCCGCGCCGCGTGGGGGGTGGATCCGGCGGGAGCGCTGACCGTGGAGGTGACGGACGGTGGCGGTCCGACCCGCCCGGTTCCGGCCACTCCCTCGGTCACCGCACGGGGCGGCCGCGGGCTGAACATCATCAGCGCGCTGGCCAAGAACTGGGGTGTACGGGACGACCGCGCGTCGGGCGAGGTGACGGTCTGGGTGGTCCTCGACGACAGCCACCGGCACAGCGACTTCGCTACGCGCGTCGCGCCACCGGCGCTGGATTTCGCGATCCCGTTCGACGACCTGGGCTGACGCGTTCGACGACCTGGACTGGCAGGTGTGACGGCCTGGGCGGTCCCGTTCGACGGGCGGGCCGAAGCGCTTCGGCGGGCCCGGCCGGCCCGCGTCCGCCTCCGGGTTCCCGGCCCACGGCCCCGGGCGGTCCGCGGACCCGGATCACGCGCGCGTGCACCGAGTGCCACGTACGTACGGGAAAGCCGTCGGGAAGGCCGTGCCCCCATTGCGGCTAGGCTCGCGCCCAACACCGCACTGCCGCAATGGGAGAAGCACGCATGGCCAAGAAGCGCCCGCAGACCAAGTCCGCCAAGCCGCAGACCGCCAGCAACGAGCCCGTGCCGGTGGTCGGGGCGCGCGAGCCCTGCCCGTGCGGTTCCGGCCGTCGCTACAAGGCGTGCCACGGCCGTGCCGCCGCGCACGCCGTCACCGAACTGGTCCAGCGCCCCTTCGAGGGCCTGCCCGGCGAGTGCGACTGGGTCGCGCTGCGCGAGCTGGTCCCGGCCGCGACCGTCGAGCTCTCCCTCAAGGGCGGACTGCCCGAGGGCGTTCCCTCGGTGACGCTCGCGACCGTCCTGCCGATGGCGTGGCCCGCGCTGCGCCGCGAGGACGGCTCCGTACTCATCGGCCTGCAGAACGACACCCCGTCCGGCGACCTGAGCCGCGACCTGGCCGACACCCTCCAGCGTGCGCTGAAGGCCGAGCCGGGCAACCCGGTCGCCGCCGACAAGGCCGCGGCCGACGGTCCGCGGCTGCAGGACCTGCTGGACGCGGACGCCGCCTTCGAGCCGAACGTGCACACCGGCTTCGAGTTCTGGGTGCCGGACAGCGACAACGCCTCCGCCGAGGTCACCGCCTCCCTGGAGCGGGCCAACGCCGCCGCGATCCCGACCGTGCGGCTGACCGGCGTGGACGCCGCGTACTGGTGCGAGACGCCGGAGAAGAACCACCTGCGGTGGGCCATGCCGCACCCGGAGGAGAAGCTCCTCGACGCGCTCGCCCGGCTGCACGCGGCCGGCGAGTCCTCGCTCGGCGAGGACACCCGGCTGGTCGGCTCGTTCCGCGCGCACGGAATCATCGTTCCGGTCTGGGACCTGCCGAGCGCCATGACGGCCGAGCAGTGCGAGAAGCCCGCCGCCGAGTTCGCCGAGCGGCTGGCCGGGGCGCTCGCCTCGGACGCCCCGCTCACGGCCGAGGAGCGTCGCGCGCGCGGCGGCCTGACCAACCGCCAGGTGACCCTCAGCTGACCGTCGGGCCGCCTCCCGGGCCGGTGATCCGGCCGGCTCCGGGACGGCTTTCGGCCGGTCCACGTTGCGCAGCGCACAAGGGACGGACGGGACATGGTGACCCCCGTCACAACTCCCCGTACTGACCGGTAAATCACTGTCTGAATACACGAGATCGAATTTGCGAACAGCAGATCTCTTGTTACCGTTCTAGGAGCCCGGTCGCTGGTGCATCCCCCGTCGCCAGCGATCGGGCCTTTCATTTCTCCCGCCCCGTACGGCTGAAGACGCGCCGGTCAACGGGTTGCGGAGGGAGCCGAGTTGCTTCCGGAGCGCAACAGCAGCGGTCCTTCCCGCGGACCGGCGAATTCCGAAACCGCCGTGTAGTCCTCTCGCGGTTCCTTCTCCCCGCCCGCGCCCGCCGTCGTCCCGCGCGGTGTCTCGCACAGCCCCGGCTCGTCCTCCGCGCCCACCGCGCACTCCATCCGGACGGTGCGCCCCGCCGGGCCCATGAGGGTGAGCACGGCGTCCAGTTCCTCGCCCGTGGCATTGCGGAAGTACGTACGTGCCCAGGTGTCGCGCCCCTCGGTGAGGACACAGGTCTGCGCCTCCACACCCTCGGGGGAGACCACCTCGGGCCCGCACCGGGCGTGCGCGCGCCCCGGGAGCGGCTTCGCGTCGGCGGTGCCCGCACCGCCCTTGGACCCGGCCGCCACGGCGCCGGGCGCGGCCTCCGCAGGGCCGGGGGCGGCCCCCTCCGAATCCGCAGGTCCGGCCGACGCTCCCGCGAAGGGCAGCAGAACGGTGAACACCACGACGGCCGAAAGCCCGATCATGCGGATATTCAAGGGGAGCGCCCACCTGTCATCTGCCGGGAAATTCGTGACGGTGGGCCGAAGATATCGACGGATGGCGCGCGCCTTGTCGGCCGCGCGCCCAATTCCGCTGAACTCCCGCCCTCTCACACCCTTACGAGTGAGCGTCACACGCCCGTTAACGTCGCGGGTGCGCCGAAGCCGAGGGTGCCCACTCGCGCCATATGCGCGAGTGCACCGCCCGAAACCCGCTCAGTACGCCAGCCTGCTCCCGCCGCCCGGCGCACCGCTGCTGGCCACCACCAGGGCGTCCAGCACCGTCTCCACGTCCGGCAGCCACGGCCTGCCGTCCCGGCCCACGGCCGGCTCCCGCTCCCAGCGCACCTTCCCCGCACCCGTCTGCGAGGTCGGCAGCACCAGATAGCCGCCGTCCCCGTGGAACCTCAGCGAGGAGGGCACCCGGTCCTTCGCGTACAGCAGCTCGCCGAGCCGCTCCAGGGAGTAGGGGGCCACCAGCAGCGACCACCGGGTGGGGGTCGCCACGACCGGGCCGAGCCGTACGCCCATCCGGTCCAGGGAGAGCAGCGCGCGCGCACCGGCCAGTGCCGGGAGGCTGAGCGCGCAGGGGGCGTGGCCCCCGGTGGCCAGCAGCACCGGCGCCGCCGGGCGGGTCTCCCACCACCAGCGCACCATGCGCGCGTCGGTGGTGGCCGCGAGCAGTCCGGGGTCGAAGGGGTGCGCGCCGGGCACCACGCACTCGGGGTCGGGACAGGCACAGCTGCGGCCCGGTCCCGAACCGCTGTCGGTCGCCGCCAGGCCCACGCCGGGAAGCACCGGCCACCTCCACGCGGTGGCGCAGTGCAGCGCCGTACCGGGTGGGGCGGGCCGCTCGCTTCGCCGGAACCGGAGCCTGCGTCGCCTACCGAGGATCTCGCGCATGAGCGCTCGTTCCTTTCCGTTGAACGCCGAGGTCCACATCGCACCATGTGTGCATCACTTCACTGCGCGTACAAAAGACGTGCCGAGCAACTGAGCAGAACGGACTAGCACCGAACAAGGACAAGCACTGAACAGACTGCGGTACGGCAGCCCCACGAGGGCCGGGCGTGAACGTGGCGGAGGGTGGCGCGCACGAGGCGCTTACCCGTCCCGCGGTACGTCGCCGGAGCTTCCGGTTGTGCCTGGACTTACCCGTCGCACTTTCCCTGGTGCTTCCCCGCCGACTCGGGGACCGTGCCGGGCCCACAGCGGATAGGACGCCTGCGCCCGCCGCTGGGTTCCGGGATCGACGGCGGCGCGGCCGCAGTCCCCCGGTCATCACCGAGTCAGATACCCAGCACGGCCGACTATGACGCGCTGTTGATCCCCCTCAGTCGACCCCAAATGCCCGTCGAGGACCGCATTTTTACGCCAAGTTCCCTTTCCTCTGATTCCTCGGTGACACCATGAATCCCCCCAGGACAATGCTGGACATCCCCTCACATGTGCGTGTACATGTGGACCCATTAATAGCGGCGCAGAATGACATGGGGGTTTGCGATGCTATTGAGCGAAACGCACCAGGCGGAAAGCCAGCTGACATGAGCGCCCCGAACGTGCCGAAAGTGGCTGGAATCGATCCTGTGGTTCCTCCCCCCGCGCAGACTCCCGCACCCGCGGGAGCCGTGATCCAGGACCGGCTGGCCGGCTGGGTCTCCGACCTCACCACCCTTCACGAACTCACCGAACGCCTGGTGAGCACCCGTGCGCTGGACGAAGCACTGCACGCCGTGGTGCGCGCCGGAGCGACCCTCGTCGGGGCCCGCCGGGGCCTCGTCGTCCTCGAACCGGCCGACGGCCTCGGCCCCACGAGCACCGTCGGACTGGGTCTCGCACACGCCGAACTCGGCCACATCGAGACGGTGCCGCGCCGGGCGTACGGCGCCGCGTCCGAGGGGGCGCGCGAGGACGCGGCCCCGGGGCCGGATCTGTTCGTCTCAAGCCCCGATCTCTTCCGCGAGGAGGACCTCGATCCGCTGCACCGCGAGGTCGCCACCCGCCTGGGCTACGCCGCCTGTTACGCCCTCCCCCTGACCGGCCCCTCGGGCACCTTCGGGTCGGCCGTCTGGCTGTACGACGAACCGGCCGAACCGGTGGAGCGCCGGCGCCATCTGGCGGGCCTCTACCTCCGGTACGCGGCCGAGCACCTGGCCCGCCTCGTCGAGCTGGAGCGGGCCCACGCGCGCGTGGCGACGCTGACCGAGGAACTGCTGCCCAGCCGGCTGCCCCGGGTCTCCGGCGTGCAGATGGCGGTCCGGCACCGCACCGGGCCGCTCGGCGGCGGCGACTGGTACGACGCGCTGCCGCTGCCCGAGGGGGCGCTCGGCCTGGTCGTCGGCTCGGTCACCGGCACGGGTCCGGGCGCGACGGCCGCCATGGGACGGCTGCGGGCGAGCCTGCGGGCGTACGCCGTCATAGAAGGTGAGGACCCGGTCGCCGTACTGTCCGACCTCGAACTGCTGATGCGGCTCACCGAGCCCGCCAGGTCGGCGACCGCACTGCTGGCGTACTGCGAACCGGCCAAGCGGAAGATCGTCCTGTCGGGGGCCGGGCACTGCCCGCCGCTGATCGTCGGCGAGCGCAGGACCGAGTACGCGGAGACCACGCTGTCCGCGCCGCTGGGGATGCTGTCCTGCTGGGAGGCGCCCAGCGTCGACATCTCCCCGGAGCCGGGCGAGACGGTGCTGCTCTACACGGAGGGTCTGCTGCGCCGCACCGGCGACCCCATGGACCGGGCCTTCGCACGGCTGCACGCGGCGGCTGCCGGCGTGCCGAAGGCGGTCCGCGAGGACCCCGGGGCGATCGCCGACCACATCCTGCGGACGGTGCTCCCGGACGGGCTCGACGCGGTGGAATCGGCTGCCGACATCGTGCTGCTGGCGGCCCGTTTCAGCTGATCAGCACCGTGTGGACGGTATGGGAAGGACGTCGCGCACGACTGATTTCTCACAGTTATCCACAGGCTGGGGAGGCTTTGTGCGTACGGACATACGATGGAGGGCCAGGAGGCGGGAAACCCCTGGCCCTGTGTCGTATGAGGAGACGTGTCGTGTCTGAGGAGCTCAAGCCGGAGAACCCGGAAACCGAGGGTGCCGAGTCCGCCGAGGGTGCGGAGGAGGAAACGCCCAAGCAGCGCAAGAACGGGCTGTACGGGGGCGTGTCCGACGAGCTCGCCGAGAACATGAAGTCCGGCTGGGCCGACACCGAGCTGCGCGACCTCCAGCCGCTCGCCCAGTCGCCGTACGCCGCCGCCCGCCGTGCCGCGCTCTCCGCGCGTTTCCCCGGTGAGCGCCTGGTGATCCCCGCGGGCAACCTGAAGACCCGCGCGAACGACACCGAGTACTCCTTCCGGGCCGCCACCGAGTACGCGTACCTCACCGGCAACCAGACCGAGGACGGCGTCCTGGTGCTGGAGCCGACCGAGACCGGTCACGACGCGACGATCTACCTGCTGCCGCGCTCCAACCGGGAGAACGGCGAGTTCTGGCTGAGCGGCCAGGGCGAGCTGTGGGTCGGCCGCCGCAACTCCCTCGCCGAGGCCGAGCAGCTGCTCGGGCTGCCCGCCAAGGACGTCCGCGAGCTGCCCGAGGCACTGCGCGAGGCCACCGGCCGGGTGCGCAACGTCCGCGGGTACGACGCGGGCATCGAGGCCGCCCTCGCCGACAAGGTCACCGCCGAGACCGACGAGGAGCTGCGCGTCTACCTCTCCGAGGCCCGCGTGGTGAAGGACGAGTTCGAGATCGGCGAGCTGCAGAAGGCGGTCGACTCGACCGTGCGCGGCTTCGAGGACGTGGTGAAGGTCCTCGACAAGGCCGAGGCGACCTCCGAGCGCTACCTGGAGGGCACGTTCTTCCTGCGCGCCCGCGTCGAGGGCAACGACATCGGCTACGGCTCGATCTGCGCCGCAGGCCCGCACGCCACCACCCTGCACTGGGTGCGCAACGACGGCGCGGTCCGCTCCGGCGACCTGCTGCTGCTCGACGCCGGCGTGGAGACCCACACCCTCTACACCGCCGACGTCACGCGCACGCTGCCGATCAACGGCACGTTCTCGCCGCTCCAGAAGAAGATCTACGACGCGGTGTACGAGGCCCAGGAGGCCGGCATCGCGGCGGTCAAGCCGGGCGCCTCGTACCGCGACTTCCACGACGCCTCGCAGCGCGTGCTCGCCGAGAAGCTCGTCGAGTGGGGCCTTGTCGAGGGCCCGGTCGACCGCGTCCTGGAGCTCGGTCTGCAGCGCCGCTGGACCCTGCACGGCACCGGCCACATGCTCGGCCTGGACGTCCACGACTGTGCCGCCGCCCGCACCGAGGCGTACGTCAACGGCACCCTGGAGCCGGGCGTCTGCCTGACGGTCGAGCCCGGCCTGTACTTCCAGGCGGACGACCTGACCGTGCCCGAGGAGTACCGGGGCATCGGCGTCCGGATCGAGGACGACATCCTGGTCACCGAGGACGGCAACCGGAACCTGTCGGCCGCGCTGCCACGCCGCTCCGACGAGGTCGAGGCGTGGATGGCCGCCACCAAGGCCGCCAAGTAGGGGCCTGCCAGCCGAGGTTCGGGGGCGCGTTGCCCGGGGTCCGTCAGGACGCCTGGAGCAGCGCGCCCTCGCGCCATTTCAGGATCTTGTCGAAGGTCACCACCGCGCCCCGGCCGGGGCGGGGCCGGTTGCGGAAGTGGACGTGGTCGGCGAGCTGCTCGATCAGGCACAGGCCCCGGCCGCTCTCCCGGGTGTGCGCGGGACGGGCCGCCCGGGTGCCCCGGCAACGTACCGGGGGAAAGCCGGGACCGGAGTCGGTGACCTCGATGCGGCACTTCTCGCCGTCCAGATAGGCGGTAACCCGGTACTGCGCCGAGTGCGGGCCCGAGGCGTCGTCCCCGCCGTGCTCGACCGCGTTCGCACAGGCCTCGCTGAGGGCGACCGACAGGTCGTAGGAGATGTCCGGGTCGACTCCCGCGGTCTCCATGGCACCGAGCAGCAGGCGGCGGGCCAGCGGAACGCTCGCGGCTTCGCGCCGCAAGTGGAGTGACCACCAGATGCTCATGCTCCAGCCTCCAGGCCGCGGCTCGACATACGAGTACCTATTGCCACTCGGGACGGTCGGTAAGCCAACAATCGGTGTGAGAGGGCTCATTCGGCTGCTGTGCGCACCCCGCACGCCGGTGGAGAAGGGGCGGGCCGGTTTCCGCCCGGCCTGTGACACCGGGCGACTTCCGCGACGTAACGGACGATCGTGAGCTTGTGGACCTGCCGGGTCCACAACGGGGGCACAGTGCGATGATGGCTCCGCCATGTCCCAGCCCGCCCTGTCGGTCGCCCCGCGCGACACACGCAACCGAGCCGCCTCACGGCTCGCGAGGGCCGCGGTCTTCACCGCGGTCTGCGTTGTGCTGTCCGCGACCGGACACGTGCTGGGCTCGACGGCGACCGTGCCGTGGTGGACGCTCGCGACGGCCTTCGCAGGGGTGTTCGCGCTGGCCGCGCCGCTGGCCGGACGTACCAGGTCACTGCCCTCGATCACCTTCGCGCTGACCGCGGGACAGCTCGGGCTGCACGCGTTGTTCGGCCTCGGCCAGCAGCACTCCGCCGCCGCTTCCACGAGCGACAGTGCCCCGCTGGGCGGGCTCGCCGCACAGCTGATGTGCGGCGGCGGCGCGGGGACGGGCGCCGCCGCGGCCCAGGACCCGACGGCCGGCGCCGGACCGGCGGCGGGCGGCCACGCGGGACACCTGCTGTCCGGCGGCCCGACCGCCTCCTCGTCGTACGACGGCTACGGCATTCCGGGTACCGGCGGTGGACGCACCGACGCCTCCGCGGCGGTCGACTGTCTGCACTCGCTGGTCCCCAGCCTCCCCATGCTCCTCGGTCACCTCCTCGCCGCGCTCGCCACCGGCTGGCTGCTGCGCCGCGGTGATCTCGCGCTGCGGCGGCTCGGGGTGCTCTCGGCGTTCCACGCCCAGGAGGTCGCGACCGGGGCGCTCATGGGCTCCCTGCGCGCCGCCCTCACGCTCGTACGCGCCCTGTTGGCGGGTCTTCCCGGGGCTCCCGCGTGCGGCCCCGCCACGGTGCCCGCGCCCTTCCTCGTCCCCGTCCGCACGGGTGAGGACGGCCTGCAGCATTCGGTGATCAGGCGCGGGCCACCCGCGTCGGCGTACTCCCTCGCCGCCTGACGCGACCCCCACCACCCGTACCCGCGCACTTCCGCGTACGGACCAGGAGCGGGTCGCGGATCCGGTGCGCCCCGCCCCGCGCGGGCGTGCCCCTCACCCAATTCGCTCCTGCCTCTGTGGGGTTCACAGTCATGACCGTTTCGCGTATCTCCGCCACCTCCCGCGCCTCCCGGATGCCCCGCGCCGCCGCCGTCGCAGCCGCCGCCGCGGCCTCCGTGGTGCTGCTCGCCGGGCCCGCCTTCGCGCACGTCAGCGTCCAGCCCGTCGGCCCGGCCGCCAAGGGCGGCTACGCCACCGTCAACGTCAAGGTCCCCAACGAGCGCGACAACGCCTCGACGGTGAAGCTCGAAGTGAGCTTCCCGGTCAAGGACCACCCGCTCACCTCCGTGATGCCGCAGGCCGTCCCCGGGTGGACGGTCGAGGTCCAGAAGGCCAAGCTCGACAAGCCGCTGAAGGTGCACGGCAAGGAGATCAAGGAAGCCGTCGAGAAGATCACCTGGACCGGCGGGAAGATCGGCCCCGGCGAGTTCCAGCAGTTCCCGCTCTCGCTCGGTCAGCTCCCCGAGGACGCCGACCAGCTCGTCCTCAAGGCGATCCAGACGTACGACAACAAGGAAGTCGTGCGCTGGATCGAGGCGCCCGCCGAGGGCGCGGCGGAGCCGCAGAACCCGGCCCCCGTCCTCAAGCTGACGGCGCCCGAGGGCGACGGCCACGGGGCCGCCAAGGACGCCGCGGCCAAGGACAAGTCCGCCACCGCGGCCGACGGAAAGGCCGCCGCGGACCAGGGCACGAAGACCGCCGCCGCGGCCGACAGCAGCGACACCACCGCCCGTGTGCTCGGTGTCGTAGGCATCATCGTGGGTGTCGCGGGTGTGGCCTTCGGTGTTCTCGCCGGCCGCCGCCGCGCTGCCTGACCCACCCCCTCGAAGCACAGGATTTCCATGCGCAAGAAGAACGTGATGGTCGCGGCGGCTCTGGTCGCCGCGGCCACGCTCACCCTGTCCGCGTGCGGCGGCGACACCTCGAAGGACGGCGGCCAGTCGCTCGCCGAGGTCTCCACGCCCACCAAGACCAAGGCCGCGACGGTTCTCGACCGGCCCTACACGAAGCCCAACCTCGTCCTGAAGGACACCCACGGCAAGAGCTACGACCTGCGCGAAGCCACCAAGGGCAAGCCGACGCTGATCTACTTCGGCTACACCAACTGCCCCGACGTGTGCCCGCTGACGATGAGCAACATCGCCGTCGCGTACAAGAAGCTGTCGAAGGCCGAGCAGGAGAAGCTCCAGGTCGTCTTCGTCACCACCGACCCGGACCGGGACACGCCGAAGGAACTCGGCAAGTGGCTCAAGGGCGCGGGCAACCCCGACTTCATCGGGCTGACCGGCGACTTCCCGACCATCCAGGCCGGCGCGCGCCAGATCGGCGTCAGCATCGAGCCGTCCACGAAGGACAAGGACGGCAAGGTCGTGTCCATGCACAGCAAGCAGGTCATCGCCTTCTCGCCGAAGACGGACGCCGGCTACGTGCTGTACACCGACGAAGCCACCGCAGAGGACTACACCGCCGATCTCCCGAAGATCGTCAAGGGAGAAACCCCGTGAACCGCCGCACCACCCGCACCACCCGCATCGCTTCGCTCGCCGCCATAGCCCTCGCCGGCTCGCTCGCCCTCACCGGCTGCAACGGCGACTCGGCCGACAAGTCGGCGAACGCGAAGACCACCGAGGCCGCCGACGCCAAGCCGCAGCTCGCCGTCACCGGAGCCTTCATTCCGGAACCCGCCATGGACGACATGGCGGGCGGCTTCCTCACCGTGAAGAACAGCAGCACCGTCGCCGACAGGCTGACCTCCGTCACCGCCACCGGCTTCGCCGGCAAGGCGGAGATCCACGAGACGAAGGGCGGGAAGATGCAGCAGGTCAAGTCCTTCGACATCCCCGCGAACGGCACGCTCGACCTCAAGCGCGGCGGCAACCACATCATGTTCCTCGAAGTGAAGAAGAAGCCGAAGAAGGGCGACAGCATCCCTGTCGAGCTGCACTTCGAGAAGGCCGGCACGGTCAAGGTCGACATGCCGGTCGAGGCCGCCACCCACAACCCGCAGCAGCACCACTGAGGGGCTGAGCGCACACCATGACGGACACCGTCCCGCACCTTCGGACACCGGCCGCACGCGGCCGGACCGCGTCGGACCGGGCAGCAACGGACCGGGCCGCAACCGGCCGGGCCACGCGGGCCCGGCTCGCACCGGACCGGACGGCACCGGACCGGACGGCACTGGCACGGGTGGCACTGGCACGGGTGGCACCTGCCGGAATGCCGGCCGCGCCGGGCACGGCGATCTTGGGCGCACCGGCTCTGGCCGCCCGCGTCCTGCTCGCCGCCGCCGTGCTGCTCGGCGCGCTGCTGGCGCTGCTCGCGGGGGCCACCCCCGCCTCGGCGCACGCCGCGCTCACCGACAGCAACCCGAAGGACGGGGCGGTGCTCGCCGCCGCTCCCAAGGAGGTCACCCTCAACTTCTCCGAGCAGATCGCCCTCGGCGACGACGCCATCCGGGTCCTGGACCCCGACGGCAAGCGTGCCGACACCGGCGAGACGCTCGACCTGTGCAGCGGAAGCGTCGTCAAGTACGGCATCGCGCTGCACGGCGGACTGCCCGACGGCACGTACACCGTCGCCTGGCAGGCCGTCTCCGCGGACAGCCACCCCATCTCGGGTGCCTTCACCTTCTCCATCGGCGCCCCCTCGAAGAGCAACGTCGCGCTGCCCACCCAGGAGGCCGGCGGCGGTGCGGTCGGCGTGCTCTACGGCATCGCGCGGTACGCCGCGTACGCCGGGTTCATCGTGCTGGTCGGCGGTGCCGCCTTCGTGCTGGCCTGCTGGCGCAGGGGTGCGGCCGAGCGGTCGATGCAGCGCCTCGTGGTGCGCGGCTGGCTGCTGCTGGCCGCCGCCACCCTTGTGATGCTGCTGCTCAGGGCCCCGTACACCGGTTCCGGACAGTTGTCGGGCATCTTCGACCTGACCGCGCTCAAGGCCGTACTGACCACGAAGACCGGGGCCGCGCTGGTGTCGCGGCTGCTGCTGCTCGGGGCGGCGGCCCTCTTCGTCGCGGTGCTCTTCGGGGCGTACGCGCGCAAGGCGGCGGACGCCGACACCGGCCCTGCCCGTGACCGCGACTCCGACGGGGACGGTGACCGGGACCCGGACGACGAGGACTCCTCACAGAAGGACCTCACCTTCGGTCTCGCCCTCGGCGGCGGGGTCGTCGCGGCGGGCATCGCCGCGACCTGGGCCATGTCCGAACACGCCTCGACCGGACTCCAGCCGGGCATCGCGATGCCCGTCGACGTGCTCCACATGCTGGCCGTGGCCGGCTGGCTGGGCGGTCTCGCCGCCCTGCTCGTCGCGCTCTACCGCGCGCCCTCGCTGGAACGCGCCGCCGTACGGAACTTCTCCCGGTTCGCCTTCGGCTGCGTCGCCGTGCTCGTGGTGACCGGGATCTACCAGTCTTGGCGCCAGGTCGGCTCCTGGACCGCGCTCTTCGACACGACGTACGGGCAACTGCTGCTGGCGAAGATCGCGCTGGTCGCGGTCATGGTCGGCGGTGCCTGGTACTCGCGCCGGTGGACCGCCCGGCTGGCGGAGGGCGCGGCCCCGGAGGCCGAGGCCGCCGCCGTGCTGGAAGCACGGGCCGCGGAGCCGGAACCGGAGTCCGAGCCGGAGCCGGTGACCGTGCCCGAGGACCCGAAGCGGGCCGCGCAGCTCGCCCGGCAGCGGGCCGCCATGAACACCGCGCGCGCCAAGCGCGTCCGCGACGCCGACCCCGAACGCACCGGGCTGCGCCGTTCCGTCTTCGTGGAGGCGGGGGTCGCCGTGCTGCTGCTAGCCGTCACCACCGTCCTGACCAGCACCGAACCGGGCCGCACCGAGCTGAAGGAGGCGGGCCGGGCCGGTACCTCGGCCTCGCCCGCCGTGCCCGACCGGCCCGTCGACCTCAGCATCCCCTTCGACACCGGCGGCGACGGCGGCCAGGGCACCCTGCGCGTGCAGATCACCCCCGGCCGCACCGGCAGCAACGCCCTGCACGTGTGGGCGGAGTCGACCGCGCGCAAGCCGGTGGACGCACCCGAGCTGAAGGTCGCCCTCACCAACGAGGAGAAGCAGATCGGTCCGCTGCCCGTCGTGCCCGACAAGCTGGCGCCCGGACACTGGAGTGCGAGCGGCGTACAGATCCCGATGGCCGGGACCTGGAAGCTGGACGTGACGATCCGTACGTCCGACATCGACCAAGTAACCGTGAACAAGAACGTGAAGATCGGCTGACCGGCGTGACCGAGACCCCTCCCACCCCTTCCTCCTCCGAGCCGTCGTCCTCCTCCAAGCCGTCGCCGTCGAAGGCGTCGTTGTCGTCGAAGGCGCGGCAGTCGCCGAAGCGGGCCGCGGCATCCGGTGCGTCCGGTGCGTCCGGTGCGTCCGCCGGTTCCGCACCCGCCTCGGAGATCTCGCGGCGGCGGCTGCTCGGTACGGCGGGGGCGGCCGGGGCCGCCGGGCTCGTCCTGGGCGCGGCGGGCGGCGCGGGGGTCTCCGCCGCACTCTCCTCGAACGACGACGGGCCCGCCGCCCTGACCACCCTCGGCTCGACCGCGGCGATGTTTCACGGGAAACATCAGGCAGGAATCACCACGCCTCTCCAGGCACGCGGCCACCTCGTCGCCTTCGACCTGGCCCCCGGCTCCGGCCGCAAGGAGGCCATGGCCCTGTTGCGCCGCTGGTCGACGGTGGCCGAACAGCTGATGGCGGGCAGGCCGCTGGCCGGTGCGGACACCGGCGTCGCATACGACGCGGGCCCCTCCTCCCTCACCCTGACCTTCGGTTTCGGCCGTACCTTCTTCGACCGCACGGGCCTGGCGTCCAAGCGCCCCGGCGCGCTGGACCCGCTGCCGGACTTCTCCTCCGACCACCTCGACGCCCGCCGCAGCAACGGTGATCTCTGGGTGCAGATCGGCTCGGACGACGCGCTGGTCGCCTTCCACGCGCTGCGGACCGTCCAGAAGGAGGCCGGCGACGCGGCCCGGGTGCGCTGGCAGATGAACGGCTTCAACCGTTCGCCCGGCGCGACCGCCTCCCCCATGACCGCCCGCAACCTGATGGGCCAGGTCGACGGCACGGGCAACCCCAAGCCCTCCGAGCCCGACTTCGACCAGCGCGTCTTCGTCCCGGAGAACGGCGACCCCGCCTGGATGGCGGGCGGCTCGTACGTGGTCGTACGACGTATCCGGATGCTCCTCGACGACTGGGAACAGCTGCCCCGGGACCAGCAGGAGCAGGTCATCGGGCGGCACAAGAAGGACGGCTCCCCGCTGACCGGCGGCGACGAGCACACCGAGCTCGCCCTCGACAAGACCGGCCCGAACGGCAGGCTGGTCATCGCCGCGGACGCCCACTCCCGGATCTCGGCACCCGAGCAGAACAACGGGGCCGCGATGCTGCGCCGCCCGTTCTCGTACCACGACGGCATGTCGGCGGACGGGGTGCCGGACGCGGGGCTGCTGTTCATCTGCTGGCAGGCGGACCCGATGCGCGGCTTCGTACCCGTGCAGCGCAAGCTCGACCGAGGGGACGCCCTGTCGAAGTTCATCCGGCACGAGGCGAGCGGCCTGTTCGCGGTACCGGGCGGCGCGCAGAAGGGCGAGTACGTGGGGCAGCGCCTGCTGGAGGGCTAGGTGTACTGACCCGTGAGGTTGGGGACGCGGCTGGCGGGTGGTTGGCCCTTGAGCGCGGTGTGTCCGCGGTGGTGATTGTAGGTGTGCAGCC
>NZ_JBIAMU010000023.1:0-186227 GCF_042874215.1 Streptomyces sp. NPDC004111
GCGCGCGGTCTGCTCCGCAGACACGACGCGGGGCCGCTACGCGGCCCTACCCTTGATCGCTCCGCGATCAAGGCCTCCGGTCCACTCCGTGGCCCTACGCCCTGGGCGCCCGCTCCGCGGCCACCCAGGCTCTGGTGCTCCGCACCAGTAACTCGCCTGCTCCGCAGTCGAGTTGGCTCCCTACACAACACCCCCGCCCAAAGCACCCAAATCCAGCCACCCTCAACCCCCTGGAACTCCCCCATTCCCCTTTCGCGCTCCGCGCCCAAAACCTCCGGTCCACTCCGTGGCCCTACACACCAAAAACCTCTCTCTTCTCTCTCTTCCCCCCGAAACCGGCAACCCCCTCACTGCTCTGGCGCTCCGCGCCAGTAACTTGCCTGCTCCGCAAGCAAGTTAAGCCACCAAAACAAACTGCTGCCCACCAAGAAGCCGACCCTCCCTCTACGCCAAAACCAAGCGCGCCTGCTAAAACCCGCCAAGGTCTCCAGCATCTAAAATCCGGTCCTTCCCGTTATTTCTTTCAGAAGCAGAAAGCCCCTGGAGGGTCTCAAAAACCAACCGCCCCTGAACCGAACCCCCCTCCCCCGTCGAGCTACTTCACCACCAATTCTCCATAATAAAAATCAGCAGACTTTCATACTTTCTGAACAGGAATAGTTACTCATAGCCAGGCTCAGCCCAGCAAAGATGTGTTGAAGCACTTTTACCGCGTGTGGTGCTTCGAGCGCCTTCGTTTCTTCTTTGATGAGAAAGATCAAGAATCGAGATCCTTATTTCTGGTGATCGACACTCGATGACCGACTCTCAACAAGGAAGGTGACACCATGCGTTCAGCTGTAAAGCGGCTGCCTGCCGTCGCTCTGATGACGACCATGCTCGGCGCTGTACAGGTCTTCGGCTACGCGTCGTCCGCGCAGGCGGCCGAGGGAATCCAGTTCCAGCAGCTCCTCAACGGCGAGCGGCTTCCGGACGGCGATGTCATCCAGGCGACTGTCCTCCCGGGCGGCGCGGCACCCGGCCAGATCGCGATCCAGTTGAAGCTCTCCGGGGTCACCTGGTGGAAGGGCATTCAGACGGGGCCCATCGTGCTCTGCCAGGCCCAGGACAACCAGCAGTCCTCCAGTGCCCAGGTTTCGGTTTCCGACTTCAATGCCCACGGACTGCAGCTGTGGAAGGCCAAGACCTTCGGCGTGCACACGGAGATGTACAACGTGGTCGACGCCAAGGAGAAGATGTCGGGCGGGAACTCCTACATCTTCGTCTGGACGAAGGACTAGCCGGCATCTGTTCCGTGTCTTTTCCATCAAGCACATCGAGTAAGTGAGGTTCCCCATGAAATCGGTTGCCAAGCGACTTTCGACTGCCACTCTGATGGTGGCTCTGCTGACGTCTACGGTCGGTGTACAGACCGCAGCGGCCAACGCGCCCGAAGCCGTCCGTTCCAAGGCCGTCACTCAGGTGCAGGACGGTACTGGGTGGACGTTCTACGCGGCTTTCGCGACCGCGGGTGCCTGTTGGGCCAAGGCAGCGTCGTACAAGAATGAGTACTGGTGGGTCGATGCCACCACCTGTGTGTACAACGCCGCGCAGAACAGCTGGTTCATGTTCTACGAGTCGTAGGCCGAGGTGCCTGCAGCTCGCCGGACATTCGGCAGCGCGTAGGAACGACGTCCTGTCCCGCTGAGGAAGGCACAGTGTCAGGCGCATTCGGCAGGCCGCCGGGGGCGCGCTGCACGCCTTTCTCAGCGGTGATTCGCCGAACAGCGCGGCAACTCCACTGGATTTTCCGGGGGTTGCTGCTGGGCGAGCCGAGTTGGGCAGTTGCGGCGTCTCGGTCATTGATTCTGGTCGCGCTGCGCTGCCTGAACTTGGGCTTTTTCTCGGGCACTTACGTCTGTTCCCCTTCGATCTCCCCGTCTTCGTCGTCAGAAAGCGTTCAGCACCACCCAATTGGTGCAGTCCTCAGGTCGAGTTCGCGCGTTAGACCCAGGGACGGCGAAATGACTTCGCGTCGGGCCGGGTGTGGAAACCGTGAGGAAAAACGGTTCCCCGGCTGGTGATGCGCGAGCGAGCAGAAGGAGTGCCAGATGGCGAAGAAGCGGAGGTCTCCCACGCGGAGGAACCGGACCAAGTACAAGAGCTTGGTGCCCGCTCCCCGGCCGGAGGCGGGTCCGGCGCGTGCGCAGGCGGCTGCGTCCGTGGAGCCCGCTGTCGCCGTGCGGGTCCAGGCCGTCCAGGTGTCCGACGGGGCGTGTGCGGACGGTTTCTATGTCGAGGAGCTGGGGGGTTCGCGGGGGCAGGCCTCCTGTGACTTCGTGATTCCCGGTGCTCCAGTGCCCGGTGTGCAGCTTGGGTTCGGGAAGCTGTACGCGGAGCAGCGCCGGCGTTCGATCGCGGAGGGGTACGGCTTCAGTGTCGAGGTGCCTGCCGTGCTCGATCTGCTGGCCTCGGTCGAGTCCGGTGCCACGACCGTTGCCGCTGTACGTGGGTTGTTCCTGGAGTCGGCGGCGCAGTTGTACCGGCCGTTGGGCTGTGTGCATGCGGAGACCGCCGACGAGATCATGGCGGTGTGTCTGGCCAAGGACGGCTGTGCGCTGTGCGAGCACTACCGGGGGCACTTCGAGAGCATGCTGGACGAGTGCGACGAGCGCTGGAGCCGTCTGCGCCGGCCGGAGGAGTTTCCGTTCGCGGTCAGCAGGAAGGGCGTTCACACGGTGGGTTGTCACATCGTGCGCCGTGAGGCTCCGGAGACGTATGCCCGTCCGGCGGGGAGTTTTTATCTGGACGCGCTGCGCGAGTACAGCCACAGTGTGGATCGGCGCAGTGATCCTTGGGACTTCGAGGGGGCTCATCGCTATCCGCGGATCAAGGCGTTGGGTGCTCGTGAGATGCGCGAGTGGATCGACGAGCGGACGGGGCCCAAGGGGGGTCTGTACTACAAGCGGTGTCAGCGCTGTTCGCCCGCTCTGTGAGCCGGGTGGTTACCCGTACGGGCGACCGAGGCGCGTTCCTTAGCCTGAGTGGGTGACGTGAGCCGGTGGGTGGTCGTTCGGTGCAATTACTGTCCTGCCACATGACTTCAACTCAGACCACCGGAACTCCCCTCAACCGCGCCCATTTGGGAACTGTCGCCGTGCTGGCGTGGGCGGGTGAGCACAGCGACGACGGGCACGACTCGGCCTTCCTGCTGGGGTACGCGCTCGGGGACGGCTCGGGCACCGAGGACGAGGGGAAGGCCGCTGTGCGGGCGCTGCTCGCCGAGGCCAAGCTCCCGGTCGGCGGTGCCATCGTGAACGGTGCCCTGTCCAGTGTTCCCGTGACGCTCATGGTCGACGGCAGCAATGCCGTTCTGACCCTGCCCAGCATCAATGTGACCTGCCCTGTGCCGCCGCAGTGGGCCGCTGCCGCGGAGAAGCGGGGCCAGGTGCATCTGATGTTCACGACGCGGACCTGGCCGGCGAGCCGGCCGGGGCAGCCGGTGACGGAGGAGCTGCTGACGGAGTTCGTCGGTGACGAGGAGACGATCCGGGATGCCGCGCACTGCCGGCTTCCTGTGGCACGGCTGCGCTAGCGGCTTCGGGCCCCGTCGGGCGTCGTCGGGTTCTGGCTGGGTCCGGGGCGGCGGCTCCTGGTGGGCCGGGTCCGGCGGCTCCTGGCGGGCCCGGCCCGGTGACTTCGGGCGGAAAGGCGTGTGGCCCCGCGAAGCGGAATGCTTCGCGGGGCCACACGCGCCACCTCTTCCCCGTGCGTGAGCGGCTGTTCACGCACGGACCACTACCGGGTCAGGATGTGGGGTCCTGACTTCAGTGGTTGTTGGCGCCGTTGCCGGAGAGGACGGGGAAGTCCTCCAGGATGTGCGAGAGCGGCTCGTCGCCCTTGGCCTGGGTGGAGTTCTCGACGCACTGCTGGTTCTGCGGGGCCGAGAGGATCGGGACGTCCTGGACGCCGATCGGCACGACGCCGACGAGGGAGGAGACGTTCGCCTTGGCGGGCAGGCCGACGCAGGGCTTGTTCAGGGAGCCCTGGACGAGGGACATCTGCGGGCTCATGTCACCGGCGGTCTTGGCGTTGCCGTAGTGCTGCTCGGCGCCGTTGCCGCTCATGGAGGTCGTACCGTCGTCGTTGGCCACCGCCATGGCCTGCGGGGCGGCGACGGCGCCGAGGCTCATCGCGGTCGCGGCGAGTACGGCCGAGGCCATCATCTTGTTCATGGGGAAGTACCTCTTCGTTCCGGGGGCAGGCCATCTACGGACTGCACAACCACTGGGCCTCGGGTTTGGTTCTTTCTCTTCACCCGTATGGCATAAGGGCTATCCACCGAACCGCTGCTGTTATTGCCTGCCTGTCGGTTCTTCATTTAATTGGTCTGCGGCGTCTGCTCTCCCGTCCGAGTGAATGACGATAACCAAACGACTTCCAGGAAGTTCTTCAGGAAGCTCCAGGTCGGGGTACTCAATGGGAAAGAAGGAATGCTGAGATGAAGAAGGTCCTGGCAACCGCCGCGCTCGCTGCCACCGCGCTGGGCTTCGGGGCCGTCGGTGCTCCGCAGGCCATGGCGATCGCGGACGACCACGGCACCACGTCGGAGAGCGGCAACGGTGCGGAGCAGCACTACGGCAACGCCGAGACCGCCGGTGACATGAGCCCGCAGATGTCCCTGGTCCAGGGTTCGCTGAACAAGCCCTGCATCGGCCTGCCGGCCAAGGTCAACGCCACCTCGCTCGTGGGTGTCGTGCCGGTCGGCGTCCAGGACATTCCGATCCTGTCGGCTCCGCAGAACCAGCAGTGTGTCGAGAACTCCACCCAGGCCAAGGGTGACGAGCCGCTGTCGCACCTGCTCAACGACTTCCCGGTTCTCTCGGGCAACGGCGCCAACAACGGCTGACGCCTTTTCCGGGGCGGGCCTGCGGGCCCGCCCCGGGCGGACTCCTCCACGTACGGCACTGCGCCCCCAGCCCGTTTCCGGGTTGGGGGCGCAGTGTTGTGCGGTTCGCAGGGAAAGTGCGGAACACACGTGTGGTCCTGGCGGTATTCGACGGCACGGGCCGCCGGCTGTGTGAATACCGCTCGAACAGACTCGGGAAAGAGATTACCCCACCCTGCCGGTGGGGCCGGGCGTGAATCACTCGTTTGCTTTTCGTGTCTTCGGTGCGAAATAGGTGTTCGGGGATTCCCTCGCGCGGCAGCCGGGTGACAAGCGTGAATGACGCAGTGACGTGTGGTCCGGCCGGGGAATGGTGACGCCGTTCCCTTTTCGCACATCGGCAGGAAGAAGCTGACACGTGAAACGCAGTTCGCAGTGGGTGGGAGGCCTCGCGCTCGGCGCGATGGTCCTCGGAGCCACCGGGTTCTCCGCGCCACCCGCCCCGCCGCGGCCGGGTTCCGCGGCGGCCGCGGTCTTCGCCGGGCCGGGCTCCTTGCTGTCCGTGGCGTCGGAGGCGGAGGACACCACGCCGGAGGACGGCGGTGGCAGCGAGGCGGTGCGCCAGCGTGAGGCGATGATCAACCCGACGGCGCTGGCCGCCCTGTGTGCGGGGCCGTCCGAGCGCGAGTACGACTTCCCGCTCTTCGACGATGTGAATGTGCAGGTCGTCGAGCAGTCCCGCAATGTGGTCGGTGACATCGTCATCCTGACGGCGGACGTGGTGGGTGCGACCGGTCAGCATGTGGTGGCCACGGCGCAGAACGCCTGTGACGGCACTCCGGGCAACGAGCACGTGACGGCCCAGTTCATGCTGGGCGGTGACAGTTACGCCATCGAGTCCAGTGGCCCGGAGCGGGTGTCGATCACTCAGGTGACGCCGCTGGGCGACGAGGACGAGGCGTCCATGAGCATGCCGCCGACCCGGCCGGTTGCGGGGACGGTGCCGCGTTCGGTGCCGGTCGCGGCGGACAAGGCCTGCCAGCAGGGCGGCAGGACCACTCTCATCGATCTCATCGTGGGTTACACCCCCAAGGCGCTGGCCGAGGCGGGCAGTGTGACCCAGATGCGTGCCGACATCACGCGCGCGGTGGCCCTGGCCAACGACGGCCTGGCCGACAGCAGGGTCGACGCCCGGCTGCGGCTGGTGAACATCCCTCAGGTGAGCAATGTCCCGGCGGCGCGCGACGGTGTCACGCAGGACCTCATCAAGGCGTTGGCGACCCCGCGCGACGGTCTGCTCGACGAGATGATGACGTACCGGGACCGGTTCGGCGCCGACCTGGTGTCGGTGATCGCCGGTGGGCGGGCGGCGGGCGGTCTCGGTTACTCGCCCAAGGCGCCTTCGCAGAAGACGGCGAACTACGGCTACAACGTGGTGGCGCACGCGGCGCTGAAGAACTTCTCCCTCGGCCACGAGATCGGCCACAACCTGGGTGCCGCGCACGACCGTACGACCGAGCCGAACCAGCCGCCGCCGTACGGTGCCAACGGGTACTTCCCGCGCAACGGTGACTTCGCCACGATGATGGCGTACGAGTCGGGCTGCCGGAAGTCCACCAAGGGCCGGTGCGGGCGCATCAACCAGTTCTCCAATCCGCAGCTGGCCTACCGCGGTCAGGCTCTGGGTGTGCCGCTCGGCCGGCCCGACGAGGCGGACGCGGCGCGGATCTTCAACACCACGTCCAAGGCCATCGCCAGCTACCGGGGCACCAAGTCGAGCGACACCCTGTGTGCGGTCGGTACGTCGGTCTCGCCCGCGGGCGCCGGTTCGGTGACGCCGTCGGAGGTGGGGCCGTATCCGAAGAACAGCACCGCGCGGTTCACGGCGAAGCCGGCCTCGGGTTATGTCTTCTCGGGCTGGACGCTGAACGGCCGCAAGGTCGGGACCGCCGACAACGCCGTGAGCGTCGCGGTCGCCGCCGACTCGCGGCTCGTGGCGACGTTCCGCAAGGGTGCGACGCCCAAGCCGGCGGTCACGACGACCGCGACGCGCGGTGGTGCCGTGAAGAAGGCGCCCGCGAAGCGTGGTGCGCCGGCCGCCGAGATCTACGACGCGGTGGCGGCGCCGGGCTGGTCCTTCACCGGCTGGACCCTGAACGGGTCGTTCGCGGGTGACGACGACACCATCGAGCTGTCGCCGGACGACCAGAACCTGCAGCTGCGCGCCCGGTTCGACCGCAACAGGTACGACCTGGACGTGGATGTGACCGGTGGCCGGGGCAGGGTCTCGCTGTCCGAGGAGGGCCCCTACGCGCAGGGCGACACCGTGACGGCGACGGCGGTTCCCGAGCGCGGGTTCGTGTTCGCCGGGTGGCTCCTGGACGACGAGGAGTACGGCGGGGACATCGACAAGTCCAACGGTGAGACCGCGGTGTCCTTCAGCGACGACAGCGACCACTCCCTGACTGCCGTCTTCCGCCCGGTGAGGTAGCCGACCGGTACGACGGAAGGGGCCCGTTCTCGACGAGGAACGGGCCCCTTTCCCATGCGCCGGATTTCCCGTGCGCCGAACATGTGAAAAGAGTACGGAAGTACGGAATGCCGAATGCGCTGGATGCAGGAATTCGATCGTCCAGCGGTTTCTGTGCTCAGGGGGGATGTTGTCGTGTGCAAAGATTTCTTCAACCCCCCAACTTCCCCAGGAGGTGCAATTATGAACGCTGCCAAGAAGGCTGCTTTCGTCCTCGCCACTGCCGGTCTCGCCGCGGGTGCCGCCGCCGGTACCGCCGCCGCCGACAGCGAGGCGGAGGGTGTGGCGAGCAACTCCCCCGGCGTCATCTCCGGCAACCAGGCGCAGGTCCCGGTGCACGTTCCGGTCAACGTCTCCGGCAACACGGCCGACGTGATCGGGCTGCTGAACCCGGCGTTCGGCAACAGCGCCACCAACAGCTGAGAGCACGCCCGCATGCGAGGAGGGGCCCCACAGACGTGCTGTGGAGCCCCTCCTCGGGCGTTCTTCAGGCAGCCGGGGTCCTAGAGGACTCC
The DNA here is from genome assembly GCF_042874215.1 of Streptomyces sp. NPDC004111. Taxonomy (NCBI): domain Bacteria; kingdom Bacillati; phylum Actinomycetota; class Actinomycetes; order Kitasatosporales; family Streptomycetaceae; genus Streptomyces; species Streptomyces sp. NPDC004111. The sequence goes on from NZ_JBIAMU010000023.1 coordinate 7,913, forward strand.
GACGCCCAGGCCGAGACCCACGCCGACACCGACGCCGCTGTGGTGGTACCAGGGGCCGTAGTCCGCGCAGTACAGACGACCGTGGTGCCACCAGCAGCGGTCAGCGGCCGCGGGCTTCGCCACCGGCTCGGCCGTTGCCGCCGACGCGGTTCCGGCGAGCGGGACGAGGGCGACTGCCGCGAGGGCCGCGGTCACCACTGCCTGTCCGACGATCTTGCGCATGTGTGCTCCCAGTGAAGGGGGAATGAGACGCAAGGAGGCATACCGCCTCTCGTGCGTCTCCCCTCGCCGGAGCATGAGCGTCATTCCTGCGGGGCATGCGATTACGCCGTCTGCGCCACCCGGCAGACTCCATCAGCCCACCGGCAGTCCGCCGAGCATCGAGCCGGTGCCCTTGGCGCCCACCGCGCCCTCGACCAGCTTCAGGGGGTTGGCGTCCTTGGCGGCGTTCAGCTTCTTCGCCGCGTCCGTCGCGGACTTCACCACGGGCACCGGGTTGTCGAGGGCCTTGGTGTGGGTGTTGTACGCGTCCACGATCTGGGCCAGTCCCGAGTTGAGGCTCATCGAGGGGGCGGTCGGCATGCCGGTCTGTGCCACTGCCGCCGAGGAGGCCGCACCGACGGCAACCATCGAGACCGCCAGAACCGAAGCTGCCTTCGTGTACTTCATGGGAATTCCCTCATTCTCTGTGAAGCGGATCTTCATTCGGCACATTCGGGCCGGAGTGCTTCTCCTCCGTGGCCCTGCGTGATGCCTAACGGCGTGGCGCCGCCGGGGGAAACTCATTTCATGCACAATGCCCGGCATTTCACTCGCTTGCCGGGAGGGCGGAAATGCGAGTGGGGCAGGCCCACAGGGCCTGCCCCACCGGTGCGGCGGTCGCCGTCCGTCGGCCTCAGCGGCCGGCGGTGCGTCCGCGGCGGGTCAGCAGGACGCCGCCGGCGAGCAGCGCGGCGCTGAGCGCGGCGGCGCCGGTGAGCTCACCGGCGCCGGTGTGCGCCAGCTGCGGGCCCGGGGCGGAGGGCTTGCCGGAGCCGGTCGGCTTGCCGGGCTTACCGGGCTTGCCCGGGTGGTCGGCCGGGGGCTGGTCGACGGGGGGCTGGTCGGCGGGCGGCTCGTCGGCCGGGGGCTCGTCGGCGGGCGGCTCGTCCGCGGGGGGCTCGTCCGCGGGCGGCTCGTCCGCGGGGGGCTCGTCGGCCGGGGGCTCATCGGCGGGCGGCTCGTCGGCCGGGGGCTCATCGGCCGGGGGCTCGTCGGCCGGGGGCTGGTCGGCGGGCGGGTTGTGGGTGGCCGGGCCGTTGGCGCACTTGTTGCCGAACGCCGGGTTGAGCGCGGCGGCCGCGTCGACCGTGTTGCCGCAGGCGTTGACCGGTACGTCCACGGGGACCTGCACGTTGTTGCCGGACAGCACGCCGGGCGAGTGGGACACCGTGGAGGTGGCCGAGGAGCCGGTGTTCTGCGCGGGGTGTCCGGCGGGGTGGCCTGCCGGATGTCCGGCGGGGTGACCGGCCGGGTGGCCTGCCGGGTGACCGGCGGGGTGGCCCGCGGGGTGACCGGCGGGGTGGGTGGCCGGCTTCTTCGCCGACTTGTTGGCGCACTTGTTGCCGAACGCCGGGTTCAGCAGGCCGATCACGTTGACCGTGTTGCCACAGACGTTCACCGGAACGTGCACCGGAACCTGGGCGCTGTTGCCGGAGAGGACCCCCGGCGAGTTCGCGACCGTGCTGTTGCCCGTCGCGTCGGCGTGGGCAAAGCCGGTCGTCATGGAGAGCACACCCGAGACGGCTGCGGTTACCAGCACGCCTTTGCTCATTACCTGTCGCATTTCGCCGTTCCCTGTCTTTCCTGCTGGTGGGGCCGGCCGAGTGCCGGCCCGCACACGATGAGGCGCTGACTGGCAAGCCCCCGAACGCGCGGCATGCGTTCAGGGGCTGGCCAAGTCCGAACTCACGAAGGTGTGATGCAGACTTACTTGTTGACGCAGGTGTTGCCGAACGCCGGGTTCAGCAGGGCGATCACGTTGACCGTGTTGCCACAGACGTTCACCGGGACGTGGACCGGCACCTGGATGACGTTGCCCGAGAGGACACCGGGGGAGTTGGTGGCCGCGGCCTCGGCGCCGGAGTCGGCCATGGCCGGGGAGACGGCGCCGAGGGCCATCAGCGAACCGGCGATGACGGCGGCGACCTTCGTGTACTTCATGTCGTGACCTTTCGGTGGTGTGTCAATGAGGGGTCGTGCGCGGCTGGAATCAGCCGATCGGCTTGCCCGTGGGCTTGCCGGGCTTGTGCGGCGCCGGAGCGGTGGGCTTGCTCGGCTTCGGCTTGGCCGGGGTCGTGGTGGGCTTGCCCGGCTTCGGCTTGCTCGGGGGGGTGGGCTTGGTCGGCGGCTGGTTGGCCGGCGGCTGGGTCACGGGGGGCTGGGTGACCGGCGGCTCGTCGGCCGGGGGCTCGTCCGCCGGGGGCTCGTCGGCGGGCGGCTCGTCGGCCGGCGGCTCGTCGGCCGGCGGCTCATCGGCCGGCGGCTCATCGGCCGGCGGCTCGTCGGCGGGCGGCTCGTCAGCGGGCGGCTCGTCCGCCGGGGGCTCATCGGCCGGCGGCTGGTCGGCCGGGGGCTCGATGACGGGCGGCTGGTCGGCCGGAGGCTGGGTGACCGGCGGGGTCTGCGCGGCGGGGCCGTTGGCGCAGTCGTTGCCGAACGCCGGGTTCAGCGCGCCGATCAGGTCGGCGGTGTTGCCGCAGACGTTGACCGGGACGTGCACCGGAACCTCTACGCCGTTGCCGGAGATGACGCCGGGCGAGTGGGACACGACGGAGGCGGCGGAGGCACCGGTGGTACCGGTGTTGCCGGCGGGGGCCTTGGCGGACCCGTTCTCGCAGTCGTTGCCGAAGGCGGGGTTCAGGCCCGCGATGCCGTCGACGGTGTTGCCGCACAGGTTGACCGGGACGTGCACCGGAACCTGGGCGTTGTTGCCGGAGACGACACCGGGCGAGTGGGACACGACGGACTCGGCGGAGGCGCCCGTGGTGCCGGTGGTGCCGGCGGCCGCGCCGCCCGACTCGTTGGCGCAGTCGTTGCCGAAGGCCGGGTTCAGGCCCGCGATGCCGTCAACGGTGTTGCCGCACAGGTTGACCGGGACGTGCACCGGCACCTGGGCGTTGTTGCCGGAGCCCACGCCGGGCGAGTTCGAGACCTTGGAGGCGGCGGTGGCACCGGCGCCCTTGCCGGCCTTCATGCCGGACCGGTTGGCGCACGTGTTACCGAACGCCGGGTTCAGCAGGCCGATCACGTTGACCGTGTTGCCACAGACGTTCACCGGAACGTGCACCGGAACCTGGGCGCTGTTGCCGGAGACGACGCCCGGCGAGTTCGTGACCGCGCTGTTCCCCACCGCGTCGGCGTGGGCGGGGCCCCCGACCATGGAGAGCACACCTGAGACGGCTGCGGTTACCAGCACGTTCCTACTCATGACCTGTCGCACTTCGCCGTTTCCCTGTCTTTCCTGCTTGCGGGGTAAGCCGATTGCTCGCCCACACACGATGAGGCGCTGACTGGCAAACCCCCGAACGCGAAGCGCGCATTCAGGGGCCGGCCAAATCCGAACCGGTGGGGGTTCGAATGGAGAATTACTTGTTGACGCAGGTGTTGCCGAACGCCGGGTTCAGCAGGCCGATCACGTTGACCGTGTTGCCGCAGAAGTTCACGGGCACGTGCACCGGCACCTGCACGGCGTTGCCGGAGATGACACCGGGGGAGTTGGTGGCCGCACCCTCCGCCTCGGAGTCCGCCATGGCGGGGGTGGCAGCGCCGAGCGCCATCAGCGAGCCGGTGACGATCGCGGCCAGCTTCATGTGCTTCATTTGGTGACCTTTCTTTCGGTGACGTCGTGAACAGCCACGTATTTCGTGCTGCACGAGCCTGTTACAGAATCCCGTGACGTCGCCGTCGATATCCGTAACGATCCGACGGCATAGAGGAAACTCGCTTAATTCCGCGAATTTCTCCTATCACCCGAAAGGCCTATGGGGGGATTTCGCAAATGCGAGCGGGGTCACCGGGAGTGAAATCGGGCGCCCCGCCGCCGGCCGCGTACTGCCCGGGGGCGGGTCAGCCGCCGAGCGGGAGTCCGCCGAGCAGGCCGCCGGGGAGACCGCCGGGAAGTCCGCCGGGGAGGGCACCTGCCGGGGAGCCGCCCTGGGTCAGGCCGCCGACCACGGGCAGGCCGCTGAGCAGGTCGCCGGCCGGGGCCGCGGCGGGGACGGGGGCCGGGGCGGCCTCGGGCGTCGCCGCCTGGGCGGTGCCGGCGGCGGCGAGCGCGGTACCGGAGACGAGGACGGCGAGGGCGGCGGCGGAGGTCTTGTGGTGGCGCATGGTTCTCCTGGGGTGGGGGTTCGGCGGGTCGCTGGCGCAACGAGCCGCACCGTGCGGAGGTCACGCGCCCGTCGTCGTGCGAGGGGTGCCCGGCGTTCGACTCACCGATGGCGTGGCGAGTCAATAGGGTGATCTACGGCGGGGTCACGTCTCCATTGGCGGCAGTGGGCGTTCTCCAGACGTGAAACGGCAGTGGCCCCCGCGTCCTGTCGTTCCGTCATCGCCTCACGGACAGGACCGCTCATGAAGTACACGCAGGCCACCGCAGCTCTCGCGGGCACGCTCGTCGCCCTGGGGTCGGCCACTCCGGCGTTCGCCCAGCACGAGGCGCACAGCGCGCCGGGTGCCACTCAGGTCGCCGCGGGCCAGGCGCGGGCCGACGAGGTCAACGCCCAGCAGCTGAAGCAGCTGAAGAACCTGACGGACCCGCAGAAGTTCCTGTCGGACGTCAAGGCGAACGTGGACGGGCTCCAGGCCAAGGAGGAGGCGGCGGCGCGTGCCGTGCACCCGGGCGGTGCCGGGGCGGTGCCCGCTCCCGCCGCGCTACTCGGCGGGCTGACCGCGGGTGGCGGCCCGATCGGTGTGCCGCTCGACTCGCTGGCCTGATTCCGCCCCGTTCGGACGGCCCCCGCGGTGTGCCGCGGGGGCCGTCGGCGTTCGCGGCACCGGGGTGACCTCGCCGGTGGCGGTGTGTGGGTGCGGCGGGGAGTTGATGGCGGGTGGGTACGAATCGTGAAGAAGATCCCCCTTGGGACAGTTGAGCAGCAACGTTTCGGCTCGCAGTTCGTTGACCGGGTGTGCGACCGCTGGCCCGTTCCCTGGCGCTTGTGCACGGATGGGGGCCAAGATCCACTTGGGTCCCATCCGTACGTACGAAGAGGCTCGCCCCCGGGTACTCGGGGACGAGCCTCTTCGTTGCGTGGTGCGCGCCCGCAGGGGCGTGTGCGGGCCGCGGGGCCCGCACACGGGGGCGTCAGCTCTGGCCGGCGCCGTTGCCCGAGAGGATCGGGAAGTCCTGGGCGAGGTGGGAGAGCGGCTCGTCGCCCTTGGCCTGGGTGGAGTTGGCGGCGCACTGCTGGTTCTGCGGGGCGGAGAGCACCGGGATGTCCTGGACGCCGACGGGGACGAGGACGCCGACGAGCGAGGTGGCGTTGGCCTTGGCGGGCACGCCCAGGCACAGGTTGTTGAGCGAGCCCTGGACCGGGGCCAGCTGGGGGCTCATGTCACCGGCGGTCTCGGCGTTGCCGTAGTGCTGCTCGGCGCCGTTGCCGCTCTCGGAGGTGGTGCCGGAGTCGTCGCCGAGCGCCATGGCCTGCGGAGCGCCGAGGGCGCCCAGACCCAGGGTGGTCGCTGCGAGCGCGGCGGTTGCCATGACCTTCTTCATCTGTGGATTCCTTCTCTGCGTCGGGTGCCCCGTGCCGGGGCTCCCTGCAGAACTGCGGCGGCGCCCATTGGTTATCGGCATTGGGCCGAACGGGCAACGGGCGCCGGGGCCTTCGGTGCCGCCGTACGGCCCTCGGGCGGGCCCTCAGGCGACCATCTCCTTGCCGGTCTCGGTGGCCTGGGAGCGGGGGGTCTTCTCGCCCGCGCGGCCGGGCGCGATGGTCGAGGGGTCGACCGCTTCGAGGGGTGAGCCCACCCGGTAGGGGCATTCGGGGTTGCCGGGCTGGTTGGGGCGGTCGTGCGGCAGGAGGTAGAAGGTGCGGCGGGCGAAGAGGCCGCTGTCGGCGCTGCGTTTCGCGGTGGGCTGGAGGTTGGTGTAGCCGACGAGGCGGCCGTCGCGTTCGTAGCGGGGCCTGCCCTTGCGGGTGGGGAGTTTGTCGAGGGCCTGGCGGACGTAGTCGAAGTGCTCCGGGTCCTCCAGCCACACCACCTCGGCCTCATGGACGAGATCGCCTTCGCTCGGCGTCGCGCTCACAAAGTCTCCTGGGTGTCGGGGGCCCTCGTACGGTCGGCCTGCGGGCGGGGCGGGGGTGGGGCTGTGGGTCACGGGGTGCCGCCCTGGTCGGGGGCGATGAGGCCGAGACCGGGGTAGAGCTTGGTGGCGTTGTTCTTGATCATGTCGGCGGGTGAGGCGAGGCCGAGTTCCTGCCGGATGCGGCTGGCGAACGCCCTGCTGGAGGAGGGCCTGATGTCCTCCTCGTAGCACCAGCGGCCGTAGGCCTCGTAGAGGACCTTCTGCTCGACCCGCAGTTCCGCGTCGTCGCTGCGCAGGCAGCATTCCTCCAGGAAGCGGCCCACGTGGTCCTCGGTGGTCTGGTAGGCGGCGGTGGCGACCCGGACGCTGGCGGGGCCGGTGAGCGGGTCGCGGGTGGCCAGGTAGCGGGTGGCGCCGGTGATGAGCCAGTGCAGGATGCCCGGACCCTCGTCGCGGACGAGTTCGGCGGCCAAGTTGTCGATCTTGCGGGCGTCGGGCACCCGGCGTTCGAAGGGGATGATGCGCATGCGGCGCCAGAAGGCGTGGCCGCCGGTGCCGACCTCGGGGCGGTGGTTGCCCAGCAGCCAGAGCTTGTGGGTGGGGGTGAAGGTGAAGAAGTTCTGCCGCATCCGGCGGGCGGTGATGGTGTCGCCGCCGGTCAGGAGCTTGACGCGGGCCTCGTTGAACTTGTCGTTGGGTTTGAGTTCGGAGCAGACGACGATGCGCCGGCCGTGCAGTTCGGTGAGCTCGGTGGAGTGCTCGGAGAACTTGCCCTTCTCCATCAGGAAGCCCGGCGGGGCGGCGTTGGCGTAGTCGCCCAGGAGCTGGGTGAGGACGTCGAGCAGGACGCTCTTGCCGTTGGCGCCGGAGCCGTAGAGGAAGGGCAGGACCTGGCCGCCGACGTCGCCGGTGATCGAGTAGCCCAGCAGCAGGTGCAGGAACCCGATCGTCTCCAGGCCCTTCTCGTCGTCCCCGAAGGTGTCCCGCAGGAATCTGTCCCAGCGCGGGACCGGCAGCGGGCTGGGGGCCACCGTGGTGGCCCGGGAGTGCATGTCGGTGAACGGGTCGGGCTTGCGCAGTTCGCCGGTGCGCAGGTCGACCACGCCGGAGGGGGTGCACAGGGCGTAGATGTCGCCGTCCAGGACGTCGGGGTCCAGGCTGAGTCCCGGGGCGCCCTGGGCCTGGACGAGCAGGGCCTTGAGGCCGGCGGTGGAGGCGGAGTGCCTGCGGTGGGCGGCGAGTTCGCGGTCGGTGTACTCGCCGCGCGGGTCGCGGCCCGGGATGGCCTCGGCCATGTCCCCGGCCGCCCACATGGCCGCCTCCATGCCGCCGGTCAGTTTCCAGCGGTACTCGTCCCAGCTGTGCCAGCCCATGCCGATGACGTACCGGAAGCGGTCGCCGTAGGTGCGTGCGAAGAGCTTGGAGTTGCCCCGGTCGGTGAGTGCGTCGGGCAGTATCCCGACGTCGGCGGTGACGGCGGGCCGGTGCGGTTCGGTCGCTTGCGCGGGGAGGGCCTTCGGGTTGTCCAGCAGGGCCAGTTCGTCGCTGAGCATCTGTTGCGCGGCGCCTCTGGCGTCGAAGCGTCCGAACGGGGCGCTGGCGCTCATGAGCGACCTCAAGGGGAAGCGGATCGGGATCCCCGGCGGGACCAACGGGACTAACGGGACTAACGCTTCGAGACTGCGGAACAGATCGTAGCGGACCCGGCACACCGCGTAGTCCCGCCCTTGGTGTGTCGGAAAAGTTCGGTCCCGTTGGTCCCGTCGGGGGTGCCCGCACGGGACCGTTCAGTCCCGTGGGCCTTTGGACCCGTCAGTCCCGTTGGGTAAAACCCCAGGTCACAGACTTGCGCGGATTTTTTACGGGACTGACGGGACTCAAGGTCGTAGTTATGAGTTGCTCAGGAGATATCTGTCATATGCGGGCGCGCATATGACAAAAAAGAGCTACGCAACTGATAACTACGACCTTCAGTCCCGTCAGTCCCGTTGATATTGAGCGCACCGCTGTGACCTGGGCTTTTGTGACGGGACTGAAGAACGGGACCGAACGCGGGGCGTCTTCGGTCCCGTTCAGTCCCGTGCGGGAGGCCGGCCGGGCGCCGGGTGCGGGCCGGGCGGTGCGGGCAGCGGGCCGCTTTTCGCGGGAAGGGCGGTTCAGCCGACGGTGTAGGTGTCCTTGACCTTGACCTCGGTGACGCCCCGGCCCTCGGGGAACACCTGCCGCCAGTCGCCGATGACGTGGAGTTCGTCGGTGCCCATGGCGCGGACGACGTGCAGGCCCTCGTCGTGGGCCTTCAGCGCCTTGGTCCAGAGGTTGGCGAAGGCCTGGGAGCGGACGAGGTGCATCCAGTCGGGGCGGTAGAGCTCCCGGTTGTAGTTCGACTCCCCCATCGTGGAGACGAACTTGGAGTACATCGCCTTGACGTACTCCAGGGTGACCTCGTCGTCCTGGGCCAGGGCGGTGTCCCGGGCTTCCTTGAGGGCGACGCGGAACTTCTCCAGCAGGCCCTCGGTGGCGCCGGAGGTGTACGACTCGTGGATCTCCGGCGGGTCGCAGAGCCGGTGGCGGGGCCCGGAGAGGCGCAGCAGCAGGCGCAGGGTGGGTTCGGTGACCCACAGCGGGCCCGGCTCCTCCCGGTTGCCGATCGGGTTGGGCAGTACGTCCTCGTGGTCCCAGGCGGGCGGGGTGACGAGGTGGACGCCGGCCCGGCGGCGGTCGAAGTCGAACCCGGTGGAGTGCTCCAGCTGGCCGAGCGGCAGGTGGGTCTTGAGAGCGGAGAGGTAGGCGCCGTTCATGTCGAGCGCCGTCACCTCGTGGGAGCCCGGCGGGAGGGCGGTGCGGGTCCACTTCGGGCGGGCCTCCCAGACCTGGTCGGCGCCCTTGGAGGTCTGCTTGCGCAGGATGTCGGGGATCCACGGGTGGGCTACGACGTCGTACCGGCCGCCCTTGCGGGTCTCGTCCAGCAGCCGCATCGCGTCCGGGATGGCGCGCTTCAGCAGGGCTGCCGTGGCGGCCTCGACGTCGCCGCCGTGCTCGTCGAGCGCGGTCTCCACGGCGGCGGTGATCAGGTCGCCGGGGCCGGTCTCGGGCTGGAAGGCGCGTCCGCGCGGTGCCTTCGCCGGGCGCCGGGCCGCCCCCGTGCGGGCCGTCCGGCGGTCCGACGGACGGGGTGCGGGGTCCGCTTGCCCGGTGCCGGTGCGGGCCGGGGCCGTTTCCGGTGCGGGCCGGGCCGGTGCGGGGGCCCGCTGCGGCTGCGCGGGTACGGGGTCGGGGGCGGCCGGTGCGCATTCGGCCGGGTCGATGTGCTGGGCGAAGCCGTCCATCCGGTGCCGGGCGGGGCTGCCGCACAGGACGCACGGCTCGGGTGCGGCGAGGGTCTCCACGTCGTCGTAGCCCTGGGGCGCGTCCTGTGCGGGTGCGCCCTCGGGGGCGGGCGGGGGGTCCTGCGGCGCGGGACCGGCGGGGGTGTCGCGGGCCGCGTCGGCGAGCTTCTCGCGCAGCCCGTCGAGGAGGTAGGCGTACCTGGCCCGCACCTCGCCCGCCGGTTCCCGGCCGGACTCCCAGCCGGAGACCGTGGACGGGCCGACCCCGAGCGCCCTGGCGACCTGGGCCCGGGACAGGTGGGCGCCCTCGCGCAGGGCGCGGCGGACGTCCGCGTCGGGGAGGGCGGCCGGTGCGCTGACGGAGGAGAGCAGCGAGTCGATCGCGTCGAAGGTGCTGTCGTCGCTCATCGGGTGGCTCCGTTCGTCCTGTCCGCCGTCCGCCGCCGGTCGGCGGACAGGGCCGCGCACGCCCTCGCGGGACCTGCCAGCAGGTCGAGCGGGCGTACGCCGTAGTGGGCGGCGAGTGCGTCCACGTCGTCCAGGCGCCATGCGGCGGTGCCGGACTGGCGGCGCGAGACCTGTGTCTGTGTCAGGCCCAGCACCTGGGCGACGGTCCGCTGGGAATCCCCCGTCGCCCGCATCAGCGAGGCCACCGTCAGTTGCAGTGTCTCTTCCAGGCTCAGCCCCACAACCCTCACGCTACCAGCGGGTATGCGGAAATCGCATAAGGGGTGGCGGGTGTGGCGGCGGCCCCGGCAGGCCCGGCCGCGGGGGTGGTCAGCGGGCGCGCCGGGCCGCCCCGGCCAGGGCGCGTACGAAGTCGTCGGCGGGCGTGTGCGTACCGGTGAGCACCACCAGCGGGGCGCGGGCGCCGAACGCGGCGACGGACCGGGCGACCTCGTGGGCGGCCTCCCCCGCGCCGGAGAACCCGCCGAGCACCACGGGGCCCTGGCCCAGGGCCCGCAGGACGGCGTCGCGCAGCCGGGGCACCTGCGCGGGGCGCAGCAGGGCCACCGCCTCGGGGCCGCGGTAGGCGCGGCTGACGCGGGTGTGGTCGGCGCGGCGGGCGGTGGGGGTCTGGACGAGGCAGACGGTGCCCGCGCCGGGGCGTTCGGCGGGGCGCAGGACCACCAGCGGGGACGCCTGCGGGTCCTCGGCGTAGGGGCGGGCGGTACGGCGGGCGGTGGCGGGCGGCGGGTGCCCGGGGAGGTCGGTGAGGGTGGCCAGGAGCTGGCCGAGGGTGGTGGTGCGGTCCGCCTCGTCGCTCATGCGGCGCAGCAGCCGTGCTGCCTGGGTGAGGAGTTGTCCGGCGCCGTCGAGCCGGCCGCGGTCGAAGGCGGCGGTGAGGGCGAGGGCGCCGTCGTCGTCGTGCTGGGCGGTGAGGGTCAGGGGGTGGGCGGTGCGGGCGCCGAGGGTTTCGGCGGTGGTGACGTGGATGCCCTGGGCGGCCAGGAGCCGGGTGAGGGCGTCGTTCGTGTGCCGCCGGTGCTCGAAGACGAGCAGGCTGCCGGTGGCGGTGGGGGTGCGCAGGCCGGACCAGGCGCGGGCCTGTCCGGCGGTCACCCACTCGTAGGCGGAGCGGTCCACTGCCTGGTCGCGCAGGGCCTCCAGGAGGGCGGTCAGGGGGGCGCGGGGGTCGATGTCGACGCTGACGGGCAGGGGGTTGCGCAGCGGGGCGGGGAGCCGTTCGACGCCGGCCAGGGGGATGCCCCGGCCGGAGACGGCCGTGTGGAAGCGGACGCGGGCGGGGCCCTCGGTGCCGCGCAGGCGGTGCAGCAGCAGGGCCCAGGCGGCGTACAGGACGCTGCTCTCGGGGCTGCCGAGGCCGGCGGCCCAGGTGCGCAGCCGTTCGCTCTGGCCGGTGGTGAGCCGGGTGCGGGTGTGTCCGGTGCCGGTGCCCGGGGCGGTGGCGGCGGGCAGTTCCGTGCCGGGGGCCAGGTCGGCCGCCGCCCAGAACTCCTGGGCGGGGGCGGTGTCCCGGTCGGTCAGCCAGTGCAGGTAGTCGCCGAGGTCGGGCCTGCGGTCGCCGCCGGGGAGCGTGCCGTCGGCGAGGTAGGCGCGGTAGAACTCCTCCAGCAGGATCCGCACGCTCCAGCCGTCGAGCAGGGTGTGGTGGAAGGTGAGCAGGATGCGGGTGGGCAGGGCGGGAAGGCCGAGGGGGCCGGTGCCCTGCTCCCGGTGCGGGCCGCCGCTCTCCTCGGGTCCGGGCCCCTCCCCCGTTCCCTGTCCGGTCAGGACGGTGATGCGCAGCGGGCCGTTGCCGCGGGGGTCGATGCCCCGGTAGCGGTCGGTCTCCACGGCCGTCTCCCAGTCGGTGACGGCGTAGGTGAGGCGTACGACCTCGGGGGCGACCCTCTCGCGCGGGACGAGGTGGGGCTGGGGGCCTTCCTCGAAGGAGGTGCGCAGCACGCTCTCGTGGTCGAAGACGGACTGCCAGGCGGCGGTGAACCGGTCGAGGTCGAGGGGGCCGCGCCAGGTGAGGGCGAGCTGTTCGCTGTGCCGTCCGGTGCCGGGGTGGGCGTCGGTGTCGGCGATCAGTTCGCGTTGCAGCGGGGTGGGTTCGGTGCGGCGGGCGGCGGGCCGGGCGGGCCGCGGGTGGGTGAGGAGTCCGGCGAGGAGGCCCGCGGGGAAGTCCACGGGGGCGTCGGGGCCGGGGGCGGCGCTCAGGTGCAGGGTGTGGCGGCCGGGGCCGTGCTGTTCGAGGCGGTGGTGCCACAGCGGTGCGCGCGCGGTGCGCGGCATCGTCCGCTCGATGCGGTCGAGTGCGGCTTCCAGCCGGTGGGCGTCCAGCGGCCCGTACAACTCCAGTACGGGCAGGGCGGCTTCGGCCTGGCCGGGGCGGCCGGTCAGGTCGATGACGACGATCAGTGCGTCGCCGGGGGCGGTGTGGTCGGCGGTCATTGTCTCCGGGGGCGCTCGCGTTCGCGGGCCCGCGCGCAGCTCCCCGCGCCGGCTCCGCTGCCCATACGGCGGAACCTCTCCTTCCCCTCCTTCGCCAGAGCGAAACGGATGCGCGGATTCCTGCCCTGACAACGCCTCCACAAAATGGCATGTACAGAACAAATCAGGGAAGAAGGAGAACGGAAGAGCGAGGTCGGGGACGGGGCGGCCGGAGAGCAACACCCCGTCCCCCGGGGCGGGCAGTGCGGACGAGGAGCTGCGTCGAGCTCCGCCATTGTCGGTCTCCTCGCCTTCGCATACGCACCCACCGTTTCGTACGATAGCCACGCCCGCGAGGGTGTGCCCGCTCCCTTCGGCGGGCTTCGAGCAGGGCTCGACCCGCCCTTGAGCGGGCACGGAACGTACGGGGGCGAAACGGGCCCGTACCCCCAGCCGGCGACCCGCCCCCGGCCGACGGCCCGTACCCCCAGCCGGCGACCCGCCCCCGGCCGACGGCCCGTCACCCGCGGCCGACGGCCCGTCACCCGCGTTCGTCAGTCGAGGAGTTCGGCGACCGCCTCCATGAAGCCCTCGTCGAACATGGTGTGCGCCGCGGTGTCCGGCGAGCTGTGCAGCCCCGCGTCCTGCCGGGCCACGCTGAGCAGGTAACGGCCGCCCAGCACCCGGTGCGTGACGAAGGCCCACTCGTCCTCGGCGGCCGGGCTGCCGTCCGGCGCGCGCAGTCCCCCGTTGCCCGCCCCGAAGCCGAACTTGGTGAAGCCCAGCCGCATCCCCTGCCCGAGCGCCTTGGTGTACGCCTCCTTCAGGGTCCACAGGCAGAGCAGTTCGGCGGCCCGCTCCCTTGGCGGCAGCGGGGCGAGGTCGGCGCGCTCGGCGGGGGTGAGGACCTGGCCCTGGAGCAGGTCGTAGTCCATCCGCCGGCCGGCCGGTTCGGAGTCGACGCCGATCCGGCCGTCGCGGCTGATGCCGACCGCGATCAGGTCCTCGGTGTGGGTGAGGCTGACGTCGATCTGGTCGAGTCCGCGCAGGTACGGCCGCCCGCCCGCCTTGTACGCGAGGTCGATGCCGGCCGGTGCGATGCGCAGGGCCGCCGCGGCCGTGTACTTGGTGGCGAGCCGGGACGCCGCGAAGCGGTAGCGGGTGGTGGCGTCCTCGGTGCGCCGGTAGCGCGCCCAGTCGCGGCCGAGCAGCGGGCGCAGCGCGGGGTCGGCGACGGCGGTGGGCAGCCATTCGCCCCAGGTGGTGTGGACGACGGCGTTGCCGTGCCGGTCCATGTCCTCGCGGACGCGGTGCCAGGGGGCGTCGGGTCCGCCGACGTGGAGGGGCCGTGCGATGCGCTCCGCGCCGGGCAACGGGGTGTGGGTCAACGTGGTCCCTGCCTTCCGTGGGTGCTGGGCGGTACCGCGGGGTGCGGGACCGGCCGGCCGGGTGCCCTCACGTGGCGGGGGCGAGGGCGTCGAGGTCGTAGCTGCGGCCGTCCCGGTAGCGGCGTACGAGCTCCTGGAGGACCTGCTCCTGGCAGCCCTCGGGCAGTTCGGGCACCGGGATGCCGAGGTGGCCCGCGATCCGGGAGAGGGCGAGCACCGCCCAGGCCGGGTTGGCGAGGAACGGGTCGCTGCCGTCCTGCCCCTCCCACACGCCGAGCACCGCGGCCGCGCCGACGACCCGGCAGTAGCGGTCGCTGAGGACGGCCACGGCGGAGTCGGCGAGCGCGGCGCCCGAGGTGGGCAGGCGGCGGCACTGCTCCTGGAGGGTGCGCAGTTCGGCGACGAACTCCTGCGCCAGCGCGGCGAGTGCCGCGATGTGGCCGCCCGCGCCGCGGGCCGCGGCGAGGCGGGCGGCGGAGCCGGTGAGGGAGGCGGCCATGAAGTCGCCGCCGCCCGCGATGCCGAGCAGCCGGTAGTCCAGGTCGGGGAGGCGGGCGCCGGAGCGGAACAGTTCGGCGGGCGGCTCCTCCTCGGCGAACCAGGACCGCTCGGCGAGGTTGCGCAGCTGCGGGACGAGCGCGGCCTGGCAGGAGGCGCGGCCCGCGTGGCCGAACCCGGCGACGGGCAGGTCGCGGGCGAGCTTGCCGAGCGCGCCGTACTCGGGGCTCAGGTGGTCGTAGCCGTGCGCGCCGAGGACCGGGGCGAGTTCCTCCAGGTCCTCCCGCAGCAGGTCGGGCACCACGTACTTGACGGCCGCGGCGAACACATGGGCCCCGGCGGGCAGCAGGCTCAGCGCCCGCAGCACGACGGTGCTCATGCTGTCGCAGGCCAGTACGTCGGCGAAGACCCCGGCGAGCGGCTTGTGCCAGCGGCGGGCCACCGGCCGCCGGCCGCGGCCCTCGGTCGCGGCCCTGACCGCGGAGCGCAGCACGGTGTCCGCGGCGGCGGTGACCGCGCCGCAGACCAGACTGCGGTTGACCTGGAAGGTGCGCAGGGCCAGCGCCACCCCCGCGCCCGCCGTGCCCACCAGCGCGCGGGCGGGCACGGGGCAGTCGTGGAACTCCAGGCCGCTGAAGAGCACTCCGCGCATGCCGGGGATCTCCACCCGGGGCAGGTGCCGCACCTGGTGCGGCACCTGGTCGGCGGCGTCCAGCAGGAACACGGAGTGGCTGCGCGGGCCGCGGGCCGCGTCGGTGCGGGCGTACACGACCTGGAGGTCGGCGCGGGCCGCGTTGATGATGACGTCCTTGCGGCCGCCGAGCAGCTGGCCGCCCGGCGCCGTCGGGCCGGTCCGGGGAGCGGGGCGGGCGGTGAACTCGTGGCGCAGGATCGCGTTCGCGTGCGCGAGTTCGTGGTGCAGGGTGGTGGCCCGGCCCCCGGCGAGCAGCCGCCGTGCGACGTGCCCGCGCTGCTGTTCGCTGCCCGCCGCCCAGATCACCCCGGCGGCGAACAGCGAGGTGATGCCGTGCCCGAAGCCGAGGGCGAGGTCCCGCCGGAAGACCGGGCGCAGGGCGCGTACGAGGTGGTCGGCGCGGGTCAGCAGACCGCCGTGCGCGGCCGGTACGAACTCGGCGCCGGTGCCGTGCCCGGTCAGCAGCTCCTCGGTCGCGGCGGGCGGCTCGCGCCGGGCGTCGGCGGCGAACAGGGCCCGCAGACCGTGCGGGTTGGCCGGGTCGTACGGATCGCCGAGCAGTGCTTCGAGCCTGGCGGCCCGTACGAACGCGTCGGTGGCCCGGCCGGGACCCCCCGCGTGCGTGCCCGTGCCGGGGGTGCCCGAAGTGTCGGATATCTCGGCGATCGTGGTCATGGTGGCACTCTGACGACTTTCGCTTGAGAACCGACGGAGAACCGGTCCAGCGGTCGCGGAGAGCCACCGGAAACACGAACGGCTGCCGCGCCCGGTGGGGGTCCGGGCACGGCAGCCGTCTGGGGGGGGAGGGAGGTACGAGGGGAGGAGTGGGGGGGCGGGCGGTTGCGGGGAGGCGGGTGGTCGGTGGGTGTGCGGTCGGGGGGCGGGTTCGGCGGGCGGGCGGTGGGCGGACCGGCCGGGGAGGGGGCCGGTTACGGGGAGGGCCGGTTACCGGGAGGGAGCCGGGTGCCTCACCCGCCTGCGGCACCGGCCAGAACGCGGGCCGGGGCGAAGGGGGTTGGTGTGGCGGACGCGGCGAGTTCGGCGAGTTCGGCGGACGCGGCCGGTTCCTCGGGAAGGGCGGGTCCGGCGAACGCGGCGGGTCCGGCGGGCAGAGAGGTTTTCTCGGGTCCGGCGGACGCGGCAGGCAGGCCGGGTTCCTCGGACAGGGCGGGCATGGCGGACACGACCAGTCCGGCGGGCAGAGAGGGTTCCTCGGTCCTTGCAGGGGCGGGGGCCGGGGTGGTGGTGGCGGTTTCGGCAGGGGGGTCGGCCGGGGCGAGCCGGTAGCGGTCCAGGGCGCCGCGCGGGACCAGTACCGGGAGCAGTGCGGTCCACAACGCCCTTGTCCTGCCGCGGAGTTCGTCGTACGTCGGTCCGGTGTCCGCCAGTGCCGCGATGCCGCACACCGCCGCCGGGAGCAGCACCTCGGTCGTCTCCGGCCCGGCGTGGGCGCGCAGGTCGCCCGCCGCGCGGGCCTCGTCGACCAGGCGCAGCACCTCGGCCGTCCAGACCTGGTGGAAGTCGGTGACCGGCGGCACGCGGCCGGCGCACTCGTGGGCGATCCGGAAGCCGGCCCGTACGACCGGGTCCGCGCAGCGCGCCCGGACCAGCCAGTGCGTCAGGTCGATGAGGACCTGTACGGGGGGCTCCCCCGCCTGCCGCCGCCCCGCCACGAAGTCCAGCAGCATGGCGCGGCCCTGTTCCTGCACGGCGTCGGCGAGCCGGTCCTTGGAGACGAAGTGGAAGTACAGCGCGCCCTTGGTCATGCCTGCGGCGGCGACGATCTGCCCGAGCGTGGCGTTCGCGTAGCCCTTGCGGCAGAACATCTCCGCTCCGGCCAGCACCAGCCGGTGCCGGGTCTGCTCCGATCTGGCCTGCATCGGGTCCTCTCCCCCTTTCCGCGTGACGCGGGTGACACGGGTGTTGCGGGTGACGCCGGTGTTGCGGGTGACACGAGTGACACGGGTGTTGCGGTGCTGCCGTCCCGCCGGGCGGGTCAGCCCACCCGGCTCAGCCGTTCGGCGCCGGGGGCGGCGGGTGCCGCGGGCGCCTCCAGGGGCTGCTCGGGGCCGGCCATCAGGATCGAGCGCTGGAGGCGGCGCAGGCCCGCGGAGGGTTCGAGGCCCAGTTCGCGCACCAGGGTCTGGCGCAGCCGCTGGTAGACGTCGAGGGCCTCGCTGCGGCGGCCGGAGCGGTGCAGGGCGAGCATGAACTGGCCGTGCAGGTTCTCGTGGGTGCGGTAGCGGCTGACCAGGACGGTCAGTTCGGCCAGCAGTTCGCGGTGGCGGCCCAGCCGCAGGTCCGCCTCGATGCGCTGGTCGAGCGCGCACAGCCAGGTCTCCTCCAGCCGCCGTATCTGCATCTCCAGCTGGGGGCCGGCGGTGACGTCGGCGAGCGCGGAGCCGTTCCACAGGGCCAGGGCCTGGCTCAGTTCGCGGGCCGCGCGCGGGAAGTCGCCCGCGTCCATGGCCCGGTAGCCGACCCCGGCGAGCCGCTCGAACTCGCGGACGTCGCTGGCGCCGCCCGAGGTGTGCAGCACATAGCCGCCGGGTGCGGTCACCAGGACGTCCTTGGCGATGCGCGGCGCGCTGTCCTGCGGGTCGTGCAGCAGGGCGGCGGCGATCATCTCGCGCAGCTGCAGGACGTACGTCTGGAGGGTGGTGCGCGCGCTGCGCGGCGCCCGGTCCCCCCAGAGCTCCTCCACGAGTGCGGCGACCGGTACGACCTCGTCGGCGTGCAGGGCCAGCAGAGCCAGCACCTGTCGCGGCTTGGGGGCCGTCGGCGTCACCGAGATCCCGTTCTCCCTCACGGCCAACGGGCCCAGTACTGCGATGTCCACGCCGTTTCCCCTCTTCGGAGCTGCTTCTCGCCACTCGGGTACACACCCAGTTAAAAACAGGCCAACCGGTCTGTCAATACGAAACCGTCCATGCTGTTTTGTTAGCGTCTCGCGGGCCGCTCAAGCGGCCCTATACTCACGCCGGAGCGGACAACTTCCCCGAACTCCTGCCTCTCTACAGAGCTTTTGGGGGAATTTTGACTTCCACTCCCCCGGCCGCGACACGGGGAAGTCGATCAAAGGAGAAGACCAAGCGGTTCGGAAGAGCCGCATTTACCAAACCGTTCGGTCTCATTTTTGGGTACGCGTCTGCGCCAGCCGCGGGAGCAGCAGCTCCCAGAACCCGGCGACCTTCCGGCCGGTGTACCAGTCGGGGTCCTGGGCGCCGAGCACCTCGAAGCCCACGGTGGCGGCGACGATCGCGCCGGCCGCGTCCTCCGGCGAGACGCCCGCCGCCAGGCTGCCCTCCCGCTCGGCCCTGGACAGCGCCTCCTCGACCCACTTCTGCCAGCCGCGCCGACAGGTCCCGGCCCCCTTTGAGAGGCCGCCGCCCAGCTCGAAACCGGCCCTGACCACGACATCCTGCGCGAGCCTGCCCATCAGGGCGTGGGTCGCCGAGACGAGTTCCTGGAGCACCCCGCCGCCCGCGCCGGACGCCTCCTCGGTGATGGTGTCCAGCGTCCGGGCGGCCTCCTCCTCGACGGCCAGGGCGAGCGCCTGCTTGTTCTCGAAGTGGAAGTGCAGCGCGCCGTTGCTGACCCCGGCCCGGCGGCTGATGGTGGTCAGCGAGGCGGGCACGTACCCCTCCTCCGCGAAGACCTCGGCGGCGGCGAGGATCAGCGACTCGCGTGTGCGTATCGCTCGCTCCTGTTTGGCCATTGTTCTCTCCCGGTTCCGGTGGCAGGCGGCGGCGGTCACCGTACCTTGATCATCCAGATTAACAAACCGCTTATGCGGTTTGTAGGTGGAGAGCGGGCGGAAGTGATTACGGCGTAATCACCCGCGCCACGAAAAAGGGCTCCGCGGCCCCCAGCGGGGCCGCGGAGCTCCTGTGCGGTTCGGGGTCCGGCTCGGGCGGGGTCCGGCTCGGGTGGGGACCGGCTCAGTGGGCCCGCTCCCCCAGCAGGACGGGCAGCGCCCGGTAGGTGTTCATCAGGAAGGTCGGCATGGGCCGCAGTTCGTCCGGGGCGCACGCCAGGGCGAGGTCCGGGAAGCGGGTGAAGAGGGCCTCGAAGGCGGCGACCGCCTCCACCCGGGCCAGCGGGACGCCCATACAGCGGTGGGTGCCGTGCCCGTAGCCGAGGGTGTCGCGGTCGGTGCGCAGCAGGTCGAAGTCGGCCGCGCGCTCCCCGTACCGCTCGGGGTCGAGGCCGCCCGCGGCGAAGGAGACGAGTATCGGGTCGCCCTGCGGTATCCGCACCCCGTCCAGGTCGATGTCCTCGACCGCGAAGCGCATCGGCGAGTACGCGCCCGGGGTGTGCACCCGCATCGTCTCGGCGGCCACGTCCTCCCAGGAGGCACGGCCCGAGCGGACGTGCGCGTACTGCTCGGGGTGGGTGAGCAGCGCGCCGACGGCGTTGGTGATCAGTGCGGCGGTGGTGTCCTGGCCGCCGGCGATCATCAGGTAGAGGGTGCCGAGGAGTTCGGTCTCGCTGAGCCGGTCCCCCTCGTCCCTGGCCTGGATCAGCAGGGAGGTCAGGTCCTCGCCGGGTTCGGCGCGCTTGGCGGCGACGTGCGCGGCGAGCAGCCCGAAGGCCTCCATCCGGGCCGCCTCCATCTCCTGCGCGCCGACCGTGGTGCTGAAGACGGTGTGCAGCGCGGTGCACAGGGCCTTGGTCACGTCCCCCTGCGGGACCCCGAAGAGTTCGCAGATCACGCGCATCGGCAACAACTCGGCGTACGAAGCGCGCAGGTCGACGGTGGTGCTGGCCGGCCTGGCGGCGAGGTCGTCGACCAGTTCGGCGGCGATCTCCTCGACGCGGGGGCGCAGTGCCTCCGAGCGGCGTGCGGTGAAGGCCCCGGCGACCAGGCGCCGGAGCCGGGAGTGCTGCTCCCCGTAGGCGAACAGCATGTTCTCGTTGGCCACCCAGGGATAGAGCGGCCAGTCCGGGGTGATCCGGCCCTCCCGCAGGTCCGGCCAGTGCTGCCGCGCGTCCTTGGAGACCCGGGGGTCGATCAGCAGCCGCTCGACCTGCGTCTGGCCGACGACGGCCCAGGCCCGCACGTCCCCGGGAAGTCTCACCTGGACCGCGGGGCCCTGGGCCCGCAGCATGGCTGCCTCTCCGGCCAGGTCACGTCCGGTGACGTCCAGCGCGTACGGGCATCCGGTTGCGTCCGTCATTTCCCCACCCCTGCGTCGATGCGTCGATGTCCACTGCGTCGTACTCGTACCTGTCGTACGGGTCGCCCGGAGCGGGAGAGGTGATTACGGCGTAATCACCTCTCGCCGGGACCGGGAAGCGAGGACCGCGTCCTCACTTCTGCAGGGCACCGCTCCCCCGCAGAGGTCAGACGCTCACCTCGGCCGCGAGCGACTGCTTCTCGCGGGCCTCGACCGCTTCCTCGTACACCTGCGCCGCCCGTTGCGGAGTGATGTCGAGCCGGACGAGCACGGCGGGCAGCGCGAGGCTCGACATCAGGTGGCGCTGGAGATCGGCCACCCGTTCCGGCATATCGGCGTGGTTCGTCATGATCTTCGAGAGGACCTGGACCCCGGTGAAACTCCCGGCGAACAGCTTGGCCGTGGCGGCGACGTCGACCTGGGGAAGGAGTTCGCCCTTCTCCTGGGCCTCGCCGAGGATGGCCGCGTTGCGGTCGATCCAGCCGCTCATCGGCACCCGCCGGTCCAGTCCGTCCAGGCGCGAGCCCTGGTCGACGGTGAGCCGGATGCTGCCGCGCACCATCGGGTCGCCCGACTTGAGCATGTGGGCGAGCATCAGGGCCTCGTCGACGCCCTGCTGGAGGGTGAGCTCGCGTGCGGGGACCGCCGGGATGGCGTGCACCTGGTTGGCGAGCACCGCCTGCGCCAGTTCCTTCTTGGACGCGAAGTGGAAGTAGAGGGCTCCCTTGGTCACCCCGGCCCGGCCGAGGATCTCGGAGATGGCCGCGGCCTCGTAGCCGACCTCGTCGAACACTTCGGCCGCCCCGACGAGGATCGCGTCTCGCGTCCGGACCGCCCGCTCCTGCTTCGCCACAAGTACCTCCGCGCCGTGCTGTGCCTGGACCGTTCGAACATTTAAAGACCGAACGGTACGTATCTTATCGCCATCGCCCTCCGTACTGCCTGCCTTCACCCTGCGGTGATGCCACAGAGGCGGGATCGCGCCCCTGTAAAACCTGGATGTGCGGTAGTTGCGTCCTGGGAGAGGACAATAAAACCAGTCAGCCGGTTTTTCAATGGCTGCGCACCCGGGGCAAGTTCCCCACGCATGTGCGCGGTTTTACCCCGCTGAATACGACATTCCTCTTGAGCTCGACGGCGAATCGTCATCGCGAAAGCCTTGTAAACAAAACCGGGTGGTACGTATCTTCAGGGCCTGCATCGGATCCGTGATGACGCTGTGGGGGAAACATGTCTGTGCTCACTCACCGCCCGGAAGAGCTGATTCCTGCCGGGCTGCACCAGCCTCTGCTGCTGGAGGCGCCGCTCCTCGACGCACCGCTCCTCCCGGACGCGCCGCTCCTCGCCGACGTCACGGACCATCTCACTGCGGCCTCGGGGTCCTCCCCCGCCGCCCCCGCCCTCTCCCCCGCCGCCGCGACCGCCGCGGAGCTCGGCCGGCTGCTCTTCGACGAGGGCGAGCGGGAGCGGGTGCACGGGATGTGGCGCGACTTCATCTCGGACGAGTCGTTCCGCTACCGCGACGGCCTCTCCCCCGCCGACCGTGCGGCGCTCTCCTACGAGCGGCTGCGCGAGGTCAACTCCGTGATCGGCAGCCCCGAGGACCTGGCGGGCGACCCGCGGATGCTGGCCAGCCTGCACGAGTGGGCCGCGATCGTGGACGGCGGCGGCGGGCTGTGCACCGTCGCCAGCATCCACTACAACCTGTTCCTCGGGAGCCTCCTGGACCACGGGGCCCACACCAGACGCGACCTGTCGGACTTCACCTCCATGCGCCGCACCGGCACGTTCCTGTGCACCGAGCTGGAGCACGGCAACGACGCCAGCGCGCTGGAGACCGTCGCCGATTACGACGTAATCACCAACAGCTTCGTGCTGCACACCCCGACGGCGGGCGCCCGGAAGTTCATGCCGAACACCAGCCCCGTCGGCGGGCCCAAGAGCGCGCTGGTGGCGGCCCGGCTGCGGGTCGGCGGGCGGGACGAGGGCGTCTTCCTCTTCCTGGTGCCGCTGAGCGACGAGGAGGGGTTACTCCCGGGGGTCTGCGTGACGCCGCTGCCGTACCGCTCGGGGGCTCCGGTGGACCACTGCCTGACCTCCTTCAACCAGGTACGGCTGGAGCGCAGCGCCCTGCTGGAGGCCGAGCACGGGCGACTGGACGCGGAGGGGCGGCTCACCAGCGTCCTGGGCAACCGGCGCAAGCGGTTCCTGCACTCGATAGGCCGGGTCACCACCGGCAAGCTCTGCATGAGCGGCGCCGCGGTGGGCGCCTCGCGGGCCGCGCTGGCCATCGCCGTCCGCTACTCCCAGCACCGGCACATCAGCGGGGCCAGGGCGGGCGAGCGGGTTCCGCTCCAGGCCCACCGCAGCCACCACGGCCGGCTGCTGGGCCCGCTGGTCACCTCGTACGCCATGACCTTCGCGCACCGCGAGGCGGTGAACCTCTGGAGCGAGGCGCGCACGCCCGAGGAGCGGGTGGAGGCGGAGCGCGAGGTGGCCGTGATGAAGGGCTGGATCACCTGGCAGGCGCGCACCGTCACCACCGAGTGCCGGGAGCGGTGCGGGGCGCAGGCCCTGTTCTCGGCGAACGGCCTCGCCGACTTCCCCCAGTACACCGAGGGCACCATCACCGCCGAGGGCGACAACCTGGTCGTCTGGCTGAAGGCCGCCAGCGAACTGCTCTTCGGGACCGACGCCGCCGAGCGCGCCGAGAGCGGCCTGCCGCTGGACGAGCAGCCCCTGACCGACCGGCGGTTCCTGCGCGGGCTGCTGGCCGACGCCGAGCGGCTGTGGCGGAGCCGGGCGAGTGCGGGGCTGCGCAGGGGACCGGCGGGGGATCCGCTGGGCCGCTGGAACTCGGCCTCGTTCGCCGCGGTGCGGATGGTCGGAATCCACGCCACCGTTCGGGCGGCCGACGCCTTCTCGCGGGCCATCGACCGGGCGGCGGAGCCCGCGACGCGCGCCCTGCTGGAGAACGTGTGCCTGCTCTTCCTGCTGCAGCAGCTCGGTGAGCACACCGGGGACCTGCTCGCGGAGGGCCGGCTGACGGCCGGGCACGCCCTGGCGCTGCCGGAGGCGGTCGAGGCACTGACCTCGGAACTCGCCCCGCACATGACGACTCTGGTCGACGCGTTCGACCTGCCGGAGGAGTTCCTCGGCGCACTGCCGATGCTCCAGGAGAACGGCTACGGCTTCCTCGGCGAGGGCG
Organism: Streptomyces sp. NPDC004111; assembly: GCF_042874215.1. NCBI lineage: Bacteria > Bacillati > Actinomycetota > Actinomycetes > Kitasatosporales > Streptomycetaceae > Streptomyces > Streptomyces sp. NPDC004111. The sequence goes on from NZ_JBIAMU010000023.1 coordinate 31,376, forward strand.
AGCCCGCGTGGGCCGGGAAGTGATTACGGCGTAATCACCCGGGAGCACGGTCCGGGTCCCGGAGGGGCTGGTGCGGGCGTGGAAGTGATTACGGCGTAATCACCCGGCGCCTCAGGGACCGCGCCGGGACCGGGGGAGTGGGCGGGGTGATTACGGCGTAATCACCTGCGACCCCCAGTCGCTTGGGTCGCTCGGAGTGCTGCGGAGACGGCTGTGGGGGGGGGGGGGGGGGGGGGGGGGGGGGGGGTGCCCGCCCCCCCCCCCCCCCCCCCCCCCCGCCCACAGTCAGGAGCGTGCGTCAGCCGGTGGCTTCGGCGGCCAGCTTGAGCAGCGTCCGGTAGTTCTCCTCCGTCATCCGCTGCCGGGCGACGGCAAGCACCGCCCTGGGGTCCGCCCAGGGCACGGTGTCCACCGGGGTGCGCTCGGGGACCGGCTGCCTGGGGGAGCGGGAAGCCCTGGGAGTGATTACGGCGTAATCACCCGAGGGGGCCTCGGGGCGGGTCCCGGAGGAGGCGGATGCGGGCGCGGATCCAGGCGCGGATGCGGGCGCGGAAGTGATTACGGCGTAATCACCCGGGGGCTGGGGGGCCTCCGTCTCGACCGGGGCGGGGGACGGAGTGATTACGGCGTAATCACCTGAGGGCGCCTCCGCAGGGGCCGGGGCGGAGGGCGGAGTGATTACGGCGTAATCACCCGGGGCCGGTGCCGGAGCCGCGTTCCGGTTCTCCCGGGCCGTCTCCTCCTGCTCCTTGGCCAGCCTGAGCCGCTCGAACTCCGCCTCCTGCTCCTCCGGGGGCTTGTTGCCCACCGCCCGCAGGAGTTCGACCGGGACCTCCTTGCGCTCCAGCCGCTGCTGGAGCTCGGGGGTGAGCCCGAGCAGCGCCAGCCGCTGGGCGACCCAGCCCTGGGAGCGGTGCAGGCGTGCCGCCAGTTTGCGCTGGCTGCCGTGGACGGCGAGCAGCGAGTGGAGGGCACGGGCCTCGTCCAGGGGAGCGAGGGCCTGGCGGTGGATGTTGGCGACGAGCGCGGACTCCAGCAACTCGTCCGGGTCGCTGCCCAGTTCGTCGTCGACCATCACCTTGATGGTGGACAGACCGGCCTCGCGGGCCGCCGCCAGCCGGCTGTTGCCGTCGATGACGACGTACGCGGTGTCGGGTTCGAGGTGCTCGTGCTGGTCCGGGTTGGCCGCCAGGTAGGAGTCCCTGGCCATCAGGGTGATGGCCTGCTTCTGCCCGTGGTCCTTGAGGCTGCCCGCGAGGGCGCTGAGGTCGCCGAGGGTGGCGCGCGGGTTCGCGGGGTTGAGGCTGATGTGGTGCACCGGCAGGACCACCGGGGGAGGGGCGCCCTCGGTCGGGGCCTTGGTCGCGCTGTTGATGGCCGCGCGGCGGGCGCTGACCGGGCGGGCGTTGCCGAAGGAGGCGCTGGTGCCCAGGCGGCTGGCCTTGCTGCTCATGAGATCTCCCGGGCCAGTGCGCGCAGCGCGACCGCCTGCTCGGACTTGGGGGCGTACGCCAGCAGCGGGCGCTTGACCCGTACGGCTTCCTTCTGCTCCTTGAGGTCGCCGATGACGCCGACGACCCTCGGGTCCTTGATGTCGGTCCAGGCCTGGAGCGAGGAGGTGGCGATGAAGCCGCGCCTGCTGTCGTACTGGTTGACCACGATGCCCAGGTAGTTGATGTCCAGGGCCAGGTCGTCGCGGAGGTCGGCGATCTGGGCGGTCAGCAGGTCGTAGGCGTCGGCGGAGCTGTCCTCGGCCTGCACCACGATGAGGACCCCGGAGTTGCCCGAGGGCTCCTCGGGGCGCTGCCTGCCGTAGTAGGCGGCGGCGTCCATGCTCAGGCCCAGGCTCGGCGGGCAGTCGACGAGTACTACGTCGTAATCGTCCTCCAGGGGTGCCAGGGCCCGCTCCAGTGCCGCCTCCCTGGCGCGTACGGAGGAGAGCTTGACGTCGAGGAGGAAGGCGTCGGTGCAGGCCGGCAGGAGGTGCAGCCGGTCGCCGAAGCGCTCGTCCTCGATGGTGACGACGAGGTCCTTGATGGCGCCGACGGCCTCGCCGGACATGTGCTTGGTGAGGCTCTCGCCGGTCATCGGCAGGGTGTCCTGGCCGAGTTGCTTGGTGAGGTGGCCCTGGGGGTCGAAGTCGACGAGCAGGACCCGCAGTCCGGGGCCCGGCACCAGTTCGGAGTCGAGGTGCGCGTCGCCCTCGGTCAGGGCGGCGAAGTGCCGGGAGACCCGGACCGGGTAGAGGGAGTGGGCGTCCTCCGCAAGGGCCTCGCCGGTGCCCGCGGTGATGGCGGTCTTGCCGACCCCGCCCTTCTGGTTGCAGACGATGAGCCGCTTGGTGAAGGCGGGCCGCTGCACGGTGGGGGCCGGGTTCTTCTCCAGCCACAGCTGGACGGACTGGGCCAGGCCCTGGACGAGGGAGACCCCGCGGGCCTTGCAGTCCGTACGGAACTCCTCCCACAGGCCCGCGGGCAGCAGCGTGGCGAAGGACTCCGCGCCGGAGGTGTCGATGGGGGAGAGGTTCGAGCCGAGGTTGCGCCAGTCGGTGGTGCCCTGGGCGACGGCTTCCTGGATGTCGACGCCGAGTTGGGCGGTGCGGATCTTGAGCTCCTGACGGAGCCAGGACGGGAGCTTGGAGACGACCTTGTCGCGGTCACCCTGCGCATGGGGAGTTGCCATGGCGTCACATTACTAACTACTGACACCGCATGACGCACAGACACGTTAGTTTTCCATCTTTCCCTCTGTTGCGGGGTGACAAGTCCCCGGCCGGGAGGGTGACGGGCGAAAAAGACGGCCCGGTGGCGGAGGGGGTGGGCGGCTGAGGCGGACGGACGCGTTCCGGTGTTGTCGGGGCGTGAGTCGCTTCGGTCGCTTCGGTCGCTCAAGCAGCTCAAGCAGCTCTGGAGCCCGGCAGGAGAAGGAGTGCCCCGGGGGTGGAGAGGAGGCCTCGGGAACAAGGTCCCGGGGGCCGGGGACTTGAGTCGCTCTCGGTCGCTCCCGGTCGCTCAGTAGCTGTTCGGTCGCTGCTCCCGGTGGGCCAGCGACTGAACAGCTACTGAGGAAAAGCGACCCAAAGGGCTTCGGTAGCTGCCTCGGTCGCTGGGAAAAGCCCAGGTCAGAAGGGGTGAGACCGAGGAACAGCGACCGAAGCGACCCAAGGTCCGGGTATATGAAGACATTGGCGCGTGTGTGCGTGCGCGTGTGTGCGTCATATATAGGGGGCTTGAGTCGCTTCAGTCGCTGTTAGGGTCTCTACAGGGCCTCTGACCTGCGGTTTTTTGGGAGCGACTGAACAGCTACCGAAAGCCGCTCGGTCGCTGGGCCGAAACCGTCGGTCGCTGGGCCGTGCGGGAGGGGTCCGGAACGGCTTCGTCAGGGGCACACCCGTAATGGGAACAAGTGACCCCCGCATCACTCCGGTTTCGCTAGTCTATGTCTGTCGTTGAGTCGCTTCGGTCGCTGATGGGGGGAAAGCATGACTCCTGACCTGCGGTTTTACCGCAGCGACTCAGACGGGTCGGGCCCCGTTGCCACTGGGGCCGCCCCTGCCGGGTCCGCCGTACCCGGGCCCGCTCCCGTCGGCTCCGCCGGGCCGTCCGCGATCGCCCGCTGGTGCGCGCACCGGGGCTGGCCGGTCCATCCGCTGGCTCCGGGCCGCAAGACGCCCGCGGGCAATTGTGAACTGTGCCGGGTCCCGGGTCACACCCATCAGGGATGCGCGTGTCTCGCGGCCGGACGCTGGTGCCACGGGTTCCACGCCGCCACCCTCGACCCGGCCAGGATCGAGCAGTGGTGGGGGAGCACCCCGGGCCTGGGGACGGGAGTGGCCTGCGGGCCCGCCGGGCTCGTGGTCATCGACGTCGACGCGCACCCGCAGCAGCTGCCGGACCGGGACCGGCTGCTGCCCGGGATCAACATCTCCGCCGGCGTCGACCTGGCCGGGCTCGCCAACGGGTTCCACACGCTCGCCGTCCTGGCGGCGCTGCGCGGCACCACCAGCCCCGCGGAGGACCGGACGACCCTGCGGGTACGGACGCCCTCGGGCGGCCTGCACGTCTGGTACCGGGCCCAGTGGAGCCACCACTGGCGCTGCTCCACCGGGTCGGGGCCCGGCCGGGCCCTCGCCTGGCAGGTCGACGTACGGGCGCACGGGGGGTACATCGTCGCGCCCGGCACCACCACGGCCGCCGGCACCTACACACCGGTCGACGGCGTGCGCGAACCCGCGCCGCTGCCCGACTGGCTGGCCGGCGAGCTGGAGCGCACCGGGCACCTGGCGTCCGCCCAGGCGCCCGCACCGCGCCCCGTGCCTCCCCGGGCGCGCCAGGCGGTCCTGGCGGCCCAGGGAGGCCGCCAGGGCCCCGTCAGAGCCCTTTCCAAGGTGCTGGCGGAGGTGGCGGGCTGCGCGTCCGCCCCGGAAGGGGCGGCGTTTTCGGAGAAACTCAACAGGGCTGCCTACACGGCTGGGGGACTGGTGGCTGCGGGACACCTGAAGGAACACGAGGCCGAGACCATCCTGAGAGAGGCGGCCGAACAGGCTCGGCCCGGCCAGGAGCGCCGTTACGGCCCGATCATCCGCGGCGGTCTGAGCGCAGGCGCCCTGCGCCCCCTGTCGCTGGGGGACCGCAGGTGAACGGCAACAACGACAACACCCTCTTCGACGCCAGGGCGGTGGCCGCGCAGATCCTCGCGCAGCCCGCCGCCGAGGCCGTCCCCGCGCAGGCCGCGGCGGAGAGCACCGCACCCGCCACCGCGCAGGGGCTGCTCCCCGACACCCTCACCGACCGGGGCAACGCCAAGCTGTTCGTGAAGCTCTACGCCAACGACTACCGGCACATCCCCGGGCTCGGCTGGTACCGCTGGGACAGCTCCCGCTGGCAGATCGACGAGGACGACACGGTGATCTGGGCGGCCGGTGACCTGGCCGAGTCGATCGCGCTCAGCGACCCGCGCGGCGTCCACACCAGCTCCTCGCTCCAGCAGCACCGCCGCCGGGCGCTGAGCACCAGCGGGATGAACGCCATGCTCACCCAGGCCAGGTCCGCGCCGGGCATGGTGCTCAACGCGGCGCTGCTGGACGCCGACCCGTACGCCCTGTGCACGCCCGCGGGCATCGTCGACCTGCGCACCGGCACGATCCGCACCCCCGACCCCAACAAGGACTTCCACTCCCGCTCCACCTCGCTGGCGCCCAGGCCGACGGCCACCCCGCGCTGGAACCGGTTCCTCACCGACACCTTCGGCGACGGGCCCGAGGGCGAGGAGATGATCGACTTCCTGCACCTGCTGCTCGGCTACTCCGTCACCGGCGACGTCGGCGGCCAGGTCATGCCGTTCCTGTTCGGCTCCGGCAAGAACGGCAAGTCGGTGCTGCTGGACGTCCTGATGAAGCTGCTCGGCGACTACGCGGACGCCGCCCCGCCGGGCTTCCTGATGTCGCGCCCCTACGAGGGCCACCCCACCGACCTGGCCGAACTGCACGGCCGCCGGGTCATCGTGTGCAGCGAGGTCAAGCCGGGCGACAAGTTCGACGAGGCCAGGGTGAAGCTGCTGACCGGCGGCGACCGGATCAAGGCCCGCCGGATGCGCCAGGACTTCTTCAGCTTCGAGCCCACCCACAAGCTCTGGCTGCTGGGCAACCACCGCCCCGAGGTGGGCACCGGCGGCTTCGCCTTCTGGCGCCGCATGCGGCTCATCCCGTTCGAGCGGGTGGTCTCCGACGACCGGAAGATCGACAACCTGGCCGACATCCTTGTCACCGAGGAGGGCGCGGGCATCCTCAACTGGCTGATCGACGGGGCCCGCCGCTACCTGCGCGGCGAGAAGAACCTGACGGGCCCCGAGCGGGTGCGGATCGCCACCACCGCGTACGCGGAGACCGAGGACCACACCGGGCGCTTCCTGGGCGAATCCTGCGTCCTGGACCCCGACCTGAGGGCGGAACAGGCACACCTGTACGCCGCCTACCGGGCGTGGTGCCAAAATGAGGGTGCGTCGGCCATCTCCTCGCGAGCCTTCGCGGTGAGGGTCCGTGAGGCAGTGGGTCTGGCCTCCCCCAAGCAGATGATCCTGTCGAACCAGCGGAAGTACTACCCGGGCATCGGACTGCTCGCCGACGAGGAGACAGCATGAGCGCCCTCATCGCGGAGGACGAGATCCTCCACGAAATCGATCTCGTCTGGCTGGAGGACGTCAGCGACCTCGACTACGTACGGCAGAGCCTGGACCGGCTGCCGACCCGGCGCGGCAAGCCCGCCTACCACCGGGACGGCCGGATGGTCGGCTACGCCGTGCTCGGCCCGCGCGCCAAGTCCTCCCGGTCCTCCGGCACCTTCCGCCGCCGGGTGTTCTGGCTGCTGCCGCACGACCGGGACACCGCGCCCGACGGGCTGTACTCCAGCGGGGCGCCCGCCGAGGCCGTCGACCCGCGCACCCTGGCCCCGGGCACCAAGGGCCGCAAGACCGAGCGCTCCGAGGGCGGCCCGCCGTCCTCCGCGATGCAGGAACTGGGCATCACGCTCCCGCTGTAGGCGCCCGGCACGGCTCCCTGGGCCGCCCGGGTGATTACGGCGTAATCACCCGGGCGTTCTCCCGCGTTCCCCCGGGGTGCCCGAAGCGGCCTGAATCCGTTGGCCCGAACGTGTCGCCACGGCCGGATTGCGGCGGGGCGACGACGGCGTCACCACCCCGGGCCGCGCGAGTGCCCGCCACGAAGCGGCACATGGAAAGCCGCTCGATGCTCACTAGAGCTTCCTGACCCATGCGACCGGCCCCGGATACCTTTCACGGGTCGAAGGCCGGAAATCGACGGGAACTGGGCTATCGAGGCGGAGGGGACCGTGGAGATTCAAGTTCTGGGTCCGTTGAGTGCAGAGGTCAACGGGGGATCCATCGTTCCGACGGCCAGAAAGCCGCGCCAGATCCTGGCGCTGCTCGCGCTCTACCCCGGCAGAGTCATACCCGTGCCGACGCTCATGGAGGAGATCTGGGGCACGGAGCTGCCGCACAGCGCGCTGACCACCCTCCAGACGTACATCCTCCATCTGCGCCGGCGGCTCGGCACGGCCATGGGACCGGGCGCCCCGGGCGGCGCCAAGGAGGTCCTGGCGACCCGGCACGGCGGCTACCTGCTCCAGATACCGCCGGACTCGGTCGACGTGCACACCTACGAACAGCTGGTCAGCGGCGGCCAGAGCGCCTTCGACGACGGCGACGACGACGGCGCCGCCACCATGCTGCGCCGGGCCCTGGCCCTGTGGCAGGGGCCCGCGCTCGTCGACGTACGGGTCGGACCCATCCTGGAGATCGAGGTCATGCGGCTGGAGGAGAGCCGGCTGGGCACCGTCGAGCGGCGCATCGACGCGGACCTGCGGCTAGGCAGGCACAGCGAACTCCTCGCCGAACTCACCGAACTGATCGCCCGTCACCCGCAGCACGAGGGCCTGCACTCGCAGGCGATGGTGGCGCTCTACCGGGCCGGCCGCCAGGCCACCGCCCTGGACGTCTACCGCAGGCTGCGCGCCCGCCTCATCGACGACCTCGGGGTCGAACCCTCCCGCCAGGTCCAGCGGCTGCACCAGGCGATGCTCGCCGTCGACCCGGCCCTCGACATCAGCGCCGGGCCGCGCCGCGGCTCTACCTTCAACCTGTACGCGGCATAGACCGCCGGCCGCCGGGCCGGACGTGCCGGACCTGGGTCACACGGGACAAAGGGGCGCAGATGAGCGTGCGGGTGGTGTGCTTCGCACACGCGGGGGCCGGTGTATCGGCCTTCCATCGCTGGCCGAAGCTGCTGGGCCCGGACGTGGAGATCACGCCGGTGCTGCTGCCCGGCCGGGACGCCCGGCGCGGCGAAACCCGGCTGACCTGCCCGGACGAACTGCTCGCCGAGGTGTCCCGGGTGGTGGTGCCGTCGGCCCTGAGCGGTCGGCCCTATCTGCTGTACGGGCACAGCCTGGGCGGGCTCATCGCCGCCGCCCTCGTTCGCTCTTTGCGTACGCAGGGGGTTCCACTGCCCGCGCTGCTGGCCGTCGGGGCCCTGCCGCCGCCCGACGCGCCGCCCGCGCTCGCCCACTGCGCGGACCTGCCCGACGCCGAACTGGTGCGGCTGCTGGACACCTTCGGCTCCGTTCCGCCCGGCACCGAACCCGGCGACCTGTGGCACCGCTTCGCCCTGCCGGTGCTGCGCGACGACTTCCGGCTCGCCGACGCGCTGCGGGAGCGCGCAGGGGCGGGGGAGCGCGCCGGGGCCGACGCGTACGGCGGGCCGCTGCCGGTGCCCGTGCTCGCGGTCGCCGGGCGGGAGGACCCGCTCGCGCCGCCGGAGGCGATGGCGGGCTGGGAGCGGTGGGCCACCGGGCCCTTCGCCCGGCGCACTGTGCCCGGCGGGCACTTCTTCGTACGGGAGCAGGCGCTGCCGCGTCTGATCGGGCGGGCCGCACGGGTGGTGGCGCGCCTGGCCGTGCCCGCGCACGCCGCGGTGCCGGGCCGGTGAGGCGCGCCGTCGTCACGGGCCTGGGGGTGGTGGCGCCCGGCGGCACCGGCGTGGCCGGCTTCTGGGACCTGCTCACCTCGGGGCGGACCGCCACCCGCGCGCTCAGCAGGTTCGACGCCTCCGCGTTCCGCTCCCGGGTGGCCGCCGAGGCCGAGTTCGACGAACTGGCCCGCGGGCTCAGCCTGGACGAGGCGCTGCGCCTGGACAGGGCGACCCAGTTCGCCGTCGCCGCCTCCCGGGAGGCGATGGCCGACAGCGGGCTGGGCGGCCCGCTCGCCGCGGGGCACTTCGACGCGGGCCGCTGCGCGCTCGCCCTGGGCAGTGCGCTGGGCTGCGCGAGCGCCCTCGACCGGGAGTACGCGGCAGGCGGCGGCCGGACCGGGGCGCCGCCGGCCGCCCCGGAGCGGCTCTACGACTACCTCGCCCCGTCGTCGATGGCCGCCGAGGCCGCCCGCGCGGTCGGTGCGCGCGGGCCCGTCTCGCTGCTGTCGACCGGCTGCACCTCGGGCCTGGACGCGATCGGGCACGCGGCCGACCTGGTCCGCGAGGGCAGCGCCGACGTGGTCGTCACCGGGGGCTGCGAGGCGCCCATCTCGCCGGTCGTGCTGGCCGGGTTCGACGCGGTGCGGCTCGCCTCGCACCGCTGCAACGAGGCCCCGGCGGGCGCCGCCCGGCCCTTCGACCGCAACCGGGACGGCTTCGTGCTGGGCGAGGGCGCGGCCGTCCTGGTCGTCGAGGAGTTCGGGCACGCCCGGCGGCGCGGGGCCCATGTGTACGCGGAGATCGCCGGGTACGGCGCGCGCTCCAGCGCGTACCACATGACCGGGCTGCGGGCCGACGGCGCCGAACTCGCCGAGGCCGTACGGACCGCGCTGGACGAGGCGCGGATCGACCCCCGGGCGGTGGACCACGTCGCCGCGCACGGTGCGGGCACCCGGCGCGGCGACGTCCACGAGACGACCGCGCTGAAGCGGGCCCTGGGCGCGCACGCGCACCGGGTGCCGATCAGCGCGGTGGCCTCCATGCTCGGCTACTCGCTGGGCGCGCTCGGCGCCTTCGCGGCGGCGGCCTGTCTGCTGGCCGTCGAGCACGGGGTGGTGCCGCCGACGGCCAACCTGCACGAGCCCGATCCGGCCTGCGACCTGGACTACACCCCGCTCACCGCCCGCGAGCAGCGCACCGCGACGGCGCTCGCGGTCGGCAGCGGATTCGGCGGCACCCAGAGCGCGTTGGTGCTCAGCAGCGTCTGACGGACGGTCCGCCGGGCGGGGCCGGCCTCCGGCCCCGGGCGCCTCAGGCCAGGTCGTCGCGGGTGACCAGGCGGTGGGAGGTGCGCAGGCTGCCCCGGCGGCGCACCAGGGAGTCCTCCATCACGCACACCCGGTGCACCTTGGGACTGCCGCCGTGCGTGGTGACGTACACCAGCGCGTAGGCCCGGGTGTGCAGGGTGCCGTCCGGGCGGACGGTCACGTCGATCATGCCGAGCCAGTGCCGCAGCCGTTCGCCGCTGCGCCGGGCGCTTTCCTCGTTGCGGCGTACGGAGGCGGCCAGTTCGCCCCGGCCGCGCAGCGGGCGCTCCAGCGTCGGGACGTCGAAGACGGCGTCCTCCGTGAAGGTGCCCGCCCACGCCTCGGCGAGGAACGAGTCGAAGAGCTGCATCTGGTGTGCGTAGAACTGCTGGACCTCGGCGTACAGGGCCGCGAAATCCGCTTCCCGTGCCTCCGGTTGGTCCGCCGGTGCCGCGACGGCGGCGATGAGGGCTGTCATGCCGGTGGGCTCCCTTCTCCAGTTTTCCCCGACAGGGTGCGAGTGGGTGCTCTCCAGCATCTATAGGCCACATCGAGTGCCCTTCGAAGATTCCTCAAGCGTCCCGGCCGAGTGTGGGCCCCCCGGATCCCGGTGGATCCCCGTGGGACGAGGAGGAGCCAGCCGTGCCGAGACCCGCCTACCCCCAGCTCTCCCTGGACGGACTGCTGCGGCGCGCCGCGGCCCGCGACCCGCACGGCGCGGCCCTGCGCACCGGGGACGGCCCCCAGGACACCTCGGTGACCACCTTCGCGCGGCTCGACGCGCTCACCGACCGCCTCGCCGCCTGCACCGCCTGGCTGGCCGGCGGCTCCCGGGGCGCCAGGGTCGGGGTGGCCAACACGCTCGGCCCCGAGTTCGCCGCCGCCTACTACGGCGCGGTGCGCAGCGGCAACACGGCCGTCCTGGTCAACCCGCTGCTGGGGAAGGCGGGTCTGCTGCACGTGCTGTCCACGGCCGGCGTCGAGATCGCCTTCGTGCCCGCCGCGACGGCCGCGCTCCTGGCGGGGCTGCGCGAGCGGCTGCCCGCGCTGCGCGCCGTGGTGGTGACCGACGCGGACCGGGGCGGGGTGCCCGGGGACGGGGTGCCGCTCGCGGTGGCGCTCGGCGGGCCCTGCGAGGCCTTCGAGGCGCCGCCCGCCGACCTCGACGCGGACGCCTGCGTGCAGTTCACGACGGGGACCACCGGGGCGCCGCGCGGGGTCCGCCTCACCCACCGCAACCTCGTGGCGAACGCGGCGCAGACCGCCGCCGCCCACCGCCTCGACGCCCGTTCCGTCACCCTCAACCACCTGCCGCTGCTGCACACGATGCACCTCAACTCGGCGGTGTTCGCGGGCGCCTGCCAGGTGCTGTGCACCGACCCCGACCCGCTGGCCTCCCTGGACCTGGCCGCCCGCACCGGCGCCACCCACTACTACGGGCTGCCCGCCCGGCTGCACCGCCTGGCCGCACAGCTCACCGACGGCGAGGACGGCCCCGGGCCCGCCCGGACGCCCGCGCTGACCGCCGTGCTGTCCGGCGGCACCGCGCTGGCCCCCGCCACCGCCCGCGCGCTCTCCCGGCGCCTGGGCGTGCCCGTCGTCCAGGGGTACGGGATGGCCGAACTCTCCCCGCTCTCGCACTGCCAGAGCCCCGACGCCACCCGCACCGGGACCGTCGGCCGCCCCCTGCCGGGCACCGAGTGCCGCATCGTGGACCTGGGGAGCGGACGGCCGCTGGGCGCGCACGCCACCGGCGAGGTGCAGGTCCGCGGCCCGCAGCTGATGGCGGGCTACCTGGACGGGAGCGACGGCGGGATGCGGCCGGACGGCTGGTTCTCCACCGGCGACATCGGCCACGTCGACGACGACGGCGAACTGACCCTGGTGGACCGGCTGGGCGACGTCTTCAAGTACGACAACGAACTCGTCTCGCCCACCGCCGTCGAGCACGTCCTCGCCCAGGACCCCCGGGTCGCGGACTGCGTGGTCGCCGACTGGCCGCACCCCCGGCACGGCGCCGTCACCTGGGCGGGCATCGTGCTGCGCGACCCCACCGTGCCCGACCTGCTCGACACCCTCGACTCCATCGCGGACGGCGCGAACGCGCTGCTGGCCGGCTTCGAGCAGATCCGCCGCATCGAGGTGGTCGACTCCGTGCCCCGCACCCCCGTCGGCAAGCCCGAGCGGCGCGGGCTGCGCCGCACCCTGAGGGACCGCGCGGCCCTGGAGGCCGCCGCCTGACCCCCGCGGTCCGCCCCCGCGGTCCGCCCCGGCAATCCCCGGCAAGAGGAGACCACCATGGCCACCTTCCCCGACCACCACGCCCCCGGCAGCCCGGCCGCGGGCGCGCCGGTGCCCGGCAGTCCGGTCCTCGTCGTCGGGGCGGGCCCCGTCGGTCTGACCGCCGCCCGTGAACTGGCCCGCCGGGGCGTGCCCGTACGCCTCGTCGACGCCGCCCCGGGCCCCGCCCCCACCAGCCGTGCGGTGGCCGTCCACCCGCGCACCCTGGAGACCTTCGACCAGATGGGCGTGGCCCGGGGCGTGCTGGCGAGCGGCCGGCACAACAAGGCGTTCACCATGTACGCGGCCGGGCGGCGCCTGGTGCGGCTGCAGGCCGACTACGCGGCGATGCCCACCCGGTTCCCGTACACCGTCGTCATCGAGCAGACCCGCACCGAGGAACTGCTGCGCGAGGCCTGCGCGGAGTTCGGGGTGCGGCCCGAGTGGGGGGTGCGGCTGACCGGGCTGACGCAGGACGCGCACGGCGTCCGGGCCCGTCTCGTGCACGCGGACGGCACGGTGGAGGAGTACCGCACGCCCTGGCTGGTGGGCTGCGACGGCGGGCACTCCGCCGTCCGCAAACAGCTCGCCCTGCCCCTGCTCGGCGAGTCCAGCGAGACCTGGCAGCTGGCCGACGCCCCCGTGACCATGGACCTGCCGCCCGACACCATCTACTGGGCGCACGCCGACGGGCACGCCCTGATGATGGTGCCCTACCTGCGCGAGGGGCACTGGCGGCTGCTCGACACCGCCCCGGGGCCGAACGCCGCCGACGAGACGCCCGCCGAGGCCGCCGCCCGCTTCTCCGCCAAGCTCAGCGCGGGACTGGGCCGCGAGGTGCGGGTCGGCGAACCGTCCTGGACGTCCGTCTTCACCTTCCAGCAGCGCATGGTGCCCACCATGAACGACGGCCGCGTCTTCGTGGCGGGCGACGCGGCGCACGTGCACAGCCCCGCCTCCGGCCAGGGCATGAACACCGGGATCCAGGAGGCGTACAACCTCGCCTGGAAGCTCGCCATGGTCGTGCACGGCCAGGCCGGGCGGGCCCTGCTCGACACCTACAGCCAGGAGCGGGTGCCGGTGGGCCGGGCGCTGCTCGGCTCCACCGGCAGGGCCACCTTCCTGGTCCAGTTCAAGAACACCCTGGCGCCGGTGATGCTGCCGCTGGTGTTCGCCGTCGTGCGCAGGGTGCCCGCGCTGCGCCGCAGAATCCAGCGCAAGGTGCTCGGCGGCATGTCCGGGCTGCTGCGGCACTACGCCGAGTCCCCGCTGACCACCCCCGGTGAGCCGCCGCTGCCGCCCGCCGGGTCCCGCGCGGCGGCGGTGGCCGCCGCCCTGCCCGAGGGGCCGTGCGCCCGCGCGCTGTACGCCGAACTGCGCGACGTCCGCTGGAGCCTGCTGTACGTCCCCGACGGCGGCACGGCGGACCGCACCGCGGCCAAGGCGGCGGGGGCGGGCGAGTGGCTGTCGGTACGGGCGATCGGCGCCGCCCCCGGACAGCGCGCGGCAGCGGGCGCGGTGCCCCTGCCCGACCCCGGCGGACACCTGCGCGCGGCCCTCGGCACGGCCGCCGGCGGCTGGGTGCTGGTGCGCCCCGACGGCTATCTCGCGGCGGGCGGCACCCGGCTGACGGACCGGCGGCTGGAGCGGGCGCTGTCGGTGCTCGGTCCGGTGCCCCTCCACCGTTCCTCCGGCGGCTCTCCAGCGGTCCCGGACACGGTCGTCAGCACCACCCGAGTCATGGAGGGATCGCGATGACGACGCTGACGGACCCGCCCACCGCAGCCCCGGCGCCGGAGGGACGCATCCACCGCACCGTGCACACGACGGAGGTCGCCGCCCCCGCGGGCGCCGTCTACGGGCTGATCGCGGACGCCACCAGGTGGCCGCTGTTCTTCGGCCCGAACGTGCACGTCGAGCGGCTCTCCTGCGACGGGAGCGACGAGCACCTGGAGATGTGGGCGCTCGCGGGCGGCCGGGTGAAGCACTGGACCTCGCGCCGCCGCCTGGACGCCGCCGCCCGGCGGGTCGCGTTCCGCCAGGAGGTGCCCGCGCCGCCGCTGTCGGCGATGTCCGGCGCCTGGGTCGTGGAGCCGCGGGGCGCCGAGCGCACCGGGCTGACCCTGCTGCACGACTTCTCGGTGCCCGGCGACCGGGCCGAGGACGTGGCCTGGGTGGAGCGCGCCACCGACACCAACAGCCGCACCGAACTGGCGAACCTGGCCCGCCTGGGCGAGCGCTGGGCGCGCCTGGACGAACTGGTGCTGTCCTTCGAGGACTCGGTGCGGGTGGCCGCGCCCGCCGCCCCGGTCTACGGCTTCCTCCAGCGGGTCGCCGACTGGCAGCGGCTGCTGCCGCACGTCTCGCGCCTGGAGGTGGACGAGGAGGGCCCGGTGCAGGTCATGACGATGGACACGCTGACCGCCGACGGCGCCTCGCACACCACCGAGTCGGTGCGCGTCTGCTTCCCCGCGTCGGGGCGCATCGTCTACAAGCAGACCCGCACCCCCGCCCTGATGGAGGCCCACACCGGCTGCTGGACGGTCCGCGAGGACGCGCACGGCACCACCGTCACCTCGCAGCACAGCGTGGTGGTGCGCGAGGAGAACATCACCGCCGTACTGGGCGCCGGCGCCGACGTCGCCGCCGCCCGCACGTACCTGCGAGAGGCGCTCGGCCGCAACAGCACCGCCACCCTGAACCACGCCAAGCGGTACGCGGAGGGCCTCGCGGGCTGATCCGCCGCCCGGCCCCCGCACCCCGGCAGGACAGACCGGCCCGCCCCCCCCCGCCCCTGCCGGGGGGACGGCTCCAGCCGCGCTCCACCACCGTCGGAGAGGCTCGGTGAAGGTCCCATGACACCAACCGCTGGGGGCAGGACGATGAGACGCGTGGTCATCACGGGCATCGGGGTCGTCGCCCCCGGCCGGCCCGGCACCAAGGAGTTCTGGTCGCTGCTCACCTCCGGACGCACGGCCACCCGCACCCTCACCCTCCTGGACCCCGCGCCCTACCGTTCGCAGGTCGCCGCCGAGGCCGACTTCGACCCGCTGGAGCAGGGCCTGGACGCCGCGGACGCCGTACGCCTGGACCGGGCCGCCCAGTTCGCGCTCGTCAGCGCGCGCGAGGCGCTCGCCGACAGCGGGCTCGACGGGCTCCCCGACCCCACCAGGTGCGGGGTCACCCTGGGCAGCGCGCTGGGCTGCACCACCTCCCTGGACCACACCTTCGACAAGGTCAGCGACGGCGGCCGGCGGTGGCTGGTGGACCACGTGCGGGCGCCCAGGGACCTGTACGACTGGTTCGTGCCCTCCTCGATGGCGGCCGAGGTGGCCCGTGCGGCGGGCGCCCGGGGACCGGTGTCGCTGGTGTCCACCGGCTGCACCTCCGGCCTGGACGCCGTCGGCCACGCCGTCGACCTGGTGCGCGAGGGCAGCGCGGAGGTGATGGTCACCGGGGCCGCCGAGGCACCGATCTCACCGATCAGCTTGGCCTGCTTCGACGTCATCAGGGCCACCACCCCGCGCAACGACACCCCGGCGACCGCCTCCCGGCCCTTCGACCGCACCCGCAACGGGTTCGTGCTCGGCGAGGGGGCCGCGGTGCTGGTCGTCGAGGAACTGGAGCACGCGCGGCGGCGCGGCGCGGCGGTGTACGCCGAGATCTCCGGCTTCGCCTCGCGCAGCAACGCGTACCACATGACCGGACTGCGCGCCGACGGCGCGGAGATGGCCGAGGCCATCTCCGCGGCCCTGGACGAGGCCCGGCTCGACCCGGGCGCGGTGGACTACGTCAACGCGCACGGCTCGGGCACCAAGCAGAACGACCGGCACGAGACCGAGGCGTTCAAGCGGAGCCTGGGGGCGCGGGCGTACGAGATCCCGGTCAGCTCGATCAAGTCGATGATCGGGCACTCGCTGGGCGCGGTCGGCGCCCTGGAGATCGCCGCGTGCGCGCTGGCCATCGAGCACGGGGTGGTGCCGCCGACGGCGAACCTGCACGAGAGCGACCCGGCCTGCGACCTCGACTACACCCCGCTCACCGCCCGCGAGCAGCGCACCGACACCGTGCTGACGGTCGGCAGCGGCTTCGGCGGGTTCCAGAGCGCCATGGTCCTCAACCGCCTTGACGTGCGCCGAACGGGCGCACCCCGAGCGGCCGTCGCCACCGCCGGCCCGAAGGGAGCAGCCGCATGAGCACCGCAGCCCACACCCCCGCGCACCCCGTCCACGCCCCGCCCGCCACCGCCGTCTTCACCGGGATCGGCGTCGCCGCCCCCGGCGGTCTCGGCACCGGGACGTGGTGGGAGTCCGTACTGCGCGGCGAGAGCGGCATCGGCCCCGTCACCCGCTTCGACGCCTCGCCCTACCCGGTGCGCATCGCCGGTCAGGTGCCCGGCTTCGTCGACGAGGAGCACGTCTCCAGCCGGCTGCTGCCGCAGACCGACCGGGTCACCCGGCTGTCCCTGGCCGCCGCTCAGGAGGCCCTCGACCACGCGGGCGTCGACCTGTCCTCGATGCCCCCGTACGCGGCGGGCGTCGTCACCGCGAACTCGGCGGGCGGCTTCGAGTTCGGCCAGCGCGAACTCGAAGCCCTGTGGAGCAAGGGCCCCCAGCACGTCAGCGCGTACCAGTCCTTCGCCTGGTTCTACGCCGTCAACAGCGGCCAGATCTCCATCAGGCACGGCCTGCGCGGCGCGTCCGGCGTGGTCGTCAGCGAACAGGCGGGCGGCCTCGACGCGGTCGCGCACGCCCGCCGCCAGATCCGCAAGGGCGCCCGTCTCGTGGTGACCGGCGGCCTCGACTCGGCCCTGTGCCCCTGGGGCTGGGCCGCCCACCTGGCCGGCGGCGGGATGAGCACCTGCGAGGACCCCGCGCGCGCCTACCGGCCGTTCGCCGAGGACGCCTGCGGGCACGTGGTGGGGGAGGGCGGCGCGCTGCTGGTCATGGAGGACGCGGCGAGCGCGGCCGACCGCGGCGCCCGGGTGTACGGGAGCCTGGCCGGGCACTCCGCCACCTTCGACGCCGACCCGCACAGCCCCGGGCTGGCCGACGCGGCGGCCCTCGCGCTCGCGGACGCCGGGCTGGTGGCCGCCGACGTCGACCTCGTGCTGGCGGACGGGGCGGGCGGGCGTGCCGCCGACCGGGCGGAGGCCGCCGCCCTGACCGCCCTCTTCGGGCCGTACGGGGTGCCCGTGACCGCGCCCAAGAGCATGGCGGGACGGCTGGCCGCGGGCGGCGCCGCCCTGGACCTGGCCGCCGCCCTGCTGGCCCTGCGCGACCAGGTGATCCCGCCCACCACCGGCACCGAACGCCCCGCCGCCGACTGCCCGGTGGACCTGGTGATCGGCCGCCCCCGCACCGGTGTGCCGCTGCGCACCGTCCTGGTGCTGGCCCGGGGCCGGGGCGGCTTCAACTCGGCGGCCGTCGTACGCGCCCCCTGACCCCCCCCCACGCCACACGAAGCACGACCCGGACGACAGAGAGGTACGACCCATGGAACAGGAGCCGATGCGACTCGCGGACCTGGTGCGGCTGTTGCGCGAATGCGCGGGCCAGGCGGAGGGGATCGACCTCGACGGGGACATCCTGGACACCGAGTTCGGCGACCTCGGCTACGACTCGCTGGCCATGCTGGAGACCACCGGCCGGGTCGAGCGCGACTACGCCGTGGTGCTCGACGAGGAGGAGCTGGACGAGGCGTACACCCCGCGCCGCTACCTCGCCATGGTCAACCAGGCGCTGACCGCGGCCCGTTCCGCGGTGATCTGAAACCCCCCCGCCTGATCCGCCGGACAGGTTCTAGCGCACCTCCACCCCCTCTCCGGCGGCATTGGGCACATTCGTGGTCCAAGGTCGAGAAAGGTGGAGCCGATGTCAGCTGAGCCGATGCCCGGCGAGCGGGTACTTCGCACGGCGTACACGGTGGAGGTCCAGGCCCCGGCGGGCGTGGTGTACGGGCTGGTCTCCGACACCACCCGCTGGCCGCTGGTCATGCCGCCCACCGTGCACGTGGAGCGGCTCGACTTCGACGGGGCCGAGGACCGCTTCCAGATGTGGGTCACCGCCAACGGCGAGGTGAAGTCCTGGTTCTCCCGGCGGTCCATGGACCCGGTGGCGCGCCGCATCTCCTTCCGGCACGAGACCCCGGCCGCCCCCGCCCTGGCGATGGGCGGGCAGTGGAGCGTGGACGAGCTCGCGGACGGCCGGTGCAGGCTCACCCTGGACCACGACTTCACCGTGGCCGCCGGCCTGCCCGACGACGAGGCCTGGCTCCGGCTCGCCACCGACACCAACAGCCGGGCCGAACTCGACCGGATCAGGGCGGCGGCCGAGAACGCGGAGCGGCACGCCGCACTCCTCGTCTCCGTCGAGGACGAACTGACAGTCAAGGCGTCCCCGGAGGCCCTGCACGACTTCCTGTACCGGATCGGGGACTGGCCGGCCACCGTGCCGCACGTCGCCCGGGTGACGGTGGACGAACTGTCGCCCGGCGTGCAGCGGGTCGCCATGGACACCCTGGCCGCCGAGGGGGCCGCGCAGACCACGCGGTCCACCGAGGCCGTCCGGATCTGCTTCCCGGCCGCGTACCGGATCGTGGAGAAGCGCACCGTGCCCGCCCCGCTGTTCGCCGAACACGTCCTGGAGTGGTCGCTGTCGGCCGACGAGAGCGACGTCACCGCCCTGTGCCGGCACACCGTGCTGCTGCGCGAGGAGGCCGTGGCCGAGGTGCTGGGCGCCGGTACGAGCCTGGCGCAGGCCCGTGGCCACGTGCGCGAGACGCTCGGCCGGGAGAGCCGCAGCATCCTCGCCCGCGCCGCCCGGCACGCGCGCGGCGCCGTACGCCCGCTCTGACCCCGCCCCCGCCCCCGGCCCGGGGCACCGCACCGCACCCCGACCGGGGAGGAAGCCCCTGACCGGGGAGGAGGAAGGAATCCGATGGCCTCGTCGGAGCAGCCGCGCCCGCACCCCCCGCGCAGCCCCCGCTCCGGGGACGGCGGCCCGCTGCGCGTGCCCGCCTCCCCCTCCCAGCAGGACCTGCTGCTCGACGCGCTGGTGCGCCCCGGGGCCGGGCTGCACGTCGAGCAGATGGCGGTGCGCTGGCGGGGCCCGCTGGACGTGCCGCGGTTCGTCGCCGCCTGGCAGGCGCTGTACGACGGCGACGCCGTGCTGCGCACCGGGCTCGCCGCGCCCACCGGGGAACCGCCCGCGCTGGCCGTCCACCCGAGGGTGGTGCCGCGGATCGCCCACCACGGGGCGGACAGCGGCGCCGACTGGCACAGCCTGGTGCGCGGCGAGCGGCTGCGCGAGTTCGACCTGCGGCGCGCGGGGCAGCTGCGGGTGGCGCTCCTGGAGGACCCCGGGCCCGCCGGGGCGGCCGGCCGGGCCCGGGTGACCCGGCTGCTGTTCACCTACCACCACGCCTTCCTCGACGGGCGCAGCATGCGCGCCCTGCTGCGGTCCTTCCTGCGCGCGTACGTCGCCGACGGCCGGCCGCGGGGCGGTGCGCGCCGCCCCGACGTGCGGGACCACGCGCGGTGGCTGTCGCGGCAGGACGCGGTGGCCGCCCGGGAGTTCTGGATGCGCACCGCCGCCACGCCGCCGGATGCCGTCACGCTGCCCGCGCTGCCGCTGGCCCCGCCGCCGGGGGCGGCGGCGGGGCAGGGGCACGAGTGGTTCCGGGAGCGGCTGACCCCGCTGGAGGCGGCGCGGCTGCGGACCTGGGCGGCCGTGCAGGGGGCCGCCGAGTCGACCGCCCTGCAGGCGGTGTGGTCGCTGCTGCTGTACCGGGCCGCCCGGTCGGCCTCCCCGCGGACCGTGGACCCGGTGCCGGTGGTGTTCTCGGTGGCCGTCTCCGGCCGGGGCATCGCGCTGCCCGGTGTGGAGCTGCTCTCCGGGCCGCTGCGCGCGGTCCATCCGCTGCACGTGCGGGTGGCGGCCGGGATGCCGGTGGCGCGGCTGCTGGACACGCTGGGCGCGCGGGCGCTGGAGGGCGCGGCGTACGAGTGGGTCTCCGGCGGGCAGATCGAGAGCTGGGCCGCGGCCCCCGCCGCCGGGCCCGCTTCCCCGCGTCCCGGCGACCCGCCTGCCCCCGGCGGGACGGCCGCGGTGCCGCGCCCCGAGTCGCTCGTGGTCTTCGAGCCGCCGCCGACCGTCGGCCTGGTCCCGGGCCCCGGCGGCGGCCTGTACGGGATCTCGGCCGCCGCGTCCGCCGCCTCGGCCGCCGGCCTGGCGGGCGAACTGGCCGCGGAGGGCGTGCGGGTGGACGAGCCGGAGATCCTGCTGGCGCCCACCGCGCTGCCGCTGACCCTGGTCGCCCGGCACGACGCCGAGGGCGGCCTGGTGCTGACCTGCGTGCACGACCGCGCCCGGTTCCCCGACGCGGACGCGGCCGGGCTCCTGGCCCAGGCGGCCCGGCTGCTGCGGACCCTGTCCGACGGCCGGGGCGCGCTCGACGTGTCCGGCGCCCTGGACGTGCTCGGCGGCCTGCCCGTACCGCGCGCGACCCCTCAACCGCCTTTGCCCGCAAGGGTGTTGAGGAGGGCGGCCGGGCCGGGTGCGGGCACCATCTGCGTGCTGCCGGCGGCGGGCTCGCCGCCCGGCTGCTACGACCGGCTGCCCGAGCTGTTCGACGGACCGCAGGCGCTGGCCGTGCTGCCCCCGGGCAGCGACCCGGACCGGTGCCTGGAGGTGCTGCGCCCCGGGCTCGCCCGGCACGAGCCGGTGTTCCTCGGCGGCTTCTCCGGCGCGGGCGACGGCGCCCGGCGGGCCGCGGCCCGGGTCGCCGCGCACGGCTGGTACCCGCCGCCGGTCGCGATCGGCGGCAGCCCCGAGGGCGGGGCCGAGCCGCTGCGGGTGCTGGCCCGCGTGCTGGAGGACACGGTGGCGGCGGCCGGAACGAGCGCCGTATGACACCCCGTACGCCGTCCGCGCGACGCACCCGCCCCCGTGCCGCCCGCACCACGACCACCGCACCGCACCACCCCGGACCCTTTCCCGGCCCAACCCATCAGGAGTGACATGTCCCGCCGTCTGTTCACCTCGGAGTCCGTGACCGAGGGCCACCCCGACAAGATCGCCGACCAGATCAGCGACACCGTCCTCGACGCGCTCCTCACCGAGGACCCCGCCTCCCGCGTCGCCGTCGAGACGATGATCACGACCGGTCTGGTGCACATCGCGGGCGAGGTGACGACCAAGGCGTACGCCCCGATCGCCGCCCTGGTCCGCGAGAAGGTCCTGGAGATCGGCTACGACTCCTCCGCGAAGGGCTTCGACGGCGCCTCCTGCGGCATCTCGGTGTCCATCGGCGCGCAGTCCCCGGACATCGCGCAGGGCGTCGACACCGCCTACGAGAAGCGGGTCGAGGGCGAGGACGACGAGCTGGACAAGCAGGGCGCGGGCGACCAGGGCCTGATGTTCGGCTACGCCTGCGACGAGACCCCCGAGCTGATGCCGCTGCCCATCCACCTCGCGCACCGGCTCTCCCACCGCCTCACCGAGGTCCGCAAGGACGGCACCGTCCCCTACCTGCGTCCCGACGGCAAGACCCAGGTCACCGTCGAGTACGACGGCGACCGGGCGGTCCGGCTGGACACCGTCGTCGTCTCCTCGCAGCACGCCGCCGACATCGACCTGGACGGGCTGCTGGCCCCCGACATCAAGGAGCACGTGGTCGACCACGTGCTGAACCGCCTGGCCGCCGACGGCATCAAGCTCGACACCGAGGGCTACCGCCTGCTGGTCAACCCGACCGGCCGTTTCGAGATCGGCGGCCCGATGGGCGACGCGGGCCTGACCGGCCGCAAGATCATCATCGACACGTACGGCGGCATGGCCCGGCACGGCGGCGGCGCCTTCTCCGGCAAGGACCCGTCCAAGGTCGACCGCTCCGCCGCGTACGCGATGCGCTGGGTCGCCAAGAACGTCGTCGCCGCCGGCCTCGCCTCGCGCTGCGAGGTCCAGGTCGCGTACGCGATCGGCAAGGCCGAGCCGGTCGGCCTGTTCGTCGAGACCTTCGGCACCGCCACGATCGACACCGACAGGATCGAGCACGCCATCGCCGAGGTCTTCGACCTTCGCCCGGCCGCGATCATCCGCGACCTCGACCTGCTGCGCCCGATCTACTCCCAGACCGCCGCCTACGGCCACTTCGGCCGCGAGCTGCCCGACTTCACCTGGGAGCGCACCGACCGGGCCGAGGCGCTCAAGGCCGCCGCCGCCCGCTGACGCGTGTGTGGCCGCGCCCGCCGCGGCCACCGGCGCCCTTTTGTAGTAACCCCGTATCCCCTCCCCGCACGCTCGCCCCGAAACCGGCCCGGACCGGCCCGGATACCCCTCCGCAGGAGACCCCAGTGCGCATAGCGGTAACAGGATCCGTCGCCACGGATCACCTCATGGCCTTTCCGGGCCGGTTCGTCGACCAGCTGCTCCCCGACCAGCTGGCCCACCTCTCGCTGTCCTTCCTCGTCGACACCCTGGAGGTGCGGCGCGGCGGGGTGGCGGCCAACATCGCCTACGGGCTCGGCTCGCTGGGGCTGAACCCCCTGCTCGCCGGGGCGGTGGGTGCCGACTTCGCGGAGTACGAGGTCTGGCTCAAGGAGCACGGCGTGGACACCGCCGGGGTGTACGTCTGCGACTCCCTGCAGACCGCCCGCTTCATGTGCATGACCGACCAGGACGCCAACCAGATCGCCTCCTTCTACGCCGGGGCCATGGCCGAGTCCGCCCGGATCGACCTGTGCGAACTGGCCGTCCGCTGCGGCCCGCCGGACCTGGTGCTGATCTCGCCCAGCTCGCCCGAGGCCATGCTCCGGCACACCGGGCAGTGCCGGGAGCTGGGCGTCCCGTTCGCCGCCGACCCCTCCCAGCAGCTCGCCCGGCTGGCGCGGGACGAGGTACGCGCCCTGGTCGAGGGGGCGCGCTGGCTGTTCACCAACGAGTACGAGTCCGCGCTGCTGCGCGAGCGCACCGGGTGGAGCACCGGCGAGGTGCTGGAGCGCGTCGGCTCCTGGGTCACCACCCTCGGCTCCCGGGGCGTGCGCATCGAACGCCGGGAGGCCACCGGGACGGTCACCGTCACGGTGGGGGCCGTCCCCGACGTGACGGCCGCGGACCCCACCGGGGTCGGCGACGCCTTCAGGGCCGGTTTCCTCGCCGCGGTGAGCCACGGCGCACCGGCCGAGTCCGCCGCCCGGCTGGGCTGCGCGATGGCGGCCCTGGCTCTGGGCGCCGTCGGCTCCCAGTCGTACGAGGCCGAGCCCGCCACGCTCCTGGCCACCGTCGCAGCGGCCTACGGGGCCGGGGCGGCCAAGGACCTGGCGCCCGTGCTGAACAGGGCGGGGGACCGGTCGTGAGCGACACCGCGAGCCGCGCCCGCGCCGACGCCCTGCGCGAGGCCTTCGCCTCCCGGGTCGTCGTCGCCGACGGCGCCATGGGCACCATGCTCCAGGCGCAGGACCCCACCCTGGAGGACTTCCAGCAGCTGGAGGGCTGCAACGAGATCCTCAACGTCACCCGCCCCGACATCGTGCGCTCCGTCCACGAGGAGTACTTCGCGGCGGGCGTGGACTGCGTGGAGACCAACACCTTCGGCACCAACCACGCCGCCCTCGCCGAGTACGAGATCGTCGAGCGGAACTTCGAACTGGCCGAGGCGGGCGCCAGGATCGCCCGCGAGGTCGCCGACGAGTTCACCGCCTCCACGGGCCGGCAGCGCTGGGTACTGGGCTCGATGGGCCCCGGCACCAAGCTGCCCACCCTCGGCCACACCGACTACGCCACCCTGCGCGACGCGTACCGCACCAACGCGGAGGGCCTGCTCGCCGGTGGCGCCGACGCCCTCCTCGTCGAGACCACCCAGGACCTCCTGCAGACGAAGTCCGCGCTGGTCGGCGCCCGCCGGGCGATGGACGCGCTGGGCTTCCGGGTCCCGCTGATCTGCTCGGTGACGGTCGAGACGACCGGCACCATGCTGCTCGGCTCGGAGATCGGCGCGGCACTGACCTCGCTGGAGCCCCTCGGCATCGACATGATCGGGCTGAACTGCGCGACCGGCCCCGCCGAGATGACCGAGCACCTGCGCCACCTGGCCCGGCACGCCGGGATCCAGCTGTCCTGCATGCCCAACGCGGGCCTGCCGGTGCTCACCAAGGACGGCGCGCACTACCCGCTCTCGCCCGCGGAGCTGGCCGACGCGCAGGAGAACTTCGTGCGCGAGTACGGGCTCTCGCTGGTCGGCGGCTGCTGCGGCACCACCCCCGAGCACCTGCGCCAGGTGGTCGAGCGGGTGCGCGGTCTGGTGCCGCCGCCGCGCGACCCGCGCCCGGAGGCCGGGGCGTCCTCGCTGTACCAGGCGGTGCCGTTCCGGCAGGACACCTCGTACATGGCGATCGGCGAGCGCACCAACGCGAACGGGTCGAAGAAGTTCCGCGAGGCGATGCTGGAGGCCCGCTGGGACGACTGCGTGGAGATGGTCCGCGACCAGATCCGCGAGGGCGCCCACATGGTGGACCTGTGCGTGGACTACGTGGGCCGCGACGGCGTCGCCGACATGAAGGAACTGGCGGGCCGCTTCGCCACCGCCTCGACCCTTCCCGTCGTGCTGGACTCCACCGAACTGCCGGTCCTGCGGGCCGGGCTGGAGATGCTCGGCGGGCGCGCGGTCATCAACTCCGTCAACTACGAGGACGGCGACGGCCCCGAGTCCCGGTTCGCCCAGGTCACCGCCCTCGCCCGGGAGCACGGCTCCGCCCTGATCGCGCTCACCATCGACGAGCAGGGCCAGGCCCGCACCATCGAGCACAAGGTCGCCATCGCCGAGCGCCTCATCACCGACCTCACCACCAACTGGGGGGTGCGCGAGTCGGACATCCTCATCGACGTCCTCACCTTCACCATCTGCACCGGCCAGGAGGAGTCCCGCGGCGACGGCATCGCCACCCTCGGCGCCATCCGCGAGCTGAAGCAGCGTCACCCCGACGTGCAGACCACGCTCGGTCTGTCCAACATCTCCTTCGGCCTCAACCCGGCCGCCCGGGTGCTGCTGAACTCCGTCTTCCTCGACGAGTGCGTCAAGGCCGGCCTGGACTCCGCCATCGTGCACGCCTCCAAGATCCTGCCCATCGCCCGCTTCGACGAGGAGCAGGTGCGCACCGCGCTGGACCTGATCCACGACCGGCGCGCGGAGGGCTACGACCCGCTCCAGAAGCTCATGGCGCTCTTCGAGGGCGTCAACACCAAGTCGCTGAAGGCGGGCCGCGCCGAGGAACTGCTCGCGCTGCCGCTGGAGGAGAGGCTGCGGCGCCGCATCGTCGACGGCGAGAAGAACGGCCTGGAGGCCGACCTCGACGAGGCCCTCGCCGACCGGCCCGCCCTCGACATCGTCAACGACACCCTGCTCGAAGGCATGAAGGTGGTCGGCGAGCTGTTCGGCTCGGGCCAGATGCAGCTGCCGTTCGTGCTCCAGTCCGCCGAGGTCATGAAGACGGCCGTGGCCCATCTGGAGCCGCACATGGAGAAGTCGGACGCCGACGGCAAGGGCACCATCGTGCTCGCCACCGTCCGCGGCGACGTCCACGACATCGGCAAGAACCTCGTCGACATCATCCTCTCCAACAACGGCTACAACGTCGTCAACCTCGGCATCAAGCAGCCCGTCTCGGCGATCCTCGAAGCGGCGGTCGAGCACCGGGCGGACGTGATCGGCATGTCCGGTCTGCTGGTGAAGTCCACGGTGATCATGAAGGAGAACCTGGAGGAGCTGAACCAGCGCAAGATGGCCGCCGACTATCCGGTGATCCTCGGCGGTGCCGCGCTGACCAGGGCGTACGTGGAGCAGGACCTGCACGAGATCTACCAGGGCGAGGTGCGCTACGCCCGCGACGCGTTCGAGGGCCTGCGCCTGATGGACGCTCTCATGGGCGTCAAGCGGGGCGTGCCGGGCGTGGAGCTCCCGCCCCTGAAGCAGCGCCGGGTCCGCCCCGCCGGACCGGCCGCCCCGGCCGACGAGCGCCCGGCGGAGGAGGGCTCGGTGCGCTCCGACACCGCCACCGACAACCCCGTACCGACCCCGCCGTTCTGGGGCACCCGCGTGGTCAAGGGCATCCAGCTCAAGGAGTACGCCTCCTGGCTCGACGAGGGCGCCCTGTTCAAGGGCCAGTGGGGCCTCAAGCAGGCCCGCACCGGCGGCGCCACGTACGAGGAGCTGGTGGAGAGCGAGGGAAGGCCCCGGCTGCGCGGGCTCCTGGACAGGCTGCACACCGAGAACCTGCTGGAGGCGGCCGTGGTGCACGGCTACTTCCCGTGCGTCGCCAAGGGCGACGACCTGATCGTCCTGGACGAACAGGGCCTGGAGCGCACCCGGTTCACCTTCCCCCGCCAGCGGCACGGCCGTCGCCTGTGCCTGGCGGACTTCTTCCGGCCCGAGGAGTCCGGCGAGGTCGACGTGGTCGGCTTCCAGGTCGTCACGGTCGGCTCGAAGATCGGCGAGGAGACCGCGAAGCTCTTCGAGGCCAACGCCTACCGCGACTACCTCGAACTGCACGGCCTCTCCGTCCAGCTCGCCGAGGCGCTGGCCGAGTACTGGCACGCCCGGGTCCGCTCCGAACTGGGCTTCGCCGGCGAGGACCCCGCCGACGTCGAGGACATGTTCGCCCTCAAGTACCGCGGCGCCCGCTTCTCCCTCGGCTACGGCGCCTGCCCCAACCTGGAGGACCGCGCCAAGATCGCCGAACTCCTGGAGCCCGAGCGGATCGGCGTCCACCTCTCCGAGGAGTTCCAGCTCCACCCGGAGCAGTCCACCGACGCGATCGTCATCCACCACCCCGCGGCCACGTACTTCAACGCCCGCTGACGTCCGCCGCCACCGGGCCCGCCGACACCGGAAGGAACGATCCCTTGACTGCTGTCTTCGCCGAACGAGAGGCCCCGGCCGCACCCCCCGCCCCCGAACCCGCCCGCGCGCTGCCGAACCCGCGCCCCACCGTGCGCGAAGTGCTGGCCGACGGGCGGCGCTCGTTCTCCTTCGAGTTCTTCCCGCCCAAGACGGCGGCGGGGGAGCGGACGCTGTGGAACGCGATCCGCCGCATCGAGAGCTGCGCGCCCTCCTTCGTCTCCGTCACCTACGGGGCGGGCGGCTCCTCCCGCGACCGCACCGTCGAGGTCACCAAGCGCATCGCGGCCGAGACCACCCTGCGCCCGGTCGCGCACCTCACCGCGGTCGGCCACTCGCGGGCCGAACTGCGCCGGATCATCGGCCAGTACGCGGACGCCGGCATCCGGGACGTGCTCGCCCTGCGCGGCGACCCGCCCGGCGACCCGCGCGGCGCCTGGACCCCGCACCCGGACGGCTTCACGCACGCCCACGAACTGGTCACCATGATCCGGCAGTTGGGCGACTTCAGCGTCGGCGTGGCCGCCTTCCCCGAGCGGCACCCGCGTTCGCCGGGCTGGACCGACGACATCCGCCACTTCGCCGCCAAGTGCCGGGCGGGCGCCGACTACGCGATCACCCAGATGTTCTTCCACGTGGAGGACTACCTGCGGCTGCGCGACCGGCTGATGTCGGTGGGCTGTCTGACCCCCATCATCCCGGAGATCATGCCCGCCACCGACTTCCGCCAGATCCGGCGCTTCGCCGAACTCAGCGACGCCCGCTTCCCCGACGCCCTGGCGCAGCGGCTCGAAGCGGCCCAGGACAACCCGGCCGACGGCCACCGGATCGGCGTCGAGTACGCCACCGAGATGTCGCAGCGCCTGCTCGCCGAGGGGGCGCCCGGACTGCACTACATCACCCTCAACAAGTCCACCGCGACGCTGGAGATCCACCAGAACCTCGCCGTGGACACCGCCAAGCCGCAGCCGCGGCCGTAATCGACGCGCCGCACCCCACTCACCTCTCACGCACACCACGGAGCAGCCCCGATGGACTTCACCGACTTCAAGGTCGCCGACCTCTCCCTCGCCGAGTTCGGCCGCAAGGAGATCACCCTGGCCGAGCACGAGATGCCCGGCCTGATGTCGATCCGCCGCGAGTACGCGGCGGCGCAGCCGCTGGCCGGTGCCCGCATCACCGGTTCCCTGCACATGACGATCCAGACCGCCGTGCTCATCGAGACGCTGGTCGCCCTCGGCGCCGAGGTCCGCTGGGTGTCCTGCAACATCTACTCCACCCAGGACCACGCCGCCGCCGCGATAGCCGCCGCCGGAATCCCGGTCTTCGCCTGGAAGGGCGAGACGCTGGAGGAGTACTGGTGGTGCACGGAGCAGGCGCTGACCTGGCCGGGCCACGCGGGACCGAACATGATCCTGGACGACGGCGGCGACGCGACGCTGCTGGTCCACAAGGGCGTCGAGTACGCGAAGGCGGGCTCGGTGCCGGACCCCTCGACCGCCGACAACGAGGAAATGGCGCTGGTCCTGGCCCTGCTGCACAAGTCGGAGCTGGACTGGCCGGCCCTGGCCGCCGGCATCCGGGGCGTCACCGAGGAGACCACCACCGGCGTCCACCGCCTGTACGAGATGCACCGCGACGGCCAGCTCCTGTTCCCCGCGATCAACGTGAACGACGCCGTGACCAAGTCGAAGTTCGACAACAAGTACGGCTGCCGCCACTCGCTGATCGACGGCATCAACCGCGCGACGGACGTCCTGATCGGCGGCAAGACGGCGGTGGTCTTCGGCTACGGCGACGTCGGCAAGGGCTCCGCGGAGTCGCTGCGCGGCCAGGGCGCCCGGGTGATCGTCACAGAGATCGACCCGATCTGCGCGCTCCAGGCGGCGATGGACGGCTACCAGGTCGCCACGCTCGACGAGGTGGTGGAGACGGCCGACATCTTCATCACCACCACCGGCAACAAGGACATCATCATGGCCTCGGACATGGCCAAGATGAAGCACCAGGCCATCGTGGGCAACATCGGCCACTTCGACAACGAGATCGACATGGCCGGTCTCGCGAAGATCGACGGCATCGTGAAGGACGAGGTGAAGCCGCAGGTCCACACGTGGACGTTCCCGGACGGCAAGGTCCTGATCGTCCTCTCCGAGGGCCGCCTGCTCAACCTGGGCAACGCGACCGGTCACCCGTCCTTCGTGATGTCGAACTCCTTCGCGGACCAGACGCTGGCCCAGATCGAGCTGTTCACCAAGCCGGAGGAGTACCCGACCGACGTCTACGTGCTGCCCAAGCACCTGGACGAGAAGGTCGCCCGCCTCCACCTCGACGCCCTCGGCGTCAAGCTCACGACGCTCCGCCAGGAGCAGGCCGACTACATCGGCGTCCAGGTCGAGGGCCCGTACAAGCCGGACCACTACCGCTACTGAGTGAACCTGGTCGGGGGACCGGCCGCCGCCCGCTACGGTATGACGCGACGGGCCCCTCGCCACTTGGTTTGGCGAGGGGCCCGTCTTCGGTACCGCCGGTCAGACTGTGTGTGTGGCGGCGAAGGCGGAGAATGCCGCCCACGCTTCCGGGTTCACGTCGAACGTGGGGGAGTCGGAGCCGAGCTTGCTGTCACGGACGTGGACGTCGGCGCACGGGCACGTCGCTACCTCGACGCACTCGCCTCCCTCGTTGCCGGAGTACGACGACTTGTGCCAGCCGTGCGCGATCTCGATGCAGGCGCCGCCCTCGTTGCCGCTGTAACTCGACTTGAACCATGCAGAGTTCGGGGGGTGGTTACTCATAGCTCTCCTGCCAGTTTGCGGATGAACTCCAGTGACTCCGGAGCCCGGAGCGCGTGCGATCGGATCATTCCATACCGAAGTTCGAGGACGCCGATGTCCTTCGGAGAGGAATAGAAGGTGGAACCGCCGCCCTGGTATTCCACGTAGACCACCGGGCGTCCCTCCCCTGTGGTCAGGAGGATCATTGGCCCGTCGAGACCGACGTGGGTCTCGACCTCGGTCGGCATCACGTGCACATCCACGTTCCGCATCCCCGCACAGGCAGCCAGGTGCTCCAGCTGCTCCTTGTGGACGGCGGTACCGCCTATGGGCCGCCGGAGGACCTGCTCCTCGATGACGAAGCACAGCGAAGCAGCGGGCCGACGGGTGAGGAGCTGCTGACGGTCGATACGGCCCTGGATACGGTCCTCGATCTGGTCTTCCTCCAGCAGCGGAACACGAGCGGAGAGCACCGTCCGCGCGTGTGCCTCCGTCTGAAGGAGACCGTTGATCGCGTGGTTGTCGTACGTGAACAGCCGCTGCACGTTGGCCTCGGCCTCCGCGTACTCCTGGAAGAACATCGGATGCTCCGGCCGCACCAGATCCTCCATCATCACCAGCAGCAGCCCGTCCGCCTCCAGCGCCTCGTCCACGTCCTGGATGTAATCGGGTGTGGGCCGGATGGACCCCGACTCCACCTTCTGCACCGTCGAGAGGGAGTACCCGCGCTTCGAGCGGTCCGCGAGCTGCTCCTGTGTCAGCCCCCGCAGGCTCCGCAGCCGCTTCTGCTGGAGACCGAAGATCCGCCATGCGAGCGGCTTCTGGTCCCTTCCCTCGTCCTGGCCGTCCATCGTCACGCCTTTCGCCCCTGACCGGCCGCGTGCGACCCGCAACGGGCCCGCAAGAGACCCGCAAGGGAATCCGGGGACACCCTCAACAGGCCTGCGACCGGTTGCTTTCCCACCCGCAAGATGAATCCTGCGGACCGGTTCCAGTACAGACGGTAGTCGTCCGCTGACAGCCTTCTACCCATGAGCAGCGAATCACCATCAACCGAACTCACCATCGACAAAGCCGAGTTGAGCAGTGGTCAGGACATCCTCTTCACGCCGGAGTGGATTCCCGACACCGGACACTCCGTCATCAAGATCGGCGTGTACGTCGGCGCGGTACGTGTCTACGGCGAGTTCGGCCGCGCGGTCGCCGCCCGTCTCCACACCGTCACCGAGCACCGCAGCGGGGCCGTCGTCACCCACGTCTCCGCCCCCGACGCCTGGTACTTCCTCACCGAGCCCGGGGCAGGGGCCGGCCTGCGCTGGCCGCCGGGCGTCAAGCTCCTGGGCGTGGAGCGCGACGACTACCTCGGCATCCCCGCGCTGACCGGCCCCACCGCCCCGTACGCCTGGTGGGCGGCGCCCACCCACGAGGCGCCCCTCGTGGACCCCTCGACCCTGCACACCGTGTGCTGCGCGCTCTCCGCATGGCAGCTCGGCCGGTCGGCCGCGACCACCGGCCGCGCGGCGGCGGGCGGGACGACGTGAGCGCCGGGGGGCAGCCCGACCCGGCCGCCGTGCGCGCACTCTGCCGCCCCGTCCTCGCCGCGAGGATCCTCCCCGAACGGGACACGATCCTGAGCACCGCCGCCGCCCTGGAGTCGGCCTTCCAGCAGCTCGCGGACGCGGTCGGCGACGACCCGCCCCGCCTGATGGCCGCCAGCCACCACAAGGCCGTCGCCCTGGGCAGGGCCCTCGTCCGCGACCGGCCGTCCACCGACCCCAGCGCCGGGCACCCCGACGCCTACCTGTGGACGCAGGGCGAGCGCGACCGCGCGTACCAGCAGCACATGTTCGCCTACGCCCGCCGCCTGGCCGACGTCGTACGGACCCTCGCCGACACCCTCACCCTCAAGAACGGCCTCCACGGGTGAGCGCCACCACCTGGATCGTCGCGGCCACCGCGGTCCTGACCGCGTACCTCGTGGCCCGTGCCGAATCCGCCGCCCGCCGCCGCCGCGACAGCCCGGCCCGCCCCCGCGACCACCCTGGGCGCGACCGGGACACGAACCGATAGGGCCGCGTCGCTGTGCGGTCCGCGGCCCGGGTCCGGCCGGATCGGGCCGCCGGGCCTGGAGCTTCGCTCAAGGACGGTTCAAGAGGCCGGGGCCCGGCATCGGGGGAGTGCCACGATCGGATGTCCGTGCCATGGGCAGGCAGTACTCCGACCACTCAGATGAGGACGCAGCCATGAGCCACCCGCCGACCGGGAGCTACTCCCCGCAGCACACCGGCAACTTCCCGCCACCTCAGCACAACCAGCAGTACCAGGCCTACCAGCAGCAGGGATTCCCGCAGCAGGGCCCGCAGCCGCAGGGCTTCCCGCAGGCCGGCGCGGCCGGCGCGCGGGCCGCCTCGGGCGCGGGGAGCACCAAGCTCTCGACGGCGCTGATCATCGTCCCGACCGTCCTGATCGGCCTGATGGCCGGGCTGTTCTTCGCCTTCGACGTCTCGGTCATGCCGGGCCTCGCGGACGGCGACAACCGTACGTACGTCACGGCGATGCAGCACTTCAACGCGTCCATCGACGGCAACGGGCTGTTCGGCATGGCCTTCGTGTGCGCCCTGCTGGTCGCGGTCGCCTCGGCGGTGGTCGAACTGCGCAAGGGGCGCAAGCAGATCGCGCTGTGGGTCGGCATCGCCGCCGTGCTCTACTTCATCGTGCTCATGATCACCTTCTCGGTGAACATCCCGCTCAACAACGAGCTGGCCAGGGCCGGCAGCGCCGCCAAGCTCACCGACTTCTCCATCGTGGAGAAGTTCAAGACGACCTGGGTCACCACCAACATCCTGCGCACCCTGCTGTGCACCGCGGCCCTGACCCTGATGGCCCGCGCCCTGGTGCTCTACGGGCGTGCCACCCGCTGAACAGTCCCCACCGCCAGGCCCGAAGGGGTCCCGCCAGGACCGCGGGGCCCCTTCGGCGTGCTCCCGGCCGGTCGGGCGCCCGGCCCGTCAGGCGGTGGGCAGGCCGCCGTTGAGCACCAGGGCCCAGGCCAGGAAGCCCACCGCGGCCGTGCACAGCAGGGTCCGCCACACGTTCGCCCGCGCCCACGGGCCCTCGAACGCGCGCCGCACCGCCGTCGGGTCGGGGATGCGGGCCACCGGGCCCGCCTTCTCCAGCGCGTTGTTCAGCGGGATGTTGACCTTGTTGGTGACGCCCATCGAGGCGAGGTAGCAGACCAGCGCCGCGATCAGCGGCGGCAGTACGCCGCGGCCGTCCGAGGGCACGTGCAGGGCCAGCGCCACCGCCGTGAACAGGAACGCGCCGATGTAGCCGAGCACGAACCATCCGTTGAGGATGGCCACGTTGATGCGCTGCATGACGTCGATGACGCTGCGGTCGTCCTGGGTGCGCCGCAGGGCCGGCATCACCGACACGGAGAAGCCGTAGAACAGGCCGCTGACCAGTCCCATGGTGCTGATCGCGGCGATGAGCGAGGCCAGGCGTGCGGTCTCCACGGTGGGGTCCCCCTACGTGGTCGTGGGCAGAACGGGGCAACAACAGAAGAGGTCATAATCGGGCAAAAACCCATCAAATGACCGCCAAAAGAAGGGTCATAAGCTCGTCAATGAGCCGTGATCTTATGGTGGAAGCGCCGCACACCGCGGAGAACTCAAGCGGGCTTCCAGAAGCCCTTGAGCAGTACGGGCGAAAGTGGCCGCCACCTGGACCGGCACGGGCGCGGACTCCCGTACCCACCCGAGGAGAGGACCCAGCCCGTGAAGGCCACCACCGAGCCCCCGAAGTCCCCCGCCGCCCGCGGCGGCCACCGGCAGCGGCTGGACGCGCTGCGCGCGGACATCGAGCGCCGCAACCCCGCCCAGCCGGAGTTCCACCAGGCCGTGCGGGAGGTGCTGGACACCCTGGCCCCCGTCTTCGAGGCGCGCCCGGAGTACGCGGAGCCGGCCGCGGCCCTGGTGGAGCGGCTCACCGAGCCGGAGCGCCAGATAGTCTTCCGCGTCCCGTGGCAGGACGACCGGGGGCATGTGCAGGTCAACCGGGGCTACCGGGTGGAGTTCAACAGCGCGCTCGGCCCCTACAAGGGCGGGCTGCGCTTCCACCCCTCCGTGAACATCGGCGTGGTGAAGTTCCTCGGCTTCGAGCAGGTCTTCAAGAACGCGCTGACCGGCCTCGGCATCGGCGGCGGCAAGGGCGGCAGCGACTTCGACCCGCACGGCAGGTCCGACGCCGAGGTGATGCGCTTCTGCCAGTCCTTCATGACCGAACTGCACCGCCACATCGGCGAGTACACCGACGTCCCCGCCGGTGACATCGGCGTCGGCGGGCGCGAGATCGGCTTCCTCTTCGGCCAGTACCGGCGCATCACCAACCGCTGGGAGGCCGGGGTGCTGACCGGCAAGGGCCAGGGCTGGGGCGGCTCCGCGATCCGCCCGCAGGCCACCGGCTACGGCAGCGTGCTGTTCGCCGCCGAGATGCTGAAGCAGCGCGGTGCCGGGCTGGACGGGCTGTCCGCCGTCGTCTCCGGCTCCGGCAACGTCGCCCAGTACACCATCGAGAAGCTCCAGCAGCTCGGCGCCAACCCGCTGACCGCCTCCGACTCCCAGGGCTACGTCGTCGACGACAAGGGCATCGACCTCGAACTCCTCCAGCAGATCAAGGAGGTCGAGCGCGGCCGGGTCAGCGAGTACGCCGAGCGCCGGGGCACCAGCGCCCGCTACGTGCCCGGCGGCCGGGTCTGGGACGTCCCCGCGGACGTGGCCTTCCCCTCCGCCACCCAGAACGAGCTGACCGAGCCCGACGCCCTGACCCTGGTGCGCAACGGGGTCCGCGCGGTCTCCGAGGGCGCCAACATGCCCACCACCCCCGAGGCGGTGCACGTCTTCCAGCAGGCCGGCGTCGCCTTCGGCCCCGGCAAGGCCGCCAACGCGGGCGGCGTCGCGGTCAGCGCCCTGGAGATGAGCCAGAACGCGGGCCGGGCGGCCTGGAGCGCCGAGCGGGTCGAGGACGAACTGGCCGCCATCATGCGCTCCATCCACGAGGTCTCCCACGAGACCGCCGCCCGCTACGGGGCCCCGGGCGACTACGTCACCGGCGCCAACATCGCCGGCTTCGAGCGGGTCGCCGACGCGATGCTCGCCCAGGGCGTGATCTGACGGACCACCAGGAGCGGGGCGGGCCGTCGGCTCGACCCCGCTCCTGCCGGGCCGCGAGTGCTCCCCGCGACAGTCGTTGAGGTCTGTACGAACGACGGAGGGGACCGACGATGACGGCGACGGCGACGGCGGCAGGCAGGGCTCCCGAGTACCCGGTGGCCCTGGTCACCGGGGCGACCAGCGGCATCGGGCTGGCCATCGCCCGCGACCTCGGGGCCCGCGGCCACCGGGTGTTCCTCTGCGCCCGGACCGAGAGCGCGGTCAAGCAGACGGTGGAGGACCTGCGCGAAGAGGGCCTGTGCGTCGAGGGCATGGCGGCCGACGTCACCGACCGCGAGGCGGTACGGGCCCTGGTCGCCGAGGCCGTCGCGGTCTTCGGCCCCATCGGCGTCCTGGTGAACAACGCGGGCCGCAGCGGCGGCGGCGCCACCGCCGACATCACCGACGAGCTGTGGCACGAGGTCATCGACACCAATCTGCACAGCGTCTTCCTGCTGACCCGCGAGGTGCTCAACGCGGGCGGACTCGGCACCGCCGACTGGGGCCGGATCATCAACATCGCCTCCACCGCCGGCAAGCAGGGCGTCCTGCTCGGCGCCCCCTACACCGCCTCCAAGCACGCCGTGGTCGGCCTCACCAAGGCCCTCGGCAAGGAACTGGCCCCCACCGGCGTCACCGTCAACGCGGTCTGCCCCGGCTACGTCGAGACCCCGATGGCCGCCCGGGTGCGCAGCGGGTACGCGGCGGCGTGGGACACCACCGAGGAGTACGTCCAGGAACAGTTCGAGGCGAAGATCCCGCTCGGCCGCTACTCCACCCCCGAGGAGGTCGCCGGCCTCGTCGGCTACCTGACCACCGACCTCGCCGCCTCCATCACGGCACAGGCACTGAACGTGTGCGGCGGGCTGGGCAACTTCTGAGCCACCCCGCCGCGGCGACGGGGACCGCGACCGCACCCGCAGTCCCCGTCCGCACCCGCGCGAAGGCCCCGGCCGCCAACCCGGCCGGGGCCTTCGCGCGTGCCGGGGACGCTCACCACACCCGCGGCGACCCCGTCACCTCGCGGACGACCGCCGCCGGGGCGACGGCGGCCGAGCGCCAGGCGGCCACCAGCGCCGGGTCCACCGCCTCGTGCGACAGCAGGACGTGGCGCAGGGAATCCAGCCGGGTGCCGTGCGCCGCCGGGACGAGGCGGGCGAACGCGGAGGGCAGCTGGGTCAGCACCGTCACCCGCCGGTCCGCCAGTAGGGCGGCGAACGCGAACGGGTCGGCGGCGGTCGCCCGGTCCACCACCTCGGCACGGGCGCCCGAGAGCAGCGGACCCCACATCTCCCGCATCCCGAGGTCCAGGGACAGCGCGTGGAAGAGCGTCCACACGTCGTCGGGGCCCACCTCCAGCAGCGGCACGGTGGCGTCCACCCAGGACAGCACGTCCAGGTGCGACAGGGGCCGCACCCGGGCCGCGCGCCCCGGGTCCGTGCCCGCACCCGGGAGCGCCATGAAGGCCGACTCCACCGGGATCTCCCGGGCCGGGACCGCGGCGGGGCGGGCGCCGATGACGAACCGGCCCACCTTCGCCACCGGGATCTCGTCGCGCAGCAGCCCGCTGTCGGAGACCACCAGGGATGCGCCCGCGTCGCGCATCAGGAACTCCTGGAGCCCCGGATGGTGGCCCGGGTCCAGCGGCAGCACGGCCGCGCCCGAGCGCAGCACGCCCAGCACCGCGCCCGGCGCCGCGCAGGTCCGCCCGGCGCGCACCGCCACCGCGCGGCCCGCACCGGTGCGTCCGGAGAGCCGGCGCGCCAGGTCGTCGGCGAACAGCTCCAGGTCCAGGTACGTCGCCTCGTCCTCGGCGTCCCGGGCGGCGACGCGGCCCGGGTACCGGGCGGCCACGGCGGCGAAACGCAGGTCGATGCGGTGCCGCCGCTCGGGCCGTTCGGCCGGATCGAGCCCGATCCGGCCGAGCAGTGAGGCCATGTCGGCGGACAGCCGGTCGAGCTCCGGCTGCTCAGGAGCGGGGTTCATGCGGCCTCCCGGGCCCTTCGGTCGGTCGGTGCCTGTGCAGGGCCGATGGTGTCGCGTACCACCGGAGCGACGCTCAAGTACCGCTGTATGCAACCGAGTCGGCGGGGAAAAGCGCTTTCGGGCGTACGGCACCGGAGCGTACTCCAGGCGTACTCAAGGCCCGGTCGACGCAGGATCCAGGTGCGCTGGAGAGGCTGTGACACGACCCGCCCGCAGATGCCACGCTTCTCGGGCTCATGCCGCAGCCGCACTCTCCAACACCTCGCGTCCTGAGACGGACGCTTATGGAACTGAGCTTTGTGGCTATGGCCCGTCTCGCGAGACTGGACTTGACTGTACTCATGACTCAGAACGCGCAGAACACGCAGACCACCCTCGTCATCGGCGGCACCGGCAAGACCGGCCGCCGCGTTGCCGAGAAGCTCTCCGCGCAGGGCCGGCAGGTCCGGATCGGTTCGCGCAACGGTGAGCCGCCCTTCGACTGGAACGAGCCCGCCACCTGGGACGCCGCGCTGGCCGGTGTGGACCGGGTGTACGTGACCTACTACCCCGACCTCGCCTTCCCGGGCGCCTCCGAGCAGGTCGCCGCCTTCTCCAAGGCCGCCGTCGCCGCCGGCGCCCGCCGGCTGGTGCTGCTCTCCGGCCGCGGCGAGGAGGCCGCCGAGGCCAGCGAGGAGAACCTCAAGGCGTCCGGCGCCGACTGGACGATCGTCCGCTCCAGCTGGTTCAACCAGAACTTCAACGAGAGCTTCTTCCTGGAGCCCGTCCTGGCCGGCGAGATCGCCCTGCCGACCGGTGACGCCGTCGAGGCGTTCGTCGACGCGGACGACATCGCCGACGTCGTGGTCGCCGCACTGACCGACGACAAGCACATCGGCAAGACCTACGAGCTGTCGGGCCCGCGCCTGCTCAGCTACAGCGACGTGGCCGCCGAGCTGTCCAAGGCCACCGGCCGCGACATCAAGTTCATCCCGGTCACCAACGAGCAGTACCGCGCGGTCCTGAAGGAGAACGGCCTTCCCGAGGACTTCGCCGACCTGTTCGCCATGATCCTCGACGGCCGCAACGCGCACCTGGTGCACGGTGTGGAGGAGGCCCTGGGCCGCAAGCCCAAGGACTTCGCCGAGTTCGCCCGCGAGGCCGCGGCCACCGGCGTCTGGAACGTCTGACCCGCACCGCACCGCAGCGGCGGCACGCCGCGGCAGCAAGGCACCACGGCAGTACGGGAAGTTCGGCAGCACGGCACTGCGTGAGACCCCGACCGGTTCGGGCGGCGACTCTGGTACGGCCGCCGCCCGCCGGTACCGGGGCACTCACCATGCTTCGCCGCCGCTTCCCGCCCACCGCCGCTCTTCGCACCAACCCGGCAGGAGGCGTTGTCCGATGCCCACTCCGAAGACCTGGTCCAGCGAGCAGGGAACGCACTCCCTGCCCCCGCACTTCCACGGTTTCGCCCTGATGCACATCGCCATGCGGCGCGACGCGGCGCGACTGCGCGCGGCGGCCCCGCACTGGCGGGGCACCGGAGACGAGTGGTGGCAGCGCCTGCGCGAAGTCATCGAATGGCACCACACCAGCGAGGACGACGTGCTGTGGCCCGGACTTCGCCGCCGCGACGCCGACTTCGACGCCCAGGCCCGCGAACTCCACGACGACCACGAGGAACTGGACCGCGCCATGGCGGAGGTCTCCGCGGCGATCGGGCACGGCGGCGCCGGCCTCGTCCGGGCGGCGGCCGACTTCGAGGGCATCCTCCACGACCACCTGCGCGACGAGGAACAGGTCGTCTTCCCCGTCTTCGACCGGCTGGGGGAGCGGGCCTACCTCGCCGAGGAGCGCAAGGTCGTCGCCAGCGCCCCCCGGCGCGTGATGACCTACCTCCAGCCCTGGATGTTCGACGGCGCCGAGCGCACCTCGGTGGCCCATGTCTCGGCCACCATCCCGCCACCGGTCCGGCTGCTCGGCGCCACCGTGCTGCGCAGGCGCTACGAACGCACCCTGAGGGGGATCTCTTCATGACCAGCACACTGACCGGCACGGCGGCCGAGGCGGTGACCGGAGCGAGGCCCGGCACCACCACGCAGTCCGTGACCCTGGTGGCCGCGACCGTGGGCACCGGGCTGATGGCCGGCCTCTACTTCGCCTTCGACATCTCGGTGATGCCGGGCCTGGGGCGCGGCGACGACCACACCTACGTCACCGCGATGCGCAACATCAACGAGGCCATCGACAACGGCCTGTTCGGCCTGCTCTTCCTCGGCGCCTTCCTCGCCACCGGGATCGCCGCCGTGCAGCAGCAGCGCGGCGGGCGCCCGGACGCGGCCCGCTGGGGCTGGACCGCGTTCGCCCTCTACGGGCTCTCGCTCCTGGTGACCGCGGTCGTCAACATCCCGCTGAACGTCCAGCTGGCCCGCGCCGGAAGCGACCCGACCGCAGCCCGGTCCCGCTTCGGCAACCGCTGGACCAGCGGGAACATGATCCGCACCGTGGCCTGTACGGCGGCCCTGGCGGCCCTCGGCCGCGCGCTGACCCTGCACGGCCGGGCCTCGGCCGCGTAACCCCGGCCCCGCAGGCCCCCCGAAACCGCGCCCGTCCCTGTCTCTCCCC
Source organism: Streptomyces sp. NPDC004111 (assembly GCF_042874215.1). Classification (NCBI taxonomy): domain Bacteria; kingdom Bacillati; phylum Actinomycetota; class Actinomycetes; order Kitasatosporales; family Streptomycetaceae; genus Streptomyces; species Streptomyces sp. NPDC004111. The sequence goes on from NZ_JBIAMU010000023.1 coordinate 70,914, forward strand.
CGTGGCAGGGGCGGGCGCATTTTCCCCTCCCGCCCCGCGGGGCCCGCGCCCCTTGTTCGGACCCCGCGGGGGACGGGCGGGGGCGACAGCGGAGAGGATGCACGCATGGACACCCTGACCGGCCTGCTGGAAGGCCCCAAAGCACGGGGCGCCTTCCTCCTGAAGTCCGTCTTCAACCCGCCCTGGTCGATGCGGATCGAGGACCGTGCCCCCATCTCCGTGGTGACGATGGCGCACGGCGACGCCTGGCTGATTCCCGACCACGGCACGCCCGCCCTGATCCGCCCCGGCGACGTCGCCGTGGTGCGCGGCCCCGACCCGTACACCGTCGCGGACTCCCCCGGCACCCCGGTCCAGATCACGGTGGGCCCGCAGCAGCGGTGCAACACCGAGGACGGCGAGGACGTCACGGAGTCCATGGCACTGGGCGTACGGACCTGGGGCGCCGCCTTCCAGGAGAGCGACTCGGCGGTGATGCTCAGCGGCACCTACCAGGCCCCCAGCGAGATCGGCCGGCGGCTGCTGAGCGCGCTGCCGACCCTGCTCGTGCGCCCCTCGGAGGGCGCCGACTCCACCCTGATCGCCCTGCTCGCCACCGAGATGACGCGCGACGAACCGGGCCAGGAGATCGTCCTGGACCGCCTGTTGGACCTGCTCCTGATCGGTGTCCTGCGCACCTGGCTCGCCGAGCCGGGCAGCGGCGCCCCCGCCTGGTACCGCTCGCAGAGCGACCCGGTGGTCGGCCCGGCGCTGCGGCTGCTGCACGAGAACCCGGCGCACGGCTGGACCGTCGAGGAACTCGCCCTGAAGACCGGTGTCTCGCGCGCCTCGCTCGCCCGCCGCTTCAACGACCTGGTGGGCGAACCCCCGATGGCGTACCTCACCGGCTGGCGGCTCGCGCTCGCCGCCGACCTGCTGCGCGAACCGGACTCCACGGTGGCGGGCGTGGCGACCCGGGTGGGCTACGGCTCCGCCTTCGCCCTGTCCACCGCCTTCAAGCGGGTACGGGGCATCAGCCCCCAGGAGTACCGGTCGGGCACCGCCCCCAGCAGCCCGCGCGAGACCCCGCCGGTGCCCCGCACGGTCGTGCTGGGGAACACCGCTACGGGCTGAGCGCCGGGCGGGCCACCGCCGTCAGCACCAGGCCGCGCCCGGTCAGCCAGCGGCCCTCGTAGCGGGGGTCGGTGTCCACCGGGTGCGGCGGGCGGACCTCGGCGGTGAAGGTGCCGTCCGCGGAAAGTCCGAGGGTGGCGTCCCGGAAGCCCAGCCAGACGCCGGTCGCCGGGTACCAGGCCTTGTACACCGCCTCCTTGGCCGAGAAGAAGATCCGCTCCCACGGCACGGAGGGCTCGGCCGCCGCCAGTGCGGCCAGTGCGGCGCGCTCCCGCGGGTCGGTGATCAGGCCGAGCACGCCCCGGGGCAGCGGTCCGGCCGGCTCCGCGTCGATGCCCAGGGCCGAGTACCGGGCGGCGGGCGCGGCGACCGCCGCCCGGTAGCCGTCGCAGTGGGTGATGCTGCCGGCCACCCCGTCGGGCCAGCGCGGGGCGCCGCCGGGACCGGGCAGCAACGGGGCGGGGGAGCGGCCCAGTTCGGCGAGCGCGCGCCGGGCACAGGCGCGGGCCGTCGCGAACTGCCGCCGCCTGCGCTCGCGCCGCCCGGTCATCAGGGCGGCCTCGGCGAGGAACAGCGGGGCGGGCGCCGCGTCGTCGAACGCCTCCGAGGCGGCGACGCCCGCGGGAAGGATCCGCCCGATCAGCGCCCCGCCGCGCTCAGTTCCGCCGGGCCGGTGCGGCACGGCGGAACGCAGCACGGCGGGCCGCCCAAGGTCCCGCGCCGCCGCGTCGCTCCGCACCCGTACGACGGCACGCACCGGCACCGGCACGGGTACGGCCGCCGACACCGGTACAGCCGCCGGCACCGGCACCGGCACGGCCGCCGGCACCGGCACGGCCGCCGGTGCCGGTGTCACCGTCGGTGCCGTCATCGGGAGGCGAGTTCCGCCACCGCCGACACCGCTGCCGACGGGCGCTCCAGCGGGAGCATGTGGCCCGCGTCCTCCAGGCGTTCGAAGCGCGCGCCGGGGAGCACCTGGGCGAGGATCTCGGCCAAGTCGATGCCGATCACCTTGTCCTGGGTGCCGTGCAGCACCACCGCGGGGACGGTCACCTTCTTCAGGGCCTCGCGCACGTCCCAGCCGCGGGTGCACCGGAAGAAGTCGGCCCGGACCCGGGGCTGGGTCGCGGAGAACATCTGCCGGTTGACGTCGCGAACCTGCGGGTCGACGTTCTTGCCCATGGTGGAGCCCAGCAGCTTGCGGCCCAGCGCGCCCCGGCGCAGCGCCCACGAGAAGGGGCCGCTGCCCATCATCTTGACCTCGCTGTCCGGGGTGTCCTGGCCGTGCGCGGCGGTGCCCAGCAGGACGAGCCCCTTCAGGCGCCCGGCGGACGGCGAGGTGGCCGCGTACGAGAGGGCGGCGAAACCGCCGCCCGAGTGGCCGACCACCACCGCCTCGCGCGCCCCGGTCTCCGCCAGCACCGCCGCCAGGTCCGCGCCCAGCCGCTCGACCGAGACGGGGGTGCGGCCCAGGGTGGAGGCGCCGTGGCCGCGCTGGTCGTAGAGCACCACCCGGTGCCCGGCCCGGATCAGCCGGTCGGAGACGGTGCCCCAGGTCCGCCGGGTGTGCGCCCAGCCGTGCACCAGCACCACGTCGACGCCCGCCGACCGTCCGGCCAGCGGGGACAGGACGGTGACCGCGAGCGCGGCGCCGTCGTCGGTGCGCACCGTCAGCTCGTGGGTCAGCTCGGGGATGGTGGTCACCGCTCCACCGCCGTGGCCTTCTCGGCCGACAGCCGCCGGTTGAGCGACTCGAACGCGGCGAGCGTGCCCTTGGAGTGCTCCGCGCCCAGGTCGGCGACCTTGGCGAGGATCTTCAGCCAGCCGTGCGGGCTGCCGGTGAAGTGCATGGACAGCCGGGTGCGGTCGTCGGCGAGCGGCTCCAGCCGGAAGGTGCTCGGGCCGCGGAACACCCCGTCCACGTACTCGATGTCCAGCCGGCGGCCCGGCTCGACCGCCACCGTCCGCGAGGTGAAGCGCAGTTTCAGGCCGCCCTTGTCGGCGCCCTTGGTGTGCACGACGACACCGGTCCTGCCGCCCACCGCGTCCGGCTCCCCGGAGACCGCGTGGAAGGTGTTGGAGGGGACCCACCACTCCTTGGCCCCGCGGAACTCCGAGACGAGCGCCTTCCACACGGCGTCCGCCGGAGCGTCGATCACCGCCTCGTCGATCAGGTCGTACGTGGTCATCCGAACCTCCCGTAGAGATGGAAAAAGGCGGCGGGGGACGGGGCGATCCACCCCGTCCCCCGCCGCCGGCCGGGCCTCCAGGCCCGTCGGTGCCTCTGCCTTCCGGCTGCCGTCAGGAGAAGATGCCCTGGCCGGGAGTGAAGAGGTTCTTGGGGTCGTACTTCTTCTTGGCGGCGACGAAACCCGTCCAGCGGTTGCCGTAGTGGGCCTTCCAGTCGGCCGTCGTCATGTTCGGGATGGAACCCACCAGGTAGCGCTTGGCGCCCATGCTGACCGCGATGTCGTACAGCTTGCGGTTCTGCTCCAGCATGGCGTTGATGTTGGGGTCGCCCGGGTTGGGGAAGCGCAGCAGGTCGAAGAGGTAGCCGACGGACTCGTTGGGCTGGACCGCCAGCGGCGCCTTGATCTTCGCGGTGTAGTACGGGTAGAAGAGCAGGAACCCGCCGCCGAGCGAGTCGGCGTTCAGCTCGCGCTCGGCGATCTCCATGAACGCCTTGGTCTTCGAGCCGGGCAGGAACATGCTCAGCCACGGCTTGGGCGTGTACCAGTGGCCGCTGTCCTTGAGGTACGCCTCGTAGGCGTCCAGGCGGAACATGTACTCGCGGAACGACCGGTCCTCGATGACCGCCTCGGCCCGAACGTCCTTCAGCCCGGCCAGCAGCTTGGCGCGGTCCGGCGCCGTGGTGTCGTAGGTGGCGCCGGCCTCCATCTTGTAGCGCCAGCCCTTGCCGTCCGCGGTCGGCGTCAGCTCGCCCGCGTTCACCTGGAAGCGGCCCTCGGCCAGGAGCTTCTCGGAGTCCGCGAGGTAGGTCGCCAGGTCGGCGTAGTACAGGGTGAAGATGACGGCCCGCTTCGGCGCCGGGATCAGCTTGACCTTGACCCGCACGATGATGCCGACCTGGCCGCCGCCGCCGAGCGCGGAGTAGAACAGGTCGGGGCGCACCGTGCGCGACGCGGTGACCAGGCTGCCGTCACCGGTGACGATGTCGAGCGAGTCGACGTTGTCGACCATCAGGCCGTACTTGTGGACGGTGCCGCCGATGCCGCCGACGCTGAGCGTGCCGCCGATCGACAGGTAGAGGTAGTCCGGCAGCGCCGGCGGCGTCTTGCCGATCTTGAGGGCCGCGTCGGTCAGCTGCCCCCAGGTCACCCCCGCCTCGACCTGCACGACGCTGTTGCCGAAGGAGCAGATCTTCGACATGCCGCGGGCGTCGATGGAGATGCCGCCGGGCACCCGCGCCTGGCCGTACACCGAGTGCGACTCGATGTCCTTGCCGGTGCCGCCCTGACCGTTGACGGCGACCTTGATGTTGTTGGCGTTCGCATACTTGACGATCTTGACGATGTCGTTGATGCTGCCGGGCCGCAGCACGGCCCACGGCTTGTTGGCGCCGCCGTCGAAGAAGTGCCCGAAGTCGTGGGCGAAGGACTCGACCACGGCCGGCGTGGTCACCAGCGCGCCGTCCAGGGCCGGCACCGGCACCACGTTGCGGCGGTCACCGGGCTCGGCGGCGGTGGCCCACGACTGGTCCACCGTGTTCCAGCCGACGACCGCGACGGCGGTGGCGGCAGCGGCGCCCAGGATCTTGCGCCGGGACGGCTGGGGCGCCGTGCCCGCGGCGGTGCGGGCTGCTGTTCTTGGGGTGATGCTCATCTGCGTACGTCTCCCGTTTCCCGTGGCGTCCTGGGTCCTACTGGGGCACCTGCGTGCCGGTGCGCACCTGCGAGGCGAGCTGGTACTCGCTCAGGTCGAAGCGCTTGGTCCCGGCGCGGAAGCGCCAGGTGTACGTGGGCCAGATCGACGAGTTGCGGCCGTTGGCGTCCTGGTACCAGCTCTGGCAGTCGGTCCAGACGGAGCCCTCGATGCGGCCGTCGAGCGTCTTGTTGTACGCCTCCTGCGCCTCGGGCCTCACCTCGACGCTGGACAGACCCCGCTTCTCGATCTGCTTCAGGGCGTCCAGGACGTAGCCGATCTGCGCCTCGATCATCACGGTCTGGGAGGAGTGCCCCAGCGCGGTGTTCGGGCCCAGCAGCATGAAGAGGTTGGGGAAGCCGGCGACGGTGGTGCCGCGGTGGGCGGACATGCCGTCCTTCCACGCCTCGCGCAGCTGCACCCCGTCGCGGCCGAAGATCCGGCGGGCGACCGGCCGGTCGGTGGCCGCGAAGCCGGTGCCCAGGATGATGGTGTCGATCTCGCGCTCGACACCGTCCCTGCCGAGAACCGACTTGGCGCGGACCTCCTGGATGCCGTCGGTGACCAGGTCCACGTTGGGCTGCTGGATCGCCGGGTACCAGGTGTTGGAGAACAGCAGCCGCTTGCAGGCCACCACGTAGTCGGGCGTCAGCTTCGCGCGCAGCGCCTCGTCGGGGACCGACTTCTTCAGGTGGTCGCTGGCCATCTTCTGGACCTTGCCGGCGACCTTGGGGCGGGCCCAGGCGAAGGCGAGGACCTCACGGCCCCACTTGTTGAAGTTGCGCCTGAAGCCCTGGTAGCCGGGCAGCGAGCGCAGCATCTTCGTGTGCAGCGCGCTGTTGGGCTTGTCGCTCTTGGGGCCGATCCAGGCGGGGGTGCGCTGGTAGAGGTCCAGGTGCGCGACCTCGGGCTGGATCTTGGGCACGAACTGGATCGCCGAGGCACCGGTGCCGATGACGGCGACGCGGCGGCCCTTCAGGTCGTGGTCGTGGTCCCAGTTCGAGGAGTGGAAGATCTTCCCCTCGAAGTCGCCGAGGCCCTTGATGTCGGGCACGGACGGCTCGCTGAGGTAACCCGTGCCGGTGACCAGGAACTGGGCGGTGTAGTCGCCCTGCGAGGTCTCCACCCGCCAGTGCCGCTCGGCACCGTCCCAGCGGGCCGCGATCAGCTCGTGGCCGAAGCGGATGTGCGGGCGCACCCCGAAGCGGTCGGCGACGTCGCGCAGGTAGTCGTACAGCTCGTCGCGCTTGGCGAAGGTGGACTTCCAGTTCGGGTTCCTGGCGAAGGAGAACGAGTAGAGGTGGGACATGACGTCGCACGCGGAACCCGGGTAGTCGTTGTCGCGCCAGGTGCCGCCGACCTCGTCGGCCCGTTCGAACACCAGGAAGTCGTCGATGCCGTTCTGGAGCAGCTTGACGGCGGTGCCCAGGCCCGAGAACCCGGTGCCGATGACCGCCACCCGCAGGTGCCGGGTGGGGCCCCGGCCGCCGGGGGCCGTGTCGGCGGCGCTGCGGGCCCCGCCGTCCTTGGCCGGTTCGAGAATGCTCGTCATGTCAACCTCCTCAGCGGCGCGTGATGGTGACGCGGAAGTTGTTGAAGAACTTGTCTTCCAGCGTGTAGGCGAAGATGTCGAGGTAGCGCTCGAAGCGGGCGACGACCTCTTCGCCCTCCATGGCCACGGCCTCGTCCCGGCGCTCGGCCAGCAGCACCAGCCAGGCGCGGCAGGCCATCGCGAACGACTCGCGCTCATTCACGATCTCGTCGATCTCGAAGAGGCCCTCGGCGGCGGCGGTCAGCTCGTGCAGGTGCGGGATGTGGCAGCCCTCGAACTCCGAGCGCTGGAGGAACTTCAGGTCGTCCAGGAGCGCCCGGTTCATCGGCAGCGCCTCGGCGGTCATGGTGTGCAGCACGAACTTGGCGCCCGGGTTCAGGGCGTTGGCGATCTGCTGGAAGAAGAAGCGGTAGCGCTTGGTGCGCTCCTTGGGCGGCAGGTTCGAGGAGACGAAGTGCTCCAGGGCGTTGATGCAGAACGCGGCGTCGTACTTCTCGCTGTCGTCCGCGACCTTGTAGTCGGCCCAGCTCGTCACCAGCGTCTTGATCCGCGGGTTGTTCAGGGCGTCGTTGAACGCCTCCTGGGTGCGCGAGAGCGTCAGACCGACCGCCGCCTCCGCGCCGTGCACGGTGGTGACGCGGTTGATCATGGTGCCCCAGCCGCAGCCGATGTCGAGGACGCGCTTGGCGCCGTTCGGCCCGACGTTCGCCAGCTCGGCGAACTTGTCCAGCTTGCGGTACTGGGCCGTATCGAGAGCGGCGTTGAGGTCCTCGCCGTCCTCCCAGTAACCGCCGGAATACATCATCGAGGGACCCAGGATCAGCCGGTACAAGTCATTGCTGACTTCGTAGTGGTGCCTGATCGCATCGACTTCAGGGTCCACCGACTTGGGCGCGACCGTTGTCATCTGATCCTCATTCCTGTCCGGCGGGACGGCACATTCCTGCAATTCGCGTCCGAGGAAACCGGATGCCCCGCAAGGAATGCGCAATACGGCCGCCCGCCGGCCCCTCGCGCAATGGAGGGGACGGCCGCGCGCAATGGAGGGGACGGCCCCGCACCGTCTTGCGACTTCCTTGCGGGGGCGGGGTTTTCATCGCTTCGGAAAACAGGACGCACCGCCGAGAGAGGACCGACTCATGTCGCTGCCCACCATCGAAGAACTGGCCAGCCAGCTGGAGGCCGTTTCCGGTGCCGCGGAGGTCAGCCCCGACGCCCCGCTCCAGCACATCGCGGACGTCGACTCGCTCGACCTGATGGAGTGGCTGTACGGCTTCCAGAACCAGTACCCGCACATCCCGGCCGACGAGTCGCTCTTCGCCGACCTCGACGACACCACCACGCTGCGTGACGTCTACGCGAAGATCGTGGCGCTCGTCCCGGCGAACGCGTAGGCGAGGGGCCTGTGTCCGGCTTCGACATCACCGGGTGGGGCATGTCCGTACCCGAACGCGTCGTCACCAGCGCGGAGCTCGCCGAACGCTTCGGCGTCGACGAGCACTGGGTGGTCAGCCGCTGCGGCATCCGTGAGCGGCGAGCGGTGGACCCGGGGCAGACGACCGCCTCGCTGGCCGTCGAGGCCGGCCGGCGGGCGCTGGAGAAGGCCGGTCTGACCGGCGACGACATCGCCCACCTCATCGTCGCCACGGCGACCCCCGAACAGCCCTCCCCCGCCACGTCCGCCTTCGTCCACCACGAACTGGGCATCTCCGGGAGCGCGCACGACGTCAACTCCGAGTGCGCGGGCTTCGTCTACGGGCTGGTGTCCGCGATGGCGCTCATCGCCATCGATCCCCGGCCGATCCTGCTGATCGGCTCCGACACCCACACCCTCACCGCCAACCCCGAGGACCGGGACCTGTCGATCCTCGTCGGCGACGGCGCGGGCGCGATCGTCCTCCAGGCGGGCCCGGAGAACCGGGTCAAGGCCTGGAACCTGGGCGCCGACGGCTCCTGCGCCGGCTCCCTCAAGGTGCTGGCCGGCGGCAGCCGCATGCCGACCACCGCCGAGACGGTGGCGGCGGGCCTGCACTACGCGCAGATCAACGGCAACGAGATCTACCTCAACGCGGTGCGCTACACGGTCCGCACGGTGCGCGAGACGCTGGAGAGCGCCAAGGTGGAGGCGGCCGACATCGACCACGTCGTCCCCCACCAGGCGAACATCCGGATCATCAACTCGATCCTGTCGCACACCGGGCTGCGCCAGGAAGCGCTGATCACCAACCTCCAGAAGTACGGGAACACGGCCTCCGCGTCGATCCCCATCGCGCTCACCGAGGCGCTGGAGGAAGGCCGCATCAAGTCCGGCGACAAGGTCCTGCTGGCCGGCTTCGGCGCCGGTATGACATGGGGTTCGATCCTTCTGGAATGGGGCGGTGTCGCCGCATGAGCAAGAACAGTGCAGGTCAGCGGCCGGAGTCCCCGGTCGCGCTCGTCACCGGCGCCTCCGGGGGTCTCGGCCAGGCGCTCGCGCTGGAACTCGACTCGCTGGGCTGCCGCGTCGCGGTGCACTACAACAGCTCGCGGGACGCGGCCCAGGCGCTCCAGGAGAAGCTGACCAACCCCTCGGTGCTGGTCACCGGGGACGTCGGCTCCTGGGAGACCGTACAGAGCATGTACGCCACCATCACCGACGAGCTCGGCGCGGTGGACGTCCTGGTCAACAACGGGGCCATCCGCAAGGACAGCCTGATGGCCATGCAGAACCCGGCCGACTGGGCCCAGGTCATCCAGACCAACCTGATCGGCTCCTTCCACACCGCCCGCGCCACCGTGCCGTACATGCTGCGCAAGCGGTGGGGCCGGGTGCTCAACATCGTCTCCCCGTCCGGCATCATCGCGACGGCCGGGCAGACGGCGTACTCCGCCTCCAAGGCGGGCCTGATCGGCTTCACCCGCACCCTCGCCTCCGAATGCGGGCGCCGGGGTGTGACCGTCAACGCGCTCTCGCCCGGATTCATGATCACCGGGATGACGCAGGACCTCCCCGACCGCGTCATCGAGGGCATGGAGGACAAGGCGCCCATCCCGCGCTTCGTCACGGTGGAGGAGGTGGCCCGCAGCGCGGGTCTCTTCCTCGACCAGGACTGCATGACGGGACAGGTCGTCTCGATCGACAGCGGTGTGTCCATCACCTGACGCCCCGTCCTGCCCCCGCGCCGGGCCCCGGCCGCGCCATCCCCCCGTAGCGGCCGGGGCCCGTACACGCGTGCGTGCTGTGCGGGCACCGCACGCCGCGAAGCCGCCGCCGGAACTCCTCCGGCGGCGGCTTCGCGCGTGGTGGGGCGGGCTGCTCGAGGGCCTGTGTCCCGCCCCCGGCCGGGGGCGGGACACAGGCCCTCAAGCAGCGGGCGAGGCCGGCAGGGTCGCGGGCAGCGAGGGGCGGGCCGCGGGCAGCGGGTGGGTGACGCAGCCGTGCGCCGACAGCGAGCACGGCCGGGGCGGCGCGGCCCTGCGGTCCACCTCGAACATGCCCATCAGCAGTGGGTCCAGCACGGTCACCGGCCGCAGGGCCGGCCGCGGCTCCGGGGTGCGCAGCAGTTCCAGGTACGCCGCCTCCGTCTCCGGCGCCGGGTCGATGCCCAGCTCCTCCGCCAGCACCTCGCGCAGCTGCTGGTAACTGCGCAGCGCCTCTGCCCGGTTGCCGGCCCTGGTGTGCGCGGCCATCCGGCAGCGGTAGGCGCTCTCCCGGAACGGGGCCCGGCGCACCGCCTCCTCCGCGTAGCGCAGCGCGTGGTGCTCGTCGCCCAGCGCGGATGCGGCCAGGCTCGCGGTCTCCAGCGCGTTCAGCCGCAGCTCCTCCAGCTGTTCGCGCATCGAGTCCACCCACTCGCCCTCGTGCGAGGGCAGGAACGAACCGCGCAGGTTCGACACGGCGCCGGCCGCCAGCTGCCGGGCCACCGCGTAGGAGCCCTGGGCGTACGCCTCGACGGCCTCGGTCACCGCGCTCTCGGCGACCTCCACGTCCACGACCGCGTGCGGCGGGATCCGCAGCACGTACCTGCCGCCCTGCGCGACCAGCGGGGTCTCGCCCGGCAGGTCCCGCGGTGTGGTGACGAACGCCCGCACCCGGCTGACCACACTGCGCAGCGCCGAGGCCCAGGTGTCGGGCAGCCCCTCGGGCCACACGGTTTCGGCCAACTGGTCACGCTCGGTGCCGTCGGCCCGCTCGACCAGCAACCGGGCGAGCGCCACTTGTGCCTGGGCGCTCGACAGGTGCTGCGGCGCAGCTCCGTCCTGCTCGATCGCGACAATCCCCACAAGTCTGATCAGCATTTTGCACTCTCCGAAACGGACGACTTCCGGCCGTGTCTGTCTAGTTCGTGCGATCTCGAACATAACCGCGCGCCCTCTTCGCGTGTCAACGGCGAAATGCCCCATTGAGCGCTCTTCCAGTGCGACTGGACCGGCGCACTTCTCCCGCTCCTGCCGTGCTCGATTCCCGTACCGACGGCCGCTCTTGCGCTGCTATTGCGCCCCCCGAGCCCTAATGGAATTCCACTAGAGCCCGGCCGGAGAAACGGCGGGGCGCCGATGGAGTTCCGGACCGGCCGGACGATCGCGACGAGGAGAGAAACGTGAACGCATCCGCTGCCTGGGAGCGCCTGGAGCCGAAGCTCGCCTACTTCCGCGACAGGGTCGCCTCCCTGGAGTACGAGCCCAACCGCAAGAACAGCTTCGTGGCGTACACCTGCGAGCGGAACTCGGCGTACGCGGACCAGGACGGCCGCCGGCTGCTGATGATGTCCGGCTACAGCTACCTCGGGCTGGCCGGTGACGAGCGGGTGGTCTCCGCCGCCAAGGCGGCCCTCGACCTCTACGGCACCGGCAACCACGGGGTGCGCGCCCTGGCCGGCTCGACCCCGCTGCACGAGGAGCTGGAGGCCGAGGTCGCCAAGGTCGCCGGCCGCGAGAAGGCGATGGTCTTCGGCTCCGGCTACGCGGCCAACACCGGCACCGTCGGCGGCATCGTGGGACCCGGCGACACCGTCTTCATCGACAAGTACGACCACGCCAGCATCGTCGACGGCTGCCGCCTCTCCGGCGCCACCGTCACCCGCTTCCGCCACAACGACGTCGGCCACCTGGAGCGCAGGCTGGCCGCCGCCCCCAAGACCGGGGTGCGCCTGGTCATCGTCGACAGCGTCTACTCCATGGACGGCGACATCGCCCCGCTGGTCGACCTGCGCAAGGTCTGCGACATGCACGACGCGCTGCTGATGGTCGACGAGGCGCACGCGCTGGGCGTCATCGGCGCCACCGGCAAGGGCATCGAGGAGCACTTCGACTACGAGGCGCGCGTCGACATCAAGCTCGGCACCCTCTCCAAGGCCATCCCCTCCATGGGCGGCTGGGTGGCCGGCTCCGCCGAGCTCATCCACCACCTCAAGTACGCGGCCCGCCCCTTCCTCTTCTCCGCAGCCCTCGGCCCGGCCCAGGCCGCCGCCGCCCTCGCCTCCCTCCAGATCCTCCAACTGGAGCCGGAGCGCGTGGAGTTCATCCAGCAGGAGTCCGAGCGCTTCCGCCGCATCCTGCACGCGGCCGGCATGAGCACCGTCGACAGCGAGACCGCGGTCGTACCCGTCATCGCCGGGTCCGACGAGGCCGCCTACGACTACGCCACCACCTGCCGCAAGCACGGTGTGATCGGCCTGCCCGTGGTCACCCCCGCCGTCCCCAACGACCTGGCCCGGCTGCGCATCGCGATCACCGCCGCGCACACCAAGGACGACATCGACTTCGCCGCCGACGCCTTCATCACCTCCGCCCGCGAGTGCCGGATCATCTGAGCGCCCCGCACCCCCACCACCACGGCTTTTTGAGCTTCCGAGGAGCAGACATGCCTGGACAGTCCAGGGGCAGTGCGGCGCAGCCGCCCGTCGCCATCACCGGCATGGGCGTGGTCACCCCCGGCGGGTGCACCCCGGACGAGCTGTGGCACACCCTGCGGGCCGGCCGTTCCACCGCCGCCGCCCTCACCCACTTCGACCTCAGCCGCCACCGGGTGCGCATCGGCTGCCGGGTCACCGGTCTGGAGGCCGTGGACGGCCTCGTACCGGCGAAGGAGGCCCGCCGGATGGACCCCTTCGCCCACTACGGAACGGCCGCCGCCCTCGCCGCCCACCGCGACGCCGGCGCACCCACCGCCGAGCCCGGCCGCACCGCGATCGTCGTCGGCAACGCGGTCGGCGGACGCGCCACCAGCGACCTGGAGTCCGCCCACTTCACCGAGGGCGGCCCGGCCCGGGTCAACCCGCTGATGCCGCTGATGACGATGCCGAACGCGGCCGCCGCGCACATCGCCATCCGGCTCGGCTGGACCGGCCCCGCCCTCACCGTCGCCAACACCTGTGCCAGCGGCGCCGACGCCATCGGCCACGCCCTGATGCTGCTCCAGACCGGCCGCGCGGACGTCGTCATCGCGGGCGGCGCCGAGCACACCCTGACCCCCGTCACGCTGGCCGGCTTCGGCAACCTGAACGCCGTCTCGATGCGCAACGACGACCCCGAGCACGCCTCGCGCCCCTTCGACAAGGACCGCGACGGGTTCGTGATGGGCGAGGGCGCCGGGTTCGTGGTGCTGGAGCGCCTGGCCGACGCCAGGGCGCGCGGCGCCCGCACCTACGGGCTGGTCGCCGGGTACGCCGCCACCTCCGACGCCCACCACCTCGCCATGCCGGTCCCCGACGGCTCCATCGCCGCCGCCGCCATGTCGGGCGCCATCGCGGACGCCGGGCTCGCCCCCGAGGACATCACCCACGTCAACGCGCACGGCACCTCCACGCCCCACAACGACCGCGCCGAGGCCGCCGCCCTCACCAAGGTGTTCGGCACCGCGCAGCCCCCCGTCACCGCCCCGAAGTCCGTCATCGGGCACCTGATCGGCGCCGCGGGCGCCGTCGAACTCATCGCCACCGTGCAGGCCGTACGGCACGGCGAGGTACCTCCCACCGCCAACCACGAACAGCAGGAGCCAGGAATGGAACTCGACGTCGTCCACGGCGCACCGCGCGCCGTCCCCCCGGGACCCGCGCTCACGAACTCCTTCGGGTTCGGCGGTCACAACTCCTCCGTGGTGGTGATGCCGGTATGACGACCCTCGCCCTGCCGTCCCCGGTCCGTACCCTCACCGTCACCGAGCCGGCGATCACCGGCTACCGCACCGCGGCCCGGCACTGTCTGCCCGCCGCCCGCCCCGGCCAGGCCTCCCCGGTCCACACCTTCGTCCTCGCGCACACCGTCGCCGAGCAGACCGTCGCCGCCCTCACCGAGGCCGAGCCCGGCCCCGTCTCCGTGGTCCACCTCGGCCAGGACATCCGCATCGTGCGCCAGGCCCGCCCGGACGAGCAGATCACCGTGAGCCTGTCGGTGGCCGGCATCCGCAAGGAGCCGCGCGGCGCCCGGATCGCCCTGCGCACCGAGCTGACCGGCGAGGACGGCCCCGGGCCGATCGCCGAACTGACCATCTCCGCCCTGCTGGTGGGCGCCACGCAGCTGGAGCCGTACGGCGACGTCGCGGGCGGCCCGCCCGCCCCCGCCCCCACCGGCGCCGGCACCCCGCAGAGCGCCACCCACGAGCTGAGCCCCGACTGGATCGCCGCCTACGGACACGTCTCCGGCGACCTCAACCCCATCCACCTCGACGCGGACGCGGCCCGTGCCGCGGGCTTCGAGACCGTCATCGCGCACGGCATGAGCGTCGTCGCCCTCGCGGTCGAGGAGGCCGTGGACCGGTTCGCCGACGGCGACCCCGCCCGCGTACGGGGCCTGGGCTGCCGGTTCTCCGCACCGGTCCCGCCGCACACCCCGCTGGAGATCGTCCTGCAGCCGGACGCCGAGGCCCGCGTCGTCCGCTTCACCTGCAAGACGCCCCGGGGCGCGGCGGTGAAGTCGGGGTGGATCGAGATCGCGCCCCCGCGGACGGGAGGCCGGCCGTGACCGCCGGGCCGCGCGCCCGCAAGGCACGCGCCGCCGCGGCGCGGGCCACGGCCCCGCGGACCCCCGCGGCCCCGCGGGACACCGCCGCCCCGCAGGACACCGACGACGCGGCCACCGTGCCCACCGCCGGCCTGATCGCCGGATTCCTCACCCAGGTACGGGACCGCCCGCACGCCACCGCCCTCGTCTTCAACGGCGCCGAGACCACCTACCGCGGCCTCTACGAGCTCGCCGGGGCCGAGCGCGACCGGCTCGCCCACCTGCGGTTGGCCCCCGGCGAGCCGGTAGGTGTCCTCGCCGACAAGTCCCCGGCCACCGTCGCCCTCGTCCTGGCCTGCCTGCTCGCCCGGCGGCCGGTGATGATCCCCTCGCCCGCCCTCGCCGACACCCTGCTCGCCGATCTGTTCGCCCAGGCCGGCTGCACCCACGTCCTGGCCCCCGGCGGCGAACGCGCCAGGGTGACGCCCAACCCGGACGTCACCGCCCAGCCGCTGCCCGCCGACGAGGCCGCAGACGTGGCCTTCCTGCTCACCACCTCCGGCTCCACCAGCCTCCCGAAGATCGTCCCGCTGGGCACCGGGGCCGTGGACCGCTTCACCCGCTGGGCGGGCCCCGCCTTCCAGGCGGGCCCCGGCCGGACCGTGCTGAACTACGCGCCCCTCAACTTCGACCTGTGCCTGCTCGACGTGTGGACCACCCTCGCCCACGGCGGGCGCGTCGTCCTCGTCGATCCGGCACTGGCCGCCCACGGCCGCCACCTCTCCGAACTCCTGCTGCGCCACGAGGTGCACGTCATGCAGGCCGTCCCGATGGCCTTCGGACTGCTCCAGGACGCGGCGGCCAAGACCGGCACCGTCTTCCCCGGCGTCGAGCACGTGATGTTCACCGGCGACGCCATCCCCGACCGCACCTTCGCCGCCCTGCCCGGCCTCTTCCCCCGGGCCCGCATCCACAACATCTACGGCTGCACCGAGACCAACGACAGCTTCATCCACGAGGTCGACACCACCGCGACCGCCTTCCCGCCCGTACCCATCGGCCAGCCGCTGCCCGGCGTGCAGGCCCTCCTGCTGGACCCCGACACCGGCGCCGTCGTCGAAGGACCGGGCAGCGGCGAACTGTACGTCTCCACGCCCTTCCAGACCCGCGGCTACCTCGACCGCACCCGGCACGCCGACAAGTTCACCGGCCACCCGCTGGGGCTCGACGGCCGCCGCTGGTTCCGCACCGGCGACCTCGTGCGGCGCGACGGGGCCGGCACCCTGCACCTGAGCGGACGCACCGACTTCCAGGTCAAGGTGCGCGGCGTCGCGGTCAACACCGCCGAGATCGAACGGGTCCTCCAGGAGCACCCCGACGTGCTGGAGGCCGGAGTCGCCGCCCTGCCCGACCCGATCGCCGGCAAGAAGCTCGTCGCCGGCGTCCAGCGGGCACCCGGCTCCGCCCTCACCGGCCTGCAACTGCGCAAGCACTGCGCCCAGCACCTGCCCCGGGCAGCCGTGCCCGGCCACCTCACCCTCATCGACGTCCCGCTGCCGAAAACGGCCACCGGAAAGGTCGACCGCAAGGCGCTCGACCGGCTCGACCAGCTGACCACCACCGCCACCACACCCGAAGGAATCCCGTCATGAGCAACGTCGACACCATCAAGAACTTCGTCATCACCGAGTTCCTCCCCGGCACCCCGGCGAGCGAGCTGGCCACCGACCACGACCTGCTGAACGACGGCGTCATCGACAGCCTCGGCGTCCTCAAGCTGATCGCCTGGGTCGAGGACCGCTTCGACGTCGCGGTCGGCGACAACGACCTCGACCCGAACAACTTCCGCAGCGTCGAGGCCATCGACACCTTCATCACCGAGGCCCGCGCGGCCTCCGCCGCGACGGTCTGACCCACCGCGGACCCCCGCCCCCAGTACCCCACCCGAGACGGAGACCGACCGTGCACGACGCCCTCACCGGCCTGCTGCGGCAGCAGGCCCCAGTCGGCCGGGAGACCTGGCGGTCCTGGTGGGACCAGCTCGGCGACGGCCAGCTCGACCAGACCCAGGCCGTCGCCCTGCTGGCCTCGCTGACCAGCCGGATCCCCGACCACCAGACGCTGCGCCACCTGCTGGACTCGCTCGCCGAGCGCCGGCCCGCGACCCCCGCGGGCGCCGCCTGGGAAGGCACCGTGAACGTCGTCGGCACCGGCGGCGGGCCCCGTACCTTCAACATCTCCACCGCCTCGGCGTTCGTCGCCGCGGCGGCCGGGGTCAAGGTCGTCAAGACCGGTTCCCGCGCCTACACCAGCTCGCTCGGCTCCGTCGACCTGCTGGAGCGGCTCGGGGTCCGTCTCACCTCCTCCTACGCCCAGACCGAGGACACCCTCGCCACGTACGGGATCGCCTTCGCCGGGCCGTTCGTCTACCCGGCGCAGCTGACCCGGCTGGCGCGGACGGTGGCCCCGCTGAGCATGAAGCCCTTCGGCCGGTTCCTGAACGCGCTGGGCCCCTTCCTCGCGGACCTGCCGGTGAACGCCCAGGTCACCGGAGTCTCCGCGGCGGCCCCGATCGACACCCTGCGCGCCCTGGCCGCGAGCCACCAGGGGCGCAGGATCTGGCTCACCACCAACGACACCGGCGCCGACGAACTGCTGCCCTTCGCCACCAACACCGTGCACGGGGAGAACTCCCTGACCCGGGTCATCCGGCCCGGCGAACTCACCCCGGCCGACGGCTCGTTCGGCGACCTGCGGCCCGCAGCCGACCCGGCCGGCGCCGTCGAGCACTTCCTGTCCGTGCTGTCCGGCACGGCCGGCCGCATCGCCACCCGCACGGTCTGCCTCGGCGCCGCCGCCCTCGCGGTGGCCACCGACACCCGCCGCGACTGGCACTCCGCCATCGCGCTCGCCGAGCAGGCGGTGCGCTCCGGCGCCGCCCGCGACCTGGCCCGGCGCATCGCCGAGGCCCCCAGGACCACCACCCCGTCGAAGAAGCCGGCGGTGGCCCATGCCTAGCCGACTGGAGGTCACCAGGACCACGAACCCCGCCCCCACCGCCCCGGCCCCCTTCTTCCCCCGCCGCACCGAGGGCCGCACCGGACTGGCACTGTTCCTCAACGCCGGGGACCCGCCGCTGCCCGTCCTGCGCGACCTGCTCCTGATGCTCGACGAGGAGCGCGTGGACTGCCTGGAACTGGCCGTCCCGTTCCCCGACTCGGTCACCGACGGCGCGGTGGTACGACGCTCCGCGAGCCGCGCACTGGCCCGCGGCGGGGCCGGCCTCGACGACGTACTCGCGTTCATCGCCGACGTACGGCCGCACCTCACCCACACCCGGATCGCCCTGCTCACCGACTGGAGGTACTCGCTGGGCCACCGGGACCTGGCCGCCGCCACCCGCGACATCGCCGCGTCCGGCGCCGACGGCCTGCTCGTCCACGCGCTGCCGCCCCGGCTGCGCACCGCCCACCTGGAGTCGGCCGCCGAGGCCGGGCTCCCCGTCGTCACCACCTGCTACGCCAGGAGCGCCGAGGAGACCCGGGCCGAAGCAGCCGCCCGCGCCTCCGCGTACCTCTACCTCGTCGCCCACTACGGACGCAGCGGGACCGCACCCGCCGACGGCCACGCCGCCCTGGCACGGACGGTCACCGGCCTGCGGGCGCACACCGACTCCCCGATCGCCGTCGGCTTCGGGGTCAGCACCAGGCAGCACGTCGAGGCCGTCGGGGCCGCCGGGGCGGACGCCGCGATCATCGGCTCCGCCGCGGTCGCCGCGATCGAAGCGGCCCAGGAGGCCGGCCAGGACGTGACCGAGGCCTTTCGGACCTTCGTCCGCTCGGTCCTGCCCGAGAGCCCCTGACGGGGCGCACCACAGAGAGCTCCACCCCTCATCGAGCACCCTCGCGCACCACCACACCCAAGGAGACAGCCATGATCGTTCGTGACATCGAGACCGTGAAGACCGTCGAGTGGGGCAACGGCCTCAGCCGCCGCTTCCTCCTCGCCGAGGACGGCCTGGGCTACTCGCTCACCGACACCACGGTCGCCGCGGGCACCAAGTCCCGGCTGGAGTACGTGAACCACCTGGAAGCCTGCTACTGCATCGGCGGCTCCGGAGAAGTGATCGAGCTCGACGGCACCTCGCACCCGATCACCCCCGGCAAGATGTACGCCCTCGACCAGCACGACGCCCACTTCCTGGTCGCCAGCCCCCACGAGGACCTGCGGCTGGTCTGCGTCTTCTCGCCCGCCCTGCGCGGCGACGAGGTGCACAGCCTCGACGCCGCCACCTCCTCCGCCTACTGAGGCGGCGCACCGGCCCGAACCATCCGCCCACACAAAGGGGTCCGTCGTGATCCGTTGGAACACCGACCAGGCCGATCTGCGCGGCAGTCTGGAGAGGTGGGGAGACGCACTCAGCGCAGACCACATCGAACTCGACGAGAAGTCCGCCTTCTCGGAGGACAAGTGGAAGCTCGTCCAGAAGACGGGAATCCTCTCCCTGCCCTTCGCCGAGGAGTACGGGGGCCTGGGGCAGTCGCTCCTGACCACCATGTACGTGCTGGAAGGGCTCGGCGAGTACAACCGGGACGCCGGCCTGAGCTTCTCCGTCACCACCTCCATCTGCTCCACCGGAATCCCGTTGCAGCAGTTCGGCACCACCGACCAGAAGGAGCGCTACCTGCCCCTGATCTGCTCGGGCGAGGCGATCGGCGCACATGCGATCACCGAGGCCGAGGGCGGCTCCGACGCCATGGCCATGACCACCCGGGCCGTCCGTGACGGCGACGACTTCGTCATCAACGGAAGCAAGGTCTTCGTCAGCAACGGACCGGTCGCGGACCTGATCGTGGTCTACGCCCGCACCCACCCCGACGGCGGCCCGCTCGGCACCACCGCGTTCCTGGTGGACAGGAACACCCCCGGCCTGACCGCGGGCAAGCCCCTGAAGAAGATGGGCCTGCGGACCTCGCCGCTCAGCGAACTCTTCTTCGACGACGTACGGGTGCCCAGGAGTGCGGTACTGGGACGGGTCGGCGGCGGGTTCCTCGTACTGGACCACGTGATGAAGCGGGAGATCCTCTTCTCGTTCATCGTCAACGTGGGGGAGATGCAGCGCCGGCTGGACCGGTGCGTCGACTACGCGAAGACCCGCAAGTCCTTCGGCAAGGCGATCGGTTCGTACCAGACGATCGCCAACAAGATAGTCGACACCAAGATCCAGCTGGAGACCGCCCGCAAGTGGCTCTACGACACGGGCGAGAAGCTGGAGGCGGGGGAGAACGTCACCGAGGACCTCGCCATCTCCAAACTGGTCACGAGCGAGAGCAACCTGGCCACCAGCCTGACCGCCGTCCAGATCTTCGGCGGACACGGCTACATGTCGGAGTTCGGACTGGAACAGGAGGTGCGCAACGCCGTCGGGGGCACCATCTACTCCGGCACCAACGAGATCCAGTACAACCGCATCGCCTCGATGCTGGGGCTGGGCAAATGACCCGGCTCCCACCCCTTCTGCTGAAGGTCTGCGGGGCCACGGCCCCGCAGGACATCGAGGCGGCGGCGGCCGCCGGGGCGGACTGTGTCGGACTGTGGCACGGCATCCCCGGCGGCCCGTCGGAACTGACCGAACAGCAGCTCGACTCCCTTGCGGGACAGGCCCGTTCGGCCGGGCTGCTGCCGGTCCTGGTCACCTTCCTGGCCGACGCCGACGAGCTGGCCCGGCTCGTCTCCCGGGCCGGTATCGGCCTGGTCCAGCTCCACGCCTACCAGCCGCCCTCGCTGGTACGGGCCCTGCGCGAGGCCCTTCCCCCCGAGGTCGGCATCGTCAAGGTGCTGCACGTCGACGCGGCGGGCGGCTGCGTGGAGCGCCCGCTGGCCGGGGCGTACGCCAGGGCCGGCACCGACCTCTTCCTCCTCGACACCGCCACCGACGACGGCCGGATCGGCAGCACCGGCCGCACCCTGGACCCCGCGCACCTCACCGCCCTGCTGCCGCGCCTGACCCGCCCGTTCCTGCTGGCCGGGGGGCTCACCCCGGCCAACCGCCCGGCCTACGAGGAGGTCGCCGCCCATCCGGGGTTCCGCGGCATCGACGTCGACACCGCGGCCCGCTCCGCCCCCACCGGCGGCTTCGGCGTCCCGGAGATCGCCGCCCTGGCCCGCGCCTGGTGCACCGGCACCCGCGCGCTCGACCCCGTCTGACCGCCCCCCGGGGCCCCCGACACGAAACGGAGCTCTTCGCGATGACGCACCGGAACCGGACCGACTTCCCTTTTCTCGAGGCCCTCCTGGCCGCCCCGACGCCCGTGGTGACGGAGGTGAAGCGGCTCGACTCCCACGGCTACAACCTGCTCGGCAGCCGCACCCCCGTCGGCATCGTCGACGCGTACGAGGCGGCCGGCGCGCCCTGCATCTCGGTGGTGACGGGGCGCTGGTTCGGCGGCACGCCCGACCTGCTGCGGGACGTCGCGGCGATCACCAAACTGCCGCTGCTGCAGAAGGACTTCATCACCCGCAAGGACCAGGTCCGCACGGCGAAGGAACTGGGTGCCTCCGCCGTGCTGCTGACCGCGGCCCTGCTGCCCCGCTCCAGCATGCGCACCCTGGTGACGGAGTGCCTGCTGACCGGACTGACCCCGTTCGTCGAGATCACCACGGAGGAGGAACTGGAGAGCGTCCACCACCCCGCGGAGTGCGTGATCGCGGTCAACAACAAGGACATCAAGCAGCGCGAGCGCGGCAGGGGGAACCTGAACCGGAGCCTGGACCTGCTGCCCGCGGTCCGCGCCACCGGCACCCCCTGCCCGGTCAGCGCGAGCGGCATCGACAGCCCCGCGACCGCCGCCGAACTCCTGGACGCCGGCTTCGGCGGACTGCTGGTGGGCACCTCGCTGCTGCGCAGCGGCGCACCGGCGGCCTGGTTCGAGGCGGTGGCCGGTGCCCGCGAGGAGGCCCGCAAGGAGCTGGTGCTGCGATGAGCCCGCTTGCCCGCGCCGAGGAGACCGACACCCCCACCACCCCGCTGCGCCGCCCGGAGCAGCCGCCCGCACCGACGCCCCGCCGCCCCGGCCCGCCGCACGGCACCGGGCCCCACGGCACCGGGCCCACCGGAGCGCACGGACCCCACGGACCCCACGGAAAGGAGCCCCGCCGCACCGAGCCCCACCGCACGGAAGGGAACGACCCCGCGACGTATCCGCCCCCGCGCACGGAAGGGACCAGCTCTGCGAAATCTCCGCAACACCCCACGACGGCCCGCGCGTCCCGCCCGCTCCCGCCCCCGCGGCACCGCGCCGAACAGCGCCCCGCGGCGGGCCCGCTCGCCACCCCGCCACCGCGCCCGCTCACCCTCGACGCCGGCACCACACCCCTGTCGGCACTGCTGGCCGAGCCCTCCTCGGGGGCGCCGCGCGCCACGATCCTGGCCGTCCACGGCCGGGGCACCGGCGCGGCGTACTGGAACTCCTTCCTCCCCCTGGCCACGGCGCTGGGCCACACCGTGCTCGCGGTGGACCGGCCGGGATACGGGCAGTCCGCGGACTTCCTCCCCGAGGGACTGCCGCTCGCCGAGCAGGGCGCCGCCCTGCACGCGGCGCTCAAGGACTTCAGCCGCACCCACGACACCGGCGCCGGAGTCCTCCTGCTCGGCCACTCCGACGGAGGCAAGGTCGCCCTGCACACGGCGGCGTCCGAGGGGCCGCTGCCGCTGCTGGGTCTGGACACCTCCGGCACCGGCTACCGGTACCACCCCGAGGCCCTGCACTTCCCGACCACGCTGGGCGGCGGTGCCACCAGGCTCAACTGGGGGCCGCTGCACCTCTATCCGCCCGGCACCTTCAAGGCCAGCCGCTCCCTGCTCTCGCCGACCCCGGTCAGGGAGTCCGCGGAGACCGTCCACTGGCCGCGCCAGTTCGAGGACCTGGCCCCCCGGGTCCGCGTCCCGGTCCGGCTGACCTTCGCCGAGCACGAGCACTGGTGGGAACTGGCGGAGGACACCCTGGCGGAGATGGCCGCCCGGCTCACCGCGGCCCCCTCGGCCACCACCGTCCGGCTGCCGTCGGCGGGGCACAACATCAGCCTGGGGCTCGCCGCCCCGGCGTACCACCTGGCGGTGCTCACCTTCCTGGAGCAGTGCCTGACGGGGGCCGCGTGAGCGCGCGGACGGCGGCCGGCCGGCCGGTGGGGAGCCGGCCGCCCGCCGTCCGCCGGCGGATCAGGCCACCACCTCGCTCACCAGCCGGTCGCGGATCCGGGCCGGGATGGAGGGGGCGAACCGCTGGAGGTAGTGGTCCATGTGCAGGTCGTCGCTCAGCAGGAACGGCAGGTCGAAGACCAGCAGCTTGCGGACCGCGAGCAGCGGCAGCGGGGCCCGCAGCGGCCGGAACGCCTCGTTGTAGAGACCCGGCTCCTCGCACACCGGGTGGAACTGACCGATCATCAGCCCCTCGGCCACGAACTCGTTCTTGGCCTTGAGCTGGAGCTCGTCCAGTTCCACCGAGTCGGTCGCGTCGAAGTCCGGCAGCACCAGGAGGATCGTCAGCAGTTCCCGGTCGTCCTCCGACAGCGGCAGCGAGAGGGCCGCGTGCCGGGTGCGCAGCGAGTCGACGGCGGAGGCCAGGTCGTCGCAGCCGGCCGACGGCAGCGCCAGGTGGAACAGCTCCTTGCGCAGGGAGGGCTGGGTGTACGGGCAGACCGGGCCGCTGCGGCCCAGTTCCGGATGGCTGGAGACCAGGAAGTCCCGGCTCCAGTCGAGCACCAGGGACAGCGGGGCGAGGTGTTCGGCCGGCACCTCGCCCCGGGTCACCTCGCCCGCCGTCCACGACCGGATCAGATCGTCGCCCCTCATCGGGGATCCCTCCACATCGGGCGCAGCGAGGCCCCGCCGCCGGGCAGGACGATGTCGCCGCCCACCCGCGCGAAGCCGATCCGGCCGATCGCGGCCTCGCCGCCGGGCGAGCTGGCCTCGCCGTAGGCGCCGACCCCCTCGGCGTCGGCGCGCCGGGTCACCGTCGTCAGGAACCCGGTGAGCAGCCCGCCGCGGCGGCGGCCGGGGCGGACCCCGCCGAAGGAGAGGTAGTAGTGCGGGGCGTCGGCCGGGTGCCGTTCGGCCTGGAGGGCGGCGACGGTGCGCATGGCGTCCGCGTACGGGCCCAGCGCGCGGGCCAGGTCCGCGTCCAGGGCGGCCTCGTCGGGGGCGGCGCCGGGCGGCAGGAAGAGCAGGACGCCGTCGCCGCCGGGGTCGGCGAGGATCCCGTCGCAGGCGGCGGACAGCTCGACGAACACCCGGAAGAAGCCGGGCAGCCGCGCGGCCCGCTCCCGCGGGTCGGGGACGATCCAGCGGGTGATCGCGTCGTCGTGGAAGCAGGTGGCAAGGAGCTCGCACAGGTCCGTGACGGACGGCCGGACGGACGGGCCGGCACCGGAGGAACCGGTGTCCGGCGGGCCGGGCAACGAGGACCGTTGGGTCGGGGGCAAGGTGGACTCCAGGGTCGCGGGGGCGTGGGGGAGTGCGGGTCGGACACGGTCAGGGCGTGCTGCGGGCCCGTGCTGCCAGCTCGTTCACGCGCGCGTGCAGCACCGGAAGGTAGTGCTCGTGCTCCGGTTTGATCAGGACGCTGCGGATCACCCGCGCCGCCTCGGCGTCCCGCACCACCCGGGGGTGGCGCCGCTGGAAGGCGTCCGCGTCGGCGCGCAGCAGGCTCAGGTACACCGGGTCGGTGTCCGCGTTCATGCCGTCGCGCAGCAGCCGCCCGCTCGCCTCGTCGATCGCGGACAGCCGGCCGCCCCCGCTGGTCGGGAAGTAGGTCACGATGTCCAGGTCGGGGCGCTGGTAGAGCGTCAACTCCGGTGACTGCGTGAGGAGTTGGGCCCAGTGCAGGGCGGCGCGGCGGTTTCCGGCCAGGATCTGCCCGAACCCGGCCACGGTGAGCGGCAGCAACTGGAGGGTCAGCCACAGCGCCGCTGCCGCCGCCCCCGCCCGCGAGCACTCCAGGCTGATCTCGCCCAGGTGCAGGTCGGAGTCGGTGAAGTAGGTGTACGGCGAGTCGTGCGCGAAGTGCCGTCCGGCGCGCGGGTCCGGGAAGAGGACCGCCCCGCAGCCGTAGGGCTGGAGCCCCTGCTTGTGCGGGTCCACCACCACCGAGTCGCACTCCGCGATCGCCCGCCAGGGCTCCGCGTGCACACCGCCGGTGCCCGCCCGGCCGAGGATGGCGTAGAAGCCGCCGTACGCCGCGTCCACGTGCACCCGCGCCCCGTACCGGCGGGCCAGTGCCAGCACCTCGTGCACCGGGTCGACCGCGCCGAGCCCGGTCGTGCCGGTGGTGACCACCACCGTGCCGATCCGGCCGCCGCGCAGCAGGTCCGCGAGCGCGTCCAGGTCGATCCTGCCGCGCACGTCCACCGGGACGCGGTGGCCCTCCATGCCCAGTACGTGGCACATCCGGGCGTGCGTGTAGTGGCACTCGGAGCTGTAGGCCACGCCGCGCCCGGGGTGCAGCTCGCGGGCGACGTACAGGGCCTCCAGGTTGGCCATGGTGCCGCTGGTGGTCAGGTGCCCGACGTGGGAGGCGCCCAGCCCGAACATCTGCGCCAGCGCGGCGACCGCCTCGCGCTCCATCTCCGTGGTCGCGGGCCCGCCCTCGGCGGCGTGGTTGTTCGGGTTGAACAGCATCGCGGTGAGGTAGCCGGTGACCGCCGCCGGGTGCGGCGGCTTGACCATCTGGCCCGCGTAACGCGGATGGAAGAACGGGTAGTTGTCGTCCATCCGCTTCGCGAAGCGGTCGAAGGCCTCGTCGAACGCCGCGGCCCCCACCCGGTGCGCGCCGTGGCTCTCGTACGGGCCGAACCGCCCGCCCCACCGCTCGGCCACCGACAGCGCCCGGGGCAGCCAGGCACGCAGGTCGTGCAGATCGTGCAGGTCCACGGGAGCCTCCGCCAAGGGCCGCACCCGGGACACGGCGGTGCGGCTCGCATCGCGCGTACGCGGTCCCGCGCACGCACCAGGAGCGTGCCGCGCCCCCCGCAAGCCCCCCGCAACGGCCCCCGCGGGCCGGGCCCCGGCCCCCGCGCGTTCGGTGAGGAACGAATGCCTGGGCCCACCCCCGCCACCAGTGGTTTTCTCCTGTCATCGGAACGGAGCAGGAGCCCCGAGAAGGGGACCGGCCACCGCACCGCGACCCCCTCCCGGGACCCCGGGAGGACCCCGGGAAGAAGGAGTGAAGCGTATGCAGAAGTTCGCCCGCCCGAGCGCGAAGAAGGTCTCCCAGACCACGGCCCTCAAGGGCAACACCTGAGCCGCCGCGGCGCGGGGTCCTAGCCGGGCCCCGGCTCCCCGACGCCGCTCGCGGGTACCACGGGTGCCCCTACCTCGACGAGGGAGGTGAACCGCCATGCAGAAGTTCGTCAGACCCTCCGCGAAGAAGGTCTCGCAGACGACGGCGCTCAAGGGCAACACCTGAGGCGTGAGGTGACCGACCCCCCACACCGGGGATCCGGTCGCATGGCACAGGAGGGTGCGCGCCGGCCGCCACAAGCGGTGGCGCGCACCTCCCCACCGGCAGACGACGTGTCCCGAAGGAACTCACATGTGCGGAATCGCGGGCACGGCCCGGATCGACGGGCAGGATCTCGGTCCCGGGACCGACGCCCTGCTGGAACTGCTGGCCGACACCCTGCACCACCGCGGTCCCGACGAGCGCGACGTACTGCGCCAGGGACCCGTCGGACTCGCCTTCACCAGGCTCTCCCTGGTGAACCCCGAGGACGGCAGCCAGCCGCTGGTCAGCGACGACGGCAACCTCGTCCTGATCGCCAACGGCGAGGTCTACAACCACCGCGAACTCGCCGCCTCCCTGCCCTCCGGGGTGCGGCTGCGCACCGGCTCGGACTGCGAGGTGCTGCTGTACCTCTACCGCCGGCACGGCCTGGACTTCCTGCGCGACGTGCGCGGCATGTTCGGCCTGATCCTCTGGGACCGGGCCCGCGGCCAACTCGTCCTCGCCCGCGACCGGTTCGGCATCAAACCGCTCTACTACCACCGCGACGAGCGGCGCATCACCCTCTCCTCGGAGATCAAGGGCCTGTTCGCCGACCCCGCGACGCCCCGCGCCTTCGACTGGGAGCGCTCGCTGTCGGTGCCCGCCGTGGCCGCCTCCCCCCGCTTCGGCGGACCCGGCACGGTCACCTGGTTCGAGGGGGTGCGCACCGTGCCCGCCGCGACCGTACTGCGCATCGACCTGGCCGACGGCCGCACCCACAGCCACCGCTACTGGGAGATGCCCGTCGAGCCCGAGGAGGGCACCGGCCCCGAGGAGTTCACCCGGCGCTACGGCGAGATCCTCACGGAGTCGGTCCGCGAGTGCGCGACGGCCGACACCGAACTGGGCCTCCTGCTCTCCGGCGGCGTCGACTCCGCCGCCGTGCTCGCCCTGGCCGCACCCCAGCTGGGCAACGTCCACACCTTCACCGCGCTCTCCGGCGGCACCCGGGTCAACGGGGACGCCGAACACGCGGCCCGGCTCGCCCGCGAACTGGGCGTCCCCAACCACCAGGTGGTCTTCGGCCGCGACCAGGTGCCCACGCCCGAGGAGTGGCGCCGGCTCGTGTGGCTCGCCGAGACCCCGATGACCGGCCCCGAGATCTACTACAAGCACGAACTGCACCGCTTCGCCCGCGCCGAGCGGCCCGGCCTGCGCGGAATGCTGCTGGGCGCCGCCAGCGACGAGTTCAACGGCGGCTACTCCCGCGAGCTGATCGGCGAGAAGGACTGGGACTCCTTCGAGGAGAGCCTGCGCCACATGGACCGGGCCACCGCCCTGGACCGCCACCCCGGCCTGCGCCGCTGGTGGTCCGAGGGCCACGACTACTTCTCCGACGCGGCGCTCGACCACCTCGGCGGCGGCCCGGGGCGGGACGTGTACCGGGCGTACGTGGAGTCGGAGTACGCCAAGATCCAGCAGTACAACGTGTGGCACGAGGACCGCACCGCGGCCGGCAGCAGCACCGAGGCCCGCGTCCCCTTCCTCGACCACCGGCTCGTCGAACTGACCGCGGTCATCCCGCGGCACCTGCGCCCCCGGCTCCTGTGGGACAAGCGGATCCTGCGCGACGCGGTGCGCGACCGGCTGCCCGCACGGATCGCCGACCGCCCCAAGGGCCCCTTCTTCTACGGGTCGGGCACCCGCCACGCGTACCGGATGCTGGTCGGTGTGCTGCGCGCCAACGACGGCGAACTCGTCGAGCGCGCGCTCGCCGCGCCCGGCGCCGACCGCTACCTCGACGGCCCCGCCGTCCGCCGCCGGCTGGCCGGCTTCGGCGACGGCGCGACGGACGACCCGGCCGTGGAACTGCTGATGCGCGTGGTGAACATGGGGCTGCTGGCCGAGATGGCCGCGCAGCCGCCCCGCCTCGCCGACCTCTCGCCCGGACCGGTGCGCACCGCGCTCACCGCCGCCGCGCCCGCCGCCACCGCGCCGTCCGCGGCCGACCCGCTCGGCTCCGGCCGCGACTACGCCTCGCACCGGGTACCGGCCGCCGCCGAGGGCGTGCAGCTGCTCACCGACGCCGACGACTCCTGGTTCCTCCTGCACGAGGGGCAGATCGAGTACGTCCTCGAACAGGACTCCCCGACCCTGCGGGTGCTGCGCCGCATCGACGGAGCGACCCCGTTCGACCGGGTGCTCCAAGCCGCCGGGGTGCGCGAGGAGGAGGTCCGCTCCGATCTCGACGACCTCTTCGACCAGCGGCTCCTCGCCTTCAACTGACCGCAGGCCCGGCAGACCCGAGGGGGAGACAGATGGGCATCTACCAGCAGATGGCACAGGAGCAACTGGTGCGCGGCAACCCGGCGGACCGCCCGCGGACGGCCGGGTACGCCAGCCGCTACGGGCGCTGGGAGGAACTCGCCGGCGTACGCCGCAAGCCCCGCCGGGACTTCACCGGCCAGGACACCGGCGAGCTGTACTTCCCGCCGGAGCTCTACCCCGTCGTGCTGCACCCGCTGGTCGCGGCCAAGGGCGAGGTGGTCGTCGAGGCACTGCTGCTGCGCCGCCTCTACGACTACCTCGACTTCACCACCGAGCTGGAGAACCTGGCCGTCATCCCGGTGGCCACCCGGATCAGCCGGGGCCGCTCGGGGCTGGTCCTGCCGGAGCAGATGAAGGCCGACGCGTACAAGATCGTCACGGACGAGGCCTGGCACGCCCAGTTCAGCCACGACTTCGCCCGGCAGATCGAGGCCGGCACCCACGTCGCCCGCCCCGCCCCCGAGGACACCCCGCCGCCCGCCTTCGTACGCCGCCTCGACGCACTGCGCGAACAGCTGCCGCACGAGGTGCGGGGCATCGAGTCGCTGCTGTTCGGCATCGTCTCCGAGACCCTGATCTCCGGCATCCTCGCCGACATCCCCCGCGACGAGCGGCTGCCCGTCCCGGTGCGCGAACTGGTCCGCGACCACGCCGAGGACGAGGGCCGCCACCACGTGTACTTCCGGTCCGTGCTCAAGCACCTGTGGCCCGCGCTCACCGTGCGCGAGCGGCAGGCCGTCGGACCCCACGTCCCGGCCGCCGTCGCAGCCTTCCTCGAACCGGACTACGAGCAGAGCGCCGCACTCCTGCGCGGCATCGGCCTCGGCCGGGAGCAGTGCGCCCAGGTCGTCGCCGAGGCGTGGCCCGAGCAGACCCTGCGGCGCACCCTCGCCGACGCCGCACGCCCGCTCACGCGCTACTTCGCCGAGGCGGGCGCACTCGACGACCCCCGGACGCGGGACGCGTTCGAAGAGGCGGGACTGTGGGGCGCCCGCCCCGTGCGGGCCGCCCCCGGCACACCCCAGGAGGTGGCGGCATGAGCAGCACCCTGCACACCGCGGCCGAGCAGGCCACCGGGCCGCCCGCCGCGCCCGCGATGAGCCCGGCGGCGATGTTCCGCCGGTTCTGGTTCGCGACCACCGTCAGCGGCGCCGGCTCGGCGGTCACCGTGGTGGCGCTGCCCATGGTCGCGCTGACCCTGCTGGACGCGTCCGCGTTCCAGGTCGCCCTGCTCAGCGCCGCCGGACAGGCCGGCTGGCTGGTGCTCGGCCTGCCCGCCGGAGTGATCGTGCAGCGCTTCCCGCTGCGCCGCCTGCAGATCGCCATGGACCTGCTGCGGCTGGCCGCCATCGGTTCGCTGCCGCTCGCCTGGTGGCTCGGCCACCTCGGTTACGGACATCTGGTGCTGGCGGCCCTCGTGGTCGGTTTCGCCAGCGTCCTCTTCGAGATCGGCAACTCCACCTTCCTGCCCGCGATCATCGACCGCGAGGAGCTCAACTCCCGCAACAGCCTGCTCTCCGGCACCCACGCCGTCACCCAGACCGGCGGCCCGACCGTGGGCGGACTGCTCGTCCAGGCCACCGGCGCGGTCGGCGCGCTGCTGCTGGACGCCGCCAGCTACCTCGTCTCCGCACTGACCCTGCGCACCCTGCCCGAGCGTGCCTGCGACCCCCGCCCGCAGGTCCCCGCCCGCCGGCTCATCAAGGAGGGCTGGCACTTCGTCGTCCGGCACCCGGTGCTGCGGCCGTGCCTCGTCTGGGCGACGGCCACCAACTTCTTCTCCTCCGCACTGCTGGCCCTCACCCCGCTCTACCTGGTCCGCGCCGTCGACGCGCCCGCCTGGCTGGTCGGCGCGGTGCTGGCGGCGGACGGGCTCGGCGCACTGATCGGCTCGGCCCTCGCCACTCCGCTCGCCCGGCGGCTGGGCACCGCCCGCGCCCTGCTCGCCGCGAGCCTGACCGGCGGACTGTTCGCCCTGCTCATCCCGTTCACCACCACCGTGGGCAGCAGCACCTTCTTCCTCGTCGGCAACGCCGGACTCTCCGCGGGCATCGTGGTCGGCAGCATCGTGACCCGCACCCACCGGCAGACCGAGAGCCCGCCGGAACTGCTGTCGCGGGTGATGGCGACCGTACGGTTCGTCTCCTGGGGCGCCAGCCCGGTGGGCGCGGCGGCGGCCGGAACGATGGCGGGCGCGGCGGGCCTGCGCCCGGCCCTGTGGGCGGTGTGCGCGGGCACCCTGCTCGGCCCGCTCCTGCTGGCCGGCCCGCTGCGGCACCGCCGCGAACTGGCCGACTCCCCCTGAGAGCCCGAGCCACCCCCCCTCGGGCATCGGCGGCACTGATGCGGGTCATCGGAGATGCCCGTCACCGGCGCGTTGCCAGGCCCTTCCCGGCCCGCTGATCATCGGTCAGTGGCCGGGCGGCCGTGCCGAGGAGGAGGGGCGATGGACATCCACACAACGACCGCGGACCTCGTTGGCGAGCTGTCGGGGCGGGTGCTGCCCGCCTCCGGCACGACCAAGGCGCCCGGCGCGGGCAACAGCGGCGGGTTCCGCAGCCGCCGGGTGCCCGCCGCGGTGGAGCCCCGCACCCCCCGTCAGGTCGCCGACCTGCTGCGGGAGTACACCCGCTCCGGGGCGGGCCGCATCCACGTCCACCCCACCAGCTCCGGCCGGAACTGGGGCTTCGGCTCGGCCGAACCGGTGGCCGACGGCGCGGTCGTGATGCGCCTGCACCACCTGGACCGCATCCGCGAGCTCGACACCGACAGCGGCGTCTGCGTCGTCGAGCCCGGCGTCACCCAGGGGACGCTCGCCGCCCGCCTGGCCGGCACCGGGTACCTGCTCAACGTGACCGCGTCCGCCGCCGCCACCAGCGTCGTCGGCAACGTCCTCGACCGGGGCATCGGACTGCGCAGACAGCGCTCGGAGGACCTCGTCGGCCTGGAGGTCGCCCTCGCGGACGGCACCCTGGCCCGGGTCGGCCGCTGGCCCCGGCCGGGCACCGCCACCACCCCCTACGACCACCCGCCGGGCCCCAACCCGGTGCAACTGTTCGCCCAGTCGAACCTCGGAGTGGTCACCGCGGCCGTCCTGCGGCTCATCCCGGCCACCGAGACGCTGCGCATCGTCACCCTGCGGCTGTCCGCCGAACGGTTCGACGAGGGCCTGGCCGCACTCCGCGGCTGGCACGCCAACCGGATCGCGGCCGGCGTCGTCAAGATCTTCGACGCCGGTGCCACCGCCGCGTACGGCGGGCCCCGGGCGGGCGGCTACCGGGTCTTCGTACCCGTCGCCGGACGCACCGCCCTGGTGACGGCGGCCTGCGCGCTGCTGCGCGAGGAGGCGCCGGCCGCGGGCTTCACCGACTGCCGGGTGCTCGACCCCGCCGAGGACGTGCCCTCCGTGCAGGAGAGGGCCGCGCTGCGCGGCTACGCGGGCGACCCGCGGGCCAACGACCCCATGGTGGAGGCCGTGTTCGGCACCAGTGCCGACGAGGCGGACGCCCAAAGCCGGCAGGGCTGGCTGTTCTGCGTGCCGGTCGTGCCCTTCACCGCGCCCGCCCTGCGCACGATGCGCGGCCTGATCGCGGACGCCGCCGCCCGGATGCCCGAGGCCACCGTCGGACACACCCTCAACGTCATGCCGAGCGGCTGGGTGGACGTGGTCGTCTCGCTGCGCTTCGCCCGCACCCCCGCCACCACCGCACGGGCGCACGCCCTGCTCGACGCGCTCCACCGGGACGCCACCGCGGCCGGCTTCCCGCCCTACCGGCTGGACGTGGACCGCATGGCCGCCGCCGCGGGGCACCGCGGCGACGCGGGACAGGAAGCCCTGCTCCGCCGGCTCAAGACCGCACTGGACCCGCAGGACATCATCGCCAGGGGGCGTTATGCGTGAGACCCGGACAGCGACGGCGACCCGGCACCTGGTCGCCGTCCACGACCTCGACGAGGCGGCCGTGCGCGGCCACTTCGCCGACGCCGACCTGATCGCCGCACTGGACCCGGCCGAGGCCCGCCGGCTGCTGGTGGGCCGGCTGCTCGCGGTGCTCTTCTTCCAGCCCAGCACCCGCACCCGGATCGGCTTCGAGGCCGCGGCCCTGCGGCTGGGCGCCACCGTGTCCGGCTTCGCCGACCCGTCCACCAGCCGCTCGGTGGACTACATCGGCGAATCGCTGGAGGACACCGTCGCGGTGGTCTCCGAGCTGGCCGACGTCCTGGTCCTGCGGCACTTCGTGGCCGGGGCCGGCCGCCGGGCCGCCGCCGTCTCCGCCTGCCCGGTGGTCAACGGCGGCGACGGCTCCAACGAGCACCCCACCCAGGCGCTCAGCGACACCTGGGTGATGACCCGGCGCCTGGGCGACCTGCGCGGCGCCGTGGTCGGCATCGTCGGCGACCCCGGCACCCGGGTGCTGCGCTCCCTGGTCCTCACCCTGGCGCTGCTGCGCGTCGGGAAGATCCTCTTCCTGGTGCCGCCCGCCGCCCCGCTGCGCACCGGGCCGGGCACGGGGGTGCTGCACACCACGCTCCCGGCCGACCTGGCCGCGGCGCTCCGCGCCTCGGGCACCGCCCACGACTTTTGCGGCGACGTGCTCGACCTGCTGGCCGAGTGCGACGCGGTGGAGATGATGCCCGTCGACGTACCCGGCCTGGAGGCCGACCCCGCCTCGCTGGCCAAGAAGGCGGCGATCACCCCCGAGCAGTACCGGATCACCGCCGAGAAGATCCGCCGCACCTCCTCCCGCGCCCTGATCCTGCATCCGGGCCCCCGCAACGACGAACTGCACCCGGGCGTCGACGCCCTGCCGGGCGGGCTGTACCTCGACCAGGTCCGCGAATCCCTCCACCTGCGCATGGCGGTGCTCGCCCGGCTGTGCGGCGCGCTGTGAACCAAGGAGCCACGACATGACCATCGCCCCGGAGGCGCCCCTCGCGGACGCCCGCCCCCACCCGGCCGCGTTCCTCGGCGCCGCCGAGATCGGCCGCCGCCTCGGGGCCCTCGCCCCGCTGGTCCGGGCCCGCCAGGAGGAGATCGACCGGGGCCGCAGGCTCCCGCACGACCTGGTCGAGGAGCTGCGCGCCACCGGCGTCTTCCGCTCGGCGATGCCCCGCGAGTGGGGCGGGCCCGAACTGACCTCCATGGAACAGATCGAGCTGATCGAGCAGCTCGCCCGCACCGACGCGTCCGTCGCGTGGTGCGCCATGATCGGCATGGACTCCGGGATCTACGCCGGCTACCTGCGCCCGGACGCCGCCCGCACGCTCTTCCCGCGCCTGGACACCATCACGGCGGGCTGGCTGCCGCCGGCCGGCCGGGCCGACGAGGTGCCCGGCGGCTACCGGGTGCGCGGCCACTGGCGGTTCGGCAGCGGCTGCACCCACGCCGACGTCGTCGCGGGCGGCTGCACCGTGCACCGCGACGGGAAGCCGCTGCTGGACGCGGCGGGCCGGCCGGTGTGGCGGGTGGTGCTCGCCCCGGCGGACCGGTTCACCGTGCACGACACCTGGCACACCACGGGCCTGGCCGGGACCGGCAGTTGCGACTACACCGCCGAGGACCTGCTGGTCCCCGCCGAGCACACCTTCTCCTTCGACGAGCCCTACCGGGACGGCCCGCTGCACCGGCGCTCCGACGCGATCCTGCGCAAGATGTCGGGCGTTCCCCTCGGGGTCGCGCGCGGCGCGCTGGACCACGTCTACGGGCTCGCCGACCTGCGCGGTGCCGGTCCCGGCACGCCGTGGCGGGAGTCCGAGCACGTGCAGGGCGTCGTCGCGGAGTGCGAGATGCGCCTGGCGGCGGCCCGCTCCGAGGTGTTCGCCTCGGTGGAGGCCCAGTGGCGGCGGCTGGAGGCGGGCGAGCCTGCCACCCACCGCGAACGGGCCGCCGCCGCCCTCGCCCGCTACCA
Organism: Streptomyces sp. NPDC004111; assembly: GCF_042874215.1. Classification (NCBI taxonomy): domain Bacteria; kingdom Bacillati; phylum Actinomycetota; class Actinomycetes; order Kitasatosporales; family Streptomycetaceae; genus Streptomyces; species Streptomyces sp. NPDC004111. The sequence continues at coordinate 105,098 of NZ_JBIAMU010000023.1, forward strand.
CGCCTTCCGCACCGCCCGGGAGATCACGGCCCAGTTGTACGACCTGGTCGGCGGCGACGCGATCCACCGCACGCGCTCCCCGCTGGACCGGGCGCTGCGCGACATGACGACCGCCTGCCAGCACGTGGTGGGCCAGCGCAAGATCCTTCAGTGGTCCGGCCAGCTGCTGATGGGCCAGGAACCCGAGACCGCGTTCCTCTAGGCCCCGCCCGGCCCCGCCCAGGCCCCCGGACCCCGTCCGGCCCCCGCCCGGTTCACCGGTCCCGGCACGACGCCAACGTCAGGAGATCCCCGTGCACACCGTCGCCGTCCCCCCGCGCAGCGCACCGGCCCGACCGGCCGAGACCGGACCGGTCCCGGCCCCGCTGGCCGAACTGGCCGCCGCCGTACGCCCCCAGGACACCCTGCTGCTGCTCGGCGACGGCCCGGACGGGGCACGGCTGCTGCTGCTGGGCACCGGCCCCTCGGCCACCGGGGCCGCCGCCTCGGTGGCCGCGCTCGGCAGCGGCACCTACGCCCTGGCCCCGGGCCGCACCGCCACCGTCCGCTTCTGCGGGCACGCCGAACTGGCCTCGGCCGCGGCGCGCACCGCGCACTGCGCCGAGGCGCTGGTGGAGCCCGCGGTACGGGCCAACGCCCCGTCCCTGGACGAGGCGACCCGGCACCTGCTGCACCGCGTGCGCACCGGCCGGGTACTGGCCAACGAGTCGATCGCCCAGCACTGGCGCGAGACCCTGCGCACCGACCGCCTCGCGGACTTCCTGCTCGCCGAGCACCTGGGCAGGCACCGCGAACTGCGCCGCGCCGCGGCGGCCCGCCTCGCCGACGGCGAACCGCGCCGGGCCCAGTGGACGCTCCGCGAGTCCCTCACCGAACTGCTCGGCGCGCTGCTGGCCGCCCTGGGCGAGACGGACCCCGACCGCACCGGCTGGCTGCCGCTGCTGGACCTGCACGCCGGCTCCCTCGGCCCGCGCACCGCCCGCGACCTGGCCGACGCCCTGCTGCACTGGCACGACGGCGCCACCGCCGAGGGGCACGTCCGCGCCGCCCTGGCCGTCGCCGACTCCGTACGGGAGACGGTGCTGGAGCGGGCGGCCCACCTGCCGCTGCTGCGCACCGCCCACAGGCCGTGACGGCGCTGCTGGCGACCGTCGGCCCGGCCACCGGCGACCGGGCGACGATGACCGCACTGATCCGGCTCGGCGTCGGCGGACTGCGCTTCTCGGCCTCCAAGTTCGGCCCCGCCCAGCTGGCGGCCCAGGCGGCGGACGCGCTGGCCGCGAGCCGCGCCGCCGGCCGGCCCGTCGAACTCCTCCTCGACCTGCCCGGCGTCAAGACCCGGTTCACCAACACCCGGCCCCTGGACCTCGCCGCGGTCCGCCGCTTCCGCGTGGTGCACGGGGCGCGGCCCGCCCGCGAGGGCGGCGAGGTGCCCGAACTGGGCCTCTCCGCGCCGCAGTGGGGCCGCCGCCTCGCCCGCGGCGACGTGCTGCTGCTGGGGGACGGTGAGGACGCCGCACGCGTGGTGTCCGTGGCCGCCGACCACTGCGTGGCCGAGCCGCTGACCGGCGGGGTGCTCGGCCCGCGCAAGGGGGTGTGCGTGCAGGGCGGCGGGCCGCGCGGGTCCGGCGCCGCGGCGCCGGCGGACCTGGCGCTGCTGGAGCGGCTGGCGCACGCGCCGTTCACCGGCGCCGTCGTCTCCTTCGCCGAGAGCGCCGCGGACCTCGCACCGGTCCGCGCCGCCTGGGGCGGTCGCGGGGCAAACGCCGTGGTGGCGAAGGTCGAGACGGTGGCCGGGGCCGCGGCCGTGGCCGAGGTGGCACGGGCCGCGGACAGCGTGCTGCTCGGCCGCGGCGACCTGCTCCTGGACGCCGGGGCCGTCGAGTTCCCCGGCCTGTGCGCGCACGTCGTGCGGGAGTGCGCCCGGCTGTCGGTGCCCGTCGTGGTGGGCACCCAGCTGCTGGCGGGGCTGGAGAACTCCTGGCTCCCGCACCGCTCCGAACTGGCCCACCTGTGCGAGCTGCTGGAGTCCGGCGTCGACGGGCTGCTGCTCGCCACGGAGACCACCATCGGCGCCGACCCGCTGCGCACGGTCTCCCTGCTCGCCGAGCTGGCCCGCCGCTACGGCACCCCGGCCGCGGGCCGACGGCAGGTCAGAGGGTGATCCAGTAGCGCGCCTTGGGGCCGGCCACGGTCTCCCGGACGTCCTCCCGCACACCCCCGGCGCGCTCGATCACCCGCACCGAAGGCGCGTTGTCCGGGGTGACGGTGAGCAGCACCCGTGCCATGTCCCGCAGCCGTGCCTCGCCCAGCGCCTGGTCCAGCGCCCAGCCCGCGAGCCCCCGGCCGCGGTGGCCGGGGCGGACGCTGTAGCCGATGTGCCCGCCCGCCTCCAGGAGGAACGGGCTGAGCGAGTGCCGCAGCTCCACGGCGCCCAGCACGGCACCCCGGGACACGATCCACCAGTACGTCGAGTGCACCCGCCCCGGCGCGGGCTCCACCGCCGGGTCGGCGCACCGCAGCAGCCGCTCCACCCAGGCCGCGAAACCCGCAGGGCCGTCCGTGTCGTCCCCGTCGCCGAGCCCGGAGCCGTCCATGTGGGCGCCGGGCGGCCACTCGGCGCGGGCGGCCAGCCAGGCGCTGTGCAACCGGGCGTCGGGGCGCACGAGTTCGGGCTTCAGCTCCGCAACGGCGTTCATGTCAGAACCCTAGGTGTTCGAGGACCGCGAGTCCGCCGCGGTCCAGCTGGTAGAGGACCCGTCCGCCCATCCGTTCCTTCCACACCAGACCGGCCGAGGTCAGCACGGTCAGGTGCTGCGAGACGGTGCTCTTGGCGAAGCCCAGCGTCTGGGCCACCGCCGTGGTCGTGCGCGGCACCTCCAGCGCCCGCACCACCTGCGCCCGGCCGCTGCCGAGCAGCAGCGCCAGCCGGTCCTCGGCGCGGTGGTCGCGCCCCTCCTGGGCGGGCACCCGCAGGAACCGGTTGGTGCGGGCCTGGTAGGACATGGCCACCACACCGTCCTCCTGCTGGAAGAGCCGGGCGCCGCCCGCGAAGACGGTCGGCACGAGCAGCAGTTGCGCCCCGGCGGCGGTCACCGCCAGGTCGCGGTGGTACGGGGCGGTCAGCCGCGGCCGTTCCCACAGCACCCGCCCGTCCAGCTCCTCCAGCATCGCCTCGGCCCCCGACACGGCGAGCGTGCGCCCCCGGAAGAGGACCTCCTCGTCCAGGGAGGCGCGGATCGCCGTCCAGTGCGGGGCCAGGGCCCACTGCCAGTACCGCTCCAGCAGCGCGCACAGCCGGCCGGCCCCCGGCCCCTCGTACCGTGCGCGCAGCGCGTCGAGTTCGGCGGCGAGCGTGCCGCGCGCCGCGTCCGGCAGCGGCACCGAGCCCGGCGGGAACAGGGTGCCCCGCCGCATCGGCACCACCAGCCCCTCCACCAGCTCCCTGGGCATCGCGTGCCTGACCGTGCGGGCCCACTGGGTGTACGGGGAGGGCGCCTGGCCCCGGTACCTGGCGAGGAGGGCGAGGCTGCCGATGGTCTCCCACAGCGGGCTCAGCCCGAGCCGCACCCGGCCCAGGCTCTCGTCGTCCACCTCCAGGCGGATCATCTCCCGCGCCCCGGGCCGCCGGGCGGCGACCACTCGACGACCGCCTGTGCGGCGAGTTCGTCCAGGAACCCGGCGACGTCGTCGAACACCTCGTGCGCAGCGGCCCCGAAGACGGCCGCGACGGTGTCCACGACCTCGGCGACGGTGCGCCGCCCGTCGACGGACTCGTAGATCACCCGGGCGGTGCCCGACAGCTCCAGGGCCTCGTCCTGCACGCCGAGCACCAGCTCGCCCGAGACCCGGCGCACCGGCACCCCCAGGGTCCTGCGCGGCACGTCGCGCGCGGTGCTCACGAGGTCTCCACCCGCATCGAGATGTCCTGACAGATGGTCAGCACGGTGCGGATCCACGGCCGCGGGTCGGCGCGGTCGTAGCCCTGCATCGTCTCCAGCGCCCAGTACTCCTCGAAGGAGAGGGCCTCGGGGGCCGCCGCCCGGAAGCGGTGCGGGCGCCACTTGGGCATGTGGCTGCCGTACTCGCCCTCGCCCTCCAGCAGCGCGTCCACCGCGTGGCCCAGGGCCCGGCGGGCGGAGAGCGTCGCGGCCTCCAGGCTGCCGGACTCCATCTGGCCCAGCGCGTCCTCCACCGCGTCGTCGGCGGCGCCCAGGGAGCGCACCACGACGAAGGAGCGGAAGGCGGACTTCTGGAGCTCCCGGTTCTTGGCGTCCACCCACTCCTCGCCGAGCAGCGGCAGACAGGTGCCGAGCCGGGCCAGCGAGACCTCCTCGCGCGGGGTGAGGACCTCGCCCGCGATGATGCCGCGCTCGTACACCTCCCAGCCGACCTTGGCGAGCATCTGGTCGATCTGGCTCTCCGTCCAGTACGTGACCTCCCAGCGCCTGCCGTCCTCGTAGAACATCTCGCTGCGCACCCGCGGCGGGTTGAGCGGCATGAGGATGGAGCCGCTGGTGGCGGTCCGCCACTCCTCGGTGGTGACCACGTAGACGTCGTAGTCGCTGCGCGCGTTGTGCCAGCCGCGGGCCGCGGAGCCGACCACGAAGGCGGCGACGGTACCGGCGGGCAGGAGCTGCCTGGCGTGGAGCGGGGCCAGCCAGTCGGCGGGCTGCTGCTGCGGCATGGGCGGACCTTTCGGGGTGAGGAGGGGGCCGGCGACGAGGGGTGTCGCGGCGGGCCCCGGCTAGAGGTGGAGGATCGCGGTCAGTGCTTCGGTCAGTGCCTCGGCGGCCGGGGCCGCGTCGTGCTGCGGGGTGTCGTGGCGCCAGGCGACGTGGCCGTCGGGGCGCACCAGCAGACAGCCCGCCTCGTCGAGGTCCTCGGTGAACCGCGACCAGACGCCGTACGGGTCCAGGGCCCCGGGAGTGCCGATGCGGACCGTGCGCAGCCCGACCAGGAAGCGGCCCGCGCACCGTTCCGCGGCCTCCTCCCAGGCGCCGCCGGCCAGACCGGTGAGCACCGTGAAGGAGCCCCGGCCGACCAGGTCGAGGGTGGAGCGGCGGTGGCCCGCGGCGTCGGTGAGCCAGGCGTGCGGCAGCCGGGCCCCGGGGCGGGCCGCGGGCTGGTGGTACAGCTCGGGGTCCCGGGCGAAGGACTCCCCGGCGAGGGAGTCCCGGGCGAAGGACTGCCCGGCGGGACGCTCTGTGTCCGCGGGCGACTGCGGGGCCGGGCCGGGAAGGACCGCGGTGGAGGAGTAGCGCTGGTTCAGCTCCACCCCGTGGGCGCTGAACTCGTAGTGTTTGAGGCGGACCGCGGCGGCCAGCTCCCGCCGCCGCTCGGCGCCCGCGGCGTCCGGGGCGCGCAGCGCGGCCAGACCCGCCGTCAGGTCGGCGGTGCGGGTGCCGTCGCCGAGCCCCAGCGCGTCGAACAGCGCCCCGAACTCGGTCGCGCTGCGGGCGGCCCGGCGCACCACCTGCCGGCCCACCGGGGCGCGCTCGGCGCTGTAGGTGTCCAGCAGTGCGGGGCCCGCGCCGCCGCGCAGCACCGCGGCCAGCTTCCACGCCAGGTTGTGGGCGTCCTGCACGGAGGTGTTGGAGCCCAGGCCGTTGGCGGGCGAGTGGCGGTGGACGGCGTCGCCCGCGCAGAACACCCGGCCCCGCCCGTAGTCGGTGGCGTAGCGCTCGTGCACCGCCCACACCGAGACGGACTCCACGCGCACCTCCACCAGGGGGCCGCCCAGCAGCCCGTGCACGATGTCCCGCGCTGCGGCCTCGTCGATCCTCGGGCGGGGCCCCTGGATGTCGTACCCCCAGACCGCCATCCACCGGTTCCAGGGGCGGACCATCCGCAGGACGCCCACCCCGACCCCGGCGATGCCGTCGCCGGGGCGCAGCATCCAGTACAGGACCCCGGGCCGGTGCTCGACGTACCGGGTCAGGTCGGCCTCGAAGACGATGTTGATGCTGCCGCCGGTCGCCTCGCGCCCCTCGAAGGGCAGCCCGAGCTGCTCGGCGACCCGGCTGTTGGCGCCGTCCGCGCCGATCAGGTAGCGGCTGCGCAGGACGAACTCGTGGCCGGTCAGCCGGTCCAGGAGCCGGGCGTCGACCCCGTCCGCGTCCTGTGCGAAGGAGAGCAGCTCGGTGTCGAACCGGACCTTGGCGCCGCGCCGGGCGGCCCCGGTGACCAGGACCGGCTCCAGCAGGGACTGCGGCAGGTCGGCCGGCGGGCAGGGGCTGGCGGTGGCCCAGTCGCCGAGCCGGTCCTCGTCGGTGCCCCAGGCGCGCAGCCGGGCGATCTCCGGGCCGGCCAGGCTCTCGCAGTACACGTTCTCGGCCATGTCGGCCTGCGGGGTGGACAGCCGGCGCAGCTCGTCCTCCAGGCCGAGCTCGCGCATGATCTCCATGGTGCGCTGGTTGGTGATGTGCGCCCGCGGGGAGGCGGCCGTCCAGCCGTGCTTGCCGACCACGAGGGTGCGCACCCCCAGTTCGGCGAGCAGGTTGGCCGCCGAGGCGCCGGCCGGTCCGGCGCCCACGACCAGCACGTCGGTGTCGAACCCGCCCGGCCGCGCGGCACCGGCCGCGGCTCCCTCCCCGGGCGCGTCGCCCGCGTCCGTGTCCGGCGCGCCCGTCCCCGGCGGGTTCATGTCCGGCGCGCTCATGTCCGGCGTACTCATGTCCGGCGGGCGAGCGACATGCCGTCGGCGATCGGCAGCATGACGACCTCGACCCGCTCGTCCTGGGCGAGCCGCGCGTTGAACTCGACCACCGCCCGGTCCACCTCGTTCTGCGGGTCCAGCACCCGGCCGCTGCGGAAGACGTTGTCGAAGGCGATGATCCCGCCGGGGCGGGTGCGGACCACGAGCTCCTCGAAGTACTCCTGGTAGGCGGTCTTGTCCGCGTCCACGAAGGAGAAGTCGAGGTGCGGCTCGGCCGGCAGGGCGCGCAGCGTCTCGGCGGCCGGCGCGATGCGCAGTTCGATGCGGTCCTCGACGCCCGCCGTCCGCCACGCCTCGGTGGCCACCTCGGTCCAGTCGTCGGTGACGTCGCAGCACAGCAGGGAGCCGCCCGGCGCGAGGCCCCGGGCGATGGCGAGGGCGGACATCCCGGTGAAGGTGCCCACCTCGACCGCCCGCCGCACGCCCAGGCTCCGTACGAGCAGGGTCAGCAGCGCGCTCTGCTCGGGTGCGGTCTGCCAGTGCGCCACCTCGCTGAAGGCGGTGGTCCGCTCGGTGATCCGCTGCTGCACGGCGTCCGGCGCGACGCTGTGCGCCAGCATGTAGGCGTGCAGGTCGGCGGGCATGAGAAGGGTGGATTCCTTCATGAGGAGGCTGCCTTTCCGGTGGCGGTGCGGGTGAGTACGGAGTCCAGGTCGCGGCGCAGCCGGGCCAGTACCCGGCCGTAGCGGTGCAGGTCGACCTTGAGCGGGTCGCCCCGGGTGCCGCCGGGCCCCGGCGGCACGTACCCGGTGCGGGCGTGCCGCTCCAGGGCCCGGCGCACCGCGGTGCGGGCGGCCTCCCCGAGCCGGTCGGCGGCGATGATCCGGGCGACGGCGGCGGCCTGGTCGTCGAAGAGCTGCCAGGCGCCGCCGCTGGGCTGGATGTGGCCCACGAAGAACAGGTCCTCGTGCTCGGGGTGGCGCAGATGCAGGGGGACGGGCCCCCGGGCGCCGGACAGCGCGCCCTCGACGGGGACACCGGTGCGAAAGCCCGTCGCGTACACGATGACGTCGACCCGCTCCACCGTCCCGTCGGTGAACCGCACCCGGTCGCCGAGGAGTTCGGCCACCCCGGGCCGGGGCAGCACGGCGCCGTTGGCCACCTGGTGGACGATCTCGGAGTTGAGGACGGTGCGGCCCTGGCCGGTGCGGTGGGCGGGCCGGGGCAGCGCGAGGCGGGCGGGGTCGCCGAACACCAGCCGGCTCATCGCCCCGCGCACCGCGCGCTGCAGCCAGCGCGGGGCGCGCCGGCGCTCCAGGGCGCCGGTGATCTCGTCGGTGGGCAGGCCGCAGAAGAACTTCGGCAGGTAGTGGCAGCCGTGGCGGGTGGAGTGCAGGGTGCGGGCGGCGGTCCTGGCGGCCTCGACGGCGATGTCGCTGCCGGAGTTGCCGCCGCCGACGACCAGGACGCGGCGGCCGAGGAACACCTCGGGGGTGCGGTAGTGCGCCGAGTGCAGCACCGTGCCCGCGAAGTCGCCCGGGTAGGCCGGGTACTTCGGGTCCCAGTGGTGCCCCGTCGCCACCACCACCCCCCGGTAGCGGCGCCGGGAGCCGTCCGCGAAGGTCACCGTCCACCCGTCGGCGGTGCGCCGCACGGCGGTGGCGCCGCGGCCGTACTCGATGTGCCGGGCCAGGTCGTGGTGGTCGGCGTAGCGGCGCAGGTAGGCGAGCACCTCGTGGTGGGTGGGGTAGGGGAGTCCGGTGCGGGCCATGGGGAAGCCGCGGAACTCGATGAGGCGCCGGGAGGAGATCATGGTGGTGGAGGCGTACACGGAGCTGCCGGGCTCCCCGTAGCGCCAGATCCCGCCGAGGCCCTCGCGGCGCTCCACCACGTCGAAGGCGATGCCCAGCTCCCGCAGGTTCTTGGCGGTGGTCAGCCCGGCCGGGCCCGCCCCGATCACGCACCAGCGCCCGCCGTCCGCCCCGTCCGGCCCGTCCGCGGGGCCGGCCCGGTCCGTGCCCTGCGGTGCGCCCGCCGTGTCCGCCGCGCTCATGCGACGGCCGCCGTGCGGTGCGCCGGGGCGGCCGGCGCCGTGCGGTCCCGGGCGTCGAAGAGGGCGAGCACCCGGGCGGCGAGCCGGTGCGCCGGGACGCGGTCGGAGCGCAGCACGGTCCACAGCGGGTCGCCGTCGGCGAGCGCTGCGGTCGCCTCGTCGAGCACCGCCACCTCGTCGAGATGACGGTGCAGGAACGCGTTGATGGCGTGCTTGGCGGGCCCGCCCGCCCGCTGCGCGGCCCGCTGCCGGCGGGTGTCGGCCGTGCAGGTCAGATAGACCTGCACGGTGAACCGGGGGGCCCGGGTGCGGATCCACTCCGGGGGCAGGTGCCCCTCGCCGGGCGTCAGGTGGGAGTTGAACGAGTGCTGGGTCAGCCAGTACCTGTCCTGCACCCGCAGCTCGCCCGGGTGCACGGTGCGCTGCGCGGCCAGTTCGGCGTCGATGACCAGCTGCGCGGAGCGCACGCTGTTGAACCGGCGCCACAGCCGCGGGTCGTGGAAGGGCCGCCCGCCGGCCCCCTCGAAGACCGCCAGCTCCTCCGCGAACATGGCGTCCACCAGGCCGCCCCGGGTGAGGGTGCCGTGCGACTGGGTGACGGTGCGGCCCCGCTCCCGCAGCCCTTCGGCGACCAGCCGGGCGAGGCTGGACTTGCCGCTGTACTCGTGGCCCTCGATCGAGATCCCGGGGACGAAGGGGCGTTCCACGATGGCTCCTTGGGTCGGTTGGGGCTTCACGGGAGTACGGGCGCGGACGCCGGGGACGGCGCGGGCCCCGGGGCCACCACCGGGCCCGGACGGGGCGTGGGGGCGTAGCGGTCGCGGAGCGCGTCGAGCAGGGCCACCGCGCGGACCGGGTCGGCGGCGGCGGCCGTCTCCTCGGCCAGCATCAGCCCGCCCACCCCCTCCGTGAGCAGGGCGGCGAGGTGCGCCAGCTCCGAGCGGTGCGGCAGCCAGCCGGCGTCGAGGCCGGTCAGCAGCTGGGTGCCCACGTCGACGGGGCAGCCGGCCGCGCGGCCCGCGTCCAGCACCCGGCGGCAGGCCGCGTGGAACTCCACCGGGCCGGTGTCCAGCAGCAGGTCGCCGCGGCCCAGGAGGATGCCGTCGGCCGCGGCGGCGATCGCGTCCGCCGCCGCGGCCCCGGCCGCCGTCTCGACCTTGGCGATCAGCTGTGGCCGCGGGCCGCCCGGGGCCGTTTCGGCCAGCACCGTACGGGCCAGTGCCAGCAGGCCGGGCGACTCGGTGAAGGACAGCACCACGGCGTCGAAGACGCCCCGGGGCGCGGAGCGCAGCGCGTTGAGGTCGTGGGGGGTGAGGGTGTGCGCCCGGCCGGGGCGGCCCGTACGGGGCAGGGCGATGCCCCGGCGCCGGCCGATCACCCCGCCGGTCAGCGGGACGGCGGTGCACGTGTCGGCCGTGTGCCCGGTGACCCGCAGGGCGTCCTCGCCGTCACCGATCAGCAGCACGTCGCCCACGCCGGGCAGCGGGTCCCCGGGGTCCGTTCCGGCCACCCCGAGGACGGGCACCGGCCCGTCGACGCAGGCCGCCGAGCCGTCGAAGCGGAGCCTCAGTTCGGTCACCGAGGACAGGTCCAGATAGGCGTCGTTGGTCAGCCGGGGCTTGGCGCCGGGAAGGTCGAGCAGCAGCTGAACGGGCCTGCCCAGGTCCTCGGCGAGGGCCCGGACCCGGACGGCCTGCTGTGCCAGAGCGGCCACCGAGGTCTTGGAGGCGGGGAAGCGGAAGGCGTCGGCCCCGGCCTTCAGCAGGGCGCGCAGGGTCTCGTCCGACGCGCAGGCCGGACCTGTGGTGACGACGATGCGGGTCATGACGGCCGCTCAGACCGACGCGCCGAGCAGACCGAGCGCGGCGGCGGCCCGGGTGGCGGGCGCCGCGTCGGCGCGGGCCAGCCCCGCGTGCACGAAGGCCAGGCTCAGCCGGAACACCGACCAGCCGAGTTCGCCGTCCGCCCGGTGGTCGAAGACGAACGGCTCGCCGACCGTCTCTGCCGTCCAGCCGCCCAGCCGGTCCCGGAGCCCGCCGGGCACCAGCGACAGCGCGCTGAGCCCGTAGCGCAGCAGCACCAGGCAGGACAGCAGTTCCAGCCGGGCGCTCTCGGCGGCGGTCGCCGGGCGGCCCAGGTACGCGGCCACGAACCTTGCGCCCAGTTCCTCGTCCATGCCGAGCGACAGCGTCGCGGTCGCGACGTCGAACAGCGGGTCGCCGGTGCCCAGGTGGTCGAAGTCGATCAGCCAGGCCCGGGAGGAGTCGAAGAGGATGTTGCCCGGGTTCAGGTCGTTGTGGCACAGCCGGTCCTCGGTGCCCAGCGTGCGCAGCGCCCCGCGCAGCGCGTCGAAGCGGTCGGCCGCCTCGCCGTACACCGCGAGCCGCGGGACGTGTGCGACCAGTTCCGCCACCGCGGCCGACGCCTCGACGCGCTTGCGCACGTGCAGCCGCGGGCCGCCCGGGGGCTCCACCGAGTGCAGCCGGCGCAGCACCTGGGCCAGCGACAGCGCCTGCCAGGGGGCGGCCGGCCGGACGGGCGAGCCGTCGACCCGGTCCATCACCAGCACGCCCGCGGCCACGTCGGCCAATCGCACCCGCGGGCCGATGCCGTTCTCGCCCAGCAGCCGGGCCGCCTCGAACTCGGTGCGCACCACCGGCTCCTCGGCCAGTTCGGGGGCGATGAGCCGGGCCACCAGACGGGTGTCGCCGGCCGCCAGGGCGTAGGTCGAGGCCCAGGGGGTGGGGGTGGCGGGGAAGGCGTGGACCGTCGGCCCGTGGGCCGCGTCGAGCAGTTCCAGTACTCTCGCCAGCCTGCGGTCTGCGGTCATGGGAGGGCCTCTTTCGGATCGGCGTCCCAGGAGCATCGGCCGGAGGGAATCGGCCGGTCAAGGAACCGATCGGCGCAGCCGATCAGGGCGTTCGCCGACTTCCATGAGGTGCTGTTGCGCCTGCTGGCATCTTTGGTCCATGGGCCGAACAGGCCAGCCGCCCCGCCTTGTGCACCGCCCCCGGCGGCACGGATCGTGGCCACTGTCGCCGCCCCGCCGCCCCCGCGGCGGACGGGACGCCGGACGGCTCCCGCCCGGCTGGGGACCGCTGCCGGGACGGAAGGACGTACGACATGGACCTGAAGCAGCTGAACACCTTTCACCGGGTCGCCACGGTGATGAGCTTCACCCGGGCCGCCGCCGAGCTCCAGTACGCGCAGTCCAGTGTGACCGCACAGGTCAAGGGGCTCGAACTCTCCCTGGGGGTGGACCTCTTCGAGCGGCTGCGCGGCAGGATCCAGCTCACCCCGGCGGGGGAGCGGCTGGTGCCGTACGCGGAGCGCGTGCTGACCCTCGTCGACGAGGCCCGCTACTGCACCGCGGGCCGCGGCGAGCCGGCCGGCACCCTGACCATCGGCACGGTGGAGAGCCTGACCTCCTACCGGATGCCGCCGGTCCTGGAGTTCTTCCACCACCGCTACCCCCGGCTCCAGCTGGCGCTGCAGCCGAGCACCTGCGAGGAGGCCTGCGAGGCGCTGCGCAGGGGAGTGCTGGACATGGGCTTCCTCACCGCCGCCGCGACCGAGCACCCGGGGGTGCGCAGCGAGGTGCTGGGCACCGAGCAGCTGGTCGCGGTGGCCGCCGCCGGCCACCCGCTGGCCGACGCCGCGCAGGTCTCGACGCGGGACCTGTGCGAGGTGCCGGTGCTGGCGCCGGGCGCGGGGTGCGCCTACCGGGGGCTCTTCGAGGAGGAGCTGAACGCGCACGCGCCCGCGCCGGTCGAGCTGCTGGAGTTCGGCAACCTCGAATCGGTCAAGCGGGGGATCGCCGCCGGGCTCGGGGTGAGCGTGCTGCCCGCCGTCGCCGTCGTGGACGAGGTGGCCGCCGGGAGCCTGCGGGTGCTCGGCTGGGCGCCCCCCTTCGAGGTGTACACGCAGATCGCCTGGCGGCAGGGCAGGCAGCCCACCCGGGAGATGCGGATCTTCATCGACCAGATCACCCGGTTCCTCGCCCAGGACGAGGTCAGCCTGGCCAGCTGAGCGCGGGCACGGGCACCGCACCCGGGCGCACGGTTTCGGCCACCCGGGCCGCGCCCCGTGCGCCGGGTGCGGTACGACCCGGGGTCGAGCGGCACGCAAGCCGCCTCTGGTGCACTCGCGGCGCGACGCCCGGTGGCGTTGGGACGCCCGTTCTGCCCCAGGAGGAAACCCATGGTCACCAGACGCAGTGTGCTCGGCGGCGTCCTCGGCGCGAGCGGCGCGGGACTGCTCACCGCGGGCGGGCTCGTCCCCCTGCTCCGCGCGCGGGCGGGCGGGAGCGACCTGGCCCCGGTGGCCGGGAGCAGAGCGGTGGCGGTGCCGCCCGCGTTCAGCGTGCGGATGCCGCTGCTGCCGCAGCTCAGTCCCGTCTCGACGCTCGGCGGCCAGGACACCTACCTGGTCACCGTCAAGGAGGTCGCCCGGGAGATCATCCCCGGGGTGCAGACGAAGGTCCTCACCTACGACGGCCACTTCCCCGGCCCCGTGCTGCGCGCCCGCAGCGGGCGCAAGGTGGTGATCCGCCACCGCAACAACCTCACCATGCCGATCTCCTGCCACCTGCACGGCGGTTCGGTCACCCCGGAGAACGACGGCGGCCCGATGGACACCTTCGCCCCCGGCCGGGACCGCACGTACACCTACCCCAACCAGCAGCCGGGCGCCACCCTGTGGTTCCACGACCACGCCCACCACATGGAGTCCGAGCACGTCTACCGGGGGCTGTCCGGCAGCTATCTGCTCACCGACGACACCGAGCGCGCGCTGCCGCTGCCCGGCGGGGCCTACGAGGTGCCCATCGCGCTGCGCGACGCGCACTTCGACGCGGCCGGCCAGCTCGTGTACGAGATGGACGACATGGGCCGCAGCACGATCCTCGCCAACGGGCGCCCGGTGCCGTACTTCGAGGTGGCGGCCCGCAAGTACCGCTTCCGGCTGCTGAACTCCTCCAACATGCGCTTCTTCCAGCTGCGGCTGTCCGACGGCGGGCAGATCGTGCAGATCGGCACCGACGGCGGCCTGCTGGAGCGCCCGGTGACCACCGACACCGTCGGCCTCTCCCCGGCCGAACGCGCCGACGTGGTCATCGACTTCTCCCGCTACCCGGTCGGCACGAAGATCGTCCTGGAGAACACCCTGGGCCCCGAGACCCCCGACAAGGTGGGCCGGGTGCTGCGCTTCGACGTCGTGCGCAAGGCCGCCGACACCAGCCGGGTGCCCGACGTGCTGCGCAGCCTGCCGCCGATGCCCCGGGCCACCGTGCAGCGCAGCATCGTGCTGAGCATGGACGAGGACGGCCGCCAGGAGCCGCGCGCGTACATGGACGGCAAGGTCTGGGACGCCGAGCGGATCGACCAGTCCATCGCCTACGGCAGCTCGGAGGTGTGGACGGTCACCAACGCCAACAAGATCATTCCGCACAACTTCCACATGCACCTGGTCCAGTTCCGGGTGCTGGAGCGCAACGGCGCCCCGGTGGGCCCGGCCGAGGCGGGCCTGAAGGACACCGTGCGGCTCTTTCCCGGCGAGACGGTGAAGCTGCACGCCACCTTCGACTCCTACCGGGGCACCTACGTCTACCACTGCCACCTGCTGGACCACTCCGCGATGGGCATGATGGCCAACTTCCGCGTCCGCTAGGCGAGTCGCGGCCGGAGAGCGGCGCGCCCGCGGGCCGCCCACAGTGTTCCTCAAGCGGTCCTCGACAGCTTGTCGAGGGCCGCGGCGCAGGGTTGCCCGGTACGGACGCGCATTCTTCGCCGACGCAGAGAGACGCAGGAGGACCGCCGAAGAGAGTGCCCACCGGCCCCAGCAGACCTCCCCACCCTCCGGAGGAATCCCGTGAGCATCACCGATGCCGCCCCCATCCCCCCACGTACCCAGGAACGTGCCGCGGAACTGGCCGAGATCAAGGCCCAGGCCGTCGCCGGACCCAACCCCCTGGCCACCGAACGCCAGCACGCCAAGGGCAAGCTGACGGCTCGTGAGCGCATCGGGCTGCTTCTCGACGAGGACTCCTTCCACGAGATCGAGGCCCTGCGCAGGCACCGCGCCACCGGATTCGGACTGGCCGGCAACCGCCCCTACACCGACGGTGTCGTCACCGGCTGGGGCACCGTCGAGGGCCGCACCGTCTTCGTCTACGCCCACGACTTCCGCATCTTCGGCGGCGCGCTCGGCGAGGCCCACGCCACCAAGATCCACAAGGTGATGGACCTCGCGGAGGCGGCCGGCGCCCCGCTGGTCTCGCTCAACGACGGCGCGGGCGCCCGCATCCAGGAGGGCGTCACCGCGCTCGCCGGGTACGGCGGCATCTTCCAGCGCAACACCCGCGCCTCGGGCGTCATCCCGCAGATCAGCGTGATGCTCGGCCCGTGCGCGGGCGGCGCGGCCTACAGCCCGGCGCTGACCGACTTCGTGTTCATGGTCCGCGAGACCTCGCAGATGTTCATCACCGGACCCGACGTGGTGCAGGCGGTGACCGGCGAGAAGGTCTCGATGAACGGCCTGGGCGGCGCCGACGTGCACGCCTCGGTCTCCGGCGTCGCCGCCTTCTCCTACGACGACGAGGAGAGCTGCCTCGCGGACGTCCGCCACCTGCTGTCCCTGCTGCCGTCCAACAACCGCGAGACCGCCCCCCGCCAGCCCTGCGACGACCCGGCCGACCGCCGCACCGAGTCCCTGCTGCACCTGGTGCCGGCCAACCCCAACCAGGCGTACGACATCCGCGGGGTCATCGAGGAGGTCGTCGACGACGGCGACTACTTCGAGGTGCAGCCCGGCTGGGCGCCCAACGTGGTCTGCGCGCTGGCCCGCCTCGACGGCCACGTCACCGGCATCGTCGCCAACCAGCCCGCCGCGCTGGCCGGGGTGCTGGACATCAGGGCGAGCGAGAAGGCGGCGCGCTTCGTGCAGTTCTGCGACGCGTTCAGCATCCCGCTGATCACCCTCGTCGACGTGCCCGGCTTCCTGCCCGGCGTCGACCAGGAGCACAACGGCATCATCCGGCACGGCGCCAAACTGCTCTACGCGTACTGCAACGCCTCCGTCCCGCGCATCCAGCTCATCCTGCGCAAGGCCTACGGCGGCGCGTACATCGTGATGGACTCGCGCTCCATCGGCGCCGACCTCTCGCTCGCCTGGCCCACCAACGAGATCGCCGTCATGGGCGCCGAGGGCGCCGCCAACGTCATCTTCCGCCGGGAGATCGCCGCGGCCACCGACCCGGACGCCGAACGCGCCCAGAAGATCAAGGAGTACGAGACGGAGCTGATGCACCCCTACTACGCCGCCGAACGCGGCCTGGTGGACGACGTCATCGACCCCGCCGAGACCCGCTCCGTACTGATCGGCGCCCTGGACATGCTGCGCACCAAGTACACCGACCTCCCGTCCCGCAAGCACGGCAACCCGCCGGTGTGACACCGGCGGCGAGAGGAGGACCGTCATGACCACCACCCCCACCGAACCGGTGACCACCGCCCCGGCGGACGGCGCCGCGGCGCCCGGCCACCGGGCGGCCGGCACCCCCGCCCCGGGGACCGGCTGGCAGATCACCGGCGGCGAGCCCACCGACGAGGAGACCGCCGCGCTCGCCGCGGTGCTCACCGCGCTGCTGGCGCACCACGCCGCCACCCGCGAGAGCCCCGCCCGGCCGACGCCCACCGACACCGTCTGGGACCGCCCCCACCACACCCCGCGCATCCGCACCGGGAGCTGGCGCTCCCGCTGACCGGTCCGCGCGGCGTGTCCGCCGGCCGCCGAGGAGGAACAGAGCAGTGCGCAGCGCACCCCCCGAGCGTCCGGCGGACACCCGCGTCACCGAGGTGGCCGACGGCGTCCACGCCTACGTCCAGCACCGGGGCGGCTGGTGCCTGAACAACGCGGGCATCCTCACCGACGGCGGGCACAGCGCCCTCGTCGACACCGCCGCCACCGAACGGCGCGCCCGCGCGCTGCGCACGGCGGCCCTGGCCCGCTGCCCCGCGCCGCCGCGCGCCGTGGTCAACACCCACTTCCACGGCGACCACACCTTCGGCAACTTCGTCTTCCCCGAGGCCCTGACCATCGGCCACGCCCGCACCCGCACGATGAGCCGGGCGGCCGGGCTGCACATGGCCGGCCTGTGGCCCGACGTGCGCTGGGGCGACATCGAGATCACCCCGCCCCAGCTCACCTTCGAGGACCGCACCACGCTGCACGTCGGCGCGCTGCGGGCCGAACTGATCCACATCGGCCCGGCCGCCCACACCACCGACGACACCGTCGTCTGGCTGCCCGACCAGGGGGTGCTGTTCACCGGCGACCTCGTGATGAACGGCGTCACCCCGTTCTGCGCCATGGGCTCCGTCAGCGGCTCGCTGCGCGCCCTGGAGCGGCTGCGCGACCTGGGCGCCACCACCCTGGTGCCCGGCCACGGCCCGGTCGGCGGCCCGGAGCTGCTCGACGCCAACGCGGCCTATCTGCGCTGGGTCGAGGGCCTGGCCCGGGAGGGCGCCGCGAGCGGCACCGACCCCCTCGCGCTGGCCCGCGCCACCGACCTCGGCCCGTACGCGGCGCTGCTGGACGCCGAGCGCCTGCTGCCCAACCTGCACCGCGCCTACGCCGAGGCGCGGGGACTGCCCGAGGGCTGCCCGCTCGACGTCGGCGCCCTCTTCGCGGAGATGACCGACTACCGCGGCGGCCCGCCGGCCTGCCTCGCCTGACCCGGCCCGGCCGCGCCCGGCGCTGCCTCAGGTGACGGCGCGCACCGTGCCGACGGTGCCCTGGGAGCGGTCGGTCTTCCGCCCCGGCCTGCCGGGACGGACCGTGTCCGGGTCCACCGCCTCCAGCGGGGAGCCCACCTTGTAGGGGCCCTCGGGGTCGTTGGGGCGGTCGTGCGGCAGCAGGTAGAAGGTGCGCCGGGCGAACAGGCCGCTGTCGTGGCTGCGCCGGGCCTCGGGGGCCAGATTGGCGTAGCCGACGAGCCGGCCGTGCCGGGCGTAGCGCGGTTTGCCCCGGCGGGTGGGGACCTTGTCGAGCGCCTGGCGGACGTAGTCCAGGGTCGGCTCCTCCAGCCACACGATCTCGACCTCATGGGCGAGCTCGCCTCTCTGCGGCGTCGCGCTCATCGGTCCTCCTGGCTGTCCGGGGCGGTGCGAGGGCCTCGTTCGGCAGAGCGGTCGCTCGGCCGCATTCTACGGGCGGCCCGGGGGCCGATCAGGGGGTCTTTCCCAGGATGCGGCTGATTCTCACGACTGCCGGCCGCTGTCCGCGCCGGGCAGCAGGGCCAGGCCCGGATAGAGCTTGGCGGCGTTGGACTTGATCATATCGGCCGGTGAGACGAGGCCGAGTTCCTGCCGGATCCGGCTGGCGAACGCCCGTGCGGTGGAGGTCCTGATGCCCTCACCCGAGCACCAGCGTCCATATGTTTCGTACAAGAGCTTCTGCTCGACGCGCAGTTCGGGGTTGACGCGGCCGTCGTGGCCGGTTCTGGTGCAACACTCCTGGAGGAAGCGGCCGACGTGGTCCACGGTGCTCTCGTACGCGGCGGTGGCGACCCGCACGGTGGCCGGGCCGGTCAGCGGGTCGCGGGTGGTGAGGTACTTGCCCGCACCCTCGATGAGCCAGTGCAGGATGCCGGGGCCCTCGTCGCGGACCAGGTCGTCGGCCAGATTGTCGATCTTGCACTCGTCCGGGACGCTGCGCTCGAAGGGAATGATCCGGATGCGCCGCCAGAACGCGTAGCCCCCGGTGCCGACCTCGGGGCGGTGGTTGCCCAGCAGCCACAGTTTGTGCGTCGGGGTGAAGCTGAAGAAGTCCTGCCGCATCCGGCGGGCGGTGATGGTGTCGCCGCCGGTCAGGAGCTTGACCCGGGCCTCGTTGAACGTGTCGTCGGGTCTCAGCTCCGAGCACACCACGATGCGTCTGCCGTGCAGTTCGGTCAGCTCCGTCGAGTGCTCGGTGAATCTGCCCTTCTCCATCAGGAAGCCGGGCGGCGCCGCGTTGGCGTAGTCGCCCAGCAGACTGCTGAGCACCTCCAGCAGCACGGACTTCCCGTTGGCCCCGGACCCGAACAGGAACGGCATGACCTGCGCGCCGACGTCCCCGGTGATCGAGTAGCCCAGTAACAGGTGCAGGAAGCGGATGGTCTCCAGCCCCTTGGCGTCGTCGCCGAAGGTGTCGTGGAGGAAGGTGTGCCAGCGGGGTATCGGCACGTGCTGCGGGGCGACCGTGGTGGCCCGCGAGTGCAGGTCGGTCAGCGGGTCGGGGGCGCGCAGCGCGCCGGTTCTCAGGTCGACCACGCCCGAGGGGGTGCACAGGGCGTAGTCGTCGCCGTCCAGGACACCGGGGTCCAGGTTCAGGGCGGGCGCCGCCTGCGCCTGGTAGAGCATCGCCTTCAGACCGGGGGTGGAGGCCGACCGTCTTCGGTGGGCGGCGAGTTCCTGGACGGAGAACCGTCCCCGCGGGTCGCTCTCGGGCATCGCCTCGGCCAGGTCGCCCGCCGCCCACACCGCGGCCTCCGCGCCGCCCGCCGCTCTCCACCGGTAGCGGTCCCAGGTGTGCCAGCCCATCCCGGGGACGTACCGGAAACGGTCCCGGTAGGCCCGCGCGAACAGCTTCGCGTTGCCCCGGTCGGTCAGCGCGTCCGGCAGCGGCACCCCCGCGGCGCCGAACGGCGCGGGCAGCGGCTCGGCCGGCCGGGGCACGTCCGGGGACGGGGCGACGAGGTCAATGCCGAGCCGGTGCGTCCGCCGCGCCGCGCCGTCAGCATCGAAGCTGTTCATGAGCGTCCTCGAAGTGGAGAGCGTACGGGTACCGGCCACAGGCAGGGAGAACTCTCCCGAAGGGGCTGACGGGGCTGAGTTTGCCGGTCGAGCCTAGCTCAAACGATCTATTTGCTCGGGCGCTTTTGCCCAGCCCGGGAAGAAGGATCCAGCGGCCCCGCGCCGCTTGTCGACAACTGAAAAGTTCAGCCCCGTCAGCCCCGTGATATTTCGTCAGACCCATGCTGACCTGCGCCTTCCATGCCTTCCCCGGTCCGGGCCCGAAGCCGCCGCCGGCCGCTCGGGGCCCGCCGCCACCGCCCGCCGCGCACCCGCGCCCCGCGTCCGCGCCCCGCCCGGTCCGGCCCCCGGACGCCTATAGGGGCGAGATAGGCGGCGTCGGAATCCTCCGCTCGGAGCATCGCGCCGTTCCCGGCCGCGACGTCCGCCGTGGTCCGCATTGGCACACCGTTTTGGGAGCGTGAGTCGGTTGGCACTTTCCGAGGTTCAGAATGACGTTCGCCTGCCCGTCACCGCCGCTCAGCTCGGTGTGTGGGTAGCGCAGCGACTGGAGCCGGAGAGCCCGCTCTACCAGTGCGCCGTCCACTTCGACTCCGCCGCGCTCGACGTCGCGGTGCTGCGCCGCGCGATCGTCACCGCGGTGGCCGAGACCGACACCCTGCGCTCCCGGTTCGAGGACGACGGCGAGGTCCGCCAGGTGGTCCGCGCCGAGGTGGACGACAGCCTCGACGTGGTCGACCTGCGGGCCGGCGAGAACCCGGAGGCCGACGCCCGTGCCTGGATGGACCGCGACCTGGCGACCGTGCCCGACCTCGGCGGCGACACCCTCTTCCGGCACGCCCTGCTGATCCTCGCCGACGACCGGCACTTCCTGTACCTGCGCTACCACCACATCGTCCTCGACGGCTTCGGCCAGACCCGCTACCTGGACCGGCTCGCCCGCCTCTACACCGCGTTCCTGGCCGGCGAGGAGCCGCCCGCCGCCCGCCACCACTCCCTGGGCAGGCTCATCGACGAGGAGAGCGCCTACCGGGCGTCCGCCCACCACGACAGCGACCGCGACTTCCTCCTCGCCAATCTCGCCGGGGCCGAGGAGCGCCAGTCGCTGGCCGAGCGCGCCGCGGGCGCGGCCCCCCGCGCACTGCGCCTGCACGCCGACCTCGCGCCCGAACTGACCGCGGCCCTCACCGCCGCCGGGCACTGGCCGGCCGTGATCGCCGCCGCCACCGCCGTCTACCACCACCGGCTGCTGTCCGCCGAGGACATCGTGCTCGGCGTCCCGCTGGCCGCCCGCCGCACCCCGGCCGCGCTCACCACCCCCTCGATGCTCGCCAACGACCTGCCGCTGCGGCTGACCGTCACCCCCGCCACCACCTTCACCGAGCTGATCGCCCAGGCCCGCGCCGGACTGGGCGCCATGCTGCGCGTCCAGCGCTTCCGCCGCGAGGACCTGCACCAGGCCCGCGAACTCACCGGCACCGACGGCGGCATGTTCGGCACCGCCGTCAACGCCATGTCCTTCGACACCCGGGCCCGCTTCGGCGACGTGGTGGCCACCGCCCGCCAGCTCTCCAACGGCCCCGTCGCCGACCTCGCGCTCGCCACCCACGGCGACCCCGCCGAGGGCGAGGTGCGCCTGGAGCTCGCCGCCAACCCCGCCCTGTACTCCGCCGACGCCCTGCGCGCCCACCAGGAGCGTTTCCTGACCCTGCTCGGCTCGCTCACCGCCGCCCCCGACGCCCCCGTGGGCCGGGCCGAGATGTTCGACGAGCACACCGCGGCGCTGCTGCTGAACGCCCCCAACGACACCGCGGGCGAGGTCCCCGGCGGCCTCGTCGAGCTGTTCGAGCGGCAGGCGGCGGCCACCCCCGACGCCGTCGCGCTGTGCGCCGAGGAAACCCTCACGTACGCCGAACTGGACGCCCGCGCCAACCGCCTCGCCCGCCTGCTGGCCGCCCGCGGCATCGGCCCCGAGCAGCTGGTCGGCGTGGCCCTGCCCCGCACCGCCGGACTCGTCGTCACCCTGCTCGCCGTCCTGAAGACCGGCGGCGCCTACCTGCCGATCGACCCCGAACACCCCGCCGACCGCATCGCGATGATCCTTCAGGACGCCCGCCCCGGCCTCCTGGTCACCACCACCGGTCACCCGGTGCCGCCGGGGGTCTGCGCCCTCCACCTCGACACCACCGACCTCACCGCGGGCGACGCGGCCCCGCTCGGCCGCCCGCAGGACGGCCGCAGCACCGCGTACGTCATCTACACCTCCGGCTCCACCGGCCGCCCCAAGGGCGTCGCCCTGGAACGCGCCGCGGTGGACAACTTCCTCGCCGCGATGGCGCGTTCGGTGCCCGTCGGCCCGCAGGACCGGCTGCTGGCCGTCACCACCGTCAGCTTCGACATCGCCGTACTGGAGATCTTCCAGCCCCTGCTGGCCGGCGCCCGGGTGGTGCTGGCGGGCCGCGAGGAGGTCCTCGACCCGGAGGCGCTGCGCACCGTCGTGGCACGCGAGCGCATCACCGTCCTCCAGGCCACCCCCAGCCTGTGGCAGGCGCTGGTGGAGGACCGCCCCGAGGTGTTCGCCGGCGTACGGGTGCTGACCGGCGGCGAGGCCCTGCCGCAGTCCCTGGCCGCCGTCCTCGCCACGCACGCCGCGGGCGTCACCAACATGTACGGCCCGACCGAGACCACCGTCTGGTCGATGACCGCCCCCGTCGACGGCGGCCCCGTCACGCTCGGCACCCCCGTACTCAACACCCAGGTGTACGTGCTCGACGCGGCCCTGCGCCCGGTGCCCGCCGGACACAGCGGCGAGCTGTACATCGCCGGCGACGGCGTCGCCCGCGGCTACCGCGGCCGGCCCGCCCTCACCGCCGAGCGCTTCGTCGCCAACCCCTGCGGTCCGGGCCGCATCTACCGCACCGGCGACCTGGTGCGCGTCGAGGACAACGGCTCCCTCACCTTCGTCTCCCGCCTCGACCACCAGGTCAAGATCCGCGGCTTCCGCATCGAACTCGGCGACATCGAGGCGGCCCTGCTCTCCCACCCGCCCGTCGAGCGCGCCGCCGTGCTGATGCGCGAGGACCGCCCCGGCGACAAGCGGCTGGTCGCGTACGTGGTCTCCCCCGAGGGCGACACCCCGGCCCTGCGCGCGCACCTGGCCGAACGCCTCCCCGCGTACATGGTGCCGGGCGCCGTCGTCGTCCTCGACGCGCTGCCGCTGACCCCCAACAAGAAGCTCGACCGGCGCGCCCTGCCCGCCCCCGTGCGCGTCGCCCTGCCCGGCGGGCGCGCCCCGCGCACCCCGCTGGAGAAGCAGCTGTGCGCCCTGTACGCACAGGTCCTCGGCCTCCCGTCGGTCACCGTCGACGACGACTTCTTCACCCTCGGCGGCAACTCGCTCTCCGCCACCCGGGTCGTCTCCAACGCCGCCCGCGCCGGGCTCACCGTGCCCGTCCGCGACCTCTTCAAGGCGCGCACCGTGGCCCGGCTCGCGCCGCTGGTCACCACCGCCGCCGCCGGCACCCTGCCGCCGCTGCCCGAGCCGCTGCCCGCCGCCGAACTCGCCGCCCTGCTCGCGGACCCGGGCGTTCAGGAGGTGCTGCCGCTCACCCCGCTCCAGGAGGGCCTGGTGGTGCTCGGCGCCACCGCGGGCGCCGACGGCGACCTCTACACCGTCCACATCAGCCTCGACCTCGGCGGCGAGGTGGACGCCGAGCGGCTGCGCACCGCCCTCGGCTCCGTCGTCGCCCGCCACCCCGTGCTGCGCTCCGCCGTCGCCCACGAAGGGGTCAGCCGCCCCGTCCTCGTCGTGCGCGAGCAGGTCCCGGTGCCGTGGACCTGCGCCGACCTGCGCGGCCGGGCGCACGAGCTGGAAGCCGTCCTGCGCGCGCACACCGAGGAGCCCTTCGACCTCGCGTCCGCGCCCCTGCTGCGGGCCGCCCTGCTGCGGCTCGACGACGGCCACCGGCTCGTGGTGAGCTGCCACCACCTGGTGCTCGACGGCTGGTCGGTGCCGATCCTGCTCGGCGAGACGCTGCGCGCCTACCGGGGCGACGACCCCGGCCCCGCGCCGCGCCCCTACCGCGACCACCTGCGCTGGCTGGCCGGCCGCGACCACGAGGCGTCCGCCGCCGCCTGGGGCGAGGCCCTGTCCGGCGTCCGGCCGACCCTCGTGGGCAGCCCCGCACCCGGCACGGACGGCGCCCCCGACACCGTCCGCATCGAGCGCTCGCTGGACGCCGCCACCACCGCGGACCTGGAGCGCGCCGCCCGCGAACTGGGCGTCACCACCAGCAGCCTGGTGCAGGCCGCCTGGGCGGTCGCGCTGCGCGATCTGACCGGACGCGACGACGTCGTCTTCGGCATCACCGTCGCGGGCCGCCCCGCCGAACTGGCCGGCTCCGCCGACATGGCCGGACTCTTCGTCAACACCGTGCCGCTGCGGGCCCGTCCGGCCGCCGCCCGCACCCTGGCCGAGCTGGCCCGCGCCGTCCAGGACGACGGGGCCGAGCTGCTCGCCCACCAGTACCTGCCGCTCGTCGACATCCAGCGCGCGGCGGGCGTCACCCACCTCTTCGACACCCTCGTCGCCTTCCAGAACTACCCCGTGGACCGGGCCGCCCTCGACGGCGCCGCCCGCGACGGCGGACTGGAGATCGGCGGCGCCGACGTGCGGGACGCCACCCACTACCCGCTCACCCTCACCGCCGTGCCCGGCGAGCGGCTGACCGCCCGCCTCGCCTGCCGCCCCCACCTCTTCGGCGCGGACGCCGCGGCCGGACTGCTCGACCGGTTCACCGCGACGCTCGCCGCCCTGGCCGGCGCCCCCGCCACCCGGGTCGGCGACCTGGTGCCCGACAGCGGCCCCGCCGCCCACCAGGACGCCGACGCGCACCTGGTGGAGCTGCGCGGCTTCCGCTTCGACCCGGCCGCCGTCGAGGAGGCCCTGACCGGGCAGAGCGACGTGCTCCGCGCCGCGGTGACCGTCCGCGAGGACACCCCCGGCGAGCGCCGCCTGGTCGGCTACCTGGTGCCCCACCGGGGCACCGCCCCCGACCCGGCCGCACTGCGCGACGCGCTCGCCGACATCCTGCCCGACTACCAGGTGCCGTCCGTCCTGGTCACCCTGGACACCCTGCCCACCGCCCCCGGCGGCGGCGTCGACCGCGGGGCGCTGCCCGTCCCGGTCATCGCCGGCGCGGCCGTGCGGGGCCCCGTGACCCCCGTGCAGGAACTCCTGTGCGAGCTGTACGCGGAGGCGCTCGGCCTCACCTCGGTCGGCGTCGACGAGGACTTCTTCGCCCTCGGCGGCGACAGCGTCCTGGGCTTCCGGCTGCTGGCCCGCGCCCGCGCCCGGGGCATCTCCTTCGGCTTCCGCGACATGTTCGCGCTGCGCACGGTCGCCGCGCTCGCCGAGGCGTGCGTGCCCTACGAGCGGCCCCAGGAGCACGCCACCACCCTGCCCGTCACCGCCGAGGAGGCCGAGCGGCTGGCCGCGCGGCCCGGCGTCGAGGCGGTGCTGCCGGTGGCCCCCAACCAGGAGGGCCTGCTCTTCCACCACGCCTTCGACGAGGCCGACCCGTACACCCTGCAGATCGTCATGGACTTCGCCGCGCCCGTCGACGCCGCACGGCTGCGCGGCGCCCTCGGCCGCATGCTGCGGGGGCACGAGGCACTGCGGGTGGGCTTCTGCACCACCGAGGAGCAGAAGACCGTACAGCTGGTGCACACCGCCCCCGCCGTGCCCGTCCGGGAGGCGGAGGCGGCCGACGACGCGGCCTTCGCCGCCCTGCTCGACGAGGACAAGGCCACCCGCTTCGACCTGAGCGAGGCCCCGCTGCTGCGGGCGGCGGCCGTGCGCCGCGCGGACGGCACCGGCTCGCTGGTCCTGACGGTGCACCACATCGTGGCCGACGGCTGGTCGCTGCCGATCATCGCCCGCGACCTGTTCGCCCAGTACGCGGCGGGCACCGACGGCACCGAGGCCGCCGCCACCGGCGCCGCACCGGGCCCCGACGCGCCCGCCGCCCGCTACCGCGACCACCTCGGCTGGCTCGCCGCCGCCGGCGGCGAGGAGTCGCTGGAGGCGTGGCGCGGCGCGCTCGCCGAGGTCACCGAGCCCCTGCTGATCGGTACGGAGCGGGCCACCGAGGAGAGCGGCACCGGCGAGCCGGTACGCCGCGAGTACGCGCTGAGCGAGGACGAGACCGCGGCCCTGACCGCCACCGCCCGCAGCTGCGGAGTCACCGTCAACACCCTGGTGCAGGCCGCCTGGGCGCTCGTGCTGCGCGGCCTGACCGGACGCGACGAGACCCTCTTCGGCATCACCGTGGCGGGCCGCCCCGCCGACCTGCCGGGCTCCGGCGGCCTGGTCGGCCTCTTCATCAACACCGTGCCGCTGGCGCTGCGCCTGGACGCCCGCGAGAGCCTCGGCGACCTCGCGGCGCGGCTCGGCCGCGAACAGTCCGCGGTCATGGACCACCAGCACGTCGCGCTGCGCGACATCCAGCGCGCCGTGGGCCTGGGCGAACTCTTCGACACCTCGCTCAGCTTCGAGAACTACCCCCTGGACATGGCCGCCATCACCGCCTCGGCGCACGCCGCCGGGCTGGCCCTGACCGACGCCGCGGTCCGCGACGGCAGCCACTTCGCCCTCAACGTCGTCGTCGAGCCCGGCGACGCGCTCCAGCTGCGGGTGCGCCACCAGCGGCACCTGGTGGACGAGGAGACCGCGCACGCCGCCGGCGCCGAACTCCTCGCCGCGCTGCGGGCGTTCGCCACCGCGCCCGGCACCCCGCTGGGCCGCCTCGCGGGCGCCCCGGCCGACGCCCGGCGCACCGCGCTCCAGGCCTGGAACCCGCCGCAGGCCGACCCGGCCGGCGACACCCTGCCCGCCCTGTTCGCCGCCCAGGCGGCCCGCACCCCCGACGCACGCGCCGTGCTCGCGGGCGGCGAGGAGCTCACCTACCGTCAGCTCGACCGCCGCTCCAGCGCGTTCGCCGCCGAACTGACCGCCCGCGGCGCCGGCCCCGGCAGCCTCGTCGCGGTCATGCTGCCGCGCTCCGTCGACCTGATGGTCGCCCTGCTCGGCGTGCACCGGGCCGGTGCCGCGTACGTGCCCGTCGACCCCGCCTACCCGGCCGAGCGGATCGCCGTCGTGCTCGCCGACGCCGCCCCCGCCCTGGTCGTCGCCGCCGACGCGGACCTGGTCCCCGACGGCCTGGCGACCGTGCGCCCCACCGCCGCCGAGGCCGACCCGGTGAACGCACCCGTCCGGCCCGAGGACGCCGCGTACGTCATCTTCACCTCCGGCTCCACCGGCCGCCCCAAGGGCGTCGTCGTCGAACACCGGGCGCTCGGCGCCTACCTGGTACGGGCCCGCGCCGACTACCCGGACGCCGCCGGGCTCTCCCTCGCCCACACCTCGGTCTCCTTCGACCTCACCGTCACCTGCCTGCTCACCCCGCTGACCGCGGGCGGCTGCGTCCACCTGGCCGAGATCCCGGACGCCGTCGGCGCCGAGCGCCCCGCCTTCCTCAAGGGCACCCCCAGCCACCTGCGGCTGCTCGACACCCTGCCCGACGAGGTGTCCCCGACCGGGACGCTGATCCTCGGCGGCGAGGCGCTGCGCGGCGAGATGCTCACCCGCTGGCGCTCCGCGCACCCCGACGTGACCGTGATCAACGCCTACGGGCCGACCGAGGCCACCGTCAACGCCATGGAGTTCCGCATCGAGCCCGGCGCCGAGGTGGCGCCGGGACCGGTCCCCATCGGCCGCCCCTTCCCGTACGCCCGGGTCTACGTCCTGGACAGCGGGCTGCGGCCGGTGCGCCCCGGCGCCCGCGGCGAGCTCTACCTCGCGGGCGAGGGCCTGGCCCGCGGCTACCTGGGCATGCCGGGCCAGAGCTCCCACCGCTTCGTGGCCGACCCCTACGGCCGCCCCGGCACCCGCATGTACCGCACCGGCGACCTGGCGCGGATGCGCCCGGACGGCGCCGTGGAGTACCTGGGCCGGGTCGACGACCAGGTCAAGGTGCGCGGCTTCCGCATCGAGCTGGGCGAGATCGAGACCGCGGCCGGTGCCGTGCCCGGCGTGCTGCGGGCCGCCGCCGCCGTGCGCGGCACCGCCGCCGAACCCCGCCTGGTCGGCTACCTGGTGGCGCCCGACGGCGTGGACACCGCCGCCGTCGAGGCCCACCTGCGCGAGACGCTGCCGCCGTACATGGTGCCCGCCGCCCTCGTGGTGCTCGACGCCCTGCCGCTGACCCCCAACGGCAAGGTCGACCGGGCCGCCCTGCCCGAGCCGGCGGCCGTCGCCGGCACCGCGGCCCGCACCGCCGCGGGCGCCCTGGAGGAGCGGCTGCTCGGCCTCTTCCAGCAGGTGCTGGGCCGCCAGGACATCGGCGTCGACGACGACTTCTTCACCCTCGGCGGCGACAGCATCATGTCGATCCAGCTGGTGGGGCGGGCGCGTGCGGCGGGTCTGCGGTTCACGCCGCGGCACGTCTTCGAGCACCGCACCGTCGCCCGCCTCGCCTCGGCCCTCGGCGCGGAGGCGTCCGCCAGCCCGCTGGAGGAGCGGCTGCTGGGGCTGTTCCGGCAGGTGCTGGGCCGCGCCGACGTGGGCGTCGGGGACGACTTCTTCACGCTCGGCGGCGACAGCATCATGTCGATCCAGCTGGTGGGCCGGGCGCGTGCGGCGGGTCTGCGGTTCACGCCGCGCCATGTCTTCGAGCACCGCACCGTCGCCCGCCTCGCCACCGTCCTCGCCGAGGACGCGGTGCCCGCGCCCACCGTCGGCCAGGGCCCCGCACGGGCCCCGTTCCTGCCGCTGATGCGCAGGCTGCTGGCGCGCGGCGGCCGCGTCGCCCAGTACCACCAGTCGCTCACCCTGACGCTGCCCCCGACCACCGAGGACCACCTCGCGACGGCCCTCGGTGCCGTGCTGGAGCAGCACGAGGCGCTGCGGATGCGGACCCTGGGCGACGACGAGTTCGAGATCCGCCCCGTCGGCCCCGAGGGCACCACCGCCCTCGCCCGCACCCACCTGACGCGCATCGAGGTCCCCGCCGGCGCCACCGAGCAGGACCTCGACGCCCTGGTCGCCGACCGCACCTCCGCCGTCCGCGACCTCCTCGACCCGGCCGCCGGACGGATGCTGCGCGCCGTCTGGTTCGACCGTGGCCCCCAGGTGCCCGGCCGGCTGCTGCTCGTCGTCCACCACCTCGCCGTCGACGGCGTGTCCTGGCGGATCGTGGTGCCCGACCTCGTACAGGCGTGGGAGGCGGCCGTCGCGGGCCGCGGCAGCGGACTGCCGCCGGTGGGCACCTCCCTGGCCCGCTGGGCCCAGGACCTTACGGCGCTGCCCACCGAGGACGCCGGCCACTGGCGCGACCTGCTCGCCGACGGCGACCCGCTGCTCGGCAGCCGCCCCCTGGACCCCGCTCTCGACCTGCGCGGCGACGCCGGACGGCTCACCCTGCGGCTGCCCGCCGACGTCAGCGCGGCGGTGCTCTCCGCACTGCCCGCCGCGTTCCGCGCCACCCCCGACGACGTCCTGCTGACCGCGCTGGCCGCCGCCGTGCCGCTGTGGCGCGGCGACGAGGAGTCCCTGCTGGTGGACGTGGAGAGCCACGGCCGCCACGAGGACCTGGTGCCGGGCGCCGAACTCTCCCAGACCGTCGGCTGGTTCACCGTCGCCCACCCGGTCCGCCTGGACACCGCGCAGGCCGGCCCGCGGGCCGTCACCGAGGGCACCGAAGCCGCCGGCGACGCGGTGCGCGCCGTCAAGGAGCGGCTGCGCGCCGTCCCGCGCGAGGGCGTCGGCTACGGCCTGGCCCGCTTCACCGACCCGGCCTCCGCACCGCTGTTCGCCAAACTGCCCGAGGCCCAGATCGGCTTCAACTACCTGGGCCGCACGAGCCTGGCGGGCGCGCTGGCCCCCGGCTGGGAACTGGCCGCGGTCGGCGCCGACGACGCCCCCGAGGTGCCGCTCTCGCACGTCGTCGAGGTCAACGCCACCGCCCACGAGGGCCCGGACGGCCCCGAACTGGTCGCCACCTGGACCTGGGCCCGCGCCCTGGTCGACGACGCGCGGGCGGCCGAGCTCGCCGACCTGTGGTTCACCGCGCTGCGCGGCCTCGCCGCCTACGCCCAGCGCCCCGACGCCGGCGGCCTCACCCCGAGCGACCTGCTGCTGGAGCTGACGCAGCCGGAGATCCGCGAACTGGAGGCCGCCGGGGACGTCGCCGACCTGCTGCCGCTGGCCCCGCTCCAGGAGGGCCTGCTCTTCCACCACCAGTACGGCGACGGCGCCGACGACCCGTACGTCTCGCAGTTCCGCTTCGAGCTGACCGGCCCCCTGGACCGGGCCCGGCTGCGGGCCGCCGCCGCCCAGGTGCAGCGCCGCCACCCGGCCCTGCGCGCCGCGTTCCGCCGCACCTCGCAGGGCACCCCCGTCCAGGTCGTCCTCGCCGACCCGCCGCTGGACCTCACCGAGCGCGAGGTGTCCGGCCAGGACGCCGTCGACGCGCTGTGCGAGGCCGACCGCACACGCCCCTTCGACATCACCCGGGCGCCGCTGATCCGCTGGACGCTCGCCTGTGACGGCGACCGGCACACCCTCGCCGTCACCTCGCACCACAGCATCCGCGACGGCTGGTCGCTGCCCGTCGTGCTCGGCGAACTGATGGCGCTCCACCTGGGCGAGACGCTGCCCGAGGCCCGCCCGCACCGCGAGTACCTGGCCTGGCTGGCCCGGCAGGACCGCGACGCGGCGACCGCCGCCTGGCAGCAGGCGCTGGCCGGGCTCGACGGAGGCACCCTGCTGGCCCGCGGCCCCGCCCCGGCCGGACAGACGCCCGGACGCCACGACCTCCTCGTCGCGGGCCTCGACGTCGAGGGCGCCGCCCGGCGCCTGGGCGTCACCGTCAACACCCTGCTGCAGACCGCCTGGATGCTGCTGCTGGCCCGCCTCACCGGCCGCGACGACGTGGTCACCGGCACCACGGTCAGCGGGCGCCCCGCGGACCTGCCCGGCGTGGACGGCATGGTCGGCCTGTTCATCAACACCCTGCCCCTGCGCGCCGCCCTGCGCGCGGACGAGACGGCCGGCGACCTCGCCCGCCGCCTCCAGCTCGAACAGGCCCGCCTCGGCGAGCACCAGCACCTGGGCCTCGCCGACATCCAGCGGTCCGCCGGGCACGGCGAACTCTTCGACACCTCCATGGTGTTCGAGAACTACCCCGTGGACACCGAGGCCCTGCGGGCCGTCGCCCGCCGCGCCGGACTGGAGGCGGGCCCAGCGGCCCACCACTCCGTCACCCACTACGCCCTCGCCATGGAGGCGAGCCCCACCGCCGACGGGCTGCACCTGCGCCTGCACCACCGCCCCGACGCGATCCCCGCCGAGCGGATCGGCGACGTCGGCCGGCTGCTGCGCCGCGTGCTGCACACGGTGGTCACCGCGCCCGGCACCCCGGTCGGACGCATCCGCGCCCACGGCGGCACCGCCCGCACCGCCCTGCTCGCCCTCGGCCGCGGCGACCGGGCGCCCGTGGACCCGCGCTCCTGGCCGGAGCTGTTCCTGGCGCAGGCCCGCCGCTCCCCGAACGCCCCGGCGCTGGTCCACGCCACCGGCACCCTCACCTTCGGCGAACTCGCCCACCGGGCCGGGGAACTGGCCCGGATCCTGGCGGACGCCGGGGTGGACACCGAGCGGCGGGTGGCGATCGTGCTGCCGCGCTCGCCCGAACTGGTGGTGGCCCTGCACGCGGTGGCCCTGGCGGGCGGCGCGTTCGTCCCCGTGGACCCGGCCCACCCCGCCGAGCGGATCGCCCGCACGCTCACCGACGCGGGCCCCGTCCTGCTGCTGACCACGAGCGGTACCGAACTGCCCGCCACCGGGGTGCGCCGCCTGGACATCGACACCCTCGACCTGACCGGCCGCGGACGGCTGCCCGCCCGCACCCACCGCCCCGACCAGGCCGCGTACGTCATCTACACCTCGGGCTCCACCGGCCGCCCCAAGGGCGTCGTCGTCACCCACGGCGGCATCCCGGGCCTGGCCCGCGCCCAGCGCGCCGCGTTCGGCATCGAACCCGACAGCCGGGTCCTGCAGTTCGCCTCGCCCAGCTTCGACGCGTACGTCTCCGAGGTCGTCGTCACCCTCCTGGCCGGCGTCCCCCTCGTCCTGGCCTCCCGCGACGAACTGCTGCCCGGCGCCCCGCTGGCCCGCACCGTCGCCGCGCACGGCGTCACCCACGCCACCCTGCCGCCCGCGGCGCTGCGCGAGATGGCCCCCGAGGACCTGCCGACGCTGCGCGCCCTGACCGTCGCGGGCGAGCAGTGCCCCCCGCAGGTCGCCGAACTCTGGTCGGCCGGACGGCGCATGATCAACGCGTACGGGCCGACCGAGACGACCGTCTGCGCCACCATGAGCGCCCCGCTGTCGGGGCCCGGCGTCCCGCCGATCGGCGGCGCCCTGCCCGGACAGGCCGTCCGGGTCCTGGACCCGCACCTGCAGCCCGTCCCCCTCGGCGTCACCGGCGAGCTGTACGTCGCCGGCGACAGCCTGGCCCGCGGCTACCTGGACCGGCCCGCACTGTCCGCGGAGCGCTTCGTCGCCGACCCGTTCGGCGCCCCCGGCACCCGCCTGTACCGCACCGGCGACCTGGCCGCCTGGCGCGAGGACGGCCAGCTCGTCTACGCGGGCCGCGCCGACCGGCAGATCAAGCTGCGCGGCTTCCGCATCGAACCCGGCGAGATCGAGGCCGCCGTCGTCGCCGGACCCGAGGTCGCCGCGAGCGCCGTCGTCGTCCGCGAGGACCGCCCCGGCGACCGCCGGGTGGTCGCCTACGCGGTGCCCGCCCCCGGCGCCACCGTGCTGCCCGAGGCGGTGCGTACCCGGCTGCGCGAGACGCTGCCCGACCACATGGTGCCCGCCGCCGTCGTCGTCCTCGACCGGCTGCCCGTCACCGTCAACGGCAAGCTCGACGAGGCCGCCCTGCCCGCCCCGCTGCTCGCCGCCCCGCAGGGCCGCGAGGCCGCCACCCCCGTCGAGGAACTCCTCGCCGGAGTGTTCGCCGAGGTGCTCGGCGTGGCACGGGTCGGCGTCGACGACTCCTTCTTCGACCTCGGCGGCCACTCCCTGCTCGCGATGCGCCTGGTCGCCAGGGCGCGCGCCGTGCTCGGGGTGGAGCTGGGAGTGCGGGAGGTGTTCGAGACACCCACCGTCCGCGAGCTCGCCAGGGCCGCCTGTGGCGGAGGGGCCACCCGCACCGGCGCCCCGGGCACCCTGCCCAGGCCGCAGCGGCTGCCGCTGTCGTACGCCCAGCAGCGGCAGTGGTTCCTCGACCGCTTCGACGGACCCAACACCGCCTACCACATCCCGCTGGCCCTGCGGCTGACCGGAACCCTCGACAGGGCGGCGCTCGCCGCCGCGCTCCAGGACCTGATCGACCGTCACGAGGCGCTGCGCACCCTGATCGCGGAGGACGAGGAGGGCGCGTACCAGCGCGTCGTGCCCGCACGAATCGTGCTCGGGCACTCCGAGGTCACCGGGGCCACCCTGCACGACGCCCTCGCCGAGGACATCGCCCGCCCCTTCGACCTGACGGCCGACATCCCGGTACGGGCACGGCTGTTCGCCCTCGCCGACGCACCGTCGCACCGGGCGGCGGACGGCGACGCGCAGGCGCCCGGGGAGCCGGACGAGGTGCGCGAGCACGTCCTGCTCGTCGTGGTCCACCACATCTCCGGCGACGGCGCCTCCGTGCCGGTGCTGGCCCGCGACCTGGTCGCCGCCTACCGCGCCCGCCTCGCGGGCACCGCCCCGCAGGCCCCCGCGAACGCCCCGCAGTACCCCGACTTCGCCCTCTGGCAGCGGGCCGAACTCGGCGACGAGAGCGACCCCGGATCCGTCCTCGGGCGCCAGCTCGACCACTGGCGGACCACCCTGGCCGGGCTGCCCGAGGAACTGGCGCTGCCCGTCGACCGGCCCCGCCCGGCGGCCGGCGCGCACCGTGCGGGCCGCCACCGCTTCGAGCTGCCCGCCGCCCTGCACGGCGAGCTGAACCGGCTCGCCCGCGAACTGCGCGCCACCCCCTTCATGGTGATGCAGGCGGCGCTGGCCGCCCTGCTGTCGCGGATGGGCGCCGGCACCGACATCCCGATCGGCTCGCCGATCGCCGGCCGCTCCCACGAGGCCCTGGGCGACAT
This sequence comes from Streptomyces sp. NPDC004111, assembly GCF_042874215.1. Lineage (NCBI taxonomy): Bacteria > Bacillati > Actinomycetota > Actinomycetes > Kitasatosporales > Streptomycetaceae > Streptomyces > Streptomyces sp. NPDC004111. Next base: position 138,819 of record NZ_JBIAMU010000023.1, read on the forward strand.
GGTCGGCCTCTTCGCCAACACCCTCGTCCTGCGCACCGACCTCTCCGGCGAGCCGACCTTCGCCGAACTGGTCGGGCGGGTGCGCGAGAGCGACCTGGCCGCCTTCGCCCACCAGGACGTGCCCTTCGAGCGGCTGGTGGAGGCGCTGCGCCCGGAGCGCTCCGCCGGACGCCACCCGCTGTTCCAGGTGGTCGTCGAGTGGGGCGACGACGAGAGCCGCGCGATGGAACTGCTCGAGGACCTTCCCGGGCTGGCCGTCGCACCCCTCCAACTGGCCTCCGAGGTCGCCAAGTTCGACCTCGTGCTGCACCTGCGCCCGCGGCTGGCCCCGGACGGCTCGGCCGCCGGGATCGCGGTGGGCCTGGAGTACAGCGCCGACATGTTCGACGCCCGGACCGCCGAGGAACTGGGCGAGCGGCTGGTACGGCTGCTGGGCGCGGCCCTCGCCGACCCCGCCGGGCCGGTCGCCGACCTCGACGTGCTCGCACCCCACGAGCGCCGCCTGCTGGCCTCCGACTGGACGTACACCCCGGCCATCCCGGCCGCGCCGGTCGCCGGCGGCGACTCGATCGTCCGCCGCTTCGAGGCGGTGGCCGCCGCCCACCCGGACGCCGTCGCCGTCACCGGCGAGGACGAGCGGGGCGCGCCCGCCGCGCTCACCTACCGCGAGCTGAACGCCGCGGCCAACCGCCTCGCCGCACTGCTGCGCGAACGGGGCGCCGGCCCCGAGGAGTTCGTCGCGCTCGCCCTGCCCCGGGTCACCGACCTGGCCGTCGCCGTCCTCGCCGTCCTCAAGTCCGGCGCCGGCTACCTGCCCGTGGACCCCGCCTACCCGGCCGAGCGGGTGGCCCTGCTGCTCGGCGACACCCGCCCGGTGGTCACCGTCGCCACCCGCGCCACCACCGCCGCCCTCGGCGGCGACGGCTGGCTGGCCCTGGACGACGCGGCGACCCTCGCCGACCTCGCCGGGCGCCCGGCGGACAACCCGGCGCCGGCCGCCGCCGCCGACCACGCCGCGTACGTCATCTACACCTCCGGCTCCACCGGCACCCCCAAGGGCGTCGTGGTCACCCACCGCAACGTGCTGCGCCTCTTCGACTCCACCGACCACTGGTTCGGCTTCGGCGCCGACGACACCTGGACCCTCTTCCACTCCTACGCCTTCGACTTCTCCGTGTGGGAGCTGTGGGGCCCGCTGCTGCACGGCGGACGCCTGGTGGTCGTCCCGCACGCGGTCACCCGCGAACCCGCCGCCTTCCTCGACCTGCTGGTGCGCGAGAAGGTCACCGTCCTCAACCAGACCCCCTCCGCCTTCAACGAACTCGTCGCCGCGGACGGGGATGCGGGCGGCGCCCCGCTGAGCCTGCGCTACGTCGTCTTCGGCGGCGAGGCACTGGACGCGTCCCGGCTGCTGCCCTGGTACGAGCGGCACGCCGACGACGCCCCCGCCCTGGTCAACATGTACGGCATCACCGAGACCACCGTGCACGTCACCTACCGCAGGCTGGCCGCCGACGAGGTGCGCGCCGGGGTCGTCGGCGCCATCGGCACCGGCATCCCCGACCTCGGGGTGCACGTCCTGGACGAGCGGCTGCGCCCCACGCCGGTCGGCGTCGTCGGCGAGCTGTACGTCTCCGGCGGGGGAGTGGCCCGCGGCTACGCCCACCGCCCCGGCCTCACCGCCACCCGCTTCGTCGCCGACCCGTTCGGCGCGCCCGGCACCCGCCTGTACCGCGCGGGCGACCTGGCCAGGCGCCGCGCCGACGGCTCCCTGGAGTACCTCGGCCGGGCCGACGCCCAGGTCAAGCTGCGCGGCTTCCGCATCGAACTCGGCGAGATCGAGTCGGCGCTGCTCGCGCTGGAGCCGGTGGCCCAGGCGGCCGTCGTCGTACGGGAGGACAACCCCGGCGACCGCCGGCTGGTGGCCTACGTCGTCACCGACGGCGCACGGGGCGACGACTCCCCGGACGAGGGCGGCGCGCTGCGCGAGGCGGTCGCCGACGGGCTGCCGTCCCACATGGTCCCCTCGCACGTGGTCGTCCTGGACCGGCTGCCGCTGACCGTCAACGGCAAACTGGACCGGGGGGCGCTGCCCGCCCCGCGGGCAGCCGCCCGCGCCGAGGGCCGCGCCCCGGCCACCGAGGCCGAACAGCTCCTGGTGGACGCCTTCGCCGAGGTGCTCGGCGTGCCGCGGGTCGGGGTCGACGACTCCTTCTTCGACCTCGGCGGCCACTCCCTGCTCGCCATGCGCCTCACCGCCCGGATCCGGGCCGCGCTCGGCGTGGAGGTGGGGGTGCGCGAACTCTTCGAGTCGCCCACCCCGGCCGCCCTGGCCCGCCGCACCGCCGCGCGGCCCACCGGCGCCGGCCCGGCGCCCGCGGTGGTGGCCGTGCACCCGCGCCCCGCGCGGATCCCGCTCTCCCCGGCCCAGCAGCGGCTGTGGCTGCTGGACCGGCTGACCGGGCCCAGCGGCACCTACAACATCCCCGTCGCCCTCCAGCTGACCGGCGCCCTGGACGCGGACGTGCTGCGCGAGGCGCTCGGCGACGTGGTGCGCCGGCACGAGAGCCTGCGCACCCTGATCGAGGACCCGGACAACACCGGCACCGGCGCCCGGCTGCGGATCCTGCCCGACGCCGCCGTCGACCTGCCCGTCCTGCCGGTGCACCCCGGCGACCTCGCCGCCCGGATCGACGAGGGCGCCGCCGCCGGGTTCGACCTGACCACCGAAGTGCCGCTGCGGGCACGGCTGTTCGCCACCGGGCCCCAGGAACACGTGCTGCTGCTCGTGGTCCACCACATCGCGGGCGACGGCACCTCCATGCCGGTCCTCGCCCGCGACCTGGCCGCCGCCTACGCGGCCCGGCTCGACAACACCGCCCCCGGGTGGGCGCCACTGCCCGTGCAGTACGCCGACTACGCCCTGTGGCAGCACGCCCGGCTCGGCGACGGCTCCCAGGGCAGCGAGAGCGAACGCCAGCTCGCCTTCTGGCAGCAGGAGCTCAGCGGCCTCCCGGACGAGCTGACGCTGCCCGTGGACCGGCCCCGCCCGGCCGTGGGACCGCACCGCGCGGGCCGGCACGTCTTCACCGTCCCGCAGCCGCTGTACGAGCGGGTCGGCGAGGTCGCCCGGGAGCTGCGCGCCACCCCGTTCATGGTGGTCCAGGCGGCGCTGGCCGCCCTGCTGTCGCGGATGGGCGCGGGCACCGACGTCCCGATCGGCTCCCCGGTGGCCTCCCGCGGCGACGAGGCCCTGGCCGGTGTGGTCGGCTTCTTCGTCAACACCCTCGTCCTGCGCACCGACCTCTCCGGCGAGCCGACCTTCGCCGAACTGGTCGGGCGGGTGCGCGAGAGGGACCTGGCCGCCTTCGCCCACCAGGACGTGCCCTTCGAGCGGCTGGTGGAGGTCCTGCGCCCGGAGCGCTCCGCCGCCCGCCACCCGCTCTTCCAGGTGGTGCTCAGCCTCGACAGCTCCCTGGGCACCGCCCTCGCCGAGGTCGAGGGGATGCCCTCACTGACCGCCTCGGCCCGCCAGGTCGACCCGACGACCGCCAAGTTCGACCTGACCTTCACGCTCACCGACCGGCTCGGGGAGAGCGGCACCCCCGTCGACTGGAGCGGCGCCGTCGAGTACAGCGCCGACATGTTCGACGCGGACACCGTCGACCTGCTCGCCCGGCGCCTGGTCGCCCTCCTCGACGCGCTGACCGCCCGCCCGGCGGCCCGGGTCACCGACCACGACGTCCTGGTGGACGGCGAGCGCGAGCGGATCCTCGGCAGCTGGCTGGAGACCCCCGCCCCCGTCGCCCCCACGACCGTCACCCGCGCCCTGGCCGCGCACGCCGCCGCGGACCCGGGCGCCCCCGCCCTCGGCTGGGCGGGCAGCACCCTCTCCCGCGCCGAACTCGACGCCCGCGCCAACCGGTTCGCGCACGCCCTGCTGCGGCGCGGCATCGGGCCCGAGGCCCGCATCGGCGTCCTGATGGAACGCTCCGACGCGCTGGCGGTGACCCTGCTGGGCATCGTCAAGGCGGGCGCCGCCTACGTGCCGCTCAGCACCGCCAACCCCGACGAGCGGCTCGCCTGGCTCCTCGACCAGGTCCAGGCACCGCTGCTGGTCGTCGACGAGGCCTGCCGGGAGCGCGCCGGACAGCTGGCCACCACGGCCGAGCTGATGTCCGCCGACGCCAGCACCGAGGACCTGCCCGACACCGACCCGGGCGTGGAGATCACCCCGGAGCGGCTGGTGTACGTCATGTTCACCTCCGGCTCCAGCGGCCTGCCCAAGGGCGTCGCCATCACCCACGGCGACCTCGTGCAGCTCGCCGAGGACAGCTGCTGGGACGACGTCACCGACCGGGTGCCGCTGCACTCCCCGCACGCCTGGGACGGCTCCATCCTGGAGTTCTGGGTGCCGCTGCTGCGCGGCGGACAGGTCGTCGTGGCACCGCCCGGCGAACTGGACGTGGCCGACCTGCGGGCCCTCATCGAGGACCACGCGCTGACCTCGCTGTTCCTGACGGCCGGTCTCTTCCGGGTGCTGTCCCAGGAGATACCGCAGGTGCTCGCCCGAGTCCGCCAGGTCGCCACCGGCGGCGACGTGGTCTCCGGGGCCGGCGTGCGGCGCCTGCTGGAGCACAACCCGCGGCTGCGGATGGTCAACGCCTACGGCCCCACCGAGGTCACCGTGATGGCGCTGTCCCACCGCGTCGACCCCACCGCCCTGGACCCCGGCGCCCACAGCGTGCCGATCGGCCGCTCCCTGGACGGCATGCGGCACTACATCCTCGACGACGCGCTGCGGCCCGTACCGCCGGGCGTCACCGGCGAGCTGTACGCGGCCGGCGCCGGGCTCGCCCGCTGCTACTGGGGCCGCCCCGACCTGACCTGCGACCGCTTCACCGCCGACCCCTACGGCGCCCCCGGCGCCCGCATGTACCGCACCGGCGACCTGGCCCGCTGGAACTCCCACGGGCTCGTCGAGTTCGCCGGCCGCGCCGACGAACAGGTCAAGCTGCGCGGCTTCCGCATCGAGCTCGGCGAGATCGAGTCGGCCGTGGCCGCCGCCCCCGGCGTCACCGCCTGCGCGGTGATCGTCCGCGAGGACCGGCCGGGCAACAAGCGGCTGGTCGCCTACACCGTCACCGGCCCCGGCTACGACCGGGCCGCACTCGGCGCGCACCTGGGCGCCACCCTGCCCGACTACATGGTCCCGGCCGCGGTCGTGGAGCTGACCGAGCTGCCGCTCACCCCGATCGGCAAGCTCGACCGCAAGGCGCTGCCCGCCCCCGAGTTCGGCTCCGCCGACGGCCGGGCCGCCGAGGGCGCGGAGGAGGAGATCCTCGTCCGCCTCTTCGCCGAGACCCTCGGCCTGCCCGAGGGGTCCGTCGACCCCGACGGCGCCTTCTTCGACCTGGGCGGCGACAGCATCATGGCCATCCAGCTGGTCAGCGCCGCCCGCCGGGAAGGACTGCGGATCACCGGCGCCGACGTCTTCACGCACCGTACGGTCGCCGAACTCGCCCGCGCCGCCGCCGCGGCCGTGGAGGCCGAGGACGCCGAACCGGACGAGCCGGTCGGCACCCTGCCCGCCTGGCCGATGCTGCACTGGCTGGCCGAACGCCGCGTCCCCATGGACCGGTTCAACCAGACCACCGTCCTGCACGCGCCCGCCGCCCTCGACCTGCCGAAGCTGCACGCCGTGGTCGCCGCCCTGCTGGAGCGCCACGACAGCCTGCGCCTCCAGGTGTCCGTCGCCGACCCGGACGACGCCACCACCTGGGGCGTGGAGGTCCACCCCGTCGGCGCGGTACGGGCCGAGGACCTGGTGCGCCGGATGGACGCCGCCGCCCTCACCGAGGACGAACTCACCGAGGCGGTACGCGTCCACGGCCGCGCCGCCGTCGGCAGGCTCGCCCCCGCCGACGCGGCCATGGTCGAGATCGTCTGGTTCGACCGGGGCGAGCAGCCGGGCCTGCTCCTGGTCGCCGCCAACCACCTCGCGATCGACGGGGTGTCCTGGCGGATCCTGCTGCCCGACCTCGTCCTGGCCTGGCAGCAGGTCCTGGCGGGCGAGCGGCCCCGCCTCGACGCCGGCGGCACCTCGCTGCGCCGCTGGTCGGAGCGGGCCGTGCAGCGCGCCGCCGACCCGCGGACGCTGGCCGAGCTCGACCACTGGACCGGCACCCTGCGCCGCGGCCACCGCCCGCTCGGCTCCCGCCCCCTGGACCCGGCCGTGGACCTGCTGGCCGGCGCCCACCGGCTGCGCCGCACCCTGCCCGCGCGGCCCACCGGGCACCTGCTCACCACCGCGCCCGCGGTGGTCGGGGCGGGCGTGGACGACGTGCTGATGGCCGGACTCGCGATGGCCGCGGCCAAGGTGCGCGGCGACGCGGACGCGCCCGTGCTCATCGACGTGGAGAGCCACGGCCGCGACACCACCGGCACCCTGGACCTGTCGCGCACCACCGGCTGGTTCACCGCCCTGTACCCGGTGCTGCTGGACACCGGCGGCGCCGACCTCGCCGACGCCTTCGCCGCGGGCGCCGCCGCCGGAACCGTGCTCAAGCACGTCAAGGAGCAGCTGCGGGCCGTCCCGCACGAGGGCCTGGGCTACGGGCAGCTGCGCCACCTCAACCCGGCGGCCTCCGCCGCCTTCGAGGGCCTTGCGGGCGCCGGGATCGGCTTCAACTACCTCGGCCGCTTCATTCCCGGCGAGAGCGGCGACTGGACGGTCGCGAACGGCCTGCCCCGCCCCGACGGCGAGGACCCGGCGACCCCGCTGGCGCACGCCGTGGAGATCAACGCCTACATCGAGGAGAGCGAGGAGGGGCCGCGGCTCGGCGCCACCTGGACCTGGGCCCCCGGAGTGCTGGGAGAGGAGGAAGTGAGCGCTCTGGCCGACGGCTGGTTCGAGGCCCTGACCGCTCTGGCCGGCTACGCCCAGCGGCCCGACGCGGGCGGTCTGACCCCCCACGACGTGGGGCTTATAGACATCACACAGAGCGAGATCGAAGAGTTCGAGGACGAACTGGCCTCGGACTGGGAGAATTGAAGTGGCGCGAACCACCCGCACCGTTGAAGACATCCTGCCGCTCTCCCCGCTCCAGAGCGGCCTGTTGTTCCACAGCGTCTTCGACGAGGCGACGCCCGACATCTACACCGTGCAGTCGACCTTCCACCTGGCCGGTCCGCTCGACGCGGACCGGGCCAGGGGAGCGGCGGAGGCGCTGCTGCGCCGCCACGCGAGCCTGCGGGTGGCCTTCCGGCAGCGCAAGGACGGGGAGTGGGCGCAGCTCGTCGCCGCCCGCTACAAGCTGCCGTGGACCGAGATCGACCTCAGCCACCTCGGTGAGCGGGAGGCCGACGCCGAGGCCCGCCGCGCCACCCTCGCCGACCGGGAGACCCGCTTCGACATCGGGCGCCCGCCGCTGATCCGCTTCACCCTGATCAGAACGGGCGCCGAGAGCCACCGGCTGGTCTTCACCATCCACCACACGGTGCTCGACGGCTGGTCGCTGCCGACCCTCCTCAAGGAGTTCCACAGCCTGTACGTCTCGGGCGGCGACGCCCGGCACCTGCCGTCGGTCGCCCCCTACCGCGACTACCTCACCTGGCTCTCCCGCCAGGACGCGGATGCCGCCCGCACCGCCTGGGACACCGCGCTCGACGGGCTCGCCGCCCCCACCCTGGTCGCGGGCGGCGGCGAGCACACCCCGCAGGACCCCGGACGCTACGAGTTCGGCCTCACCGAGGAGCGCACGACGGCCCTCACCGCGCGCGCCCGCGCCGCCGGGGTCACCGTCAACACCGTGGTGCAGGCCGCCTGGTCGCTGGTCCTGGCCGGTCTCACCGGCACCGACGACGTGGTCTTCGGCGTCACCGTCAACGGCCGCCCCGCCGAACTGCCCGGCATCGAGTCCATGGTCGGCCTGTTCATCAACACGCTGCCGCTGCGCATCGCACTGCGCCCCGGGGAGAGCGCCGGCGAACTCCTCGGCCGGGTGCACCACGCCCAGGCAGAAATGATCAACCACCAGTACGTGGGGCTCTCCGAGATCCAGCACCGCACCGGACTCGGCCCGCTCTTCGACACCTCGGTCGTCTTCGAGAACTTCCCCTTCGACTCCGCGCCGGCCGTCTCCGCCGACGCGGATCCGCTGCGTGTGGTGCGCGCCGAGAGCCACTCCGCCAACCACTTCCCGCTCAGCCTCGTCGGAATGCCGCAGGAGTGCCTGCGCTTCAAGCTCTTCCACCAGCCCCACCTGTTCGACGACGCGGCGGCGGCCGGCATAGCCGAGCGCTTCCTCGGCATCCTCGACACCCTGGTGCGCGAGCCGGAACTGCCGCTGGGCCGCATCGACGTGATCGGCGCCGAGGAGAGCACCCGCGCGCTGGCCGCCGCGGCCGGGCCCGCCGTCGGCGAGGACGCGGCCGGCGCCACCCTGCCGGGACTGTTCACCGCGCAGGCCCAGGCCACCCCCGACGCGCCCGCCGTGCGCGCGGGCGACCAGGTGCTGACGTACCGCGAACTCGACCGGCGGGCCAGCTTCGTGGCCCGCGAACTCGTCGCCCGCGGCGCCGTCGCCGGCCGCAACGTGGCCGTGCTGCTGCCGCGCGGCACCGACCTGGTGGTGGCCCTGCTGGGCGTCGCCAAGTCGGGCGCCGCCTACGTGCCGCTGGACCCCGAGCACCCGGCCGACCGGATAGCCGCCGTGCTCGCCGACTCCGACCCGCTGCTGGTCCTCACCGGGGACGACACCCCCGCCGACCTCCTCGCGGACGTCGCCACCCTCGCCGTCACCGGCGCCGAGGCCGACTCGTACACGGCCGCCCCGCACCCCCACGACCCCGCCTACCTGATCTTCACCTCGGGATCCACCGGCCGCCCCAAGGGCGTCGTCGTCGAGCACCGCTCCGTCGGCGCCTACCTCGCGCGCGCCCGCACCGCCTACCCGGACGCCGCCGGCCTCACCCTCGTGCACTCCTCGGTCGCCTTCGACCTCACCGTCACCGGCCTCTACTCCCCGCTCGTCTCCGGCGGCTGCGCCCACCTGTCCGACCTCCCGGACGCCGTCGGCGGCCCCCGCCCCACCTTCCTCAAGGGCACCCCCAGCCACCTCGAACTCCTCGACACCCTGCCGGCGGAGGTCTCCCCCTCGGGAACCCTCGTCCTGGGCGGCGAGGCACTGCGCGGGGAGGCGCTGCGCGGCTGGCGCACCGCCCACCCCGACGCCACCGTCATCAACGCGTACGGTCCCACCGAGGCCACCGTCAACTGCCTGGAACTGCGCATCGAGCCCGGCGCCGAACTCGCCGACGGCCCCGTGCCGATCGGCCGCCCCTTCGCCGGCACCCGCGCCTACGCCCTGGACGCGGCCCTGCGCCCGGTCGCCCCCGGCGTCCCCGGCGAGCTGTACGTCGCCGGGGTCGTCCTCGCGCGCGGCTACCTGGACCGCCCCGGGCTGACCGCCGGACGCTTCGTCGCCGACCCGTTCGGCCCGGCCGGCTCCGTCATGTACCGCACCGGCGACCTGGTGCGCCGCCGCACGGACGGCACCTTCGTCTACGCGGGCCGCGCCGACGACCAGATCAAGCTGCGCGGCTTCCGCATCGAGCCCGGCGAGATCGAGACCGCCGCCGCCTCCCACCCCGACGTCACCCGGGCCGTCGTCCTCGCCCGCGAGGACCGCCCCGGCGACATGCGCCTGGTCGCCTACGTCACCCCCGGCGACGTCGACGCCGACGCCCTGCGCGGCCACCTCGCCGCCGCCCTGCCCGCCTACATGGTCCCGGCCGCGATCGTCGCCCTGGACGCCCTGCCGCTCACCCCCAACGGCAAGGTCGACCGCCGCGCCCTGCCCGCCCCCGAGGAGAGCGCCACCGGACTGACCGTGCAGCGGGCCCCGCGCGACCCCCGCGAGGAACTCGTCCGCGACCAGTTCGCCGGTGTGCTCGGCCTCTCCCAGGTCGGCGCCCACGACGACTTCTTCGACCTCGGCGGCCACTCCCTGCTCGCGATCCGCCTGGTCAGCAGGCTGCGCGCGACGCTGGGCGTCGAACTGTCGGTCAAGCACCTGTTCAAGAACCCCACCCCGGCCGGCCTGGTGCGCTCGCTGGCGGACGCCGAGGAGGCCCGCCCGCCGCTGGTGCGCGGCGAGCGCCCCGAGCGGATCCCGCTCTCCTACGGCCAGCAGCGGCTGTGGTTCCTGCACCGCATGGAGGGCCCCAACCCGGTCTACAACCTGGCCTCCGCGCTCACCCTGGAGGGACCGCTCGACCTGGCGGCGCTGCGCGCCGCGTACGCCGACGTCGTGGAGCGCCACGAGAGCCTGCGCACCGTCATCGCCGAGGACGGCCAGGGCGCCCACCAGCGCGTCCTGACCGATGTCAGGCCCCAACTGGAGACGGTCGACTGCACCGAACAGGAACTGGAGGGCCTGCTCGCCGAGCACGCCGCCCACCCCTTCGACCTGTCCGCCGAGACCCCCCTGAAGCTCTCCCTGTTCCGCCTCGCCGAGGACCGGCACGAACTGCTCGTCCTGCTCCACCACGTGGCGGGCGACGGCTGGTCCACCCCGCTGCTCACCCGCGACCTGACCCGCGCCTACGCCGCGCGGGCCGCGGGCGACGCCCCCAAGTGGAGCGAACTGCCCGTCCAGTACGCCGACTTCGCCCTGTGGCAGCACGCACTCATGGGCGACGAGGACGACCCGCAGAGCAGGGCGGCGCGCCAGCTCGCGTTCTGGCGCGAGACCCTCGCCGACCTGCCCGAGGAACTGGCGCTGCCCACCGACCGGCCGCGCCCGGCCGTCGCCTCCTACCGCGGCGACAACGTGCCCCTGGCCGTCCCCGCCGACCTGCACCGCGCGGTCGCCGAGTGCGCCCGCACCGCCGACGTCACCGTGTTCATGCTCGTCCAGGCCGCCCTCGCGGTGACCCTCTCGCGGCTCGGCGCGGGCGACGACATCCCGCTCGGCTCCCCGGTCGCCGGCCGTCTCGACGAGGCGCTCGACGACCTCGTCGGCGACTTCATCAACACCCTGGTGCTGCGCACCGACGTCAGCGGCGACCCCACCTTCACCGAGCTCCTCGCCCGGGTGCGGGAGGCCGACCTGGCCGCCTGGTCCCACCAGGACCTGCCCTTCGAGCGGCTCGTGGAGGTCCTCAACCCGGCCCGCTCGCTGGCCCGCTCCCCGCTCTTCCAGACCCTGCTGGCCTTCAACAACACCGCCGCCCGCGGCGAGAGCGCCCAGCTCGACGGCCAGGCCCTGCTCGGCGAGCTGTCGGTGGCCGGGCGCGGCGGCGTCGGCAGCGGCGTCGCCAAGTTCGACCTCGCCTTCAACCTGCGCGAACGCCTCACCGAGGACGGCGCCGCCGACGGCATGACCGGCATCCTGGAGTACGCCGCCGACCTCTTCGACCACACCACCGCCGAGCGCCTGGTGGACCGCTTCGTCACCGTCCTGGCCCGCCTCGTCGCGGCCCCCTCCACCCGCGTCGGCGACATCGACGTCCTCCTCGAAGGGGAGCGCCCCGCCGCCCTGGCCACCCCCGCCGGCACCGCGCGCCCGCTCCAGGACCGCTGGTTCCTCGACCGGTTCGAGGCACACGCCGCGGTACGGCCCGACGCGCCCGCCGTGCACGCGGACGGCACCACCCTCAGCTACGCCGAACTCAACTCCCGGGCCAACGCCCTGGCCCGGCTGCTGGCCGAGCGCGGCGCCGCCCCCGAGCGGTTCGTCGCCGTCGCCCTGCCCCGCACCGCCGACCTGCTGATCACCCTGCTCGCCGTCCAGAAGTCCGGCGCCGCCTACCTGCCCCTCGACACCCGCTTCCCCGCCGACCGCGTCCGCCGCATGCTCGCCGACGCCGACCCGGCCGTCCTGGTCACCACCGGCGAACTGCTGCCCGGCCTGCCCGACGCGGCCGTGCCGACCGTGCTCGCCGAGGAGGCCGACACCTCCGCGTACGACGACAGCGACCCCCGGGTGCGGGCCGAGGGCACCGGCGCCGCCTACGTCCTGCACACCTCCGGCTCCACCGGCGTCCCCAAGGGCGTGGTGGTGCCGCGCGCCGCCCTCGACAACTTCCTGCGGGCGATGGCCGACCGGTGCGCCATGACCCCCGACGACCGGCTGCTCGCCGTCACCACCATCGGCTTCGACATCGCCGGACTGGAGCTGTACCTGCCGCTGGCCACCGGCGGCACCGTCGTGCTGGCCGGCCCCGACACCGTCCGCGACCCCGAGGCGCTGCGCGCGGCCGTCACCGCGCACGGCATCACCGTCATGCAGGCCACCCCGACCCTGTGGCGGGCCGCCACCGGCGGCGGGGCGGCCCCCTTCCTCGGCGGCGTCCGCGTCCTGGCCGGCGGCGAGGCACTGCCCGCCGACCTGGCCGCCGTACTGACCGCGTCCGCCCGCTCCGTCCTCAACGTCTACGGCCCCACCGAGACCACCGTCTGGTCCACCGCCGCCCCGGTCACCGACCCGGCCGCCGTCCACCTGGGCACCCCGCTCGACAACACCGGCGCCTACGTCCTGGACGACCGGCTGCGGCCGGTGGCACCGGGCGTCCCCGGCGAGCTGTACCTCTCCGGCGCGGGCCTGGCCCGCGGCTACCTCTCGCAGGCCGGCCGCACCGCGGAACGGTTCGTCGCCGACCCCCACGGCGCCCCGGGCACCGCGATGTACCGCACCGGCGACGTGGTCCGGCGCACCGCCGCGGGCCTCCTGGAGTACGTCGGCCGCGGCGACCAGCAGGTCAAGCTGCGCGGCTTCCGCATCGAGACCGGCGAGATCGAGGCACTGCTCGCCGCCCACCCCGACGTCGCCGCCGCCGCCGTCGGCGTGCGCCCGGCCGCGGGCGGCGAGGACCGCCTGGTGGCCTGGACCGTCGGCGACGTCGACGCGCAGGTGCTCCGCGCCCACCTGGCCGCCGCCGTCCCCGAGTACATGGTCCCCGGCGCCTTCGTCTCGCTGCCCGCACTCCCGCTGACCGCCAACGGCAAGCTGGACCGCAAGGCCCTGCCCGACCCCGCCGAGACCCACGACACCACCGGGCGCCCGCCGCGCTCCCCGCAGGAGGAGATCCTCTGCGGGCTGTTCGCCGAGATCCTCAACCGCGCCCGGATCTCCATCGACGACGACTTCTTCGCCTCCGGCGGCCACTCGCTGGCCGCGATGCGCCTGGTCGGCCGGATCCGCTCGGTCCTCGACGTGGACCTGCCCATCAGCGTCCTGTTCGAGGCGCCCACCGTGGCCGCCCTCGCCGCCCGCCTCACCGGGGCCGCGCAGACCCGCGCCCCGCTGGTCGCCGGCCCCCGCCCCGACCGGGTACCGGCCTCCCCGGCCCAGCAACGGCTGTGGTTCCTGGGCCGGTTCGAGGAGCCGGGCAGCGCCACGTACAACGTGCCCGTCGTCCTGCGGCTCACCGGCACCCTCGACGAGGACGCCCTGCGCGGCGCGCTCCTCGACGTCACCACCCGCCACGAGACCCTGCGCACGGTGTTCGCCGAGGACGCCGAGGGACCGCACCAGATCGTCCTGGAGCCCGCCCCGGTCCCGCTGGGCGTCCGCCCGGCCACCGAGGAGGAACTGCCCGGCCTGCTCACCGAGGCCGCCCGCACCGGCTTCGACCTCTCCCGCGACCGGCCGCTGCGCGCCCACCTGTTCGCGCTCGCGGCCGGCGAGCACGCCCTGCTGCTGGTCATGCACCACATCGCGGGCGACGGCGGCTGGTCGGTGCCGCTGCTGGTCAAGGACCTCACCACCGCCTACGCCGCCCGCCGCACCCATGCCGCGCCCACCTGGCGCCCGCTGTCGGTGCAGTACGCCGACTACACCCTGTGGCAGCGCGAGGTGCTCGGCTCCGCCGACGACCCGGCGAGCGAACTGGGCCGGCAGCTCGCCCACTGGCGCGAGGCCCTCGCCGAGCTCCCCGAGGAACTCACCCTGCCCACCGACCGCCCCCGCCCCCGCCGGGCCTCCGGCCAGGGCGCCGAACTCCGCTTCCACGTCCCCGCCGAACTCCACACCGAACTGGAGGCCCTCGCCCAGCGCCACCGGGCCAGCCTCTTCATGGTCGTCCAGGCCGCCGTCGCGGTGACCCTCTCCCGGCTCGGCGCGGGCGACGACATCCCCCTCGGCACGCCCAGCGCGGGCCGCGTCAACGAAGCGCTCGACGGCCTCATCGGCTTCTTCGTCAACACCCTGGTGCTGCGCACCGACCTCTCCGGCGACCCCGCCTTCACCGAGGTCCTCGACCGGGTCCGCACCGCGTCGCTGGCCGCCTACGAGCACCAGGACGTGCCCTTCGAACGGCTGGTGGAGACCCTCAACCCGGGCCGCTCGCTGGGCCGCCACCCGCTCTTCCAGACGATGGTCACCTGGAACAACACCGGCCACGACACCACCGGCGGCCTCACCGCCGACCTCCCCGACCTGCGCATGCGCATCGGCGAGGTCGACTCCCAGGTCGCCACCTTCGACCTGCTGTTCGGCTTCAGCGACCTGCGCACCGAACGCGGCGCCCCCGACGGGCTCGCGGTCCGCCTGGAGTACGCCACCGACCTCTACGACCCGGCCACCGCCGAACTCTTCGCCGGCTGCCTGCTCCAGGCGCTCACCGCCGTCGCCGCCGACGAGCGGCGCCCGGTGCACCGCATCGACCTCACCGCGGGCGCCGCCCGCGACCGGCTGCCCGCACCGGCCGCCCCGCGCACCCACCCCCCGCTCGCCGCCGCCTTCGCCGAGCAGGCCGGCCGCACCCCCGACGTGCCCGCCGTCACCGACGGACACACCACCCTCACCTACCGGGAACTGCGCGAGCGCGCGCACGCCCTGGCCGCCGAACTGCGCCGCCGGGGCCTGGGCCCCGAGGACCGCGTCGCGGTCGCCCTGCCCCGCGGCACCGACCTCACCGTCGCCCTCGTCGCCGCCCTCACCGCGGGCTGCGCCTACGTCCCCGTCGACCCCGAACTCCCCGCCGAGCGCGTCGATCTGATGCTCCGCGCGACCGCTCCCGGCGCCCTGATCACCAGCGCGGCCCTCGCGCCCGGCCTGCCCGCGACCGCCTGCGCACCCCTCCTCGTCGAGGACCCGCTGCCGCCGGCGGGCGCCGCCGAGGCGACGGGTGCGGCCCTGGACGACCACCCCGCCTACGTCATCTACACCTCCGGCTCCACCGGCACCCCCAAGGGCATCGTGATGCCGCACCGGGCGCTGGCCGGACTGCTCGACTGGCACGAGCGGGCGGTGCCGGGCCCGGTGGGCACCGTGGTCGCCCAGTTCACCGCCGTCGGCTTCGACGTCTCCGTACAGGAGATCCTCGGCGCGCTGCTCAGCGGCAAGACCCTCGCCGTGTGCCCCGAGGACACCCGGCGCGACCCCCGCGAACTGGCCCGCTGGCTCGAAGCGAACCGGGTGGCCGAGCTGTACGCGCCGAACCTGGTCGTCGACGGCGTGCTGGAGGCGGCCCGCGAGTGCGGCGCCGACCTGTCCGCCCTGCGCCACCTCGTCCAGGCCGGCGAGGCCCTCACCCTGCGCGAACCCGTCCGCGCCCACCACACCGACCACCCCACCGCCCTGCTGCACAACCACTACGGGCCCGCCGAGACCCACGTCGCCACCGGGTGGACGCTGCCCGCCGACGTGCGGCAGTGGCCGGACGTCCCGGCGATCGGCAGCACCGTCGACGGCGCCCGCGCCTACGTCCTGGACGCCGCCCTGCTGCCCGTACCGCCGGGCGTCACCGGCGAACTCCACCTCGCGGGCGACCCGCTGGCCCGCGGCTACCTCGACCGCCCCGACCTCACCGCCGAGCGCTTCGTCGCCGACCCGTACGGCCACCCCGGCGCCCGCATGTACCGCACCGGCGATCTGGCGAAGGTCACCGCCGACGGACAGCTGCACTACGCCGGCCGCGCCGACCACCAGGTCAAGATCCGCGGCTTCCGCATCGAGCCCGGCGAGATCGAGGCCGCCCTCACCCTGCGCGAGGACGTGCTGCGGGCCGCCGTCGTGGTCCGCGAGGACCACCCCGGCGACAAGCGGCTGGTCGCCTACGTCGTCGCCGGCCAGGGCCACCCGGCCCCCGCCGCCGCCGACCTGCGCGGCCACCTCGCGGGCCGGCTGCCCGCCCACATGGTCCCGGCCGCCTTCGTCGTCCTCGACGAACTGCCGCTGACCCGCACCGGCAAGCTCGACCGGGCCGCGCTGCCCGCCCCCGTCCACGAGAGCGCCCTGGCCCGCGCCCCGCGCACCCCGCGCGAGGAAGCCCTGTGCGCACTGTTCGCCGAGGTGCTGGGAGTCCCCGCGGTCGGCATCGACCAGGACTTCTTCGACCTGGGCGGCCACTCCCTGCTCGCCACCCGCCTCGTCGCCCGCGTCCGCTCCGTCCTCGGCGTCGAACTCGCCGTGCGGGGCCTGTTCGAGGAGCCCACCCCGGCCGGCCTCGCCACCCTCCTGGACACCGCGGAGGGCGCCCGCCAGGCCGTCACCCGCCGCGAACGGCCCGAGCGCATCCCGCTCTCCTTCGCCCAGCGGCGGCTGTGGTTCCTGCACCGCATGGAGGGCCCCACCGCCACCTACAACATGCCCACCGCGCTGCGCCTGACCGGCGATCTCGACCACGACGCGCTGTGGGCGGCCGTCGGCGACGTCCTCACCCGGCACGAGTCGCTGCGCACCGTCTTCGCCGACGACGCCGACGGCGGCCACCAGGTGATCCTCGACCCCGCCGACGCGCTCTCCCGGCTGGGCGCCCAGGCCGCCGTCACGGTGGCCCCCGACGCCCTCCAGGACGAGCTGGCCCGCGCCTCGGTCCGCCCCTTCGACCTGGCCGAGGAGCCGCCGCTGCGGGTCACCGTGCTGCGCACCGGCCCCGGCGAGCACGTCCTGCTGCTGCTCCTGCACCATATCGCCACCGACGGCTGGTCGGCCCCCGTACTGGCCAGGGACCTCACCTCCGCCTACGCCGCCCGGCACGCGGGCGGCGCCCCCCAGTGGTCCGAACTGCCCGTGCAGTACGCCGACTTCACCCTCTGGCAGCAGGAGGTGCTGGGCTCCGGCGACGGCACGGACGGCGGTGGCGGGGAGCAGCTGGCGTACTGGCGGGAGGCCCTCGCCGGGCTCCCCGAGGAACTCACCCTGCCCACCGACCGCCCCCGGCCGCCGGCCGCCTCCCACCGGGGCGACACCGTCGCCTTCCAGGTCCCCGCAGACCTGCACGCCTCGCTGGCCGCCCTCGCGGGCGCGCACCGGGCCAGCCTGTTCATGGTCGTCCAGGCGGCCTGGGCCACCCTGCTCTCCCGGCTGGGCGCGGGCGAGGACATCCCGCTCGGCACCCCGATCGCGGGCCGCACCGACGACGCCCTGGACGAGCTGGTCGGCTTCTTCGTCAACACCCTGGTGCTGCGCACCGACCTGTCCGGCGCGCCCTCCTTCGGCGAACTCCTCGGCCGGGTCCGCGAGAGGTCCCTGGCCGCCTACGCCCACCAGGACGTGCCCTTCGAGCAGCTGGTCGAGGTCCTCAACCCGGCCCGCTCGACGGCCCGCCACCCGCTGTTCCAGGTCGCGCTGATGTGGAACAACAACGACGACCGGCTGCCGGACGACGTCGCCGACCGGTTCCCCGGCCTGGCCGCGCGACCGGTGCCGCTGGGCACCGGGGTCGCGAAGTTCGACCTCACCCTCGCCCTCAAGGAGGCCCACACCTCCGACGGCGCCCCCGCCGGCCTGCACGGCCACCTCGAATTCGCCACCGACCTCTTCGAGCGGACCACCGCCGAGGACCTGGTGGCGCGCTTCGAGCGGGTGCTGCGGGCGGTGGTGGCCGCACCGGACACCCCGGTGCGGGACGTGGACGTGATGGCACCGGGCGAAACCGAAAGGGTCCTGCATGAGTGGAACGACAGCGACGGCGCGGTACCGGGCCGCTCGCTCCCGGAGCTCTTCGAGGCGCGCGTGGCGCTCGCACCTGAGGCGACTGCTGTGGTCCTCGGTGGTGTGGAGGTCGCCTACGGGGAGCTGAACGCGCGGGCCAACCGGCTGGCCCGCTGGCTGGCCGCCCGCGGGGCGGGTCCGGAGAAGCTGGTGGCGGTGGTGCTGCCGCGTTCGGTGGACCTGGTGGTGGCGCTGCTCGCCGTGCTGAAGTCGGGCGCCGGATACGTGCCGGTGGACCCGGAGTTCCCGCGCGAGCGCATCGAGTACGTCCTGGCCGACGCCGGCCCCGTACTGACCCTCACCGAGGACGTCCTCGCCGGGGCCGGCCTCGACGGGTACGCCGACGACGACATGGTCCTCGCGGACCGCTCCGGCGAGCGGACCGCGTACGTCATCTACACCTCCGGCTCCACCGGCCGCCCCAAGGGCGTCGCCGTCCCCGGCGCCGCCCTGGTCAACTTCCTGACCTCGATGCAGGACCGCTTCGCCCTCACCCCCGCCGACCGGCTCGCCGCGGTGACCACCGTCGGCTTCGACATCGCCGGACTCGAACTGTTCCTGCCGCTGCTCAACGGCGCCCGCGTCGTCCTCGCCGACAAGGACACCGTCCGCGACACCGCCGCGCTCGCCGCCCTGCTCACCGCCTCGGGCGCGACGATCGCCCAGGCCACCCCGAGCCTGTGGCACGCGCTGGCCGAGGCCGACGGCATCCCGGCAGGGCTGCGGGTCCTGGTCGGCGGCGAGGCGCTGCCCGCCCCGCTGGCCCGCACCCTGACGGCCGGCGGACGCTCCGTCACCAACCTGTACGGGCCGACCGAGACCACCGTGTGGTCCACTGCGTGCGCGGTGGACGCCGACGGCGACGTGTCGATCGGCGGGCCCATCGCCAACACCCGGCTGTACGTGCTGGACGCGGGCCTGCGCCCGGTGCCCCTCGGAGTGGCCGGCGAGCTGTACATCGCGGGCGCCGGTCTGGCCCGCGGCTACCAGCACCGCCCGGGACTCTCCGCCGAGCGCTTCGTCGCCGACCCGCACGGCACCCCGGGCACCCGGATGTACCGCACCGGCGACCTGGTCCGCAGGCGGGCCGACGGCCGGCTCGACTACCTGGGCCGCACCGACTTCCAGGTCAAGGTGCGCGGCTTCCGCATCGAGCCGGGCGAGATCGAGGCGGTCCTCGCCGACCACCCGGACATCGCCCGCACCGCGGTCGTCGTCCGCGAGGACCGGCCCGGCGACAAGCGCCTGGTCGCCTACTTCGTCCCGGTGGTGGGCGGCGCCCCCGACGGGGACGTACTGCGCAAGCACGTCGCCGAGACCCTGCCCGACTACATGGTGCCGTCCGCGTTCGTCACCCTGGACGCCCTGCCGCTGACCCCCAACGGCAAGCTCGACCGGGCCGCCCTGCCCGCCCCCGACTACGGAAGCCTCGGCGAGGGACGCGCACCGCGCACCCCGCAGGAGGAGACCCTGTGCGGCCTGTTCGCCGAGATCCTCGGCGTCGCCCGGGTCACCGTCGACGACGACTTCTTCGCCCTCGGAGGGCACTCCCTGCTCGCGAGCCGCCTGGTCGCCCGGGTCCGCGCCGCGCTCGGCAAGGAGATGAGCATCCGCGGCTTCTTCGAGAAGCCCACCGTCGCCGCACTGGCCGCGAGCCTCGAAGGCGCGCAGGCCACCACCACCCGCCCCGCGCTTCGCCGCCGGACCGCCGGGAACAAGGAGAACTCGTGACCACGCTGTCCTTCTCGCAGCGCCGCCTGTGGTTCCTCAACCAGCTGGACGGCCCGAGCGCGATCTACAACATCCCCACCGCCCTGCGGCTGACCGGCACCCTGGACCGGGAGGCCCTGCGCGCCGCCCTCGCCGACGTCACCACCCGCCACGAGACCCTGCGCACCGTCTTCGGCGAGGGCCCCGAGGGGCCCCAGCAGATCGTCCTGGACGCCGAGTCCGCCGCCGCGGTCCCCGGCCTGCCCGAGGTGCTGCTCGGCGAGGCCGAGCTGGACGGGGCGCTGGCGAAGGCCGCCCGCCACGAGTTCGACCTGCTCACCGAGACCCCGCTGCGCTGCACCCTGTTCGACCTCGGCGACGACACGTACGTCCTGCTGCTCCTGCTGCACCACGTCTCCGGCGACGGCTGGTCCGTCCCCGTCCTGGTCCGCGACCTGCTCCGCGCCTACGCGGCCCGGCACGCCGGCCACGCCCCCGGCTGGGAGGAACTCCCGGTCCAGTACTCCGACTTCACCGTCTGGCAGCAGGAGCTGCTGGGCTCCGAGGACGACCCCGCGAGCGTCGTCTCCCGGCAGCTCGGCCACTGGCGCGAAACCCTCGCCGACCTGCCCGACGAGCTGGACCTGCCCACCGACCGGCCCCGCCCCGCGACGGCCACCCACCACGGCGACACCCTGCCGCTGACCGTGCCCGCCGACGTCCACGCCGCCCTGCTGGAACTGGCCCGCGAGCACCGGGCCAGCCCGTTCATGGTCGTCCAGGCCGCCCTGGCGGTGCTGCTCTCCAAGCTCTCCGGCTCCACCGACGTCCCGCTCGGCACCCCGATCGCGGGCCGCACCGACGAGGCACTGGAGGACCTGGTCGGGTACTTCGTCAACACCCTGGTGCTGCGCACCGACCTCTCCGGCACCCCCACCTTCCGAGAACTCCTCGCCCGCGTCCGGGCCGGCGACCTGGCCGCCTACGAGCACCAGGACATCCCCTTCGAGCGCCTGGTGGAGGTCCTCAACCCGCCCCGCGCGATGGCCCGCCACCCCCTCTTCCAGACCCTGCTGACCTGGAACGACAACGACCAGCAGCAGGCCCGCGGCGCCGCCGCCGAACTGCCGGGGCTGACCGTGTCCGGCCACCCGGCCGAAACCCGCACCGCCCGCTTCGACCTCTCCTTCACCCTGGAGGAGTGCCCCCGTGCCGCGGGCGGCGCCCCGGGCGGGCTGACCGGCGCCCTGAACTACAGCACCGACCTCTTCGAGCGGAGCACCGCCGAGCAGATCGCCGCCCGCTTCACCCGGGTGCTCACCGCGCTGGTGGGCGCACCGGACGCACCGGTGACCGCCGTGGACCTGCTGTCCGCCGACGAGCGGCACCGGGAACTGGAGGCGGCGAACGCCACCGGCCGCCGGGTGCCCGCCGGTTCGCTCCCCGAACTCTTCGCCGCACAGGCGGCGCTCACCCCCGACGCGCCGGCCCTGATCCTCAACGGCACGACGGTCCCCTACGGGGAGCTGAACGCGCGGGCCAACCGGCTGGCCCGCTGGCTGGCCGCCCGCGGGGCGGGTCCGGAGAAGCTGGTGGCGGTGGTGCTGCCGCGTTCGGTGGACCTGGTGGTGGCGCTGCTCGCCGTGCTGAAGTCGGGCGCCGGATACGTGCCGGTGGACCCGGAGTTCCCGCGCGAGCGCATCGACCACATCCTCAACGACGCCGACCCGGTCCTCACCCTGACCGGCGCCGACCTCGCCGAGGCGGAGCTGAGCTCCTACCCGTCCGACGACGTGCACGTCCCCGGCCGCCGCGTCGAGCAGACCGCGTACGTCATCTACACCTCCGGCTCCACCGGCCGCCCCAAGGGCGTCGCCGTCCCCGGCGCCGCCCTGGTCAACTTCCTGACCTCCATGCAGGACCGCTTCGCCCTCACCGCGGACGACCGGCTCCTCGCGGTGACCACCGTCGGCTTCGACATCGCCGGACTCGAACTGTTCCTGCCGCTGCTCAACGGCGCCGCCGTCGTCCTCGCCTCCCGCGACACCGTCCGCGACGCCCCCGCGCTCGCCCGCCTGCTGCGCGAGTCCGGGGCCACCGCCATGCAGGCCACCCCGAGCCTGTGGCACGCGCTGGCCGAGGCCGACGGCATCCCGGCGGGTCTGCGGGTCCTGGTCGGCGGCGAGGCACTGCCCGCCCCGCTGGCCCGCACCCTGGCCGCCGGCGGACGCTCCGTCACCAACCTGTACGGGCCGACCGAGACCACCGTGTGGTCCACCGCCTGCGCGGTGGACGCCGACGGCGACGTGTCGATCGGCGGACCCATCGCCAACACCCGCGTCTACGTCCTCGACCAGGGCCTGCGCCCGGCCCCCGCGGGCGTCGCCGGCGAGCTGTACATCGCCGGAGCGGGCCTGGCCCGCGGCTACCACCACCGCCGGGCCCTCACCTCGGAGCGCTTCGTCGCCGACCCCTTCGGCCCGGCCGGCACCCGCATGTACCGCACCGGTGACCTGGTCCGCCGCCGCACCGACGGCACCCTGGAGTACCTCGGCCGCACCGACTTCCAGGTCAAGGTGCGGGGCTTTCGCATCGAGCTCGGCGAGATCGAGACCGTCCTCGCCGAGCACCCCAACGTGGCCCGCAGCGCCGTCGTCGTCCGCGAGGACACCCCCGGCGACAAGCGCCTGGTGGCCTACGCCGTCGCCGCCCCCGACCGCAGGGTCGACCACGCCGTGCTCCGCAGGCACATGGGCGCGGCCCTGCCCGAGTACATGGTGCCCACCGCCTTCGTCACCCTGGACGCGCTGCCGCTGACCCCCAACGGCAAGCTCGACCGGGCCGCCCTGCCCGCCCCCGCCTACGGCGTGGAGAGCGCGGGCCGCGCCCCGCGCACCCCGCAGGAGGAAATCCTGTGCGGGCTGTTCGCCGAGGTGCTCGGCGTCGCCCGGATCACCGTCGACGAGGACTTCTTCGCCCGCGGCGGCCACTCGCTGCTCGCGCTGCGCCTGATGACCCGCATCCGCGCCACCTTCGGCGTGGAACTCCCCGTCCGCCAGCTCTTCGAGACCCCGACCGTCTCCGGCCTGGCCGCACTCGTCGCCACCGGGGACGCGGCCCGCACCCCGCTCACCGCCCGCCTGCCGCGCCCCGCACGCATCCCCGTCTCGTTCGCCCAGCGCCGCCTGTGGTTCCTGGGCCGGCTGGAGGGCCCGAGCGCCGCCCACAACATCCCCACCACGCTGCGGCTGACCGGCTCCCTGGACCGGGAGGCCCTGCGCGCCGCACTCGCCGACGTCACCACCCGCCACGAGACGCTCCGCACGATCTTCGCCGAGGACGCCGAGGGCCCCCACCAGATCGTCCTGGACCCCGCACGGGCCAGGCCCGAACCGCTGGTCACGGCCACCGACGAGGAAGGACTGCCCGAGGAGCTGCGGCGGGCCGCCCGGCGCGGCTTCGACCTGGCCGCCGAACCGCCGCTGCGCGTCCACCTCTTCGAGCTCGGCCCCGACGAGCACGTCCTGATGCTGCTCGTGCACCACATCGCGAGCGACGGCGGCTGGTCCACCCCGGTCCTGGTGCGCGACCTCACCGCCGCCTACACCGCCCGCTGCTCGGGCGAGGCACCCGGCTGGAGCGAACTGCCCGTCCAGTACGCCGACTACACCCTGTGGCAGCGCGAGGTCCTCGGCTCCGAGGACGACCCCGACAGCCCCGTCTCCCAGCAGCTCGACCACTGGCGCGAAACCCTCGCCGGCCTCCCCGACGAACTGGGCCTGCCCACCGACCGCCCCCGCCCGGCCGAAGCCACCTACCGGGGCGACACGGTGCCCCTCACCGTCCCCGCCGACCTCCACCAGCGCCTGGAGACCCTGGCCCGCGACCACCAGGCCAGCCTGTTCATGGTCGTGCAGGCGGGCCTCGCCGCCCTGCTCGCCAAGCTCAGCGGCACCACCGACATCCCCATCGGCACCCCCATCGCCGGCCGCGGCGACGAGGCCCTGGACGACCTGGTCGGCTTCTTCGTCAACACCCTGGTGCTGCGCACCGACGTCTCCGGCGACCCCACCTTCCTCGACCTGCTGGCCCGCACCCGGCAGACCGACCTGGCCGCCTACGCCCACCAGGACGTGCCCTTCGAGCGCCTGGTGGAGGTCCTCAACCCGGCCCGCTCGATGGCCCGCCACCCCCTCTTCCAGACCATGCTGGCCTTCAACAACGTCGACCAGCGGGCCGCGCTCGGCGAGGGCCGACTGCCCGGACTGGCCGTCTCCGGCAGCCAGGTCACCACCGGCATCGCCCAGTTCGACCTGCTGCTCGCCGTCGCCGACGGCCGCACCGAGAACGGCGCCCCCGCCGGACTGACCGGCCACCTGGAGTACAACCTCGACCTCTTCGACAAGGAGAGCGCCCAAACCCTCGTACGACGCCTCCTGCTGCTCCTGGAGAGCGTCAGCCGCCGGCCCGAACTGCCGCTCCACCAGGTCGACCTGCTGGAGCAGGACGAGCGGGCGAAGATCCTCGGCGACTGGCTGGACACCGCCCGCCAGACGCCCCGCGCGACCCTGCCCGCCCTCTTCGAGGCACAGGCGGTGCGCACCCCCGACGCGCCCGCGGTCCGCTTCAAGGACCGCACCCTGACCTACGCCGAACTCAACACCCGCGCCAACGCCCTGGCCCACCTGCTCACCGCGCACGGCGCGGGCCCCGAGGACTTCGTGGCCATCGCGCTGCCGCGCACCGAACTGACCCTCGTCGCGGTCCTCGGCGTCCTGAAGTCCGGCGCCGCCTACCTGCCGGTGGACCCCGAGTACCCGGCCGACCGCATCGCCCACCTGCTCGGCGACGCCGCCCCCGGCCTGCTGATCACCACCGCCGCCGCCGCCGAGCGGCTGCCGCGCGGCGGGCCGCTGCGGATCGTCCTGGACGACGCGGACACCGCCGCCGCGCTGACCGCGCAGAGCGCGCACAACCCCACCGACCGCGACCGCCGCGCCCCCCTGCTGCCCTCGCACGCCGCGTACGCGATCTACACCTCGGGATCCACCGGCCTGCCCAAGGGCGTCGTGGTCCCGCACGAGAACGTCGGCGACCTGGCCGCCTGGGCCGTCGAGCAGTTCGGCCCCGAGGCCATGGCCCACGTGGTGGCCTCCACCTCGCTCAACTTCGACGTCTCCGTCTTCGAGATGTTCGGCCCGCTGCTGTCCGGCGGCACCGTCGAAGTGATGCGCGACGTACTGGAACTCGCCGACCCGGCCCACGCCGGCCGCTCGTTCGGCCTGGTCAGCGGGGTGCCCTCGGCGATGGCCCAGATCGTCGGGGACGGCGGCCCGCTGGTCGGCGCCCGCGAGGTGGTGCTGGCCGGCGAGGGCGTCTCCGCCCACGACGCCAACGCCGTCGTCCGCGCCGTCGGCGCCCGCCGCTTCGCCAACATCTACGGCCCCACCGAGGCCACCGTCTACGCCTCGGCCTGGTACACCGAGGACGAGATCACCCGCGTCCCCCCGATCGGCGCCCCCCTGCGCAACACCCGCCTCTACGTCCTGGACACGGCCCTGCGCCCCGTCCCCGTCGGCGTCACCGGCGAGCTGTACATCGCGGGGCCGGGCCTGGCCCGCGGCTACCACCACCGCCCGGGACTCTCCGCCGAGCGGTTCGTCGCCGACCCGCACGGCACCCCGGGCACCCGCATGTACCGCACCGGCGACCTGGTGCGCTGGAGCGCCGACGGACAGCTCGACTACCTCGGCCGCACCGACTTCCAGGTCAAGGTGCGCGGCTTCCGCATCGAACCCGGCGAGATCGAGGCCGTGCTCGGCGGCCACCCCGAGGTGGCCCGCGTCGCCGTCGTCGTCCGCGAGGACCGGCCCGGCGACAAGCGCCTGGTGGCGTACGTCGTCGCCGAGCGCGGCGGCCGGGAACCCGACGCCGCTGCCCTGCGCGCCCACACCGCCGCCGCCCTGCCCGCCCACATGGTGCCCTCCGCGTTCGTCACCCTGGACGCGCTGCCGCTCAACCCCAACGGCAAGCTCGACCGGGCCGCCCTGCCCGCCCCCGACCACACCGCCGCCCGCGCCGGCCGCGCCCCGCGCACCCCGCACGAGGAACTGCTGTGCGGGCTGTTCGCCGAGGTCCTGGGCGTCCCGCAGGTCTTCCTCGACGACGACTTCTTCACCCTCGGCGGCCACTCCCTGCTCGCCACCCGCCTCGCCGGACGCATCCGCTCCGCCCTCGGCGAGGAACTGACCATCCGGCAGTTCTTCGAGACGCCGACCGTGGCCGGCCTCGCCGCCGTCCTCGGCGACGGCGGCCCCGCCCGCACCCGGCTGCTGGCCACCGCCCGCCCCGACCGGATCCCGCTCTCCTTCGCCCAGCAGCGCCTGTGGTTCCTCGGCCGCTTCGAGGGCCGCAGCCACACCTACAACGTGCCCACCGGCCTGCGGCTGTCGGGCACCGTCGACCACGACGCGCTGACGGCGGCGCTCGCCGACCTCACCGCCCGCCACGAGACCCTGCGCACCGTCTTCGCCGAGGACGCCGAGGGCCCCTACCAGACCGTGCTCGCCCCCGAGCGGGCCCGCCCCGAACTCCCGCTGATCCGCACCACCGAGGCAGAGCTGGCCGACGCGCTGGAGAAGGAGGCCACCTACGGCTTCGACGTCAGCGCCGAACCCCCGCTGCGCGCCCGCCTGTTCGAGGTCGGGCCCCAGGAGCACGTACTGCTCCTGCTGGTCCACCACATCGCCACCGACGGCTGGTCGATGCCGCTGCTGGTGCGCGACCTCACCGCCGCCTACACCGCCCGCTGCGCGGGCGAGGCGCCCGCCTGGACGCCGCTGCCCGTGCAGTACGCCGACTACACCCTGTGGCAGCGCGACCTGCTCGGCTCCGAGGACGACCCCGACAGCCTCGCCTCGCGCCAGCTCGCCCACTGGCAGCAGGCGCTCGCCGGACTGCCCGAGGAACTGGACCTGCCCACCGACCGGCCCCGCCCGGCCGTCGCCTCCTACCGGGGCGACGTGCTGGACGTGGAGATACCGGCCGCCACCCACGCCCTCCTCGCCGACCTCGGCAAGCAGCACCACGCCAGCCTCTTCATGGTCGTCCAGGCCGCCCTCGCCGCCCTCCTCGCCAAGCTCAGCGGCACCACCGACATCCCCATCGGCACCCCCATCGCCGGCCGCACCGACGACGCGCTGGAGGACCTGGTCGGCTTCTTCGCCAACACCCTCGTCCTGCGCACCGAGGTACGCCCCGAGGAGAGCTTCGCCGACCTGCTCGCCCGGGTGCGGGAGACCGACCTGACCGCCTACGCCCACCAGGACGTGCCCTTCGAACGCCTGGTGGACGTCCTCAACCCGGCCCGCTCGATGGCCCGCCACCCCCTCTTCCAGACCATGCTCACCTTCGACAACGTCGCCGCCCGCGGCACCTCGGAGGTCGCCCGGGACGGCGGCATGCCCCAACTGGCCGCTTCCGGCCAGGGCGTGGGCACCGGCGTCGCCCGCTTCGACATGATGTTCCGGCTCGGCGAACGGCCCGCCGCCGACGGCCGCCCGGCCGGGATCGCGGGCGTGCTGGAGTACGCCGGCGACCTCTTCGACCGGGAGAGCGCACGCGGCCTCGCCGACCGGCTCGTCGCGCTGCTGACCGCGGCGGCGGCCCGCCCGCACGCCCCCGTCGGCTCCCTGGACAGCCTGCCCGAGGCGGACCGCGACCGGCTGCTCGTGGAGTGGAACGACACCGCCAGGGACCTGCCCGCCGACCACCTGCCCGCCCTCTTCCGTACCCGGGCCGCCCGCACCCCCCACGCGCCCGCCCTCGACTTCGAGGGACACGTGCTGGACTACCGCGAGCTCGACATCCGCTCCGACCGGCTCGCCCACGCGCTGGCCGCCCGCGGCGTGGGCCCCGAGGACCTGGTGGCCGTCGCCCTGCCCCGGGACGCCGAACTGGTCGTCGCGCTCCTCGCGGTCCTCAAGTCCGGCGCCGCGTACGTGCCCATCGACCCCGAGTACCCGGCCGACCGCGTCGGCTACATGCTCACCGACGCCGCCCCCGTGCTCCTGCTCACCGACCACGCCACCGCCGCCGCGCTGCCCGCGGACACCGCACCCGAGGTGCCGCGCCTGCTCCTCGACGACCCGGCGACCGTCCGCGCGCTCGACGCCACCACCGGCGACCAGCTGGACATGGTCCGCGCGCTCGCC
The DNA here is from genome assembly GCF_042874215.1 of Streptomyces sp. NPDC004111. Taxonomy (NCBI): domain Bacteria; kingdom Bacillati; phylum Actinomycetota; class Actinomycetes; order Kitasatosporales; family Streptomycetaceae; genus Streptomyces; species Streptomyces sp. NPDC004111. Next base: position 166,687 of record NZ_JBIAMU010000023.1, read on the forward strand.
CCGCCGCTCCCCGACCACCCGGCGTACGTCATCTACACCTCCGGCTCCACCGGCCGCCCCAAGGGCGTCGTCGTCGGCCACGGCAACCTGCTCAACCTGCTCAACGCCATGCGCGACCACCTCGGCCTGACCGAGGCGGACCGGCTGCTGGCCGTCACCACCGTCGGCTTCGACATCTCCAACCTGGAGCTGTGGACCCCCCTCGCGCACGGCGCCCGGCTCGTGCTGGCCGCCCGCGACACGGTCCGCGACCCGCACGCCCTGGCCCGGCTCGTCGAGACGTCCGGCGCCACCGTCCTCCAGGCCACCCCGACCGCCTGGCAGGGCCTGGTCACCGCCCGCCCGCAGGTCCTGCGGGGCCTGGCCAAACTGGTCGGCGGCGAAGCCCTGCCCGGCCCGCTGGGCACCGCCCTGCAGGAACTGGGCGGCACCCTCACCAACGTGTACGGGCCCACCGAGACCACCATCTGGTCCACCGCCGCCGTCCTGGACGCCGCCACCTGCGCCCGGCCCCCGATCGGCCGCCCCCTGGACAACACCCGGGTCTACGTCCTGGACGGCGGACTGCGCCCGGTCGCCCCGGGCGAGGCCGGCGAACTGTACATCGCCGGCCTCGGCGTGGCCCGCGGCTACCTGCGCCGCCCCGCCCTGAGCGCCGAGCGGTTCACCGCCGACCCCTTCGGCCCGGCCGGCACCCGCATGTACCGCACCGGCGACCTGGTCCGCTGGAGCCCCGACGGCGTCCTGGAATACATCGGCCGCACCGACCACCAGGTCAAGATCCGCGGCTTCCGCATCGAACTCGGCGAGATCGAGGCCGAACTGACGGCACATCAGGACGTGGCGCAGGCCGTCGTCGTGGCCCGCGAGGACACCCCCGGCGACAAGCGCCTGGTCGCCTACGCCGTCCCCGAACGGGGCGACGGCGCCCGCGACACCGCACAGGAGGACCGCCAGGTCCAGGAGTGGGAGGCGGCCTACGACGCCCTCTACGACGACAGCGCCGCCGGCACCCCCGCCGCCGAACCCTTCGGCGAGGACTTCGGCATCTGGCGCAGCACCTACACCGGCGACCCGATCCCGCTCGCGCAGATGCGCGCCTGGCGCGCGGACACCGTCGAGCGGATCCTCGCCGACCGCCCCCGCCGGGTCCTGGAGATCGGCGCCGGCACCGGCCTGATCCTCGCCCACGTCGCCCCGCACTGCGACAGCTACTGGGCCACCGACCTCTCGGGCGCCGTCGTGCGGCGGCTGCGCACCGAGGTCGCCGCCCGCCCCGACCTCGCCGAACGGGTCATCCTCTCCGCCCGGCCCGCCCACGACATCGAGGGCATGCCGCTCGGCACCTTCGACACCGTGATCCTCAACTCCGTCGTCCAGTACTTCCCCTCCGCCGACTACCTCGCCGACGTCCTGGCCAAGGCGGTACGGCTGCTGGCCCCCGGCGGCACCGTGTTCGTCGGCGACGTCCGCAACCTGCGCACCCTGCGCCCGCTGCGCGGCGCCGTCGCCCTCCAGGGCCGCGACCCGGCCACCCTCACGACCGCCGAGCAGGACCAGCTGCGCGCCGAGACCGAGCGCAGCACCGCACGCGAGAAGGAACTGCTGCTCGCCCCCGACTGGTTCACCGCACTGCGCGAGAGCGTGCCCGCCGTCCGCGGGGTCGACCTGCGCATCCGCCGCGGCACCGACCACAACGAACTCACCCGCCACCGCTACGACGTCGTCCTGCGCACCGGCACCGACCCCGGCCTGAACGTGGCCGCCGCCCCGGCGGTCGCCTGGGGCGGACGGATCGGCTCGGTCGAGGACCTGGTCGTCGAACTCACCCGCCCGAACGCCCCCCGCGTCCTGCGCGTCACCAACATCCCCAACCGCCGGCTGCTCGCCGAGACCGCCGCGGTCCGCGACCTCCTCGGCCAGGAGCAGCGGCCCGTCACCGGCGCAGTCGACCCCGAGGAACTGCACGCCCTCACCGAACGCACCGGCCACCGCGTCGCCCTCACCTGGGCGGGCACCGGCGACGAGGAGGCGGGCGAACTGGACGCCGTACTGGTCGCCGCACGGCCCGGCGACGGCCCGCACCCGGGCCCCGACGGCCTCGCCCTGACCGGCGTGCACCGGCCCGGCCCCGACACCGGCCGCGCCCGCCACAACGACCCCGCCCGCTGGCGGCAGGACGCGGGACTGGGCACCGTACTGCGCGAGCGGCTCGCCGAGGCGCTGCCCGCCCACATGGTGCCCGCGGCCGTCGTCACCCTCGACACGCTCCCGCTCACCCCCAACGGCAAGGTCGACCGCAAGGTACTGCCCGCACCCGACTTCTCCGCCGGCACCACAGGACGCCCGCCGACCACCCCGCGCGAAGAGCTGATGTGCGCCCTGTTCGCCGAGGTGCTGGGCCTGGCCCGGGTCGGCCTGGACGACAACTTCTTCGAGTGCGGCGGCCACTCCCTGCTGGCCACCCGGCTCACCGGCCGGGTCGGCACCGTCCTGGGCGTCGACGTGCCGCTGCGCCGCCTCTTCCAGGCACCCACCCCCGCCGAACTGCTGCGCGCCCTGGAGCCCGCGGGCGACCGGGACGGGCACGGCGTACTGGTCCCGCTGCGCGCCTCGGGCACCGCCTCGCCCCTGTTCTGCGTGCACCCCGCCGCCGGACTGAGCTGGTGCTACCTCGGCCTGCTCGCCCACCTCGGCCCGCAGTACCCGCTCTACGGCCTCCAGGCGCGCGGCACCGACGGCAACGAGGTGCTGCCCGCCTCCATCGAGGAGATGGCCGTCGACTACGCCGACCGGATCCGCGAGGTGCGCCCCCAGGGCCCCTACCGGCTGCTCGGCTGGTCGGTCGGCGGCACCATCGCCCACGCGGTGGCCGCCGAACTGGAGCGCCGCGGCGCCGAGGTGGAACTGCTCGCCGTCCTGGACGCCTACCCGGTCGCCGACGCCGTCGGCACCGAACCGCCCGCCGAGGCCACCATCGTCGCCCACAACCTGCGGGCGATCGGCTTCGACTTCCAGGAGAGCGAACTCACCGCGGAGACCTTCCCCATCGACCGCTACCGGGCCTTCCTGGCCCGCGAGAACAAGGTCATGGCCCGCTTCGAGGCGCACGAGATCCTCGCCATGAAGGACGTCTACGTCAACAACACCCGCCTCATGTGGTCGCACACCCCCGGGCACTTCAGCGGCGACGTCCTGTTCGTCACCGCCGAACGCGACCGCGGCGCGCTCGCCCTGGAGCGCGGCCACCGGGCCTGGGAACCGCACGTGGGAGGCGTGATCGAGAACCACCCGGTCGACTCCGACCACGAGGGCCTGATGACCCGGCCGGGCCCGATCGCGCACGTGGGACGGCTGCTCGCCGAGCGGCTCGCGGCCCTGGACGCGGCCGGCGCGGGCGGCGCGGCGGGGGAGCGGGGCGTACGTAGAAACACCGTAGAGGCGGCGCCCAGGCTCGGCGCATGACAACAACGGACGAGAGGACGGTTGCGGCGCCCCCCCTGCGCCGCAACCGCGACTTCCTCCTGTTGTGGACGGGCAACTGGCTGCAGTTCTTCGGATCCCGCATGGGCGGAGTCTGCTACCCGTTGCTCGCGCTCCAGATCTCCGGCGGGTCGGCCCGTGCGGTGGGCCTCGCCTCCGCGGCGGCGGTGCTTCCCTTCGCCGTCGTGCAGCTGCCCGCCGGAGTTCTGGTCGACCGCTGGGACCGCCGCACCGTGATGCGGGTGTGCGCACTGGGCCGGGCACTGGTCCTGGGCGCGCTCGCCGCCGCGGCGTTCCTCGACGCACTGTCCGTCGGCGCGCTGCTCGCACTGATCGCCGCCGACGTCTCCCTCACCATCGTCGCCAACCTCGCCGAACGGGCCGCCGTACGCACGGTGGTCCCGGCCTCCCAGCTCACCGCCGCGCTCTCGCAGAACGAGGCCCGCGTCAGGGTCGCCGGACTGCTCGGCGGACCGGCGGGCACCGTGCTGTTCACCTGGGCGCGCTGGAGCCCCTACCTCGGCGCCGCGGTCGGCTCGCTGGCCGCGGCCGTCGGACTGCGCTTCATCAAGGCCGACTTCCGGCCGCCGGCCAGGGCCGAGCACCGCCGGATCCGCGACGACCTGGCCGACGCCGTGCGCTGGCTGCGCGGCCAGCACGTGCTGCGCGCGGTACTGCCCGTCGTGACCCTGGCCGCCGTCCTCCTCCAGGTCGTCCAGCTCGCCCTGGTGGTGATCCTCGTCAAGGAACAGGGCCACCCGGAGTCCACGGTGGGCCTGGTGCTGGGCATCAGCGGCTGCGGCGGCGTGCTCGGCGCGCTCACCGCCCGCTGGTGGATGGCCCGCTTCTCGATGCCCGCCCTGCTGCTCGGCGGCCTCGCCCTGTGGGCCGGGCTGATGACCGGCATGGCGCTGGTCTCGGGGCCCGTGCTGCTGGGCGTGCTGTTCGCCGTGATGAACGCGGTCGGCGCGGTCTTCGGGGTGGCCACCGCGGTGTTCCAGATGACCACCACCCCCGAGGAACTCCAGGGCCGGGTCGCCGCCCTGGCCGGCCTGGTCACCGCCGCCGGCTCCACGGGCGGCGCGTTCGGCGCGGGCTCCCTCCTCGCCGCGTGGGGCGGCACCCGCTCCCTGCTGGCCGCCGCCGGGGGCATGGCCCTGCTCGCCCTGACGGGCGCCCTGGTCCCGGCCGTACGCAGGGCCCACCACGCCGAACCCCCTGGAGCGGCGACCCCCACCGAGCCCCCTGGGGCGGCGACCCCCGCCGAGCCGCCTTGGGCGGCGGGGCCGCCCCCCGGGGGCGGAACGGGCGGGCAAGGGGGCGGCCCCCGGCGGAGCCGCACCCCTCGCCCCAGTCCCACCTCCGCCCCCGCCCCACCTCCGTCCGAAACCCTGCCCGCCCCCGCCCCCGCCCCCAAGACCGCGCCCGGCTTCCGCTACGTACCCGAATTCGGCCACGTACCCGAGTTCGGCCACATCCCCGAGCTGATGAGAGCCGTGGAACCCGTCCCGGCCCCCACCCCGCGCCAGGGCCCGAGCCCCGAGCCGCAGCCCGGCTCAGCGAGCACCCTGACTCCCTGAATTCCCGCACCCCGGAACGGACTTCGCCGTACGCCCGCCCGACCTCAGCCGCCCGGACCCCATCCACCCGGACCACCCGAAGGACCGTCCATGGACCTCAGCCTCTTCTACTTCGCGCACGACTCCACGGCGCCGGGCCAAGCCGGCCGCTACGAACTGCTCATCGAGGGTGCGAAGCTCGCCGACCGGGCGGGGCTCGCCGCCGTATGGACGCCGGAGCGCCACTTCGACCCCTTCGGCGGGGCCTACCCCAACCCGGCCGTGCTCGGCGCCGCCCTGGCCATGTCCACCCAGCGGGTCGGCATCCGCGCGGGCAGCGTCGTCGCCCCGCTCCACCACCCGGCGCGCATCGCCGAGGAGTGGTCGGTGGTGGACAACCTCTCCGGCGGCCGGGCCGGCGTCGCCTTCGCCTCCGGCTGGAACACCGTCGACTTCGCCCTGCGCCCGGAGAACCACGCCGAGCGGCGCACCCTGGTCCGCGACACCGCGGAGGAGGTGCGCAGGCTGTGGCGCGGCGAGGCCCTGGCCACCACCGACGGGCTGGGCCGGCCGGTCGAGATCCGGGCCTACCCGCCCGCCGTCCAGAGCGAACTGCCGATCTGGCTCACCTCCGCCGGCGGCGTGGACACCTTCCGGGCAGCGGCCCGGATGCGCGCCGGCATCCTCACCCACCTGCTGGGCCAGTCCCTGGAGGAGGTGGCCGGCAAGATCGCCGAGTACCGCCGGGTGGCCGCCGAGGAGCACGACGGCTGGGGCGGCCACGTCGTCCTGATGCTGCACACCCTGCTCGGCGACGACCTGGAGCAGGTCCGCGAGCAGGTCCGCGAACCCTTCACCAACTACCTCAAGAGCTCCGCCAACCTCACCGCGAAGTCCTTCACCGGCAAGGAGACGGACCTCTCGGAGATGAACGCCGCGGACATGGACTACCTCGCGGCCCGCGCCTTCGACCGCTACTTCGAGACCGGCGGCCTCTTCGGCAGCGTCGAGCGCGCCGCCGAACTGCTGCCGCACGTGCGGTCGCTGGGCGTCGACGAGATCGGCTGCCTGGTCGACTTCGGAGTGGAGTCCAAGGCCGTGCTCGACGGCATCGAGAAGCTCGGCAAGCTCAACGAGATCGTGTCCCGCTGAGCCGCCCGGCCGCCCACCGCACACCCACGCACCCCACCACACACAAGCCACAGCCAACCGAGACAGGAGACGTCATGAGCACGACCCTGCGGGCGGACCGGACCTGGTCCCCGCGCGAGATCACCGGCGCCGAGGCCCAGGGCCGCGACCTGGCCGACCACCTCACCGAGCTGGGCGCGGACGGGCTCACCGACCTGCTGACCGAGCACAAGGCGCTCGTCTTCCGCGGCTTCGGCGTCACCCCCACGTCCATCGAGCCCGTACTCGACCAACTGCTGCCCAACCGGCTGCCGTACGTGCACGGCAACTCCCCGCGCACCCGGGTGCGCGGCAACCTCTACACCTCCACCGAGTACCCGCAGCGCTTCACCATCTCGATGCACAACGAGCTGAACTACGCCCACCGCTGGCCGGCCAGGCTCGCCTTCTACTGCGAGACGGCCGCCGAGTCCGGCGGTGCCACCCCGGTCGTGGACGGTGCCCTGTGGCTGGAGTCCCTCGACGCGGAGGTCCGCGAGGCGTTCGCCGACGGCATCCGCTACGTGCAGAACCTGCACGACGGGTACGGCCTGGGCAAGAGCTGGATGGACACCTTCGAGACCGACGACAAGGCCGAGGTGGAGCGCTTCCTGGCGGCCTCCGAGGCCGAGTGGGAGTGGGGCCCGGACGGCATCCGGGTCGTCCAGCACCGCCGCGCCACCACCACGCACCCGGTGACCGGCGCCGAGGTCTGGTTCAACCAGGCCGACCAGTGGCACCCGGCCGGCCTCGGCGACGAGACCTCCAAGGAGCTCTACGACATCCTGCCGCCCGAGGAGTTCCCGCAGTACGTCACCTTCGCCGACGGCAGCACCATCCCCGACGCGTACGTCACCCAGATCCGCGACCGGGGCCTGGAGCTCGCGGTGGACGTCGACTGGCGCGTCGGCGACGTCCTGCTGATCGACAACGTGCTCACCGGCCACGGCCGCCGCCCCTTCGAGGGCTCCCGCCGCATCCTGGTGGCCATGTCCGACTGACCGGCCGCCACCCCCGAGCGGGCCCCCGTCCTCCCACCCCCCAGGGAGGACGGGGGCCTTGTCGCTCCCGGCGCCCGCCCGTGCCGCGAGGGCCCGCCCCGGCCCCGCACACCGCCCGGCCGCGTACGCCGGGCCCGTCAGGCCCGTCAGGCCCGCAGGAACGCGAGCACCGCCAGCACCCGCCGGTGCCCCTCGGTGGCCACCGGCAGGTCCAGCTTGGTGAAGATGTTGCCGATGTGCTTGTTCACGGCGGCGTCACTGATGAACAGCTCCCCGGCGATGGCCGAATTCGTACGCCCCTGCGCGATCAGCCCGAGCACCTCGCGCTCCCGCGGGCTCAGCCCCTCCAGCGGGTCCTTCCGCAGCCTCACGAGCTGCTGGATCACCTCCGGGTCCACCACCGTCCCGCCGATCGCGATCCGGTCGATGGCGGCCGTGAAGTCGGCCACCGCCGCCACCCGCTCCTTGAGCAGGTAGCCGACCCCCGCACCGCCGCCGGAGTCCAACAGGCCCAGCGCGTAGGAGCGTTCCACGTACTGGCTCAGCACCAGCACCGGCAGCCCCGGGAACTCCTCCCGCAGCTGCACGGCCGCCTTCAGCCCGTCGTCGCTCAGCGTCGGCGGCATCCGCACGTCGGTGACGATCAGGTCGGGACGCTCCGAGCGCACCGCCGCCACCAGGGCGTCGGCGTCACCGACCGCCGCCACCACCTCGTGCCCCACCCGCTGCAACAGCCCGACCAGGCCTTCGCGCAACAACACAGCGTCCTCTGCCACGATCAGGCGTAGCGACACGGAACCTCCACATGCAACAGGGTGGGACCACCGACCGGACTCGACACCCGCATCCGGCCGTCCAGCGCCCTGACCCGGTCGGCCAGCCCGGTCACCCCGGTCCCCGCCTCCGTGTCCACGCCGCCGTGGCCGTCGTCCGTGATGTCGAAGATCAACAGGTCGGCATGGTATCGACCGCGCACCTCCGCCTTGGCGGCCCCGCTGTGTTTGGCGATATTCGTCATCGCCTCGTTGAGGAGGTAGTACATGGTCGTCTCGACCTTCTTCGGCAGCCCCTCGGGCAGCCGCAGGTCCACCGTGACCGGAATCGGGAACCGGGCGGCGTAGTCCTCGATCGCCGCGACCAGCCCGTGATCGGCCAGCACCGGCGGATTCAGGCCACGGATCAGGGCCCTCAACTCCTGGTGGGCGCTGGAGAGCTGGGACTCCGCCTGGGTGAGCAGCTCCGCCTGCGGAGAGTCCGGCGGGGTGTCCAGACGCAGCATCCCCAGCGTCATCCCCAGGGACACCAGCCGCTGCTGCGCCCCGTCGTGCAGGTCGCGCTCGATGCGTACCCGCTCCGCGTCGAAGGCGTCCAGCAGCCGCACCTGCGAGGCACGCACCTCGCGCAGCTCCTCCCCGAGCTCCCGGTCGCGCGGCGCCAGGAAGGTCCGCGCCATCGCGGCCCGCGCACCCGCCCACGAGGTCACCGTGTACGGCGACGCCAGCAGCAGGGCCGCCGAGAAGATCGCCCACGGCCACGTCTCGCTGTCCAGCGAACTGAGGAAGACCGCCGGCAGCCCGAAGCAGAAGAGCAGCACCATCAGGTCCACCCACCACAGCCCCGCCGACGAGATCAGCGTGAACACCAGCTCCCGCCAGGTCACCTGCTCCTTCAGCCGGGTCGCCACCCACGCCTTGGTGCCCGGCTCGTTCGGCCGCCGGTGCGGGTCGGGCAGCCCGTCCAGGTCCACCAGCCGCAGCCGCCACCGCTCCAGCCGCGCCACCACCGTGGACGCCATCACCACCCCCACCAGAGGGGCGATGCCTATCAGCACCACCAGCAGCGAGAGCCCGGCCGCCAGCCCGACGGCGAAGATCACCAACGCCGCGGTACCGACCAGGACACCGCTGGACAAGTAGGCGAGGGACCGCCAGGGCCAGCTCGACTTGAGGAAGCTCATGGGGCGCTGAGCCATGGCCTGCCAGGCCGTTGTGGGACGCATGTGGCCACCGTAGCCCGGCAGTTCGGACCACAGAGGTAGTGCTGGCACTACCCGCGAAGTAGAGGGTGGATCAGTGCCCCGACCCCCCCTCGTGCGGTGAGATCAATGCATGACGACAACGACGCAAACCTCCGTACAGGACGCGGTCGAACTCCACGGCGTGCGCAAGGTCCACGGCACCGGCGACCACGCGGTCACCGCACTGGACAGCATCTCCATCGGATTCCCCCGCGGCACCTTCACCGCGATCATGGGGCCCTCCGGCTCCGGGAAGTCCACCCTGCTGCAGTGCGCGGCCGGACTGGAGCAGCCCACCGAAGGCCAGATCGTCCTCGCGGGCGTCGACATCGGCAAGCAGAACGAGAAGCAGCGCACCGAGCTCCGCCGCAAGCACATCGGCTTCGTCTTCCAGGCCTTCAACCTCGTCGAGTCGCTCACCGCGGCCCAGAACGTCGAACTCCCCTCCCGCTTCGCCGGCCGCAAGGTCGACCCGAAGGCCGTCACCGACGCACTCGCCTCGGTCGGTCTCGCCGAGCGGGCGGGCCACCGCCCCAGCCAGCTCTCCGGCGGCCAGCAGCAGCGAGTCGCCCTCGCCCGCGCCCTGGTCACCCGCCCCGACGTCCTCTTCGCGGACGAGCCCACCGGCGCCCTGGACACCGTCACCTCCAAGGAGGTGCTGCGGATGATGCGGATGCTGGTCGACCAGGAGGGCCAGACCACACTGATGGTCACCCACGACCCGGTGGCCGCCTCCATGGCCGACGTCGTCGTCTTCATCAAGGACGGCCGGATCGCCGACCGCATCCCGCTCAACCGTGACCCGAACATCAACAACGCCGCGGCGATCGCCGCCCACATGGCCCGGCTGGAGGCGTGATGCTGATCATCGCGAACGTACGCGAACGCTGGTCCAGCTTCCTCGGGGCCTTCCTCGCCGTCATGGTCGGCGTGGCCCTGATCACCACCACCCTCGTCATCTACGACTCCAGCCGCCCCACCGTGCAGGGCCGCTACACCAACGCCGCCGCCCTGGCCCTGCCGCAGCAGGCACTGGAGACGGACGGCAGCCCCGAGGACCGGATCCCGTGGAGCCCGGCCGAGGCCGCACCCATCCGGGCCAAGCTGGACGCGGTCCCCGGAGTCGCCTCCGTCGTCGCCGACCGCTCCTTCTACGCCCAGGCCATCCAGGGCGACAGGCCCGTCACCGACGAGGGCGCCGCGGAAGCGGGCCACGGCTGGGGCAGCGCGCTGATGGCCCCGTACAAGCTGACCTCCGGCCGGGCGCCGGGCGCCGCCAACGAGGTCGTCGTCGACCGCGCCCTGGGCGCGGCGGTCGGCAGCACCCTCACCGTCAACATCACCGAGGGCCGCAAGCCGTTCACCGTCGTCGGCACCGTCGACGGCCCCGGCTACTACTTCAGCGAGGCGTTCGCCGCCAAGCAGCAGCCCGGCGTCAGCACCCTCGCCCTCATCGCGGACAAGGGCGCCTCCGCCTCCGCCATCGCCTCCGGCGCCCAGCAGGTCATCGGCGCGGGCTCCGTCCTCACCGGCGACGCCCGCTCCGAACTCCAGCCCCAGTACGTCGAGCACAAGCGCAACCTCGGTGTCCAGCTCATCGGCGCCATGGCCGCCCTCGGCCTGTTCACCACCGTCTTCGTCGTCGCCTCCATGCTGGTCCTGTCCACCGGCATGCGCCGCCGGGAGATCGGCCTGCTGCGCACCATCGGCGCCGCACCCAGCCAGATCCGCCGCATGATCCTCGGCGAGGCCGCCGTGGTCGGTCTGCTCGGCTCGTTCGTCGGCTGCCTGGCCGGCATCGCCGCGGCCCCGGTGCTGCGCGACATCCTCAAGGGCCTCGACGTCACCCCGCCCGGCATGGAGATCAGCGTCGCCGCCTGGCCGCTGCTCACCGCCTCCGCGGTCGGCATCTCCGTCAGCGTCATCGGTGCCTGGGCCGCCGGCCGCAAGGCCGCCAAGGTCGCCCCGATCGAGGCCCTGCTCGACAGCCGCTCCGCCAACAACGCGATGGGCCGCGGCCGCTGGATCACCGGACTCTCCGTCCTCGGCCTGGGCGCCGTCCTGGCCATCGGCACCGCCACCACCGGCGCCGACAACCGCATCAGCATGGCGCTCTTCGCCACCATGACGCTCATCGTCGCCGCCGCCCTGCTGGCCCCCGCACTCGTCGGCCCCATCGGCCGGCTGCTCACCGCCCCCTTCCAGAAGCGCGGCAAGGCCGGCTCGGTCCTGATCCGCTCCGAACTCACCGCCAACTCCCGCCGCGCCGCCTCCCTGGTCGCCCCCGTCATCGCCGCCGTCGGCTTCGCCGTCCTGCTCAGCGGAGCGGTCGAGACGATGCGCGTCGCCTACCCGGCGGGCGAAGCCCTCAAGGTCGCCGGCCAGACCATCGTCACCTCCGACGGAACCCCCGGAAACACCGACGAGGTCGTCGCCGCCAACCCGGTCGGCAAGGCCTCCGTCCCGACCCGCGCCTTCATCGGCGACAAGCGCACCGTCCTGGATGTCCTCGGCACCCGCGACCCCAAGTGGAACAAGCCCGGCGAGGCCGTCCTCGGCCGGCGCACCGCCACCGACCTGGGCCTGAAGGAGGGCCAGAGCACCCCGGTCCGCTTCGCGGACGGCACCACCGTCAACCTGAAGATCAGCAAGGTCCTGGCCGACGACCCCGCCCGAGGCGACTTCGTGGTCGCCCGTGACCTGGTCCGGGCCCACGACCCGGCCGCCCTCACCGACGACATCTTCGTCCCCGCCGGCCACAAGGCCTCCGCCGCGGTCCCCGGCACCGCCGTCCACGACGCCCTGCAGTACGCCCTCGACGACTACAACACCGACGCCAAGCTCACCGACAGCCTGGCCGCCATGCTCATCGCCATCGCCGTCGGCTACAGCGTGATCGCCGTCGCCAACAGCATGGCCATGGCGGCCCACGGCCGGCGCCGCGACTTCGCGGTCATGAAGTCCGCCGGCGGCACCGTCCGACAGCTCCTCAAGCTGGCGGCCAGCGAGACCGCGGTCCTGGTGGGCGTCGGCGCCGGCCTCGGCATCCTGGTCACCCTGCCCCCGCTGGCGGGCATGGCCTCCGGCCTCTCCCAGGCCACCTCCTCCGACGTCGGCCTCCACCTGAACAACGGCGCCATCACCACGGCGGTCATCGGCACTCTCCTCGCGGCGGTCCTGGCGGGGGTGATGGTCACCGGCAAGACGCTGAAGAAGTCCGCCTGAGCACACCACGACGCGAACCCTGCCCGCACGGTACGGAGGGGAGAGGAGGCGAGAACCCAGAGAACACACAGCGGGCACCACACCACCAGAGCGGCCCCGGGGAATCCCCCCGGGGCCGCTCCCGTGCACCACCCCCTAACCCCCCCCCGGCCCCCCCGGCCCCCCCCCCCCCCCCCCCCCGGGGGCGGGGGCCCCCCCCCCCCCCCCCCCCCCCCCCGGGGGGGCGGGGCCGCCCCCCCCCCCCCCCCCCCCCCCGGGGCGGGGGGGGCGCCCCCGGGGGCGGAACGGGCGGGCAAGGGGGCGGCCCCCGACGGAGTCGCACCCTCGCCCCCGCCCCACCGCACCGCACCGCGCCGCACCCGCCCCCCCGCCCGAAGCCCCCGCCCCACCGCAAACCCGGACACACCCCTCCCCACCCCCACCACGTATAGACCGCGGATAGCGCCACTGACTCTGCTGGACGGCGCAAGGCGCAAGCGCGATGGGAGGCGATGACAGTGACGATTCCGGACCTGCGCACGCAGTCACGGTGGCTCCGGCCGTTCCACCAGGTGTCCCGGCCCCGGTGCCGGCTCGTGTGCGCCCCGCACGCGGGAGGCACCGCCCACACCTACCGGACCTGGCCCACCGGCCTGCCGTCCGACGTCGAGGTGCACGCCGTGCAGTACCCCGGCCGCCAGGACCGGCTCGGCGAACCCGCCCCCACCAGCATGGCCGACCTGGTCGGCCCCGTCGCCGACGCACTGGAACCCTTCCTCGGCGAACCGCTGGCCCTGTTCGGCCACAGCATGGGCGCCATCGTCGCCTACGAGACGACCCTCGAACTCGAACGCCGCCACGGCAAGGTCGTGGACCTCCTCGCCGTCTCCGGCTCGCGCGCCCCCCACCACCGGGAGAAGCACGACCGGCACGAACTCGACGACGCCGAACTCATCGAGGAACTGCGCAGCCTCAACGACTCCTTCGACGACCTGCTGGCCGCCCCCGAACTCCTCGACCTGGTCCTGCCGCCCATCCGGGCCGACTTCGGCGTCGTGGCCCGCTACCGCAGGGACACCCCGGTACCCGTCGCGGCCCCCCTGCTCGCCCTCGGCGGCACCACCGACCCCGACGTCAGCCCCGAGGACCTGCACCGCTGGCGCGCCTGCACCCACGGCGCCTTCGGCACCCGGGCCCTGACCGGCGGCCACTTCTACCTCACCGACGAGCAGGCCGTCCTCGACGTGCTCGCCCCCTGGCTCCCCACCCGGCGCCACGTCACCCACCGGGTCTGACCCACCGGGCCGGGCCACCGGCCCGCCACCCCGGGCCCGGCCCGGCGACACGGCCCGGCGTCCTCGGCCCGCCCCCGACCAACGACACAGGAGTACGCGCAGCATGGCTGACCTGTCCGGCGCCACGAACGTCGTCGAGATCCTCACCGAGAACGCCCGCACCCGCGGCGACTACCCGGTCCTCGCGATCGTCCCCGACCCCTCCGACCCCGCCACCGCCCAGTGGGCGACCAACGAACAGCTGGACCGGGCCGCCCGGGTCTGCGCCCAGGAGCTGCTGCGGACCTGCCGCACCGGCGACCGGGTGCTGCTCCTGCACCCCAACTCCGTCGAGTTCGTCGTCTCCCTCCTCGGCTGCTTCTACGCCGGCCTGGTCCCGGTGCCCTCCTCCATGCCCGGCCGCTACCAGCAGGACCAGCGCCGGGTCCGCGGCATCGCCCGCGACGCCGCCGTCAGCTGCGTGCTCACCTCCCCCGACGAGTACGCCGAGGTCAGCACCTGGGCGCGGACCGAGAACCTGGACGTCCCCGTCCTCGTCCCCGACACCGACCCCGCCGCCCCCGCCGAGCCCTTCACCCCGCACCTGGCCGCCCCCGACGACCTGGCCCTGCTCCAGTACACCTCCGGCTCCACCAGCGACCCCAAGGGCAGCATCACCACCCACCGCAACCTCCTCGTCAACGCCGGGAACATCGACACCTACCTCCCGGTCCGCGAGGGCCAGCGCTACGGCGGCTGGCTGCCCAACTACCACGACATGGGCCTCATGGGGCACATCCTGACCCCGCTGCTCACCGGCCACGGCATCGCCCTGATGACACCGACCGCCTTCCTGCGCCGCCCCCGCGCCTGGCTGGAACTGGTCGACCACTTCGACATCGGGCTGTCCGCCGCACCCAACTTCGCGTTCGAACTCTGCCTCACCCGCGTCCCCGACGAAGGCATCGAGAACCTCGACCTCTCCCGCTGGGAACAGACCATCAGCGGCTCCGAGCCCGTCAAGGCGAGCGTCGTGGAGGCCTTCGCCGAGCGCTTCGCCCCCACCGGCCTCGTCCTCGAACAGTGCACCCCCTGCTACGGCATGGCCGAGTCCACCCTGCTCATCTCCACCACCTCCGGCCGCATCCCCGTCGTCCTGCACTGCGACGCCACCGAACTGGAACAGGGCCGCGTGGTGCCCGCCGCCGACGGCACCGGCCGCGCCCTGGTCAGCTGCGGCGAACCCCGCGACCTGGACGCCGCCGTCGTCGACCCGGCCACCGGCCGCGCCCTGCCCAGCGGATCGGTCGGCGAGATCTGGCTGCGCGGCCCCTCCGTGGTCGCCGGCTACTGGCTCAACGAGGAAGCCACCGCGGCCACCTTCGACCAGCACATCACCGGCGACGACAGCGACAGCGGCGGCTGGATGCGCACCGGCGACCTCGGCACCCTCGTCGGCGGCGAGCTGTACGTCACCGGACGCCTCAAGGAAATGATGATCGTCCGAGGCCGCAACATCTACCCGCACGACATCGAGCACGAACTGCGCCAGCACCACGAGGAGCTGAGCGACACCTTCGGCGCCGCCGTCGCCGTACCCACCCCCGACGGTGAGGGCGAGCACCTCGTGGTCATGCACGAGGTCCGCCGCCGCGGCACCGACGAGGAACTCGCCCGCCTTGCCGCCCGCATCCGCAACACCGTCGCCCGCGAGTTCGGCCTGCGCGCCGACTCCGTCATGCTGATGCGGCGCGGCGCCGTCCGCCGCACCACCAGCGGCAAGATCCAGCGCTCCGTCATGCGCGCCCTCTACACCGCCGGCGAACTCGAACCGCTGTGGTCCGACGGCTACCGCACGGCCACCGCCGAGCCCGCCCTCGCCGCCGCCAGGGCGGACCGATGAGAGCGGCCGGCCTCGACGCCCACCTCACCCGGTGGTCGCTGCCCGGCGGCCCCTTCGACCCGGACCTGCTGGCCGCCCACGACGAGACGGAGACCTTCCCCGCCGAGGCGTGCGCCGCCCTCGACACCTGGGGCATGCCCGAGCACTACGTACCACTGCGCTACGGCGGCCGGCAGGAGAGGCTGGAGGAGACCCACGCCCTGCTGCGCAAGCTCGCCGCCCGCGACATGACGGTGGCCGTCGGCCACGGCAAGACCTTCCTCGGCGGCGCCTGCGTGTGGGCCGCCGCCGACAACGGGCCCGCCGAGATGCTCGCCCGGCACGTCCTGGCGGGCGAACCCGTCGCCTGGGGCCTCACCGAACCCGGCAACGGCAGCGACCTGCTCGCAAACACCCTCACCGCCACCCGCAACGGCTCGGGCTGGCTCCTCAACGGCCGCAAATGGCCGGTGAACAACGCCACCCGGGGCCGCTTCATGTGCGTCCTGGCCCGCACCGACGAGGCCGGCGGCGCCCGCGGCTTCACCGTCTTCCTCATCGACAAGCGCGCCACCCCCGAGGGCACCGTCCGCCCGCTGCCCAAGATGCCCACCCACGGCATCCGCGGCGCCGACATCAGCGGCCTCGAATTCCACGACACCCGGGTCCCCGCCCACGCCCTCGTCGGCACCGTCGGCGGCGGCGTCGAACTCGTCCTCAAGGCGCTCCAGCTCACCCGCATCGCCTGCGTCGCGCTCTCCCTGGGCGCCGGCGACCACGCCCTGACCCTGCTCCGCCGCTTCCTGTTCACCCGCAAGCTCTACGGCAAACCGCTCGCCGACCTGCCGCACGCACGCAACGTCGCCGGACGCTCGGTGGCCCGCCAGTTCCTCGCCGAGGCCCTCGCGCACACCGCCGCCCGCGCCGCCCACGAGATCCCGGAGGAACTCAGCCTGGTCTCCGCCGTCGCCAAGGCGAGCGTCCCCGGCATCGTCCAGGGCCAACTGCGCCTGATCGGCGACCTGCTGGGCGCCCGCGGCTTCCTCACCGAGGTCGAGGGCTACGGCCCCTTCGCCAAACTGGAGCGCGACCACCAGGTCGTCCCCGTCTTCGACGGCAGCACCTGGGTCAACCGGGCCGGCCTGGCCGCCGCCCTGCCCCTGCTGCGCCCCGGCGGCCCGCGCGCCGCCACCGAGCCGCCCAACCCGCCCGACCACTGGCTGCGCGAGGACCACGAGAGCACCCCGCTGGACGCGCAGCGGCTGCGCCTGATGGCCCCCCGCGACTCCGTACTGGGCTCCCTGCCCCGGCTGGTGGCCGGCCTGGCGGCCGAGCCCGCCCACCCGGCCACCACCACCGGGGCGCAGGCCGAGACCGTCCGGCTCGCCCGCGCCCTGCTCACCGCGTACGAACGCCTCGGCGCCGACCTCGCGGACGTCCGCCCCACCGGCGGCACCCCCAGCACCGCGGTCATGCGGCTCGCCGAACGCTACGAGTGGTGCTGGGCGGGCGCCGCCGCACTCGCCCTGCACCGCGCCCGCCCCCAGCACCACGACGGCGTGTGGTGGCAGGACGCGCTGTGGCTGCGCGGCTGCCTCGCCCTGGCCCTGGACCACCTGGGCGACCGGCAGGAGACCGCGGGCGACGTGTACGACCGGCTCGGCGGAATCCTGATGAGCGAAGCGGGCGCCCGGGTGACCGTGCTCGACGCCCACACCCGGGTGGAGGTGCCCGCATGAGCGACCTGATGTCCCGCAGCGCACACCTGGAGAAGCTCCTCGGCGACCCCTGGGAGGCCACCAGCGGCACCGGATTCGCCGCGGCCGTGGCCGCCGACGAACGCGAGGAGAACGCGGGGGCGGCCGAAGCGGCCCTCGACGAGTTCAACATCCTCGCCGAGGTCGTCCCCGAACGGCTCGGCGGCCGGTTCTCCCGCGCCGACCACATGATCGAGGTGATGCGCTCGGTCTACCGCCGCGACCCCGCTCTCGGCCTGGCCCACTGCTCCGGCCAGCTCCTCGCCGGAGTCAACATCTGGACCTCCGGCTCGCCCGAACAGCAGGCCACCGCGGCCGGACTGCTCCTCAACGGCAACAAGATCGCCTGCGCGTTCCACGAACTCGCCCACGGCAACGACGTCGGCGCCGTCGAGTTCGCCGCCGACCGCCACCCCAGCGGCTCCGGAATGGTCCTCAACGGCAGCAAGGAGAGCATCTCCAACCTGGACCGCGCCAAGGCCATGGTCGTCCTCGCCCGCACCGACCCGCGCGGCGGCCCCCGCGCCCGCTCCCAGATCTTCCTGCCCGTCGACCGGCTCGACCCGGGGCATGTCAGGTTCCTGCCGCGCTTCCGCTCGGTGGGCATGCGCGGAGTGCGCCTGGGCGGCATGGAAGTGCGCGGCCTGCACGTCGACGACGACGCACTGATCGGCGCCCCGGGCACCGGCGTGGAGACCATCGCCCGCGCCTTCCAGCTGACCCGCATCGCCCTGCCCGCCATGAGCACCGGCCTGCTCGACACCGCCCTGCGCGTCACCCTGCACCACACCCGCGGCCGACGGCTCTACGGCAGGACGGCCGCGGCGGTCCCGATGGTGCGCACCACCCTGGCCGAGGCGTTCACCGACCTGCTGATCTGCGAGGCCCTCTCCCGGGCCGCCTCCCGCGGACTGCACCTGACCCCCGAGTCCGGCAGCGTGCACGCACCGGCGGTGAAGTACCTGGTCGCCGGAATGCTGCTGGACGCCACCGAACGCCTCGCCCAGGTGATGGGCGCGGAGTTCTACCGCCGCGACGGCGAGCACGCCGTGTTCCAGAAACTCGTGCGCGACGTCAAGCCGATCGGCTTCGGCCACATCGCCCGCGCCGCCTGCCTCTCCGCCCTCCTTCCCCAACTGCCCGCCCTGACCGCCCGCGCCCACCGCGACCCGGCCGACGCCCCGGCAGGACTGTTCACCGCCGAGACGATCCTGCCCGCGCTGGACATGCCCGCGCTGCGCCTGGTCTCCGGCGGACGCGACCGGCTCGCCGCCTCCCTCGGCACGGCCCTCGACCAGGACCTGCCGCCGGCGGCGCGCGCGCTCGCCGCGGAACACGTGCGGCGCCTGGGCGACCTCGCGGACGCCGCGGGCGCCCTGCGCCCGAGGGACCTGTCCATCTCCGCGGACGTGTCCGTCCGCGACCTCGCCGCCCGCTACACGGTGGCGCTCGCCGCGGCGGCGTGCCTCGGGGTGTACCGGCACGCGCCCACCGGGGACTTCCTCTCCCGGCCCGAGTGGCTCGTCGCCGCGCTCACCCGGCTCACCGGTTTCGAGCAGGCGGCCCCCGTCGCCCTGCCCATGGAGGTGGAGGGGGCACTCGTCGAGGAGCTCATGGACCGCGACGACCGGCGCACCTCCTTCGGCCTCACCGCCAGGCCGTACGCATGACCCGCCCCACCGCCGCGCCCCGCACCCGACCGCAGGCCCCGGCCCCGGACTTCCGCCCCCCACAAGCCCTTTCCCCACTCCGCCCCTTCCCACGAACCGAGGAGACCCTCGTGATCACACCCGCCTTCGACCTCGACACCGCCACCCCGGCCGGCCTGGAGGCCTGGCTCGTCGAGCGGGTCGGCGAGTACCTGCCCGACCTGACCGAACCGATAGACACGGACCGCGAGCTCGGCGAGTACGGCCTCGACTCCATCGCGGTGGTGGCCTTCGCCGCCGACGTGGAGGAGCGGCTGGGCATCGCCCTGGACCCGACCGCGATCTGGGACTACCCGACCGTCGCCCAGCTGGCCAAGCACCTCACGGCCGAACTGGGCGAGCGGCGCCCGCAGGCCGCCTGACCGTCCCGGGGGGGGGGGGGGGGGGCCCCCCCCCCCCCCCCCCCCCCCCCGCCCCCCCCCCCCGGCCCCGCGGGGGGGGGGGGGGGGGGGGGGGGGGGGGGGGGCGCCGCCCCCCCCCCCCCC
>NZ_JBIAMU010000024.1:0-177572 GCF_042874215.1 Streptomyces sp. NPDC004111
TTACGAACCCGGCCGCCGGGGGCCCACCGGGGGGGGGCGGGCAACTGGCCGCGAGGGCCCCCCCCCACCGGGGGTACTGTTGGGCCACCCCGTCCCCCCCGGGGGGGGGGGGGGGGGCCCCCGGGGCCCCCCGCCCCTCCGCTCTTCGGGCCCCGCCCGATCCTCCACCGAAGTCCCCCGCCCGCCCCCGTGGACAGCGACCCCGGTCCCCCGCCCGCCCCCGTAGACAGCGACCCCGCCATGCCCCACTCCCGCCAAGCACCCGCCGACACCCCCTCCAGCACCGGGACCCGCTGCGCCGACGGCCGCCCCACCCGCGCGCCGCGCACCGCCCGTCCCCTGGACCCGTATGCCGAGGGCAGCGAGCCGGACCCCCGGTTCTCGCTCGCCAACGAACGCACCTTCCTCGCCTGGCAGCGCACCGCCCTCGCCCTGATGGCGGGCGGCGTCGGCGTGGAGGCGCTCACCGAGCACACCGCGGGGCGCGACCTGCTGGCCGTCGCCCTCATCCTGCTGGGCATCTGCTGCGCGGTGACGGCGCAGTTCCGCTGGGCCTCGGTGGAGCGGGCCATGCGCACCTCCCGGCCGCTGCCCCGGCTGCGGGGCGGCCGGCTGCTGCCGGTGGCCCTGGCGGTGCTGGGCGTCGCGTTCGCCGCGATGATCCTGGTGCGCTGAGGCGATGAGCACCCCGTACGTCCCCTGGGACCCCGGGCTCCAGCCCGAACGCACCGCCCTGGCCTGGCGGCGCAGCGTGCTGGCCTGCACGGTGGGCGCGCTGGGGCTGGGCCGGCTGGCGGTGCACCACAGTGTCGCGCTGTGCGGCTGGACCCTCGCGGTCGCCGCCTGTCTGCTGCTCGTCCTGGCCCGGCTCCAGAGGGTGCACACGGACCGCACCGAGCACCGGCTGCGCGCCGGCAGCCCGTTGCGCGCGGGCCTGCTGCCGCTGGCGACGACCGTGCTGACCTGCCTGCTCGGAGTGTGCGCGCTCGGCTACGTGTACGTCGCACGGGGCTGACCCGGCGGACCGTCAGGGAGCCGGTGGACCGGCCGGACCCGGCGGACCGCAAAAGGACGGACCGCAAAAGGACCGTGGTCCCTGCCGGACGGGACTTGTGGCGGGACAGAACGGATGAAACCGGCCGTAGCGTCCAGGAGAGGGGCCGCTCCGCTGCTCCCGTTCCGTTCCCACTGTCCCTCTGTGAGGAGTCGTCGTGAAGGCGAAGACCGTACGTCGTGCCGGGCGCGGCGCGTCCGCCGCACTGGCCGTACTGCTGCTGGGCGTCGCGGGGGTCGCCTGTTCCTCCGCCGATGCCGCCGACGACGGCAAGGGCGGCGCGTCCGCGTCCGCGAGCGGTTCGGCGGGCACGGACGGCCCGGCGGCCCACCGGTCCGCCGACGCCGAGCTGCTGGCGGGGCTGCCGTCGGCGATGGCGGACGACGGCGTCAGGATCGTCGTGGGCAGAGCGGACGCCCCGCACACCGTCGCGGTCGCGGTCGATCCGCAGTGCGGCTGGTGCGCCAAGTTCGAGGCGAACGGCGGGAAGGCACTGGCACAGGCGGTCAAGGACGGCCGGGTGAAGGCCGAGTACACCGTCGCCTCGTTCCTCGACCGCGGGGAGACCGGCGGCTCCACCCGCGCCGCGAACGCCATGCGGGCGTCCGTGGAGTCGGGCCGGTTCGCGGAGTTCCACGCGGCGGTCTTCGCCAGTCAGGCCCCGGAGCACGGGTCCGGCTTCACCGTCGAGCACCTGCTGCGCATCGCCGACCAGGTGGACTGCCTGCGCGGCGCCGCCTTCGACCGGGCGGTCAAGGAGCTCGGGCACCACGAGTGGGTCGCCAAGTCCATGAAGGCGTTCACCGCGAGCGGCGACACCGCGGTGCCGAGCGTCCGGATCGACGGCGAGAAGGTCACCGACACCGACGCCCTCCTGTCCGCCGACGGCTTCGCGAAGGAACTGCGCGCGCACGGGGTGCGCTGACCGCCGGTACCCGGAGCAGCGGAGGTGCCCGTCAACTCCGCGCCCGTTCCCGGACGTTGCCCCACAGTGCCCGCCCGTCGCCGAAGCACGGCAGCAGGAACAGCAGGTGCGCGAGGTACCACCAGGACAGGGGGCGGTCGAGGCCGGACAGCCACAGCAGGGCCCCGACGGCGGCGCAGGCGGCCGGCCCGGCCACGGCGACCGCGGCCGTCTGCCGCCGGGTCGTCGTCCCCTCGGGGAGCACCGAGGTGCGCCAGGCGGTCCGCTCGACCGTGATCCCCGTGACCGTGGGGATGCACCGCAGCACGAGGACGTGTGCGCACTCGTGCAGGACGAAGGGCGTCACCAGTCCGAGGACGGCCGGTTTGGCCAGCAGGGTCCAGGCCATGGCCGCCGGCACCGGGTCGCCCGAGCGCACCTGCCATGCCAGGGCGGCGCCGTACAGGAGTCCGGCGAGCGCCAGCAGCGGCCACACCTGGGCGAGCACCGCCCGCGCGACGGCTCCCGCGCCCGGCGGCTCAGCGGCCGGCCGCGCTGAGGAGCTGTTCACGGCGCTGCTTCAACACCCGGTAGCTGACCTGGACCAACGTCAGTACGACGGTGAGCACGAGAAACAGCACGACGAGCGGGAGCGGGTTCTCCACGCCCATGGTGACGCCCAGCGCCCCGTTGTCCTTCTTCACCGTCTGGAAGACCAGCGACCCGAAGAACGCCTGCCGGTCGACGATCTCGTCAGTGCCGGTGGAGAACATGAGGGCGAGCAGGGTCACCACCACGACTACCAGCGTCAGCAGCGCGGCCCCGACGGCGGCTTTGACTACCGACATTGCCTTGAACATTCCTACTCCTTGACTCGTCTGCGCGGATTCCTTGGACCGCGTACTGGACGAACGCGACGGCCGCACCCGCGAGGCAGACCGTCACCGCCCAGGGCGGGAGGTTGAGCAGGCCCAGCCCGATCACCGTCAGGCCGAGCACGACGGCGACCACGGACAGGCCGAGGAAGACGGAGAGCGGATTGTCCTTCTCCGCGGGGAAGACGATGCTGATGCAGGTCGTCAGGAGCGCCCCGCCCACGCAGGACGCCAGCACCACTCCGCTGGAGAGGAACCGCTCGGGGCGGACCGCGGCCGTGATCGCGAGGGCGGGCACGGCGAACACCGCGAGCAGCACCGTCTGCGCCCTGATGAGCCGGGCGCAGACCCGCCAGGGGGCCTCGCGCGCACCGGGCAGCTCCCGCAGTTGGCGGGTGGCGGTGAACTGGTAGAGGCCGCCGAAGGACAGGGCGGCCAGCCCCCACAGCGGGTTGACCGTCGGCTTCGCCACCAGCAGGTAGAGGAAGAGCGCCGCGGCCATCGTGGCGGCGGCCACGGTCTGCGCGCTGCGCAGCAGGCACCAGTCGTACGGGCCCAGGAGCCGCCGCGGCAGCGGGCCGCCGGGGAGTTTCAGGTAGCGGGACTGGCGGACGTGCTGGTTCGGGGCGAGGGCGAGGGCCAGCGCGAGGAGCCCGGCCGACAGCACGGCCGCGGCGCCCAGGGTCGCCCAGGGTCCCAGCGCGTGCCAGGCCCAGGAGACCGAAGTGGCCCAGGTGTACTCGGTGCGCCGGGCCAGGTAGGCGCCGGAGATGTCGAGGATCATCGGCGTCATCTGCACGGAGTAGTACGCCAGCAGGGCGAACAGGGCGAGCACGTTGAGGAGGCCCGCCATCCGGCCCAGTCCCAGCAGCAGCCACAGCCGGGTCAGCAGCTGGTGCAGGACGGCCAGGGTGAGATAGGTGAGGAGGACGGGCAGGACCACGGAGGCCGTGAGGTGGCCGGTGGCGTCGAGTCCGAGGAGGACCAGCGCGCTGACGGCGAGGGAGACCAGTCCGGCGGCGGCCACCACGGCCGTCATCGCCGCCTCGTACAGCAGGAACGCCATGGAGCGCTCCCGGTTGGTGACGGGCAGCTGGTGGCTGAGCCGCAGCATTCCCTCGGCGTTCAGGAACAGCACCTTCACCAGCAGGAACGCGATCTGCACCCACAGCAGGAGGGACACCGTCGCGGTGTCGAAGAGCAGCCGCCACACGGCCGGCTCGTGGGCGAGGGGCTCCAGGAAGAAGTAGGCGGCGGTGCACATCAGGCCCAGTAGCAGCACGGCCGCGCCGACGACGCACACCCGGACCGGGGCCGACTTCAGCACTCCGGCCCGCAGCACCCGGCGGCGGAAGAAGACGAGGAGCATCCGGGCCAGGACGACGGAGTGCCCGAACCGCACCGCGTTCACCGCTCCGCCGTTTCGAGGTAGTCGAAGACCATGTCCGCCAACGAGCCGTGTTCCTCGACGAGTTCGGCGGTCGGCGCGTCGTACACCACGTGGCCCAGGTCGAGGAAGAGAGTCCGGTCGGCGAGGCGTTCCAGGACGGCGAAGTCGTGGGTGCACAGCAGGATGGAGCGGCCCTCGGCGCGGATCCGCCGGAACTCCTTCTCGGCGAGGTGCAGCGCCTCCAGGTCGATGCCGTTGAGGGTCTCGTCGATGACGGTGAGCCGCGGGCGGACGACCAGCGCGGAGACCAGCTGGGTCTTCTTGCGCATGCCGTGCGAGTAGTCCTCGATGAGGTCGTCGTAGCGGCCCTCCATCGAGAACTCCCGGAACAGCGCGAGCGCTTCGGTGTGGTCGATGCCGGCGCCGTACAGCTTGCCGACCATGGTGAGGTACTCGCGCGCGGTGAGGAACTCCGGCAGGTAGTCGTTGCTGGAGAGGTACATCGCCTGGCGTTTCGCCTCGGGGCCGCTGTGCTCGTGGCCGCCGACGCGGATGGACCCGGACTGCAGCCGCACGAGGTCGAAGAGGTTCCTGATCAGCGTGGACTTGCCGGACCCGTTGGGGCCGACGAGACCGACGACGGTGCCCTCCTCGACCGTGAAGGACACGTTCAGAAGGACGTTGACGATGCCGTCGTAGGAGTAGCTGACGTCGTTGACTTTCAGGAGGGACACTCGCGTGATGTTCCTTTACCGAGTACGTCGATCAGTGTGGCGCCCGGAAATCCCGGTCGTGCTCGCGGAATTCCCGGGCGCCTTTGTGCACGCAGCCTCAGGCGGCTACTTGCATTCGGCGCTGACCTTGAGACCGAAGTCCTTGAAGGACCACGAACCGCTGAACTTCTTGTTCTGCTTCACCACGCACCACACGACCAGGCCCGCGAAAATGGTGGCACCCAGGGCGAGGACGACGGCGGTGAATATCAGGAACCAGGCGTCGTAGCGGACGAGGCCCTTGTCGACCTTCGCTCTGATCGAATCGAGGGCACGCTCCGGCGCGGTGCTCGCGTACACGTACGCACCGATCGAAGCGGAGGTGTAGCTGCTGACGGCCTTTGCTTCCACCGGCTGGGCGGCGGTCGCGTTTTCACATACCAGAGTTGACGCAGACACAGTTATCTTCCCTGTCGTTGTTGTTGACGCAGTGAAGATTTCATGGCTCTGACCTGGGCCGCTAGTGTCCTCCAGGGCACCTTTCCGCACATCTGCGGTAGGTCGCGATGACGGCGGCCTCCGCCCGCGAGGAGATTTCCAACTTGGAGAAGACACTGGTGACATGCTTCTTCACCGTGCGTTCCGCCACGTGCCAGCGGCCCGCTATGACGGTGTTGGAGAGGCATTCGCCCAGGGCGGTCAGCACTTCGCGCTCCCGCGCGGTGAGAAGTGAAATGTCCGCGTCCCGCACCCAGGGCGGAACCTCGCACACATGGAGGCTTTCGTGGTCGTGGCCTCTGTTCGACGGCAGATTCATTGCCCATCCCCCTCGGCGGCAGTCCGCCGCCCACTCGCTTTCGGTACCACGCGACCGGCCGGCCTGGTCGGGGCCGACGGCCGCTGTCGTTTCCTCCGGTCAACTCCACCTTCTCGCGGCGGATTTCACGGGAGGGAACGACAGGGCGCCGCATCCCCCGGGGAGCGGCGGCACGGCGTAATCTACAGCGTTGTAGAAGTTGACGCACGCGGACCTCGCATCCCGGCCTCCGACGCGCGCGTGCGAACCACGCGAAGCGGCCGTCACCGGCGCACCCCCATCCCCGCGCCGGGGCCGGGGCCTTCACTCCCAGCGGATTCCGTGCGTCCCCGGGCCCGCGCCCGCCCGCGGGGCACCGCGGGCACGAGGGGCGCGCGGCGCGCGACCGGTGCACCACCCCGCGTGCCACCGCGCTCCCGGACCGCCCCTTGGACGGCTTGAGCCGTCGCAGGGGCGCGCTCTAGCGTGGCGACATGGCAGGAACATCAACGTGCGCTCAATCGCGGATCAACCGTGCCGCCCGCGGCTGACGGCGAGCCGGGCGGGCCCGCGGCCCGGCGCCCCCGGATCGTCCTGATCGAGGACGACGCGGACCTGGCCGCCATGAGCCGGGCCTACCTGGAGCGCGACGGCTACCAGGTCACCTGGGCCCCGGACGCGCGGGGCGGCCGGGCCGCGATGGAGGGCGCTCTCGCCGATCTGGCCGTACTGGACCTCCAACTGCCCGACGGCAGCGGCCTGGACCTGCTGCGCGGCACCCGGGGCGAGGACCGGCTGCCGGTGATCGTGGTGACCGGCCGGGGCGAGGAGGCGGACCGGGTGCTCGGTCTGGAGCTCGGCGCCGACGACTACCTGGTCAAGCCCTTCTCGCAGCGGGAGCTGTCGGCCCGTATCCGGGCCGTGCTGCGCCGCACCGGGGAGCGGGCCCCCTCGGACGTGATCGTGCTGGGGGATCTGCACATCGACACCGCGGCCTGTCTGGCGCGGATCGACCGGACCCCGCTGCCCCTGCGGCCCAAGGAGTACGGGCTGCTGACGGTGCTGGCGCACACGCCCGGCCGGGTGTACTCGCCCGACCAGCTGATCGAGCGGGTGTGGGCGACGGGGCCCTGGCAGAGCGCGGCCTCGGTCACCGAGCACATCTACCGGCTGCGCGGCAAGCTGACCGTCGCCCTCGCGGGCCGGCCGGGACCCTCGATCGTGACCGTCCGCGGCTACGGCTACCGGCTGGACGCATGACGGCCGCGGCCGGGCACCGGGAGGCACCCGGGACGAGCACGGCGGACGGGCGGACGGCACCGCCCGACCACCACAGGCTCTTCGACGCGCTGCCGTCACCGCTGCTCGTGCTGCGCCCCGACTTCGTGATCGTGGACGTCAACCGGGCCTATCTGTCGGCCACTTCGACGGAGCGGTCCGCCCTCGTTGGGCGGTCCCTCTTCGACGTCTTCCCGGACAACCCGGCCGACCCGACCGCGGACGGGGTGGCCAATCTGCGCCGGTCGCTGGAGACGGTGGCCGCCACCGGCCGGCCCGACACCATGGCGATCCAGCGCTACGACATCCCGGCGGACGACGGCGGCGGGTTCACCGAGCGCTACTGGAGCCCGGTCAACTCCCCGGTGCTGGACGAGGCGGGCCGGGTCACCCACCTCGTGCACCGGGTCGAGGACGTCACCGAGTTCGTGCACGTGCGGCGGGTGGGCCGCGCCCAGGACCGGGCCCGCGCGGAGGCGCAGATGCGCTCCGAGGGCATGGAGATCGATCTGTTCGTACGGGCCAGGGAGATCGGCGAGGGCAACACCCAACTGCGCCGCGCCTACCGGCAGCTGGAGAGCGTCGCGGCGCAGCTGCGGCAGCAGAAGGAGGCCAAGGACCGCTTCATCGCCACCCTCTCCCACGAACTGCGCAATCCGCTGGCCGCCGCGACCGCGGCGGCCGAGGTGCTCGCCCTGGACCTGCCGCCGGACAACACGGTGGTCGCGGTCCTGGAGCGGCAGCTCGCCGTCCTGGCCAGGATGAGCGACGACCTGCTCGACGCCACGCGCTCGCTGACCGGGCGCCTGGAGCTGATCCGCGAGGTGCTCGACCTGCGGACGGTGGTGCGGACCGCGGTCGCCGACGCCCGGCCCGCCTTCGCCGGGACGGGCCGCTTCCTGCACCTGGACGTGCCCGACGACCCGGTGCCCGTCGACGGGGACCGGCTGCGGCTCGCGCAGCTGCTGGGCAATCTGCTGACCAACGCCCAGAAGTACACCTTGCCCGGTCAGCACACGCACGTCCTGCTCCGGCGGACCGCCGGGCACGCCGAACTGGCCGTGCGCGACGAGGGGATCGGGTTCGCGCCGGGGCAGGCGGAGGAACTGTTCGAGGTGTTCACGCGCGCGGCCCCGGCCGGGCCGACGACTCCCGAGGGGCTCGGGCTGGGGCTGGCGGTGGTGCGCACCGTCGCGGGACTGCACGGCGGGCGGGTCACCGCGCACAGCGAGGGCTCCGGCCGGGGCTCGGTGTTCCGCCTCGCGCTGCCCCTGGCGACGGTGTCCGCTCAGGTCGGGGCGGTGCCGCGGCCGGCGGCCCGGTACCCCGCGCCGGCCGGGCTGCGGGTCCTACTGGTGGAGGACAACGTCGATCTGGCCACCACCTACCGGCTGCTGCTCGAACACCGCGGCCACGAGGTGACCTGCGTGCACACCGGCCCCGACGCGATCGAGGCCGCCGGACGGCCCTTCGACCTCGTCCTGTGCGACATCGCCCTGCCCGGCCTGGACGGGTACGCGGTGGCGCGCCGGCTGCGCGCCGCACCGGGCGGTCAGACGCTACGGCTGGTGGCGGTGTCCGGTTTCGACGGGGCCGCCGACCGGGAGCGTTCCGGTGCCGCGGGTTTCGACGCGCATCTCGCCAAGCCCCTCGACCTGACGGACCTGGACGCCCTGCTGCGCTCCTGGGACGAGGCCGGCGACGACTGAGCGCGGGCGCGGGCCCGCCCGGTCCGCGTGCTGCGAGGCGGCGGCGACCGCCTCCTCCAGAGTGGGCGACGGGCGCAGCACCTCCAGGGCGTCGTACGCCCACAGCTGCCGCAGGGCCCGCCGGTCCGCGCACACCACGGCGAAGCCCGCGCCCGTCGCCCGTACCCGGCGCCGGAGCCGGTAGAGCAGTGCCAGACAGGTCGAGTCGAAGAAGGTGACGCCGCGCAGGTCGAGCACGCACCCGTGGGCGGCCCGGGAGGCTGCCGCGTCGAGGCGCAGCCGTACCGTGCGTTCCACCGCGAGGTCGAGCTCCCCGTGCAGCTCGACCACCAGCGGCTCCCCCGCCGCGGGCGCCCGCAACGGCCCGCACGTCGCGTCCGCCTCCTCCGCACAGGAGACCTGTTCCGCCATCCGCCCCCACCTCCGCTCTTGCCGGTGAATCCGTTCTACCGGTGCCGGGTGGCCGTTCCCTCAACGCCCGCTCGTTCTCCGTTCAATTAAATAGGGCGCGGCGGCGGAGCGGGGGATTTCGCGGCCGTACGTGGTTCATGGGGCCGCCGTGGCGCTGCCATTCCTGTGACGCCCCTGATTGCCGTGGGCTTCATCTTGCTGTTCGCACCATCGGGCGTGACGACAACTCGCAGCGCCTCAGCGCGCAACAGCCTTGCCCAGCAGTCGAGTTCACACCGCGAGGGAACGGGCCGCCGGGCCTTCCTCACCACGATGGGCGGCCTTGCCACCACCGTCGCCCTCGGTGTCCCCGCCTACGCCTCCGACGCGGCGCGCGATGCCGCCACCGCCCACGAGTACGTGGACGTGCAGTTGCTCAACATCACCGACCTGCACGGGTACCTCCAGGGCCCGACCGGCAGCGATGCGGTCATCGTCGGCAACGGCGGGAAGAAGTACACGGTGGGCGGCGTCGCCGCCATGGGCGCGCATCTGGAGCGGCTGCGGGACGGGCGGCGCAACTCGCTGTTCTTCGCGCCGGGCGACCTCTTCTCGGGGTGGGAGTTCGACGCCGCCGCGTTCTCCGACGAGCCGACCGTCGAGGCGCTGAACCGGATGAAGCTGGACTTCGCCACCGCGGGCAACCACGAGTTCGACAAGTCGCCCGCGAACCTCACGGAGCACATGCTGGACGGGCGGACGTACCCGGTCGTCGGGCAGGACACCGGTTTCCGCGACTCCACCGGGCGCCGGTTCCGCGGGGCCGACTTCCCGTACTACAGCGCCAACGTGGTGCGCACGCGGAGCGGGCGGACCGTGCTTCCGCCGGTGCACGTCGAGTGGGTGCGCGGGCCCGGCGGGCGGCGGATCCCGATCGGCTTCATCCACCTGACTGCCATCGGGACCGAGCTGTTCCCCAACTCCTTCCACCCCGGGCTGAAGACCCTCGACGAGATCGCCACCGCCGACCGGTACGCGAAGCTGCTCAAGCAGCGGGGGGTCAACGCGATCGTGCTGAGCATGCACGACGGCGCGGTGGCGGGCGCCGACTTCAACAGCGGCAGCGACCCGTCCGGGCCCGCCTACGATCTGGCGCTCAAGGTGTCGCCCGACATCGACGCCATCGTCACCGGGCACTGGCACTGCCGGTTCAACATGATGGTGCCCGACCCGAACGGGGTGCCCCGCCCGTTCGTCGAGGCCGGTTTCCACGGGCAGGTCATCAACGAGATCAATCTGCGGCTCGACCCCCGCACCGGCAAGGTGGTCCGTGAGCTGACGGTCTCCACCAGCCACCCCAACTCCCGTGACATCGCCCCGCACCGGGAGCTCAAGCAGATCGCCGACTACTGGGCGGGGCAGGCCGCGGAGCGCGAGCGCAGCCGCATCGGCCGCCAGCGCGGCCCCTTCACCCGGGTCAGGAACGCGGCGGGGCAGAGCACCATGGGCGATCTGGCCGCGGACTGGGCGCTGTGGGCGGCGCGCAGACCCGCTCCGTCGCACGACGACTCCAACGTCCACCGCTTCGTCCCCGCCCAGCTGGCGCTGGTGCCGCTCGCGCCGACGGTGGGACAGTCCTTCGTCCGCGGCGACCTGGTGCCGGCCGCGGGCAGCGACGCGGTGACCTTCGGGCAGGCCTGGCGGGCGGTCGGCTACGGCTGCCCCACCGTGTGCGTGAAGGTGACCGGGCAGCAGATCCACGACGCCCTGGAGCAGCAGTGGTCCACCGGGTCCGGTGGAGTGCTGAGGTTCGCGCCGCTCGCGGTGTCGGGCAACGTCCGCTACTCGTTCGACGCCTCGGGTGCGGTGGGTGACCGGGTGGACCCGGCCGACGTACGGATCGACGGGGCACCGCTGCGGCTGGACCGCGAGTACCGGCTGGCCACCGCCTCGTACACGCTGCTGGGGATGGACGGTTACCCGGCGCTGACCACCTACCGCGAGGCCTACCGGCACCAGCGCGACTTCGAGAGCTTCATCGCCTTCGTGCGCGGACAGCAGGTGCTGACGCCCTCCGCGCGGGACCGGGTCACGGCGAAGAACGCCACGGCCAGGAGTGCGGGGGCGCAGGCGGGCAAGGTCGTCGATCCGCCGGTCCCGGTGCGCGAGGACGGCCAAGCGCTGCCGCCGTCGGTCGCGGCGATCGTCACGGCGGGCGGCCCGCACGCGGTGCGGCACGGAGGGTTCCGGCCGCCCTGCTGAGCGGAGGGTGTGCCGCCCGGGGCCCTCGGCCCCGCGGGGCCCGCACCTCAACGGGGCTGTCCCCGCACGTGGTTGAGCCCGGGGCTCGTCGGCCGGCCGACGGGCCCCGGGCACCGTGGCACGCGGCCACGGCACGGTCACCGGTGGGGATCAGCCACCGAGACCGGGAACGCTCGGGGCCGCCGGGAGCGCGGGAGCGGCCGGCAGCTCGGGCGTGCCGGGCACGGCCGGCAGCTTCGGCGTCTCGGGGACGCCGGGCAGCGCCGGCACCGGCGGGACACCCGGCAGCGTCGGCAGCTTGGGCAGGCCCGGCAGGTCGGCGGCCGGGAGGCCGCCGCCGAGCACGATGCTCACCAGGACGTTGACGCTGGCGGTGATGGTCGCCTGGACCGCGACGGCGAGCGCCTTCGGGTCGCCCTTCTTCGCGACCTCCAGGAGTGCGGTGACCTTGACCTGGAGGTCGGCCAGCGCCTTCGCCTTGAGGTCGACCGCTTCGGCGCCCCTGGTGGGGGCCTTGGGTGCGGCCTCGCCCGCCTTGGCGATGGCGTCGGTGACGGCCTTGCCGAGGGAATCGGCGTCGGCCGCGGGGAGTTTGCCGCCGGGTGCGGCGAGTGCCGCGGTCAGCAGATCGGTGACGGGCTTGAGTACGCCTGCAGCGTCACCGAGCACCTTCGTCTGCTGACCGAGCGCTTCCGCGCCCGGGATCGGAGGGACGTCGACGGCGGCCGCGGTGGACGGCGCGCCGACGGCGGAAAAGGCCGGGCCCGCGGTGCCCAGGGCGAGGGCGCCGCACACTGCGGTCGAGAGAAGAAGACCGGCGGTCCGGGACATGCGCATGAAGATGGTCCTTTCGGATGGAGAGTTGGTGGTGCTCTCTTCCACCGTCCGGAGCAACCTGACATAGCGCAATATTTCGGTTACCCACAGCGAGCGGTACGGGCTGCCGCACGGGGCCGACGTACCCGCTGGCCTCGCCTTTCACCAATTTGCCGCAGCGCGGGGCGTGTACGCCGAACAGGGGGTGGGCCCCGGCGGCGCGGAGGACGCGAGCCGCGTTCTCACAACTCCTGTTCCGGCCAGCCGAGCAGCCGGGCTCCGATCACCGCGGTCTGCAGGGTGTAGCGGTGCACGGGGTCCCCCGGGTCGGCCCCGGTGAGCTTGTGGATGCGGTCCAGCCGGTAGGTCATGGCGCGCACGCTCAGCGCGAGGCGGCGCGCCGCCTCGGCTGCGACGCAGCCGCTGTCGAAGTACGCGGTGAGGGTGTCGAGCAGCGGCTGGGCTCCGCCGCGGGCCTCTCTCAGCGGGCCCAGCACGCTGCCCACGAGATCGGCCATCGCCTGCCTGTCCCGGCCGAGTACGGGGTAGACCAGCAGGTCGGCGGCGTGCAGCACCGGCCCTTCGAGGTTCATGCGGGCCGCCAGGTCGAGGGCGTTGAGGGCCTCCTCGTAGGAGTGGACGACGCCGCCCGCGCCGGGGTGGGCGCGGCCGACGGCGACCTGACCCCCGTCGGTGGCGGCGTGCGCCTGCTTGGCGAAGTAGCTCAGCACCTCGGCCTGGTCGGCCGGTGCGATGCAGATCAGCCGGCCGTCCTTGGTGGTGAGCAGGATCCGCCGGTCGCCGAACCGGGCGAACAGCGTCTGCTCGATGTGCCGGGGGACGGAGGAGCCGTCGTCGTACGGTGCGTCTCCCTGGGCGACGGCGACCGCGTGGGCGTGCGAGAGGAGCAGCCCGAAGCGTTCCGCGCGCTCGGCGAGGCGGCCCAGGTCGCTGCGGCCGTAGAGCAGGTCGTCGATGAACTCCCTTCGTACCGCTTCTTCCTGACGGACCGCCAGGTACTGGGCGCGTTCGTGGCCCTCGGCGAAGGCGTCGACCGCGATTTCGACGGCACCCAGCAGGTAGGCGGTCTCCGCCTGCGGCATTCCCCGGCGGGCGTCCTGGGCGGCGCTGAGGTGGGCGCGGACCAGGGCGCGCAGGCCGATGCCGGACTCGGCGGCCTTCTCGCCGCTCTCGCGCAGGGCCGCACGTTCCTCCCGGGTGAGCCTGCGGCCGGTGGAGCAGGCGTCCCGGAGGATCCGGGTGTACTCGCCGAGGTGCTCCTCCAGCATTCCCTGGTCCGTCACGTTCTCTCCTCGCGGCTCGCGGTGGCGTGCCGGCGGCCCCCGGCATCAAAGAATCATAAAGATTGCCGGTGTACGGCAATGCGAACGGGTGTGCTTGCGGTACAGGATGGGCCGAACCGACGGGCACGGGACCACCTTCCCTGCCGGTCACGGGAAGCCGGGGAGGGCTGTGCGATGGGCGAGTTCGTGGTTGCCGCCGCCGGTTTCCCCACACTGCTCTTCAGTGCGGCGCTGATCGTCGTCGTCGGGTTCTGGCTGCTGGTGCTGTGCGGGGCCGTGGGCCACGACAGCTTCGACGGCGAACTGGGGACCGGCGCCCTCGGCCTGGGCGGGCTGCCCGGGTCGGTGGCCGCCTCGCTGCTGATCGCGCTGGCCTGGTTCGTCAGCCTGAGCGGGGCGTCCCTGCTCGGCCGGGCCCGGCTCGGCGGCATCGGCCTGCACCTGCTGAACCTGACGCTGCTGCTGGTGTCCCTCGTCGTGGCCTGGCTGCTGACCCGGCTGCTCGCCGGGCTGCTGGCCAGGCTGTTCCCCGAGGAACCCGGGCCGTCCCGGCAGGACTTCGTCGGTCGCGCGTGCACCATCCGCACCGGTCGGGTGGACTCGGGCTTCGGCCAGGCGGAGGTCGCCGCCGCGGACGGCTCGACGGCCGTGGTGCAGGTGCGCCAGTTCGGCACCGACGCGCTGCCGCTGGGGAGCACCGCGCTGCTCTACGCGTACGACGAGGACGGCGAGTTCTTCTGGGCGTCCCCGTATCCGGAGCTGCTGCCGGGCGCCTGACCCGCCGCCGCCCCGCCCTTCTCCCCGGCCCTTCCCGGCCGCCCCTCCTCATCTCCTCCGCTCGTCCCCTCTTCCGGTAAGGAAGCACTTTCATGGATGCCATCACCGTGGGCGCCGTCGTGCTCGGCGCCGTCGTACTGCTCGTGGCCGTGGGCCTGTTGCTGGTGCTGACCCGGCTCTTCCGCAAGGTGGAGCAGGGCAAGGCACTGATCGTCTCGAAGATGCGCAAGGTCGACGTGACCTTCACCGGGCAGGTCGTGCTGCCCGTGCTCCACAAGGCCGAGGTGATGGACATCTCGGTGAAGACCATCGACATCACCAGGACCGGCCGGGACGGGCTGATCTGCCGGGACAACATCCGGGCGGACATCCGGATCTCCTTCTTCGTGCGGGTCAACAAGACGGTCGAGGACGTCGTCAAGGTCGCCCAGGCAATCGGCACCGACCGGGCCAGCGACAAGGAGACGATGCAGGAGCTGTTCAACGCGAAGTTCTCCGAGGCGCTCAAGACGGTCGGCAAGCAGATGGACTTCACCGACCTGTACACCAAGCGCGACGAGCTGCGGGACCGGATCGTCCAGGTCATCGGCACCGACCTGAACGGCTACAGCCTGGAGGACGCGGCGATCGACTACCTGGAGCAGACGCCGCTCACCCAGCTGGACTCGCACAACATCCTCGACGCCCAGGGCATCCGCAAGATCACCGAGCTGACCTCGGTGGAGCGGGTGCGGACGAACGAGTTCCAGCGGCACGAGGAGAAGGAGCTGACCCGGCAGAACGTGGACGCCCGCGAGGCCATCCTGGAGCTGGAGCGCCGGCAGGCCGACGCGGAGATCAAGCAGCGCCGCGAGGTGGAGACCGTACGGGCCCGGGAGGAGGCCGAGACGGCGCGGGTGGTGGAGGAGGAGCGGCTGCGGGCGCAGACCGCCTTCCTGCGGACGGAGGAGTCGCTCGGGGTGCAGCGGGAGAACCAGGCCCGTGAGGTCGCCGTCGCGCAGAAGAACCGCGAGCGGGTCATCGCCATCGAGTCCGAGCGCATCGAGAAGGACCGGCTGCTGGAGGTCATCGCGCGGGAGCGGGAGACCCAGCTGACCCGGATCGCCGCCGACAAGGAGGTCGAGGCGGAGAAGCGGGAGATCGCCGAGGTGGTGCGGGAGCGGGTGGCGGTGGACCGTACCGTCGCCGAGCAGGAGGAGTCGATCCTGCGGCTGCGGGCCGTCGAGGCGGCCGAGCGGGACCGGCAGTCCATCGTCATCGCCGCGGAGGCCGTCGCCCAGGAGAACCTGGTCAAGGACATCAAGGCGGCCGAGGCCGCCGAGCAGGCGGCGGTGCACCGGGCGTCCGAGGAACTCACCCTGGCCGAGGCCCGGTTGAAGACGGCCGACCTGGACGCGCAGGCCAAGCTGCGGCTCGCCGACGGCGTCCGGGCCGAGGCGGCGGCGACCGGGCTCGCCGAGGTGGAAGTACGGGACGCGGAGGCCGCCGTCGCGGAGAAGGCGGGCCGGGCCGAGGCCGCGGCCACCGAGGCGCGGCTCGCGGCGGAGGCGGCGGGCGCCCGTGCCATGGCCGACGCGGAGGCCGCGGCGATCGGCGGGAAGCTGCGGGCCGAGGCCGCGGGGCTGACCGAGAAGGCGGCGGCGATGGCCGCGCTGGACGCGGCGTCCCGGGAGCACGAGGAGTTCCGGCTGCGGCTGGCGGCGGAGAAGGACGTGCGGCTGGCCGGGATCGAGGTCCAGCGGCAGGTCGCGGAGGCACAGGCGACGGTGCTCGCGACCGGTCTGGAGAGCGCCGACATCAGCATCGTCGGCGGCGAGCCGGTGTTCTTCGACCGGCTGATGTCGTCGATCTCGATGGGCAAGGGGCTGGACGGGTTCGTCGGGCACTCGCGGACGGCGCAGACGCTGGCCGGGCCGTGGCTGGACGGGACCGCCTCGTTCACCGAGGACCTCACCCGGGTGCTGGGGTCGGTCACGACCGGCGACGTCCGCAATCTGACGGTGTCGGCGCTGCTGATGAAGCTGATGTCGGGCGGCGGGGGCGGGAGCGTCGAGGGCCCGCTCGGAGAACTGCTGGAGAAGGCGCGGGAGCTGGGACTCGCGGACATGCCCGTGGTCGAGCTGGGCGCCGGACTCCCCGGGGACACGGCGGCTCCCGCAGGCGCCGGACTCCCCGCGGACGCGGGACTCCCCGGACGGGAAGCCGCGACCGGCCGCCCGGCCCGCGGTCCCGGGCGGCAGTCCGGCCTGAACGGGTCGGCCGCCGTCTGACCCCGCGCCGGGCCCCCGGCACACCACCCGCAGCAGCACAAGACACCCACTCACACACCCCTCGGAGGCAGCGAAGATGACCCGGGCGACGCAGCCTGCGGCCACGGACACCGGCACCGCCCGGGACACCGACGCCCTGGACGGCGGCACCTACGAAGTGCTGCGCGACCGGCTCGCCGCCCGCGCGGGCGAACTGGCCCGGCGGGCCGAGGAACTGAACACGGCGCGGATCGCCGAGTTCGGCGCCACCGAGCTGGCGCTGACCGGCACGGTCCGGCCGCGCACCGCGGCGGTGTGCGCACCGCGCGACGTGGTGGCCGTCGGCGAGGCGCTGCTGCTGGGGTCCCACCCGGCGGGCGCGCCCGCCGAACAGGTCGCGGTCGGGGACGTCCTGTCCCTGTACGACCGGCAGGCGCGGGCGCTGCCGGCCGACGCCGTGCCGGGACTGCTCGACGATCCGGCGTTCGTGGCGGAGTTCGACGCGCTGCACCGCTACTACCGGGGTGCCCGGCTGCTCCAGCTGCGGCGTGTGGAGGACCGGCTGCTGGCGGTGTTCCGGACCGGTGAGCGGGCCGCGGACATCCGGGTGCTGCGCTGGGCGCTCTCCCCCACCGGCGAGGTCCGTTTCCTGGACGCGCGCGGCGAGCGCGACCACGTCCCCCTGCCGTCGCACGACGTCACCTGGGTGCCGGCCACCCGCGAGGACCAGCTCCTGGGCCGCCACCCCAGGCTGTCCCTCGACGGCGGCCGGGTCTTCCTCGCCACCGGCGGCGGTTTCCTGACCGTGGGCACCGACGCGGACACCGAGTCCCCGGACGGCATCCACCGCGAGCCCGTCGACGAGCCGCTGCAGTCCCTGGCCGACGCCGAGGTGGCGTACGCGCGCGTCGGCGACCTGACCCTGCTGCGGGTCCGCCCGTACAAGGAGGACACCACCCGCCACCTGGTGTTCAACTCCCTCACCCGCACCGTCGTCCGGCTCGACGGCATCGGGCAGTCCTGCCGTCGGCTGCCGGACGACCAGGGCGTCGTCTTCCCCGGCGGCTACTGCCTCGCCTCCGGCACGGTGAAGGCGTTCGACGCGGACACCTCGCAGCTGGAGTTCGCGGGCGCCGTGCGCTCCCCCAACGGCGAGGACGTGCTGTTCGCGTTCCGCGCCGCCGCCTCGGGACGCACCCTGCTCCTCCCGTACAACCTCGTCCGCAAGACCGCCGCCACCCCGCTGACCTGCGACGGGTACGCGCTCTTCGACGACGGGGAGCTGCTGGCGCTGCGGGCGGGCGAGCCGGGCCGGGTGCACCAGGTGCAGCGGTGGCGCAGCCCGTTCGTCTCCGACCTGTACGCCGCGGGCGCGGCGGGCGGCGGCGGGCCGCTCGCGCGGATCGGAAATCCGGATCTGGTGCGGGGCGTCGCCGACTGCCTGGCCGTCGCCCGGCAGGCCCGCGACACCGCGCCGACCGGGGAGATGTACGAGGCGCTGGTCGCCGCGTGCGCGCGGGCCGCCGACCGGCACCACTGGCTGGGCGACGCGGAGGCCGGGGACCTGCGCACCCCGCTGGAGGGGGTGCGGGCCACCGCCGTGCAGGTGCTGGAGGAGTTCGGTGCGGTCACCGAGCTGCGGCGCCGGGCCGGGGAGGCGCTGGACGCCGCCGCCGCCGAACTCGCCGGTCTGGTGCGCAGGCTGCGCGGCGAGGTGCCGGCCACGGCCGGGGAGTGGGTGGCGCGGATCACCGGGCTGCGGGAGGCCCGTGGGCGGCTGCTGGCGCTGAAGGAGACGCGGTACGCGGACACCGGCCGCATCGACGCGCTGGCCGCGGAGGCCGAGGGCGACCTGGCGTCCGCCGCACAGCGGGCGGTGGCGTTCCTGAGCCGTCCTGACGCGTTCGCCGGCCACCACGCGCGGGTCGAGCGGCTGACCGCGGACGGCGGGGCGATCGCCACCGCGGCCGAGGCGGCACCCATGAATGCCCGACTGGACGAACAGGCGCACGGACTGCGGGAGTTGACCGAGGTCGTCGCCGGGCTCGACATCGCGGACGCGACGGTGCGCACCTCCGTGGTGGAGCGCGTCGCCGAGGTGCTCGGCGGGATCAACCGGGCGCGGGCCGCGCTGGAGAGCCGGCGCCGTACGCTGCTGGACCAGGAGGGGCGGGCGGAGTTCGCGGCGGAGTCCGCGCTGCTCGGCCAGTCGGTGACCGGTGCGCTGGCGGTGGCCGACACCCCGGACGCGTGCGACGCGCAGCTGGCCGGACTGCTGCTCCAGTGGGAGAACCTGGAGTCCCGGTTCGCCGGGCACGAGGACTTCCTCGCCGAGATCGAGCGCCGGCGCACCGAGGTGTACGACACCTTCACCGCGCGCAAGCAGACCCTCCAGGACACCCGGGCCCGCCGCGCGGCGCAGCTCGCGGGCTCCGCGGACCGCGCTCTCCAGGCGCTGGCCCGGCGGGCCGCCACGCTGGAGTCCGCCGACGCCGTGCACACCTGCTTCGCCTCCGACCCGATGGCCGCGAAGGTGCGCCGCACCGTGGAGGAGCTGCGCGAACTGGGCGACGGGGTGCGGGCGGAGGAGCTGACGGGCAGGCTGAAGGCGGCCCGCCAGGAGGCCGGGCGGGCACTGCGCGACCGCACCGAGCTGTACGCGGACGGCGGCAGCACGCTGCGTCTTGGCCGGCACCGCTTCGCCGTCGCCACCCGGGCCCCGGAACTCACCCTGCTCCCGGACGGCGACAGTGCCATGGTCTTCGCGCTGACCGGCACCGACTACCGCTCCCCCGTCAC
Source organism: Streptomyces sp. NPDC004111 (assembly GCF_042874215.1). Lineage (NCBI taxonomy): Bacteria > Bacillati > Actinomycetota > Actinomycetes > Kitasatosporales > Streptomycetaceae > Streptomyces > Streptomyces sp. NPDC004111. The sequence continues at coordinate 19,317 of NZ_JBIAMU010000024.1, forward strand.
CGATCCGGCGTTCGCGGCCACCCGCGCGCACTGGGACCGCACCCTCGCCTCGGAGTCCCCCGAGGTCTACCGCGCGGAGTACCTGGCGTACCGGGTGCTGGCCGAGCACGGCGAGGAGGTCGTGGACCCGCAGCTGCCGGACCTGGTGCGGCGCACGGCCGAGGCGTCGTACGACGAGGGGTACGAGCGCGGTGTGCACGACCACGACGCGACCATGATCCTGCGCACGGTGCTGCGGCTGCGGGACGGGGCGGGCCTGCTGAGCCACCCGGCGCCCGCCCGCGCGGCGGCCCAGCTGTTCTGGGCGTACGGGACGACGGGCCCGCGGCGCGAGACCTGGGCGCGGCAGGCGCGCTCGCTGGTGCGGGCCCGGGAGACGTTCGGCGCGGCGCCCGCCCTGGACGCGCTGCGGGACGAACTGGCCTGTGCGGTGGGCGGGTTCGACCCGGCGGCGCCCGCCGGGCCGGCCGCCGCGTACCTGGTCGAGGAGCTGGCCGGTGGCGGGTCGTTCGCCACCGCCGACACCGCCCGCACCCTGCTCGACAAGTTCCGCCGTACCGTCGGCTCCTCCCCGTACGCGCCGGACGTGCGCGCGCACCTGGCCGCCGGGGAGACGGCCGCCGCCCGGCGGCTGGTGGAGGGCTGGCTGACCTCCTACGCGGCCTCGTGCGGCGAGGACGTCGCGGCCGGCGACCTGGCCGAGGCGGTCGCGGTGGAGCTGTGCCCGGACCTGCCGCGCCACGACGTGGACGCCCCGGTGACGGCGAGCGTCACCGGTCTGCTCGGCTCGCATCCGCGGATCGACCGCCGCACCCGCGCGCTGGCGCTCCGGCTGGACGAGTTCCTGGCCCGCACCGCGGACTTCGCCGCGCACGCCGTGCCCGGCTTCCGGGACTTCCAGCGGCTGCGCGGGGCGCAGGTGGCCGCCGAGCGGGAGCGGCTGCGGATCGACGAGTTCCGGCCCCGGGTGATGTCGTCGTTCGTCCGCAACCGGCTGGTCGACGAGGTGTACCTGCCGCTGGTCGGCGACAGCCTCGCCAAGCAGCTGGGCGCCGCCGGGGAGGGCAGGCGCACCGACCACCACGGTCTGCTCCTGCTGCTGTCCCCGCCGGGCTACGGCAAGACGACGCTGATGGAGTACGTGGCCCAGCGGCTCGGGATGCTCCTGGTGAAGGTCGACGGGCCAGCCCTCGGGCACCGGGTGACCTCCCTGGACCCCGAGGAGGCGCCGAACGCGGCGGCCCGCCGCGAGCTGGAGAAGATCGGCTTCGCGCTGACGGCGGGCAACAACGTCCTCCTGCACCTCGACGACATCCAGCACACCTCCCCCGAACTCCTCCAGAAGTTCATCCCGCTGTGCGACGGCACCCGCACCCTCAACGGCCACGACCTGCGCGGCAAGCGCTTCGCGGTGTGCATGGCGGGCAACCCGTACACGGAGTCGGGGCAGCGCTTCCGCATCCCGGACATGCTCGCCAACCGGGCGGACGTGTGGAACCTGGGCGACGTGCTGACCGGCAAGGAGGACGCGTTCGCCGCGAGCTTCGTGGAGAACGCGCTCACCTCGCACCCGGTGCTGGCCCCGCTCGCGGGCCGCGAGCGCGCCGACGTCGACCTGCTGACCCGGCTGGCCGAGGGGGATCCGACCGCGCGGGCGGACCGGCTGGTCCACCCGTACGAGCCCGCCGAACTGGAGCGGATCCGGGCGGTGCTGAAGCACGTGGTGACGGCCCGGCGCACCGTGCTCGCGGTCAACGCGGCGTACATCGCCTCCGCAGCCCAGACGGACGCCGCCCGCACCGAGCCGCCGTTCCGGCTCCAGGGCTCCTACCGCAACCTCCAGCGGATCGTCCAGCGGATCACCCCGGCCATGAACGACGCCGAGCTGTCCGCCGTCCTGGACGACCACTACGCGGGCGAGGCGCAGACCCTGACCGCCGACGCGGAGTCCAACCTGCTGAAGCTGGCGGCCCTGCGCGGCACCCTGACGCCGGAGCAGGCCCGGCGCCGGGACGTGGTGGGCGCCGCGTACCTGCGCACCCGGGCGCTCGGCGGCGCGGAGGACGACGGGCTGGGCCGTGCGGTGGCGGCGCTCGGGCTGCTCGCCGACCGGGTGGCGGCCGTCGAGTCGGCGATCGTGCGGGCGGCCGGGCCCCGTCCGCCGGGCACGGGGTCTCAGCCGGCCGGGTCGGCGCCCTGACCCTGCCGGGACCGGCTGCCGCTGCGGCCGAGGAGTTCGGCGAGGCCGCCGCGGGTGGTGGCCAGGATGACCCGGTCCTCGGGGCGCAGCACGTATCCGGGGTGCAGGTCCCAGACGAGGCCGGGCGGTTCGTGCTCGGGGTCGTCGGGGTGGTGGGGCGAGGACAGGTCGGGCACCCGGTCCGGGGCGCGGGCGGGGTCCAGGGCGAGCACCCGCCAGGAGCCGGGCCGGAACGCCTCGGCGACGGTGCGTCCTTCGAGGCGGGGGTTGCCCGCCACGTCCAGCGCGGCGAACAGCAGCACCCGGCGTTCGACCGGTATGGCGCCGAGCACCTGGCGGCCCATCATCGCCCCGGCGAAGGCGGGCGCGGCGAGCGTGGAGACGCTGCGGCTGCGGGTGAGCGCACCGGGGTGGGCGGCGCGCAGGGTGCGGTAGACGGCGGTGGCGAAGTCGTCGTCGTACAGCCGCAGCGCCACCCTGAGGTCGGGCCGGACCGAGCGGGCGTACAGGGCGGCCTCCAGGTTGGTGGTGTCGGAGCTGGTCAGGGCGAGGAAGGCGTGCGCCCGGTGCACCTTGGCCGCCTCCAGTACGCCTTCCTCGGTGACGTCGCCCAGGACGACGGGCACCCGGTGGCGGCGGGCCAGGGCGACGCCGCGGGCCTCCGGGTCGGACTCGACGCACACCACGGCGACGTCCAGTTCGCGCAGCCGGGCCAGCACCCGGGAGCCGATCTTGCCGAGGCCGAGGAGCACGACGTGGCCGGAGAGTCCACGTGGCGGGCGACGCAGCTGCGCGCCGTTGCGGAAGGTGCCGAACGCTTCGAGCACTCCCGCCACCAGCAGCGGCAGGAGCAGCATTCCCACGAAGCCGGAGAGGATCTGCAGGATCTGGCGGTCGGCCTCCTCGTCGACGGCGGGCTCGTTGATGGCGAAGATGTCGAGCAGGGTGACGTAGGCGGCGTGCAGCGGGTGTTCGTCGCCGATCTGCCAGGACGCGACGGTCAGTGCCAGGACCGCGAGGACCACGCCCAGCAGCGACCACCGGAAGCGGCTGGAGAACAGGTCGCCGACCGGGCCGCCGCGGCTGGTCGCGCGCAGGCCGGAGGCCGAGGTCTGGCCGGTGGCGGGGGTGATCGCTTCGAGGACGACGGCGCCGTGGCCGGCCGCGGCGCCCACCGCCCCTTCGTCGGGGAGGAGTCGGGGTCCTTCGCCGCCGCTGCCGTCGGATCCCTCGGCGCCCGCCGGGTCCTGGGTGGTGGCGGAGAGCAGGGCCAGGGTGCACAGCCCGGGGTCGGGGACCTGTCCGCGGCCGGGCGGGTTGCGCTCGACGGCGCGCAGCAGCAGCCCGCCCGCGTGGATGACCTTGCTGGTGCCGGCGACGACGGTGGCCGCCAGGGCGGGGGCCGCGGTGTCGGCGTCGGAGAGGACGGTGGTGGAGGCGTCCAGCGCGGCCCGGTCCAGATCGGGTGCGGCGACGGCGGCGGCCTGGTCGAGGAGTGCCTCCAGCTGCTGGCCCAGCTTGCGGTTGTAGAGCCGGATCACCAGCCGCAGGCGGGGGTTGAGGCGGCGGGCGGTGAGGGCTGCGCGGATGTTGCGCTCGTCGTCCTCGTAGACGAGGGCGAGCGCGGTGGAGTGGGCGATGCCCGCCGCCTCCAGCACCTCGTTGTCGGGTTCGGCCGCCTCCAGGAGCCGGAGGCCCTCGGGGCGGGCGGCGCCGTCGGACGGCGCCGCCGGGGTGCGGGAGGTGCGGGTGACGGCGGCGGACATCCGGCCGACCAGCGCGGAGACGGTGCCGGGGCCGCCGGTGCCCGAGGCCCCCGAGCGGCGGCCCGGGGGCACGACGAGGGTGACCCGCTCCCCGTAGAGGTCGCACAGTTCCCCGGCAAGCCGCCGGGCGAGGGCGTCGTCCCCGCAGACGACCATCTGGCCGGGCCGGGAGGCCTCCGGTGTGCGGCCCCGCAACTGATTCGGCAGTGACATGGGTCGGCTGCAACTCCCCCGGATCGACACGGACTTCGGCACGGCTGGCGCGCCCTCCGCGCGGATGATCACGAGGAGGGGCGGGCCCGATACTGCCTCGGACCCGCCCCGTCGTCCAGCGGCGCCCCGTGCGGCCCCGCACGGGGCCCGCCGGGTGCGGGGATCGCTAGTCCTCGCCCTCCAGGTCGCCCTCGGTCTCCAGGTAGGCCTGGCGGAGCGCTTCGAGGACGGCCGGGTCGGGCTTGGCCCACATGCCGCGCGACTCCGCCTCCAGGAGGCGCTCGGCGATACCGTGCAGCGCCCAGGGGTTGGCCTCCTTGAGGAACTCGCGGTTGGTCGGGTCCAGGACGTACGTCTCGGTGAGCTTGTCGTACATCCAGTCGGCGACCACGCCCGTCGTCGCGTCGTACCCGAAGAGGTAGTCGACGGTGGCGGCGAGTTCGAAGGCGCCCTTGTAGCCGTGGCGGCGCATCGCCTCGATCCACTTGGGGTTGACCACGCGGGCGCGGAAGACGCGCGAGGTCTCCTCGACGAGGGTGCGGGTGCGCACCGTCTCGGGGCGGGTGGAGTCGCCGATGTACGCCTCGGGGGCCTTGCCCTTGAGGGCGCGCACGGTGGCGACCATGCCGCCGTGGTACTGGAAGTAGTCGTCGGAGTCGGCGATGTCGTGCTCGCGGGTGTCGGTGTTCTTCGCCGCCACCTCGATGCGCTTGTACGCGCTCTCCATCTCCTCGCGGGCCGGACGCCCGTCGAGTTCGCGGCCGTAGGCGTAGCCGCCCCACACCGAGTAGACCTCGGCGAGGTCGGCGTCGGTGCGCCAGTCGCGGGAGTCGATGAGCTGGAGGAGGCCCGCGCCGTACGTTCCGGGACGCGACCCGAAGATGCGGGTGGTGGCGCGGCGTTCGTCGCCGTGCTCGGCGAGGTCTGCCTGGGTGTGCGCCCGTACGTAGTTGACGTCGGCGCTCTCGTCCAGCGAGGCGGCGAGGCGCACCGCGTCGTCGAGGAGGCCGATGGCGTGCGGGAACGCGTCGCGGAAGAAGCCGGAGATGCGCAGGGTGACGTCGATGCGGGGGCGGCCCAGTTCCTCGGCGGGGATGGCCTCCAGGCCGGTGACCCGGCGCGAGGCGTCGTCCCAGACGGGGCGGATGCCCAGCAGTGCGAACGCCTCGGCGATGTCGTCGCCGGCCGTGCGCATGGCGCTGGTGCCCCACAGGGAGAGGCCGACGGAGGTGGGCCATTCGCCGTTGTCGGTCTTGTAGCGCGTGAGGAGGGAGTCCGCGAGGGCCTGGCCGGTCTCCCAGGCGAGCTTGGAGGGTACGGCCTTGGGGTCGACGGAGTAGAAGTTGCGGCCGGTCGGCAGGACGTTGACCAGGCCGCGCAGCGGGGAGCCGGAGGGGCCGGCCGGGACGAAGCCGCCGTTCAGTCCGTGGACGGCGTGGGCGAGTTCGTCGGTGGTGGCGGCGAGGCGCGGGACGACCTCGCGGGCGGCGAAGTCGAGGATGTCGGCGACGGCGGCCGGGTGGCCGGCGGCGACGCCCGCGACGGCCTCCGGCTTCCAGTGGGCGTCCTCCATCGCCTGGACCAGGCCGCGGGCCTGCTCCTCGATCTCGTCGGCGGCGGTGCGCTGCGCGGCGGACTCGTCGAGGCCGAGGGCCTCGCGCAGGCCGGGCAGGGAGGCGGTGCCGCCCCAGATCTGGCGGGCGCGCAGGATCGCGAGGACCAGGTTCACCCGGGCCTCGCCCTCCGGGGCACCGCCCAGGACGTGCAGGCCGTCGCGGATCTGGACGTCCTTGATCTCGCAGAGCCACCCGTCGAGATGCATGATGAAGTCGTCGAAGCCCTCGTCCTCCGGCCGGTTCTCGATGCCGAGGTCGTGGTCGAGCTTCGCGGCCTGGATGAGGGTCCAGATCTGGGCGCGGATCGCGGGCAGCTTCGCCGGGTCCATGGACGCGATCTGGGCGTGCTCGTCGAGGAGTTGCTCCAGCCGGGCGATGTCGCCGTAGCTGTCGGCGCGGGCCATCGGCGGCACCAGGTGGTCGACGAGGGTGGCGTGCACGCGGCGCTTGGCCTGGGTGCCCTCGCCGGGGTCGTTGACCAGGAACGGGTAGATCAGCGGGAGGTCGCCGAGGGCGGCGTCGGGGCCGCAGGCGGCGGAGAGGCCCGCGTTCTTGCCGGGCAGCCACTCCAGGTTGCCGTGCTTGCCGAGGTGGATCATCGCGTCGGCACCGAAGCCGTTGTCGTCGGCGGACGCGGCGATCCAGCGGTAGGCGGCCAGGTAGTGGTGCGACGGCGGCAGGTCGGGGTCGTGGTAGATCGCGATGGGGTTCTCGCCGAAGCCGCGCGGCGGCTGGATGAGGATGAGGAGGTTCCCCCGCCGCAGGGCGGCGAGCACGATGTCGCCGTCCGGGTTCTGCGAGCGGTCGACGAACATCTCGCCGGGCGCCGGGCCCCAGTGCTCCTCGACGGCCTCGCGCAGCTCGGCGGGCAGCGTGGCGAACCAGCGCCGGTAGTCGGCGGCCGGGATGCGCACGGGGTTGCGCGCCATCTGCTCCTCGGTCAGCCACTCCTGGTCGTGGCCGCCCGCCTCGATGAGGGCGTAGATCAGCTCGTCGCCGTCGCCGGAGGCGAGACCGGGCACCTCCTCGGTGCCGAAGTCGTAGCCCTCGGCCCTCAGGCGGCGCAGCAGGGCGACCGCGCTGGCGGGGGTGTCGAGGCCGACGGCGTTGCCGATGCGGGAGTGCTTGGTGGGGTACGCGGACAGGACGAGCGCGATCTTCTTGTCGGCGTTGGGAATGTGCCGCAGCCGGGCGTGGCGGACGGCGATCCCGGCGACGCGGGCGGCGCGCTCGGTGTCGGCGACGTACGCGGGCAGGCCGTCGTCGTCGATCTCCTTGAAGGAGAACGGGACGGTGATCAGCCGGCCGTCGAACTCCGGGACGGCGATCTGGGTGGCCGCGTCTAGCGGGGAGACGCCCTCGTCGTTCTCCTCCCAGGCGGTGCGCGGGCTGGTCAGGCAGAGCGCCTGGAGGATCGGCACGTCCAGGCCGGTGAGGGCGCCCGCGTCCCAGGACTCGTCGTCGCCGCCGGCCGAGGCCTCCGCCGGGCGGGTGCCGCCCGCCGCGAGGACGGTGGTGACGATGGCGTCGGCGGCCCGCAGCTCCTCGATGAGCTCCGGCTCGGGGGTGCGCAGGGACGCCACGTACAGCGGCAGCGGGCGTGCCCCGGCGGCCTCGATCTCGCCGCACAGGGCGTCGATGAAGCCGGTGTTGCCGCTCATGTGGTGGGCGCGGTAGTAGAGCACCGCGACGGTCGGGCCCTCGACACCGGCGCGGGCGGTGCGCTCCAGCGGGCCCCAGGAGGGTGCGGGCGCGGGCGGCTCGAAGCCGTGGCCGGTGAGCAGCACGGTGTCGGAGAGGAAGCGGGCGAGCTGCTCCAGGTTGGCGGGCCCGCCGTGCGCCAGGTAGGCGTGCGCCTCGGCGGCAATGCCGACGGGGACGGTGGAGGCGGCCATCAGCTGCGCGTCGGGGGCCTGTTCGCCGGTGAGGACGACGACGGGCCTGCCCGTGGCGAGGACCTGGTCCAGGCCGTCCTGCCAGGCGCGGACCCCGCCCAGGAGGCGTACGACGACGAGATCGGTGCCGTCGAGGAGCTCGGGCAGGTCGGTGAGGGCGAGCCGGGAAGGGTTGGCGTAGCGGTAACCGACCGGGCCGCTGGAGGAACGGGCGCTGAGCAGGTCGGTGTCGGACGTCGACAGGAGCAGGAGCATGCGGCGTCGTGCCTTCCTCGGGGTGTCCACGCCCCGGGCGGTGTGAGGGAAGCCCCAAGGGGATCGGGGCCGCGCAAGGGAGTTCCTGACTCGCCCGGCGGGGGCCGGGCTCACAGTGGCGGGACCGCGCCGGAGTTCCACCGGGCTTCCTCCCCTGTCGCCGTCGGTGGCGACGACGGGCCCGAGAGCCCGCCACCAGGCATATTAGAGCCCCGGGTCAAGTGCGCCGCACACGGTGTCGAACAGCAGTCCCTCCTCGGTCGGTATGCTCGCCGCCATGCCCCCACCAGCCACTTCGCCGACCTCGCCCGGACCGACGGGCGAGGCCCACGCCCGTACCCGCGGTGACGCGTGCCCGGGTTCGCTGCGGCTGCACGGCGCGGACGACGGGGCGCTGGCCCGGGTCCGGGTGCCGGGCGGTGTGCTCGGCGCCGCACAGGCGCGGGCGCTCGGCGACGCGGCCGGCCGGCTGGGCGATGGTGACATTCGCCTCACCTCCCGGGGCAATGCCGAACTGCGCGGCCTGGCCGCGGACTGCGGCGCCGAACTCGCCCAACTCCTCGGCGCGGCGGGCCTGTTGCCGTCCGTACGGCACGAGCGGGTGCGCAATGTGGTGGCGTCGCCGCTGTCGGGTCTGGACGGCCTGGGGCACGGTGACGTCGGCCCCTGGCTGCGCGGGCTGGACACGCTGTTGTGCGCCGGGGAGCGGACGACCCGGCTCTCCGGCCGGTTCCTGTTCGCGCTCGACGACGGCCGGGGCGACGTGGACGCGCTGGGCGCCGATGTGACGCTGCGGGCGGAGCCGGGCGGGGGTGCGCTGCTGCGGGTCGGCACCGCGCGCGACGCCGTACGGCTGCCGGGTGCGCAGGCGGTGCGGGCCGCGCTGGTGGCCGCCGAGACCTTCCTGGACGGGGTGCGGGAGGTGGGCGTGTGGCGGGTGTCGGAGTTCCCCGGCGGCCCGGACGCGCTGCTGGCCGATGTCGTACGGGAGCTGCGCGCGGCCCGGCTGGACGCGACACGCACGAAGGCCCCCGCCCGGCCCGCCACACCCGCTCCCCCGCGGCTCGGCGTCGTCACGGACACGGCACCCGCCACCGACGCGGCACCTTCCACGGACGCGGCACCCGCCGACGGCCCCGACCGGCCGGCCCGCGCCGCCCTGTCCGTCGGCGCACCGCTCGGCCGCCTCGCCGCCGGCCCGTGGCGCCTGCTCACCGACGTCGCACGACGCCACGGCGACGGTACCCTGCGGCTGACCCCGTGGCGCGGTGTCGTCCTGCCCGGTGTCCTGCCGGCGCAGGCCGAGGAACTGCTCGGCCTGCTGGACGGCGCCGGGCTGATCACCCGCGAGGACTCGCCGTGGCGCGGGGTCGGCGCCTGCGTCGGACGGCCCGGCTGCGCCAAGTCGCTGGCGGACGTGCAGAGTCAGGCGACGCTCGCCCTGGGGCCCGTGGGCGGGCTGCCGGTCCACTGGTCGGGGTGTGCGCGCAGGTGCGGGCACCCGCACGGCGAGTGGGTCGATGTGCTCGCCACCGAGGAGGGCCACCGGATCACGGTCGTACGGGGCGAGGCCCGGGACACCCCGGTCACCGTCCCCGACGGCTCGCCCGCGCTGTCCGACGCGGTGGCCGCCGCTCGCGGGAAACACGCCTGACCCGTATTTTCCCCTCGTACTTCCCCGTACCGACATCTCCACCCGATTCCCCGTCCCACGCCCGCAGAAGAGAGCGACAGCACAGTGCATCAGTACGAGAAGGACGGACCGGCGATCTACCGCCAGTCCTTCGCCACGATCCGCGCCGAGGCGGATCTGGCGGGTCTGCCCGCCGACGTCAGCCAGGTCGCGGTCCGTATGATCCACGCCTGCGGCATGGTCGACCTGGTGCGCGACCTGGCGTTCAGCCCGAACGTGGTGGCGGACGCGCGGGCCGCGCTGCGCGCCGGGGCGCCCATCCTGTGCGACGTGCAGATGGTGGCCAGCGGGGTCACCCGCAAGCGGCTGCCCGCCGACAACGACGTGGTCTGCACCCTGTCCGACCCGTCGGTGCCCGCCCTCGCCAAGGAGCTCGGGACCACCCGCAGCGCCGCCGCGATGGAGCTGTGGCGCGACCGTCTCGAAGGCTCGGTGGTCGCCGTCGGCAACGCGCCGACCTCGCTGTTCCGGCTCCTCGAAATGATCGAGGCGGGCGCACCGCGCCCGGCGGCCGTGATCGGCGTGCCGGTCGGCTTCGTGGGTGCGGCGGAGTCCAAGGAGGCACTGGCCGTGCACGAGTACGGCCTCGAATACCTGGTCGTTCGCGGCCGACGCGGTGGCAGCGCCATCGCCGCCGCCGCGCTCAACGCGATCGCCAGCGAGGAAGAATGAGCACCAACGGGCAGGTCAAGGGCCGTCTTTACGGTGTCGGGCTCGGTCCCGGCGATCCGTCGCTGATGACGGTACGGGCCGTGGAGGTCATCGCCGAGGCGGATGTGATCGCCTATCACAGTGCCCGGCACGGGCGGTCGATAGCGCGCTCCATCGCGGCCGGCCGCATCGAGGAACGGCACATCGAGGAGGCGCTGGTCTACCCCGTCACCACGGAGACCACCGACCACCCCGGCGGCTACCGGGCCGCACTGGAGGAGTTCTACGAGGAGGCCGCGGCCCGGCTGGCCGCGCACCTGGAGGCGGGCCGCACCGTGGCGGTGCTCGCCGAGGGCGACCCGCTCTTCTACGGCTCGTACATGCACATGCACAAGCGGCTCGCGGACCGCTTCCCCACCGAGGTGGTCCCCGGGGTGACCTCGGTGAGCGCGGCGGCGGCGCGGCTCGGGACGCCGCTGGTGGAGGGCGAGGAGGTGCTGACGATCCTGCCGGGCACACTGCCCGAGGAGGAGCTGACGGCCCGGCTCGCCGCGACCGACACGGCCGTGGTGATGAAGCTGGGGCGTACGTTCCCGGCGGTGCGCGGTGCCTTCGAGGCGTCCGGGCGGCTGGGCGAGGCGCGGTACGTGGAGCGGGCGACCATGGCCGGCGAGCGCACCGGCGAACTGGCCGACGTGGACGCGGACTCGGTGCCGTACTTCGCGGTCGCGGTGCTGCCGAGCCGGATCGGCTCCGCGCACACCGAGCCGCGTGCCGCGCGGGCCGAGGGGGACGGCGAGGTGGCCGTGGTCGGTACCGGTCCGGCCGGTCCGCTGTGGCTGACCCCGGAGACCCGTGGGGCGCTGGCCGCCGCGGACGACCTGGTCGGGTACACGACGTACCTGGACCGGGTGCCGGTGCGGCCGGGGCAGGTGCGGCACGGGTCGGACAACAAGGTGGAGTCGGAGCGCGCGGAGTTCGCGCTCGACCTGGCGCGGCGCGGGCGGCGGGTCGCCGTCGTCTCGGGCGGTGACCCCGGGGTCTTCGCGATGGCCACGGCCGTCCTGGAGGTCGCCACGCAGCAGGAGTACGCGCGGGTGCCGGTACGGGTGCTGCCCGGGGTGACCGCCGCGAACGCCGCCGCCGCCAGGGCGGGGGCACCGCTCGGGCACGACTACGCGACGATCTCCCTCTCGGACCGGCTCAAGCCCTGGGAGGTCATCGCGGAACGCCTGCGCGCCGCTGCCTCGGCGGACCTGGTGCTGGCCCTGTACAACCCCGGGTCGCGCAGCCGCACCTGGCAGGTCGGCAAGGCCCGCGACCTGCTCCTCGAACACCGGTCGCCGGACACCCCGGTGGTGCTCGGCCGCGACGTGGGCGGGCCGACCGAGAGCGTACGGACGGTACGGCTCGGGGACCTGGACCCGGCGGAGGTGGACATGCGGACCGTGCTGCTCGTGGGGTCCTCGCAGACCCGGTGGGTACGGCGGGGCGACGACGGCGAGCGGATCGTCTGGACGCCCCGGCGCTACCCGGAGGCCTGAGCGGCACCGCCGGGGTGCGGTCCGGCCACCGGCCAGGAGGCCCGGCGGGCACCGGCGGGGTGCGGTCCGGTCACCGGCCGTTCCGTACCCCGTCGCCCGCCCACGCGCGCAGCCGGGCGACGGCCGCCTCCGGGGTGTCCGCCACCGGTACGCCCGCCGGGACCGGCGGGCGGCGCACCACGACCACCGGGATGCCCGCCTCGCGGGCGGCGGTCAGCTTGGGGGCGGTGGCCGCACCACCGCTGTCCTTGGTGACCAGGACGTCGATGCGGTGGCGGCGCAGCAGGTCGCGCTCCCCTTCGAGGGTGAAGGGGCCCCGGTCCAGCAGCACCTCCATGCGCGGCGGGCAGGGCCCTTCGGGGGCGTCCACCGACCGCATCAGGAACCAGGGCTCGTGCAGGGCGGCGAACGCGGCGAGCCCCATCCGCCCGGTGGTGAGGAAGACCCGCTCGCCCAGTCGGGACAGTGCCCGCGCGGCCTCGTCGAGGGAGCCGACCGGGTGCCAGTCGTCGCCCTCGCCGGGCGCCCAGCCGGGCCGGCGCAGCGCCAGCAGGGGAACATGGGCAGCGGCGGCGGCCTCGGCCGCGTGGAAACTGATCGTTCCGGCGAAAGGATGGGTGGCGTCGATGAGCGCGTCCACCTGGTGGGTACGCAGCCAGTCGGCCAGTCCGGCGACCCCGCCGAACCCGCCCACCCGGACCTCGCCGGGCGGCAGCTTCGGACTGGCGACCCGCCCGGCGAGGGAACTGGTGACCCGGTTGCCGGGCACGTCGACCAGGAGTCCGGCGAGGCGCCGGGCCTCGGTCGTACCGCCGAGAACGAGTATGTGCACGGGATCCATCCATGAGTGACACGAGCAGTACGGGCCAGGGGCCCGCCGCGCCCAGCGGGCGCGACGCCCAACTCAAGCACACCGGTCTGCGCTCCGGCTGGACGACCGGTGCCTGTGCGACGGCCGCCGCCACCGCCGCGTACACGGCCCTGCTGGCCGGCGACTTCCCCGACCCGGTGACGATCACCCTGCCGCGCGGGCAGACCCCCGCGTTCGCCCTGGCCGTCGAGGAACTGGACGGCGGGCGGGCGACGGCCGGGGTGGTCAAGGACGCGGGCGACGACCCGGACGTCACGCACGGGGCGCTGGTGCGGGCGACGGTGCGGCGGCTGCCGCCGGGCTCGGGCGTGGTGTTCCGGGCGGGCCCCGGGGTCGGCACGGTCACCCTGCCGGGGCTGCCCCTGGACGTGGGCGAGCCGGCCATCAACCCGGTGCCCCGGCAGCTGATCCGCGAGCACGTGGCGCGGGTGGCGGCGGCGCACGGCGGCACCGGCGACGTGGAGGTGACGGTCTCGGTGGACCACGGCGAGGAGATCGCCCGCTCCACCTGGAACGGCCGCCTGGGCATCCTCGGCGGCCTCTCCATCCTGGGCACGACGGGCGTCGTCGTGCCGTACTCCTGCTCGGCGTGGATCGACTCGATCCGGCGGGGCGTGGACGTGGCGAGGGCGGCCGGGCTCACCCATGTGGCGGGCTGCACGGGGTCCACGTCGGAGAAGACGGTGGTGGCCGAGTACGGGCTGCCGGAGATCGCCCTGCTCGACATGGGCGACTTCGCGGGCGCGGTGCTGAAGTACGTGCGGCGCCATCCGGTGGAGCGGCTGACGGTCTGCGGCGGTTTCGCCAAGCTGTCGAAGCTCGCCGCCGGGCACATGGACCTGCACTCCGGGCGCTCCCAGGTGGACAAGGGCTTCCTGGCGGAGCTGGCGCGGCGGGGCGGCGCGGACGAGGCGCTCGCGGCGGAGATCGCCGCCGCCAACACCGGCCTGGCCGCGCTCCAGTTGTGCCAGGCGCGCGGGGTGCCGCTGGGCGACCTGGTGGCGGTGGGGGCGCGCGACGAGGCGCTGTCGGTGCTGCGGGGCGCGCCGGTGGCGGTCGACGTGATCTGCATCGACCGGGCGGGGACGGTGGTGGGGCGCAGCGAGGTGCGCTGACCCCGGCCCCGTCCTGGCCCCGCCCGGTGGGCACGTCCGTATCGGCGGTTCAGCAGTTGTGCCGGTCGCGGGCCGGGGAGTAGAGGTGGCTGTCGCGGAACTGTTCGGCGCCGAGGGTGCGGCCGACCATGATGACGGCGGTGCGCAGCACCCCGGCGTCCTTCACCTGGGCGGCGATGTCGTCGAGGGTGCCGCGCAGCACGATCTCGTCCGGGCGGGAGGCGTAGGCGACGACGGCGGCCGGGCAGTCGGCCCCGTAGTGCGGCACCAGTTCCTCGACGACCCGGTCCACGTACTGGGCGGCCAGGTGCAGCACGATCAGGGCGCCGCTGCGGCCCAGGGTGGCCAGGTCCTCGCCCTCGGGCATGGCGGTGGCGCGCTGGGCGATCCGGGTGAGGATGACGGTCTGGCCGACGGTGGGCACCGTCAGCTCCCGCTTGAGGGCGGCGGCGGCAGCGGCGAAGGCGGGGACGCCGGGGATCACCTCGTAGGGCACACCGGCCTCGTCGAGCCGGCGCATCTGCTCGTTGACCGCGCTGAACACGGAGGGGTCGCCCGAGTGCAGCCGGGCCACGTCGTGACCGGCCGCGTGGGCGGCGGTCAGCTCGGCGGTGATCTGCTCGATGTCGAGCTGGGCGGTGTCGACGAGGCGCGCGCCGGGCGGGCACTCGGCGAGCAGTTCGCGGGGCACCAGGCTGCCCGCGTACAGGCAGACGCGGCAGGCGGCGAGCGTACGGGCGCCGCGCACCGTGATCAGGTCGGCGGCGCCGGGTCCCGCGCCGATGAAGTACACGGTCATGACTGGTTCTCTCCTGCGTCGGGGGTGGCGGCGGGTCCGGCGTGCTCCGCCGGACGGGGTTTGGTGACGGACCACTGGGTGACCGGCATGGCCTGCCGCCACCCGGTGAAGCCGCCCACGGGCACGGCGTGGGCGACGGCGAGCCGTACGAGGTCGCCGCCGTGGCGGCGGTGCCAGGCGGCCAGCAGCGCCTCGGACTCCAGGGTGACCGTGTTGGCGACCAGCCTGCCGCCCTCGGGCAGGGCCTCCCAGCAGGCGTCGAGGAGGCCGGGGGCGGTCAGTCCGCCGCCGATGAACACGGCGTCCGGTACGGGCAGTCCGGCCAGCGATCCGGGGGCGCGGCCGGTGACCACGCGCAGTCCGGGCACGCCGAGCCGGTCGGCGTTGCGGGTGATGCGCTCGGCCCGCACCGGGTCGCGTTCGACGCTGACGGCACGGCAGGAGGGGTGGGTGCGCAGCCACTCGACGGCGATCGAGCCGGAGCCGCCGCCGACGTCCCACAGGAGTTCGCCGGGGGCGGGGGCGAGGGCGCCGAGGGTGGCGGCCCTGATGTGACGCTTGGTGAGCTGGCCGTCGTGTTCGTACGCGTCGTCGGGCAGCCCGGGTACGGCGCCCAGGCGCCGGGTGCCGGGGGCACGGCGGCAGGTGACGGCGATGACGTTGAGCGGGTCGCCGGGGGGCTGCTGCCAGGTGTCGGCGGTGCCCTCGGTGCAGGCCTCGTCCTCGCCGCCGAGCTGCTGGAGGACGTTCATGCGGCTGGGGCCGAAGCCGCGCTCGCGCAGCAGGGCGGCGACGGTGGCGGGGGTCGAGGCGTCCGCGCTGAGCACCAGCAGCTTGCGGCCGTCGTGCAGGGCCGCGGCGAGCCGGGCGGCGGGCCTGCCGACCAGGGTGATCACCTCGGTGTCCTCCAGCGGCCAGCCGACCCGGGCGCAGGCGTACGACACGGAGGAGGGGTGGGGCAGGATGCGCAGCGCGTCGGGGCCGCAGATCTCGGCGAGGGCGCGGCCGATGCCGTAGAACATCGGGTCGCCGCTGGCCAGTACGACGGTCCGGCGCTCGCGGTGCTCGGCGAGCAGGCCGGGGACCGCGGGGCGCAGCGGGGCGGGCCACGGTATGCGTACCCCGGGGCAGTCGTCGGGCAGGAGGCCGAGCTGCCGCCCGCCGCCGATGACCACCTCGGCGTCGAGGAGGGCGTCGCGGGAGGCCGGGGGGAGGCCGGACCAGCCGTCGGCGCCGATGCCCACGACGGTGACCTCGGTCGGATCGGACGGCTCCGGGCCGGATATGGGTGCGGCGGATGTCACGGACGGCTACCTCGAAGCTCGGGAACGACGCAGCCAGGACTCTACTGTCCCCCCAGGTCAACCCCCCACCCGAGCCCCCTGGAACCCCGAAGCCACCCCCGCCCCCTTGGGCGGCGGGGCCGCCCCCGGGGGCGGAACGGGCGGGCAAGGGGGCGGCCCCCGACGGAGCCGAACCCTCCCGCCCCGGACGCCCCCGGCCCCGTACCCCACCCCACCCCACCCCACCCACAACAAAGCGGCGCCCGCAGCCAGGAATCCCCCAGCCACGGACGCCACCCCGGCACCACATCAGCAGCACCTCAGCCCAACGCCTCCAACGGCTCCAAGGGCTCCACCGGCTCCAGCCACCTCAGCACTGCGGCCGGCTCCCGTGGTTGGCTCCGTTCTTGCGGCGAGCCTTCTTCTTGCGACGGCGCTTGGACGACATGGCGCTCTCCTCACGTTCACGTTCTGTGTGCGGCAATCAATGACTCATCGATGAGTTTCCACCCATTTGTTCAGGTATTCCACTCGCCGACATTCGCCCTGCTACCCCGCCTTCCCTCCTGTCACTCCTCCCCCACCCCCACGAACAGACGTGCGTGCGAGCAGTCCCTCCGGTCCGCGAGAATGTCCCGTACCGCATTGATCGCGACACCATGGAGGTAACGGGCGGATGCCGCACCAACGAGCGGGACAGCAGACCCGGCCGGAAGATCTCGTCGACGTGTCCCGGCTGGTGACCGCGTACTACGCGCTGCACCCCGACCCGGCCGACCCCCGCCAGCGGGTGGCCTTCGGCACCTCGGGGCACCGCGGCTCCTCGCTCAACACCGCGTTCAACGAGGACCACATCGCCGCGACCAGCCAGGCGATCTGCGAGTACCGGGCCCTCCAGGGCATCGACGGGCCGCTGTTCCTGGGTGCCGACACGCACGCCCTCTCGGAGCCGGCGAAGGCCACCGCGATCGAGGTGTTCGCGGCCAACGACGTCCGGGTGCTGATCGACGAGGCGGACGGCTACACGCCCACCCCCGCCGTGTCGCACGCCATCCTCACGTACAACAAGGGCCGCGGCGGCGCCCTCGCGGACGGCGTCGTCGTCACGCCGTCGCACAATCCGCCCGCAGACGGCGGTTTCAAGTACAACCCGCCGAACGGCGGCCCCGCCGACTCCAGCGCCACCGGCTGGATCCAGGACCGGGCCAACGAACTGATCGCCGGGGGCCTCAAGGGGGTCCGCCGCGTCCCGTACGCGCGGGCACTGACCCTGGAGACCACCGGGCGGTACGACTTCCTGGGCACCTACGTGGCGGACCTGCCCGCCGTGCTGGACCTCGACGCGGTGCGCGCGGCCGGGGTGCGGATCGGCGCGGACCCGCTGGGCGGGGCGTCGGTGGCGTACTGGGGCCGGATCGCCGAACAGCACCGCATCGACCTGACCGTGGTCAACCCGCTGACCGATCCGACCTGGCGCTTCATGACGCTGGACTGGGACGCCAAGATCCGGATGGACTGCTCGTCGCCGTACGCGATGGCCTCGCTGATCGAGCAGCGCGACCGCTTCCAGATCGCCACCGGGAACGACGCGGACGCCGACCGGCACGGCATCGTCACGCCCGACGGCGGACTGATGAACCCCAACCACTACTTGGCCGCCGCGATCTCCTACCTGTTCGCGCACCGCGCGCAGTGGGCGGCGACCGCCGGGGTCGGCAAGACGCTGGTGTCCTCGTCGATGATCGACCGGGTGGCCGCCGATCTCGGCCGCACCCTGGTCGAGGTGCCGGTGGGCTTCAAGTGGTTCGTGGACGGGCTGGCCGACGGTTCGCTCGGCTTCGGCGGCGAGGAGTCGGCGGGGGCGTCGTTCCTGCGCCGCGACGGCTCGGTGTGGACCACCGACAAGGACGGCATCATCCTGGCGCTGCTCGCCTCGGAGATGCTGGCGGTCACCGGGCGTACGCCGTCGCAGAGTTACGCGGACCTGACGGCCCGGTTCGGCGAGCCCGCCTACGCGCGGATCGACGCCGCGGCCACCCCCGCCCAGAAGGCGGTGCTCGGTCGGCTGTCGCCCGAGCAGGTCGGCGCGGACACCCTCGCGGGCGAGCCGGTCACCGCCGTGCTCACCGCGGCCCCCGGCAACGGCGCGTCGCTCGGCGGCATCAAGGTGACCACCGAGAACGCCTGGTTCGCGGCCCGCCCCTCGGGCACCGAGGACGTGTACAAGATCTACGCGGAGTCCTTCCACGGCGCCGAGCACCTGGGCCGGGTCCAGGAGGAGGCCAAGGCGGTCGTCTCGGCCGCGCTGGCGGCCGACGCGGGCTGACCCACGGCCCGCGACCCCCGCACGCGCGACGGCGCCCCGGCAGGCGAAGGCCCGGCCGGGGCGCCGTCGGGGTTTCCGGGGGCCGGGTCAGGACGCCAGCAGCCCGGTCAGCACCTTGCGCATCATCCGCGCGAAGCCGGCCTCCGCGTCCTCGCCGTCCGCCACCTCACCGGGGTCGCCGAGGGCCGCCGCGACCCGCGGGTGCTCCCCCCGCGCCGCCGCCTCGCGCAGATAGGCGGCCTGGGCGGCCCGGCGGCCGTTCGCGCCCCCGTCGTGCTGCGCCGTCACCCCGGCGAACTGGGTGACCAGCGCGTTCATCAGACCGACGAGTTCCGTCTTGGTCCGTCCCGGCAGCGGTGAGGGCTCCATCGCCCGCAGCGCGTACTCCAGGTAGTCGAGCCCGCGCGGCCCCAGCCTGAGCGGTTCCGGCGGCAGGCCGGCCACCCAGGGGTGGCGCACCAGCGCCGCCTTGGTCCGCACGGCGAGCGCGAGCAGGTCCTCCACGGGCTCGCCGCACAGCGGCACGTCGAGGTCCACCTCGCCCACCACCGCGTCGGCCATCAGGTCCAGCAGGTCGTCCCGGCCCGAGAGGTAGCGGTACAGGGAGGCCTGGCCGGTGCCCAGCGCCGTGGCCACCTGGCGCATGGAGACCGCCGACAGGCCGCCGCGGTCCGCGAGTTCGACGGCGGCGGCGGTGAGTTCGGCGCGGCTGTGCACGGCGACGGGGCCCCGGGCCCCTCGTTCGGGCCGCATCCAGACCGCTGTCACGGCTTCCTGAGCCATCGCCCCACCCGTCTCATCCGTCCCACCCGTTCTCGTCGCTCTCATGAACGTTTCCCTTTCCCACCGCTCGGCACTATCCTAAACTGCGAACATCGATCGCAGTTTTAGGGAGGTCTGCCATGCCGACGTCATCGACGAGCCCGTGGGGTCCGGTCCAATGGGCCACGAACGGCCCGGTGAACATCGCCTTCGACCGGCTGACCGAGGGGGCCGACGGCGAACCGCTGCTGCTGGCCACCGGCCTGGGGGCCAACCGCCGGTGGATCCCGGACGAGCTGTGCCGGATGCTGGCCGCCCGCGGCTTCGCGGTGGCCCGCTACGACCAGCGGGACGGCGGCGACTCCACGCACCTGCCGGCCACCTCCACGACCAACCCCATCGCCGCCCTGTTCGGCAGGCGCGGCTCCGCGTACACGGCGGAGGACATGGTCGACGACACGGTGGCCGTACTGGACGCGCTGGGCTGGGAGTCGGCCCACCTGCTCGGTGTCTCCCTCGGCGGGGCGGTCGTCCAGCGGACGGCGCTGCGCCACCCGGAGCGGGTGCGCACGCTCACCACCATGGCCGCCGTGCCCGGCGACAGCGCGGGCCTGCGGAGCATGCGGTACGTCCGGCTGCGGACCCTGTCGAAGTTCGCCGGGCTCAAGTTCCCCGACACCCCCGAGGGGGACGTGCGGGCCGGGGTCGAGGTGTTCCGGCTGCTGGCCTCGCCGGCCCGCCCGTTCGACGAGCGGGCGGCCCGGGAGGCGGCCCTGCGCAACAAGGACAGCGGGCTGCACGACCAGGAGGCGCAGAGCCGGCAGATCGGGGCCCAGTGGCACGGCGCACCCATCGAGAAGGTCACCCGGCCCACCCTCGTCCTGCACGGCGCCGACGACCCGCTGATCAAGCCGAGCGCGGCACGGACCATCGCCTCCCGGATCCCGGGCTCCCGGCTGGTCCTGCTGCCGGAGGTCGGGCACGAACTCCCGGAACACTCCTGGAGCCTGGTCGCCGACGAACTGGGCCGGCTGGTCGACGCGGAGCGCGAGAAGCGCGCGGCCTGAGGACCGCTCGCCCTGAGGACCGCCGACACCCCGCCGGGGCGGGGTGTCGGCGGCGGCCCGCGCGGGGGAAACTGTCCGGTGGAACCCCACCCGTCTTCCGCCGCACCCCACCGGTTTTCGCCCGCACGCGAGAGGGGCCGCACCATGAGTACCGTCCCCGCAAGTCCGCTCGTCGAACTCACCCCGGCAGCCGCCGGTCTGATACGCCAACTGCGCGACGCGCACGGACCCTTGATGTTCCATCAGTCGGGCGGCTGCTGCGACGGCAGCGCACCCATGTGCTACCCGGACGGCGAGTTCCGCACGGGTGGGTCGGACGTCCTGCTGGCCTCCCTTGACGTGGAGGGTGTGCAGGAGTCCGTCCCGTTCTGGATGTCGACCAGTCAGTACGAGGTCTGGCGGCACACCCGGCTGATCGTGGACGTGGTCGAGGGCCGCGGCAGCGGTTTCTCCCTGGAGGCCCCGGAAGGGGTCCGGTTCCTCATCAGGTCGCGCCTGGTCTGAGCCCGGCCGTACGCGGCCCCTCTGAACCCTGCGGACGAACCCTGCCGGACCCGGCCCCCGGGTGCTCACGCGCCCTGTCGGTCGTACCTCCGGAGGAACTTCTCCAGGCCCGCCAGGTCGTCCGTGTTGAGGTGGTCGACGTCGGCCGCGATCAGCTCGTGCCACAGGGCGTCGCGCGCGGCGCCCGGCACGTCCGGGGTGCCCCAGAAACGGACCCGCTGGCGGCGCCGGTGGGCGGTGCGGACCAGGGAGTGCAGCCGGTCGCGCTCCGCCTTCGGGAAGGGGCCCTCGCCGAGCCAGCCGAAGCCCGCCTTCCAGTCGCTGCTGATCAGCGGGATGAAGGAGGCGGGGGCCGGCTGCGCGGCGGCGAGGTCCTCCAGCCGGCCGTCGTAGAAGGCGTGCCGGGTGCGCTGCGCCTCCATCGGGGCGCGGGCCGCGCGGTCGCCGGAGATCACCGGGGTGACCGCGCCGAGGCGGACCCGTCCCTCGCTGTACGTGCTGAGCATCCGCCGGAAGGGCCGCAGCCTGCGGTGCAGTTCGAGATAGGTGGCCTCGCCCTGCGTCTTGATGTCGACCAGCAGTTGTACGGGCCGGTGGTCGCCCCGGTGCACGCTGCCGTGGTTGGCCCGCACCAGGGCGGCCAGGGGCTCCAGGTAGAGGGCCTCCAGGGTGCGGGCCGGGTCGAGGTCCACCGGGTCGTGGGCGACCAGGAGTTGCCCGTCGACGAGGTAGATGTCGGCCTCGACGCTGGTGAACCCGTGCGACAGGGCGTCCAGCAGCGGTCGCGGGTGCTCGTAGTCGTTGTGGGCGTGGGCGCGGCGCAACGGGCGCCTGTGGTGCCGTTCCCCGGCGGCGGGCAGGGATCCGGTGGCGGAGGCCGGGAGGGTGCTCGCCCAGCCGGCCGCTCCGACGAGTGCCCCTGCGAAGGTGGCGGCGGCGGCGCGTCGGGTGGTGAGGGACATGTGAATGCCTCCGGGTTCGGCGTGACGAGGTGCGGTCTGGGCCGAGTATCCGTCGAACACACGGCAACCGGCAGGGTCCGCCGGGGAGTTCGTGCCGTGTTCCACCGCGCTTCACCAACCGGGACCCGGTGGATCGCACGTGCGAAGCGTCTGGCAGGGTGTTCACATGGTCCTCACGGGAGACATCTCCACTCATGTCCGTGGCCCGCGCCGGAGGAATCTGGTGATCGCGGCCCTCGTCGCCGTGGCGGTGCTCGGCACGGCCGCGTGGGCGCTGGCCTCGAAGTTCAACAACCGCCCGGTCTGGGTGGAGAACGTCGCCTACGACGCCGGGTACTTCCACGCCACCCAGCTCCGCAAGACCGACCGCGACGGATCGGTCATGGCCGGGGCCGTCGCCGGGGGCTGCGAGAAGTGGTCGCTCACCGCGGGGAAGAAGGCGGACGACGCCCGCGAGCACTGGGTGCGCGGCTGCCTGGACGCCGCGCACAACCGCGCGAGCAACCCCAACGAGGCCTGATCCCGGCCCCGCCGGTCAGCCCCCGGCGTTCGCACCTGCCACGTCCTGCCAGCGCACCGTGCGGTCGCACCAGCGCTCCAGGAGCACCCGGTCGTGGCCGACGGTGAGCAGCCCCGCCCCCTCGGCCGCGCGGTAGTCCTCGACGACCGCCACCAGGGCCGCGGTGGTCGACGCGTCCAGCATCGCCGTCATCTCGTCGCACACCAGCCAGCGCGGCCGGAGCACCAACGCCCGTGCCAGACAGGCGCGTTGCAGCTGTCCGTCGCTGACCTCGTGCGGCCGGCGGCCGAGCAGGTCGTCGCCGAGGCCGACCGTGTCGCTCAGTTCGCCCACCCGGGCGTCCGCCTCCTCGCGCCGTCCGGTCGCCCGCAGCGGTTCGGCGATCAGGTCGCGCAGCCGCAGCCGCGGGTCGGCGGAGAGCCTCGGCTGCTGGAACACCACCCCGATCGCGGTGCGCTGGGCGCGCGGCGCCCGGTGCCGCCAGCCCTGGACCCGGGTGCCGTCGAGGGTGACGGTGCCCGCGTCGGGGCGGTGCAGCAGGGCGGCGACCCGGGCGAGCGTCGACTTGCCGCAGCCGCTGGGGCCCAGCAGCCCGACCGCTTCGCCGGGGGCGACGGTGAGGTGCGCGTCGGTGACGACGGGCCTGCCGCGCTCGTATCCGGCGGTGATCGCTTGGAGTTCAAGCACGGGCGCTCTCCTCGTCCGGCGGGTAGTGGCAGGCGATCCGGTCGGCGAACTGCGGCTGTACGGTGCAGGCTTCGGCGGCGTACGGGCAGCGGGGCGCGAACGCGCAGCCCGCGGGCAGGTCGCCCAGCTCGGGCGGCATGCCGGGGATCGGGGCGAAGTCCCGTTCCGGGAGGGCGTTCAGCAGTCCGCGCGCGTACGGGTGGCGCGGTCCCGGGGTCCCGAAGAAGGCCGTGGCGTCGGCGAGTTCGACGATGCGTCCCGCGTACATGACGGCGATGCGGTCGGCGATGCACTCCGCGGCGGCCAGGTCGTGGGTGATCATCAGCAGGGCGCGGCCCGCCGTGCCGCCGTCGGGGTCCTCGATGTGGCGGCGCAGTTCGTCGACCGTGCGGTTGACGAGGTCGCGGTCGAGGCCGGTGGTGGGCTCGTCCGCGAGGAGCAGCGGGGCGTCCCCGATCAGGGCGAGGGCGGTGGCGGCGCGCTGGGCGAGCCCGCCGGACAGTTCGTGCGGGTAGCGGTCCAGGTGGCCGACGGGGAACGCGGCCCGTTCGGCCGCCGCCCGCACCGCCTTCGCCAGGTCCTGCCTTCGGGTGCCGGTCAGCTCGCGCAGGGTCTCCCCGAGCTGCGAGCCGACGGTGCGCACCGGTGTGAGGTGGGCCGCGGGGCTCTGCGGCACGAGGCCGATCCGGCGTCCGCGCACCGTGCGGGCGAGGGTCTTCTCGTCGGCGGTGAGCAGGTCGGTGCCGCCGAGGAGGGCGTGTCCCGCGGTCTGCGCGTTGCCGGGCAGCAGCCCCAGGAGTGCGGAGGCCAGGACGGACTTGCCGCAGCCGCTCTCGCCGACGAGGGCCAGGCACTCCCCCGCGGCCAGGTCGAAGGAGGCGTCGGTGACGGCGGCGACGTGCCGCCCGCCGCGCATCCGGAAACGTACCGAGAGGTCGCGTACGGAGAGCACGGGCGTGGCGTCGGCCGCGGGGACGGCCGGTGCCTCGGTCTTCTGCAGGCTCACAGCATCAGCTCCGATCGGCGGCGCGGGTTGATGCGTTCGCGCCAGGCTCCGGCGAGGCCCGCGATGGCCAGCGTGGGGATGATCAGGAAGAGGCCGGGGAAGAGGGTCGGCCACCAGTCCCCCGCCAGCAGCGAGCTGCGCGCGGACTGGATGAGGTTGCCGAGGCTCGCCTGGTGGCTGGGCAGGCCCAGGCCGAGGAAGGACAGGGCCGACTCGTGCCACATGGCGTGCGGCACCATCAGCACGGCGGCCAGTGCCGCCTGCGGCAGCACTCCGGGCAGCAGGTGCCGCACCGCGAGGCGCCACCGCGAGGCCCCGCCGGAGATCGCCGCGTCGACGTAGGGGCGCGAGCGCAGCGACAGCACCTCGGAGCGCACGATGCGGGCCGTGGACAGCCAGTGCGTGAGGGCGACCGACACGATCACCGGCCACACCCCCGGGCGGAACATGGCGACGATGAAGATGCCGAGCAGCAGGTGCGGCACCGAGGAGAAGGTGTCCACCAGGCGCATCACCACGCGGTCGGTCCAGCCGCCGAAGGCCGCCGCCGCGGCGCCCACGGCGGTGCCGATGACGGTCGCCACGAGTGCGGCGACGAGGCCGACCAGGAGAGAGACGCGCAGTCCGTAGACGCAGCGCAGCAGCAGGTCGCGGCCGACGTCGTCGGTGCCGAAGGGGTGCGCGAGGGACGGCGGCTGGAGCTTGAGCGCCAGGTCGACGGCCTGCTCGTCGAGGTTGACCAGCGGCGGTACGAGGAGCACCGCCAGTGCCACGGCCGCGACGATCACGGCGGAGGTGCGGATTCGGACCGTGCGGGTGGAGCGGCGGGTGCGGCCGTGGGCGCGCCAGGTGCGGGAGTCGGCGCGCTCGGCCGGGGTGCCGTCCGCACGGTCGGTCGTGGTGGTGAGGTCAGCCATCGAAGCCCACCCTCGGGTCGGCGAGTCCGTAGAGGAGGTCGGAGAGGAGGTTGCCCGCGAGGACGGCGGCCGTGGCGAGCACGGTCAGCGCGGCGAGCAGCGGGAAGTCGACGGCGGTGGCCGCCTGCACGGTGGCGGCGGCGATGCCGGGCCAGCTGAAGACGGTCTCGATGAGGAGGGCGCCGGTGATGAGTTCGGGGACGCGCGAGCCGACGAGGGTGAGCATCGGCAGCATCCCGGAGCGCAGGGCGTGTCCGAGGAGCACGGTGGTCTCGCCGGTGCCGCGTGCGCGGGCGCCGCGCACCGGGTCCTCCTCCAGGGCGTCGGCGACCCCCTGGCGTACGTACAGGAAGAACCACGGGAGCTGGGTGATGCCGAGGACGGCGGCGGGCAGCACCAGGTGCGAGGCGACCTGGCCGAAGGTGATCACGTCGCTGTCGGTGTCGGTGAGCCCGCCGGCGGGCAGCACGCCCAGCTTCAGGGCGAAGAACCACATGGCCAGCAACCCGAGCCAGAAGGCGGGGGCGGCTTCCAGGGTGTACGCGGCGGAACTGGCGCACCGGTCGAGCCAGCCGCCCTGCCTGCGTGCGGCGAGCACGCCGAGGGCGGTGCCGAGCAGGATCGCGATCAGGAACGCGGTGGCGGCCAGCAGGGTGGACCAGCCGAGGCGTTCGGCGATGACGTCGGCGACGGGCTGGCGCATCACGCTGGAGTCGCCGAAGTCCCCGGTCAGGGCCGAGGTGAGCCAGTGCCACCAGCGGGTGAGGAGGGGGTCGTCGACGCCGAGGTTGGCGCGCAGCTGGTCGAGGTTGGCCTGCGAGGAGGAGAGTCCGGCGGTGCCCGCGTAGGCCTTGACGGGGTCGAAGGGCGAGGCGGCGGCGACGGCGAAGACGCCGAAGGTCACCGCGAGGAGGACGGGGGCGGCGAACAGCAGCCGCCGCCCCGCCATCCGCGCCATCGGTCCCCAGGGGAGCCGACGGCGCCCGGTGACTGCTCCGGTCACTTCTTCGGCGTCCAGTCCTCGACGTTCCACCAAGGGCCGGAGGCAAGGCCGTGGTCGTGCGGCTCGGTCTGGGTGGACAGGCCGTCCCACTTGTCGTTCACCACGTAGAGGTGGTCGATGTGGGTGAGGAAGGTGTAGCCGGGGTTCTTCACCAGTTCCTGCTGGACGGTGGTGTACGCGGCCTTGCGCTCGGTGTCCTTGTTGGTCCGCCGGCCCGCCTCCAGGGCGGCGTCGACGGTCTTGTTGTCGTACCAGGCCATGTTGTTGAAGCCGTCGCCCGCGAGGGAGGACTTCAGCAGGAGGTACTGGTCGAAGTCGGGGTCGCCGGGCGAGCCGCCGCCGGCGAGGACCGCGTCGTTCTTCATGCGCGGCTCGATGACCTCCCAGGTGCCCGCCTGGGTCTTGATGTCGATGCCGGCCTTCTTGGCGTCGGAGGCGTAGGCGAGGGCGTGGTCCTGGCGGAGCTTGTCGCCGGAGAGGTACCAGAGCGGGAACTCGGCGCGCACCCCGTCCTTGCTGCGAATGCCGTCGGCGCCCGCCTTCCAGCCCGCGTCGTCGAGGATCTTCTTGGCCTTCGCCAGGTCGTGGGTGCGCTCGGTGCCCTTGGCGAACCAGGGGCTGTCGGTCGGGACCGGTCCGTAGGCGGGCTTTCCGGCGCCTTCGAGGATCTTGTCGACCATGGCCCCGCGGTCCACCGCGACGTCCAGGGCGCGGCGCACGTCGGTGTCGCCGGCGACCTTGTTGTGGGTGGGCAGGGTGACGGTGCGGTAGTCGAAGGACTTGGCCGCGTACGTCTTCTTCTTGCCGTCCGCCTTGAAGGACCCGGCGAGGTTGGGCGGCAGGATCGCGCCGTCGAGGTCGCCGGAGCGCAGCCGGGTGGCGCGCACGTCGTCGTCCTTGATGATCGCCATGGTGAACTTCTTGACGGCCGGGGCGCCGCCCCAGTAGTCGGGGTTCGCCTTGAAGCTGAGCTTCTCGCCCTTGGACCACTTGGTGAGGACGTAGGGTCCGGTGCCGATGGGCCGGGTGGTGAAGGCGCCCGTGTTCACGTCCTGCTTGCCCGCGACGTGCTCGGGGGCGATCGGCAGGACGGTGCGCTCGGCGAACGGCGCGTACGGGTACTTGAGGGTGAAGACGACCTTGCCGTCGCCCTCGGCCTTGACGCTCTTGACTGCGTCCAGCTCCGTCTTGGCGGCGTTGTTGGTCTTCTTGTCGAGGATCGTCTCGTAGGTGAAGACGACGTCCTTGGCGCCGAAGGGCTTGCCGTCGCTGAACTTCACACCGGACCGCAGCTTGTACGTGTAGGTGAGGCCGTCGGCGCTCACCTCGGGGAGTTCGGCGGCGAGGGCGGGCCGCAGCTTCATGTCGGCGTCGAAGGAGAGCAGTCCGTCGAAGATCTTGGAGTTGCCGTCCTTGCCGTAGCCGAGGAGGGGGCTGAGGGTCTCCGGTTCGTACGCGATGCCGACGACGGCCGAGTCCTTGGCCCCGGAGCCCGTGCCGGAGCCGGAGGCGGAGCCTCCGGGCTTGGAGCAGGCCGCCGCGCCGATGGCCAGGGCTCCGGCCAGTGCCGCGGCGGTGGCCGTGCGTGTCGCCGTGCGTATGGAACGGGCCGTCATGGCTCCCCACACCCCTCTTAAAGATCAACCGTTATTGCAATCAAGTCGCAATTAAACAGTATGTAAAAGGGTGCGCGCTGCCCCGCACCCTTCCGGGACGGGGCAGCGCGTGGAGAAGCGCCGCAGGTCACACGGCTATTCGGGAGCGTTCAGGCCGACCGCCCGGCCCACTGCCTCCCGGTGCGCACCGGCGGTCCCGAAGGCGATCGAGTCGGCCTTGGCCCTCTTCAGGTACAGGTGCGCGGGGTGCTCCCAGGTCATCCCGATGCCGCCGTGCAGCTGTACGCACTCCTCGGCGGCGTGCACCGCGACCCCGGCGCAGTACGCCTGGGCGACCGCCACGGCCAGCGGTGCCTCCTCGCTTCCGGTGGCCAGTGCGTCGGCGGCGTTGCGGGCGGCTCCGCGGGCGGAGACCACTTCGAGCCACAGCTGGGCCATGCGGTGCTTGAGCGCCTGGAAGGAGCCGACCGGCCGGTTGAACTGGTGGCGCTCCTTGGTGTGGCGCACGGTCTCCTCCAGGCACCACTCGGCGAGGCCCAGCTGCTCGGAGGCGAGCAGTCCGGCCCCGGCCAGCAGGCCCTGCCGTACGGCCGCGGCCGCCTGCCGCGGACCGGCGAGCAGGGTGCCGGCCGCCCCGTCGAAGGTGACGGCGGCGAGGGGGCGGGTGAGGTCGAGCGGGATCCGCGGCTCGACCCGCACTCCGTCACCGGCCCGTTCGACGGCGTACAGGCCCTGCGCGGTGGGGACCAGGAGCACATCGGCGGTCGCGGCGTCCGCCACCGCTGACACCGTCCCGCGCGGGCCGGCGGGCGTACCGTCCGCGGCGAGCGGGCCGGGGTCGTCCGGGCCCGCGGCGAACCCGGTCGCCAGCGCGGCGGTCCGCCGCCCCGAGGCGAGGTCCCCCAGCAGCCCGGCGACCTCCGGGCTGCCGGTGTCGCAGGCCAGCAGGACCGAGGTCGCCACGACGCAGCTGGTGAGGAACGGCACCGGGGCGACCGCCCGGCCCAGTTCCTCCAGCACCACGGCGGCCTCCCGGTGCGAGGCGCCCTGTCCGCCCAGCTCCTCGGGGACCAGCAGTCCGGCGACGCCCATGTCCGCGGCGAGCAGCTTCCACAGCCCGGCGTCGTACGGGGTGCCCTCCTCGGCGCGCGCGGCCACCTCCGCCGGGTCGTTGCGGTCGGTGAGCAGGGCGCGGACGGCGGCCCGCAGGTCGTCCTCGGCCTCGGAGTACAGCAGGTCGGTCATCGGGCCAGGTCCTTCCAGGGGACGTCCTTGTCGGTGCGGGGCTCGGACGGCAGGCCGAGGACGCGCTCGGCGACGATGTTCAGCAGCACCTCGCTGGTGCCGCCCTCGATCGAGTTGCCCTTGGAGCGCAGGTAGCGGTATCCGGCGTCGCGTCCGGTGAAGTCGACGAGTTCCGGACGGCGCATCGTCCAGTCGTCGTACAGCAGGCCCTCCTCGCCGCGGAGTTCGACCTCCAGGCCGCTGATCTCCTGGTTGAGGCGGGCGAAGGCGAGCTTCATCGCGGAGCCCTCGGGGCCGGGCTGGCCCGCCACCAGCTGCTGGCGCAGGCGTTCGCCGGCGAGCCGGGCGACCTCGGCCTCCACCCAGAGTTCCAGGAGCCTCTGGTGCAGCGGGTGGGTGCGCAGGTCGGGGCGTTCGCGCCAGGTCCTGGCGACCGGGCCGATCATGCCGCCCTCGCGCGGGATGCGGGAGCCGCCGATGGAGACGCGCTCGTTCATCAGCGTGGTCTGCGCGACCTGCCAGCCCTCCCCCACCTCGCCCAGGCGCATGGTGTCGGGGATGCGGACGTCGCTGAGGAAGACCTCGTTGAACTCGGCCTCGCCGGTGATCTGCCGCAGTGGCCGCACCTCGACGCCGGGATCGGTCATGTCGCACAGGAAGTACGTCATGCCACGGTGCTTGGGCTGCTCGGGGTCGGTGCGGGTGACCAGGATCGCCCAGCGGGCGAGGTGCGCGCTCGACGTCCAGACCTTCTGGCCGTTGACCACCCAGCCGTCGCCGTCGCGGACCGCCCGGGTGCCGAGGGCGGCGAGGTCGGAGCCCGCGCCGGGTTCGCTGAACAGCTGGCACCACACCTCCTCGCCGACCCACAGCGGGCGCAGCAGGCGGTGCTTCTGCTCCTCGGTCCCGTACCGGAGGATGGTCGGGGCGGCCATGCCGAGGCCGATGCCGATGCGGCGCGGGTCGTTGTCGGGGGCGTCCGCCGCGGCGAGTTCGGCGTCCACCACGGCCTGGAGGTCGCGCGGTGCGTCGAGTCCGCCGAGGCCGACGGGGTAGTGCACCCAGGCGAGCCCGGCGTCGAAGCGGGCCTTCAGGAAGTCGGTGCGGTCGGTCGTGGCCGGGGGGTGGGCGGCGAGCAGTTCCCTTGTACGGGTGCGGAGTTCGTCGGCGGTGACGGTCATCGGGCGGCCCCCTCGGGCGCGGTGGTGTGCGCGGTGCCGGTGCCGGTCGCGGCCCCGGTCCCGGTCTCGGGGAGGACGGCGATGCGGCCGGTGCTGCGGCCGTCGGCGACCCGCTGCACGGCGTCGGCGGCGTCCTTGAAGGGGACGCGTTCGCTGATCAGCGGCTTGACGGCGCCCTCGGCGGCGAGCCGGGTCAGCTCGGCGTGGCACTGGGCGACGGCTGCCGGGTCCTTGAGGTTGTACAGGCCCCAGTGCAGGCCGAGGATCGTGTAGTTCTTCACCAGCGCGTGGTTGAGGGCGGGGGCCGGGATGCTGCCGCTGGCGAAGCCGACGACGACGATGCGGCCCTCGAAGGCGACGCACTTGGTGGACTGGGTGTACGCCTCGCCGCCGACCGGGTCGTAGACGACGTCGGCGCCCAGACCGCCGGTGGCCTCCTTCACCGCGCCGATGACGTTCTCGGCGCGCCGGTCGACGACGAGGTCGCAGCCCAGCTCCCGGGCCACCGCCGCCTTCTCGGGTCCGCCGACGACGCCGATGACCCGGGCTCCGGCGGCCTTGCCCAGCTGGACGGCGGCGCTGCCGACGCCGCCCGCCGCCGCGTGCACCAGCAGGGTCTCGCCCGCCCGCAGCCGGGCGCGCCGGTGCAGGCCGAACCATCCGGTCTGGTAGCCGATGTGCAGGGCCGCGGCCTGTGCGTCGTCGAGCTGCTCGGGCGCGGGCAGGACGGCTGCCGTGTCCGCGACGGCGTACTCGGCGAAGCCGCCGTGGGGCAGGGCCGGGTTGGCGATCACGCGGCGGCCGTCCTCGGTCTCGCCGCAGATCTCGACGCCCGGGGTGAACGGCAGCGGCGGGCGGACCTGGTACTCGCCCCGGCAGAGCAGTGCGTCGGGGAAGTTGATGTTCGCGGCGCGCACCTTGAGCAGCACCTGCCCGTCGCCGGGGGCCGGGCGGTCGACCTCTTCGAGACGCATCACCTCGCCGGGCTCGCCGTTCTCGTGCACTCGCCATGCCTGCATCAAGGGCCTCCACGCGCTGTTGTCGGCGGTACCGTGCGTGCGCATACTAAGCGGTCGCTTGCCCCCTCGGGAAGGGCTCGCGGCTCCCGGTCGGCCGCCGGGCCCGGACATGGCGAAGCGCGGCGGCCCTCTCCCGGGAGGAGGGCCGCCGCGCGGGCGGAGCCATGGGCGGCGGCGCGGGTCAGGCCCGGCCGAACTTCTCCCGCAGGGCCGCCAGGCCGCTGCCGTAGGTGCCGTCCCCGAAGATCTCCTCGACCTGCGCGACGGCCTCGTCCGCCGCGCTGTAGTCCGCGGCCCAGACCAGTTCGGCGCCGTCGGCGTGCGGACGTACCGCGAGCGTGGCCACGTAGGCGTCGATGGGCAGCATCGGGTCGAGCACGGTGTAGGTGTACGACATCGCCTCCGCCTCGCGGGCGAGCAGCCGCTCGCGCGCCACCACCCTGCCGTCCAGGGTGAACACCCGGACGGCACCCGGCAGTCGCGGGTCGGCGCCGTCCTCGATCGTGGACGGCGGCACGTGCGGGTGCCAGTCGGCGAGGCCGCCGAAGTCGCCGACCAGGTCCCAGACCCGGGCCGGGTCGGCGGTGACGACTGCGGTACGGACGAGCTTGCGCGGTCGCGCGGTCATGTCCTCAACTCCTTGGGTTCGCTTTGGAAGTGCCTGTGCGGGCCCGGGGTCCGCCACCGGCCACCGCGTCGGGGGCGGGGCCGGGGGCCGCGCGGGGCCCGCGCCTCACCAGGTCCCGTCGCCGCGCAGGACGGCGTCCGCGCCGCCGTCCACGAAGACGACCTGCCCGGTGACATGGGTGTTCTCGGCGCCGGTCAGCCAGTCCAGCAGCGGGGCGACCTGCTCGGGGGCGGCGTGGCCGTTCAGCGGCATGGGGACGGCGGTGTCGACGACCGCGCGCGCCTCGGGGTCGTCGAGCATCGGCCGGGTCATCGGGGTGACGACGGTGCCGGGGCCGATCGCGTTGAGGGTGATGCCGGCGGCGGCCCACTCCTCGGTGACGGCCGTACGGCGCACCCAGCGGGCGACGGACCGCTTGGTCGAGCCGTAGATGACGCGCCCCTCGCCGCGCTCCACGGCGGCCTCGGCGGCGGCGACGGCCGCGCCCTCGTCCCCGGACAGGGCGGCCTCGACCAGTTCGTCGTCGACCGGGTGCACGGAGGCCACCGAGGAGACGACGACGGCACGCGGGGCGTCCGCGGCGGCGAGCAGCGGACGCAGGCCCTCCAGCGTGGCGACGGCGCCGAAGTGGTTGACCCGGACGGTCAGCGGGTCGAAGGCGGCGACCCCCGCGCAGGCGACGACGGCGTCGAGCCTGCCGCCGGAGAGTTCGCCCGCACGCGTGACCAGGGCGGCGCGCCCGTCGGCGGTGGCGAGGTCGGCCTCGATGTCCGCGCCCCCGAGGTCGGCGCCGATGACGGTGTGCCCCTGGCCCTGGAGCCGTTCGGCGACCGCCCTGCCGATGCCGGACGCGGACCCGGTGACGAGGTAGGTACGGGGCATGAGGCACTCCCTGCTTCTCCGGCGACTCCTACGCATGCCACCCTATGCCCGAGTGGCACAACGTGCCAAGGTGCTGCGATGTGACAGAGGAGTGAGTCGCGGGAGCCGGAGGCCGTGGGTGTGCGCCGCATGTACCAGGAGGTCCCGGCCGTCCCCCGAGCGCCTACGGGCGCCCGGTGGCGGCCGGGCGTGCGCTCAGCGGGCGAAGACCTCGAAGGGAACCGCCGGAATGCCCCCGAAGCGGTCGGCGGCCGCCATGACGTTCGCGGTCAGGAAGCCGCGGCAGTACTGCTCGGGATCCTCGTCGGTCAGCGCCTCGATGTACGCCCGGTGTTCGAGCAGGGAGCACACCGAGCGCTCCAGGCCCGGCCGCGCGTCGACGGCGTGGGTGGGCGAGACGGTGCCCGCCACCGCGACCCAGCGCACCCCGTCCCAGGGCTGCAGGCCCTGCTCGGCCAGCTCGGGGAAGATCCACCGGTTGCCCGCGTCCCCGGCCGCGTCCAGGGTGGCACGGCCGACGGCGAGGTGGTCGGGGGTGTTCCAGACGCTGGTGCCCCAGGTGTCGCGGTGGTTGAGGGTGATGACCAGTTCGGGCCGGTGCCTGCGGATGGCGGCGGAGATGTCCCGGCGCAGTGCCGGACCGTACTCGATCACCCCGTCCCGGTGGTCCAGGAACTCCACCGCGGAGACCCCGACGACGGCGGCGCTGGCCCGCTGCTCCTGCTCGCGCAGCGGGCCGCACTTGGCCGGCTCCAGGGTGTCGATGCCCGCCTCGCCGCGGCTGGCGAGGACGTACGTCACCTCGCGCCCCGCGTCCGTCCAGGCGGCGACGGCCGCCGCGCAGCCGTACTCCAGGTCGTCGGGGTGCGCGACGACGGCCAGGGCACGGTGCCAGTCCTCGGGCATGGGCTGCAGCTGATGGAACGGCGATACTGTGGTCATACGGGCAGGATAGGTGCAGGAACTGACATCAATCCCTGCGCGGGAGGCCGGAGTTCACCGCTCCGCCGCAGGTGGCGGGCCGAACCGCCCCTTCCGCTTCGACCCGCCGAGCCGGACCCCGTCGTTCCGTCGCGGCCCGTCGTCAGAGTTCGCCGCGGGCCAGGGCCAGCAGCCGGTCCAGCACGCGCGGACCGCTCGCCCGCAGCCCGTCGTGCTCGTACTCGTCGGTGACCCAGGTCCGCAGGCCGCGGATGGCGCGGGCGGTCTCCAGCGAGTGGGCGGTGTCGACGTACATGTCGTCGTGGTAGACGGCCGCGGCCACCGGGACCTCGTTGGCGGCGAGGCGGGCGGTGTCGTACAGGGGCGGCCAGTCGGTGCGGGCGGCGAGGAGTTCGGCGGTCTCCCGCAGCGGGCGCAGCGCGGGGTCACAGTCGAAGTGCCAGGGGTGGATGGTCTCGCCGGTGAACAGCAGCGGCCCGCTCCCGGCGAGCGCCGCCCCGGCGTCGAAGCGGGGGAACTCGGCGCGCACCCGCTCGGCGCCCCAGGCGGTGGGCTCGGGCCCCTGCCCGTACAGCGACTCGTGCAGCAGGGCGTACAGGGGGTGGCCCGCGAAGGAGAGCGCGGACTGGGCGGCCTCCAGGAAGGCGTCCGAGAGCGCGGGCCCCTGCGGGGTGCGGACGAAGGCGTTCTCCAGGAGGTGGTGCAGCGTGTGGGTGCCGTCGCCGCCGCCGAGCACGATGCCCAGGGACTGGAACGCCTCGGGGGTCAGGAGGTGGCCGCCCGGGGTGACGGTCCGGTGCTCCGCCAGGTGGGCGGCGATCTCCCGGGCCCGTTCGACGTCCTGCGGGTAGCGCGCGTAGTGCGCGGCGACCTTGCGCTCCACGCGCGGGTACGCGGCCCGGTAGACCTCCGCCGCGTCCGCGTGCAGCGAGGGGAGTCCGCCGGTGATGAGGACGGTGCGCAGGCCCTCGGGGGCGGTGGAGAGGTAGTGGGTGGCGCAGAATCCGCCGAAGCTCTGGCCGAGCACGGTCCAGGGGGCGCCGCCGGTCAGCAGCGGGCGGACGGTCTCGCAGTCGCGGACGATGGAGTCGGCGCGGAAGTGGGCCAGGTAGTCGGCCTGTTCGCAGGGGCCGCCGCGCAGCGGGAGGGTCTGCCGGTTGGCCGGGGTGGACAGGCCGGTGCCGCGCTGGTCCAGGAGCAGGACCCGGAACTCCTGGAGCGCCCTGCCGAGCCAGGCCTGCCGGCCGACGAAGCGGCGGGCACCGAAGCCGGGGCCGCCCTCCAGGTAGACCAGCCACGGGAGGTCGGCGTCCGCGCGGTCCGCGGCCACCACCTCGCGCGCGTACAGCTCGATCTGCTCTCCGGAGGGGTTCGCGTGGTCGAGGGGCACGGTGAAGCGGTGGTCGGTGAGGACGGTGCCGGGCTGGCGGTAACTGGTCACGCTTGCTCCTGCTTGCTCCTGTTGCGTTCGTTGCCGCCCAGTTGAGCACACCCCCTTCCGCCGGTGCGGAACGCCCCCGGCGGCCGCCCGGACCCGAGCCGCCCACCCGGACAGTCCCGGCCCGTGTGCGCCGCGTCCCCGGCGCTCCTAGCGTGGGTACATGATCCGGTTCGAGCAGGTCAGCAAGGTGTATCCGGACGGCACCACCGCCGTCGACGACCTGTCCTTCGAGGTCGCCGAGGGCGAGCTGGTGACCCTGGTGGGGCCGTCCGGCTGCGGCAAGACGACCACGATGATGATGGTGAACCGGCTCATCGAACCGACCTCGGGCCGCATCCTGATGGACGGCGAGGACATCTCCGGCGTCGACCCGGTGAAGCTGCGCCGCCGCATCGGGTACGTCATCCAGCAGGTGGGCCTCTTCCCGCACCGCACGATCCTCGACAACACCGCGACCGTCCCCTTCCTGACCGGCTGGCAGAAGGCGAAGGCCCGTGCGCGGGCCGCCGAACTCCTCGACCTGGTCGGCCTCGACCCCTCCGTCTACGGCTCCCGCTACCCCGAGCAGCTCTCCGGCGGCCAGCGCCAGCGCGTCGGCGTCGCCCGCGCCCTGGCCGCCGACCCGCCCGTCCTCCTCATGGACGAACCCTTCGGCGCCGTCGACCCGGTGGTCCGCGAACGGCTCCAGGACGAGTTCCTGAGCCTCCAGGCCACCGTCCGCAAGACGGTCCTGCTGGTCACCCACGACATCGAGGAAGCGGTCCGGATGGGCGACCGGATCGCGGTCTACGGGCAGGGCCGCATCGAGCAGTTCGACACCCCCGCCTCGGTGCTCGGCGCCCCGGCCACCGCCTATGTGGCGCAGTTCGTGGGCGCCGACCGGGGGCTGAAGCGGCTGTCGGTCACCACCATCGAGCAGGACGACCTGGAGGAGCCGCCGCGCGCCCGGCTGGATGAGCCGGTGGCCCCGGCGGCGGCCCGGCTGCGCGCGGAGGGCGCCCGCTGGGCGGTCGTCCTCAACGAGCGGGGCGAGCTGCACGGCTGGGTCTCCACGGAGGACCTGGCCCTGGCCGGGCAGAGCGGAACCGTCGGTGAGCTGGCGCGGCGGATGAACGCCTGGGTCCCGGTCGGCTCGCCGCTGAAGCACGCGTTCAGCGAGATGCTCCAGTGGGACGCGGGGTGGGTCGCGGTACTGGACGGGGCGCGACTGGTCGGCGTACTGACGCCGGGGAAGCTGCACGAGGCGTTGCGGCGCTCGGTGGACGCGGACATGCAGGGCCTCCCCCGCGACCAGGTGGAGTTCGACTCGGTGGCCGACGCGTAGCCGGCGCGGGGGAGCCCGGCCGGGCGGCCAATCCGCGCAGATGTGCGGCTTGTCCGCCCCAGCGGTGAGAACCGGTGAGCCAGGTGTGAGGCGTGGGGCGTCCGGACAGAGCTGGGGACAGCACTCGTCCTCGACCCTTCCTTCTCGCAGCTCAGCCTCCGCAGTTCCCGTTCCGCTTTCTCATGCCTCACGCCGGGTGGATTCGACCTCATGAACCACATGCATCGCAGTATTCGCGTCTCCGCCTCCGTGCGCGCGGGCCGGCGCAGGGCTCTGGCGGCGAGGGCCTCCCTCCTGGTGGACGCGCGCTGGTTCTCCGTCGCGGTGATGGCCGCCATCCTCGGCAACGCGGTCCTGCTCGGCGTGGAGACGTACTCGGGTCTCGCGCAGCGCTGGCAGGAGCCGCTCGCGGTGCTGGAGAGCTGCTTCCTGGCGCTGTTCACCTGCGAGAGCCTGCTGCGGCTGGCGGCCCACGCCGACCGTCCCCGGGAGTTCTTCCGCAACCCCTGGAACGTCTTCGACGCCGCCGTGGTCCTCTTCGCCTTCCTCCCGGTCACCGGGGACAACACGACGCTGCTGCGGCTGCTGCGGCTCTTCCGGGTGCTGCGCACCGCCCGGTTCCTGCCCCAGCTGCGGGTCATCGTCACCGCGCTGGGCAAGTGCCTGCCGGGCACGGTCAGTTTCCTGATGGTCGGCACGCTGCTGCTGTACGTGTACGCGATGGTGGGCTGGCTGTGCTTCGGCGCCGCCGACCCCCAGCACTACGGGTCGCTGGGGCGGGCGGTGGTCACCCTGTTCATCCTGATGTCGCTGGACGGCCTGGGCGACGCGGTGCACACCGGGCTGCTCATCTCGCCGTGGTCGCTGGCCTACTTCGGCTCGTACGTGCTGCTGAATTCGTTCCTGCTGGTGAACCTGCTGATCGGCGTGGTCATCAACTCCCTCGAACAGGCCAGGGACTCCGACCTCGCGGAGCGGAAGACGGTTCGCCGGGAGGCCGAGGAGAAGCCCGCCCCGGAGCTGGAGCCGCCGGACCCCTTCGGTGTCCACGACCGCATCCTGGCCGCGCGGCTGGCCCTGGACGACGCGGAGCGGCTCATTCAGATGAGCCGCTTGGACTCCAGGTAGGACCGCGCGACGTCCTGCGGCAGCCGCCGCCAGCTGTCCACCTGCTGGTTCAGGGAGGCCAGGTCCTCGGTGGTCAGTACGGTGTTGAGCTTGTCCAGCGCCTTGACGACACCGGGCGATCCCGCCCTCGCCCTGTTCACCACGGGCACGATGTAGTCGGCGTTCTGGAGGTGCTTGTCGTCCTTCAGGATCACCAGGCCGAAGGCGTCCAGGGTGGCGTCGGTGGTCGTGGTGAGCACCATCTGGTCCTGGCCGCTCTGCACGGCCTGCTTGGCGGGGGTGGTGCCGACGCCCTTGGGGTCGACCGCGGTGATGTCGATGCCGTACGTCTTCTTCAGCCCGGGTTCGCAGTACGGCCGCTGGACGCACTCGTCGCCCGCCGCGAGCCGCACGGGCAGCTTGGACCTCCCCAGGTCGCTGAGGGTCCTCAGACGGTGCTCGCGGGCGTAGGAGGCCGCCACGGCGAAGGCGTTCTGGTCGACGGCCCGGCCGGGGGCGAGGACGGTGAGCCCGCGCGGCTCCGCCAGTGCGCGCAGTGCCTTCATGGTGGCGGCGAGGTCGGGCGAGCCGACGGGGGTGGCGTCCGCGCCGTTCTTCTTGGCGTTCAGCCAGTCGGCGAAGGTGGCCGCGTACTCCGGGACGACGTCGATCT
Organism: Streptomyces sp. NPDC004111; assembly: GCF_042874215.1. Lineage (NCBI taxonomy): Bacteria > Bacillati > Actinomycetota > Actinomycetes > Kitasatosporales > Streptomycetaceae > Streptomyces > Streptomyces sp. NPDC004111. The sequence goes on from NZ_JBIAMU010000024.1 coordinate 57,030, forward strand.
GACCGCTCTCCAGGGCGGGTTCGTACAGTTCCCGGTTGGTGACGGACAGGAGGGTGGTGCGGTAGCCGGCCTTCTCCAGGAGCAGCGCGTACATCTGGGCGAGGACGTCGCTCTCGGTGAATCCGGCCGAGCCGATGGTGAGGTCGTGGCTGTCGCCCGGCTCGGCGGTGATCTCCCCCTGGTTCTCCAATGAGGGCCCGGTGGTGCAGCCAGTAAGGGCGAGGAGCAGCAGCCCGGTCGCGCACCAGTGGCGACCCGTAGCGGCCGTGCGCCCGCCGCGGTGGCGGCCGGACGGACGGGAGCGGGGACCCGCGGGGTGGTGGCGGCTCATCCGGCCCGCCCCCTGGCCCACTCGGGAGCGAATCTCTGGGCCACTTCGAAGATTCCCTCCACCAGCAGCGCGAACACGGCGACCAGGACCGCGCCCGCCACCACCTGCGGGGTGCTGGCCAGGTTGAAGCCCGCGGTGATGATCCGGCCGAGTCCGCCGCCGCCCGCCAGCGCGGCGAGCGTCGCGGTCGCCACGAGCTGGACGGCGGCGATGCGCACCCCGGTCAGGATCATCGGCAGGGCGAGCGGCAGTTCCACGTGAAACATCACCTGTCGTCCCGTCATGCCCATGCCGTTCGCGGCCCGGACGATGTCCCGGTCGACACCGCGCATGCCGACGTAGGCGTTGGTGAGCAGCGGCGGCACGGCGAACAGCACCAGCGCGATGATCGTCGGCCACTCCCCCTTGGACCCCAGCGGGGTGAGCAGCAGGAGCACCAGGACGGCGAAGGTGGGCACGGCCCGGCCGACGTTGGAGATGTTGACGGCGAGCGCCCCGCCCCTGCCGAGGTGTCCGAGGACCAGGGCGACGGGCAGCGCGATGAGACAGCTCAGCAGCAGGCACACCACGGTGAGGAAGAGGTGTTCGCCGAGGCGGCCGAGGATGCCGCCGTCGCCGTGCCAGTGCGCGGCGTCGGTCAGCCAGTCCCAGGCCTCGGAGAGGGTGTTCATACGCGCGTCCAGGGGGTGAGCAGGCGCTGTACGCCGAGCAGCAGGAGGTCGGCGGCGATGGCGATGAGCACGCAGAGCACCGAGGCGGTGAGGACCTGCGCCTTGAAGTAGGTGTTCATCCCCGTGTAGATGAGGTTGCCGAGTCCGCCGTGGCCGACGATCGCGCCCACGGTGACGAGGGAGACCGCCGAGACGGTGGCGATGCGCAGTCCGGCCATGGCGGCGGGCAGGGCCAGCGGCAGCTCGACGGCGAGCAGCAGCCGGACGGGCCCGTACCCCATGCCGCGGGCCGCCTGCCGGGTCTCCTCCGGCACCGCGCGCAGGCCCGCCAGGAGGTTGCGGACGAGCAGGGTCAGCGAGTACAGGACGAGGCCGGCGATCACGAGCGAGGCGGAGAGCCCGTACACCGGCAGGAGCAGCGAGAACATCGCGAGCGAGGGGATCGTGTAGAGCACCGTCGTCAGCCCGAGCACCGGTGCGGAGGCCCAGCGCCAGCGGCGCGCGGCGAGGGCCAGCGGAACGGCGACGACCAGCCCGAGCAGCACGGACACCACCGTGAGCTGGAGATGCTGGAGCACCGCTTCGCCGAGGATCTCCCTGCGGCTGGAGAGATAGGCGCCGCAGATCCACTCGTTGCGCGCGAGGCAGTCGTCCGGGGGCGCTGTCACCTGTCCAGTGAGCCCCGGGAACCGGCCGGGCGCGCGTCCTGGTGGACCGTACGGGTGCCGCGCCGCGTCGGACGGGTCCCGCGGGCCGCCCCCGACGCCGCGTCCTCGCGAACGCCACGACCGGGCCCGGCCCGCCTGGCATGCTGACCCGCATGGGTGATCACATACGGCACGGCGCGGTGCGCCGCAGCTACGACACGGTTGCCGAGGAGTACACGAAGCGCCTGCACGACGAGCTGGCCGGCAAGCCGCTCGACCGGGCCCTCCTCGCCGCCCTCCTGGAACAGACGGAGCCGGGTACCGCACTGGCCGACCTGGGCTGCGGGCCGGGGCACATCGCGGCGCACCTCGCCTCCGCCGGTACCGGCGCCGAGGCCCGGGACCCCGTGCACACGGTCGGCATCGATCTGTCCGAAGGAATGCTGGAGACCGGCCGGAACCGCTACCCCGGTGTCGAGTTCCGGAACGGCGACCTGCTCGCCCTCCCGGCCGGGGACGGGGAGTTCGGGGCGGCGGTGGCCCTCTACTCGTTCATCCACCTCTCCGCGGACGAACTGCCCACGGCGCTCGCGGAGGCGCGGCGGGTCCTGCGCCCCGGCGGTCTGCTCCTGCTCGCCTTCCACATCGGTGAGGAGACCCGGCACCTGGACGAGTGGTGGGGGCACGAGGTGGATGTCGACTTCCACTTCCACGACCCGGTGCGGGTCGGGGAGCTGCTGGAGGCCGCCGGGTTCGCCGTTCAGATGCGCATGGAGCGCCGCCACTACGCCCACGAGGCCGACACCCGCCGCGCCTACCTGCTGGCCCGGCGCGCCTGACCTCGCCCGGGAGTGGGCCGGCGCACCGGCCCGTTCGGCACGCCGGTGTGGCCGATACGGCCGCCGCGCGCGAGTCTCGGAAGCAGGGACGGCGCGCGTGGACCGCGGCGGGCACCGCCGGGTGCGCCGCGCGGCCGTGCCGAGGGGGCCGGGCGGTGGGTTCCGCCGTGGCCCGGAGGGAAAGGAGCCGGTATGGACAACCGCTGCACAGGTTTCGTCGAGTGGTGGGACCGTTCCGTCGGCCGGGGCTCGATCGTCCCGCTCGGCTGGCAGGACGCGGTGCCGGTCCGGCGGGAGGACCTGGAGGGCGAGTGCCGGAGCCTTTCGGCGGAACAGCAGGTCTCCTTCGTCCTCGTCCTCGGGGCGGACGGTTTCGAGGCCAGGGAAGTGCGGCCGTGAGCCGCCGGACCGGCCCGCACCCATAGGCTGGACCCGTGGCTGGTACAGATGAACGAAACACCGCGCGAGAGGCGCAGCCCGTGCCGGAGGGTGCACCGGCGGCTCGGGAAACAGGGGGCGCCGTGGACCTCCAGGCCTTCGCGGTGCAGCTGCGGCGGATGAACGGCGAGATCAACCGGCTGGCCCACGGATTCGCCGCCGCGCAGAGCCTGCACCCGACCGATGTCCAGGCGCTGGGCGCGATCCTGGACTCCGAGACCCCGCTGACCCCCGGCCGGCTCCGCGAGCACCTGGGCCTGACGTCCGGCGCGGTGACCGCCTGCCTCGACCGGCTGGAGAGCGCCGGGCACATCAGACGCTCCCGGGAGAGCGCCGACCGCCGGGTGGTGCATCTGCACTACCAGGACAGCGCCCGGTCCGTGGCGCGCAGCCACTTCATGCCGCTCGCCGAGGCGACCGAACGCACCCGCGCGCGCTTCGACTCCGACGAACTCGCCCTGGTGCTGCGGTTCCTGACCGATCTCAACGGCGAGCTGGGCGAACTGCGCGTGCCGCGCCGCTGAACCGAACCCTCCCCCCGCCGCTCCGGCGCCCCGACCGGCGCCGTAATATCCTTCAATCATTGAGATTCTTTTTCTTTGAGATATGTCCCCCGTGACTTTGGGAGCGCGATGTTCACCCCCGCACGTACCGCCCGCTGGCTGATTCCGCTCGTCCTCCTGGTCGTCTGGCTGGGGGTCGGTGGAGGGCTGGGACCGTTCGCGGGAAAGCTGGGCCAGGTCTCCACCAACGACCAGGCCGCCTTCCTGCCGCAGAGCGCGGAGTCCACGCAGGTCATCGAGGCCCGCAAGGCGTTCCAGCAGGACGAGACCCTGCCCGCCGTCGTCGTCTGGACGGGGAAGGGGGGCGGCGCTCTCGGGGAGAGCGAGCGGTCCGCCGCCACGCGCGCGCTCGGCTCGCTGAACGGGACGGAGGGCATCGACGGCCGGCCCTCCCCCGCCTTCGCCTCCAAGGACGGCCGGGCGCTGCAGGGCGTGGTGCAGCTGCGCCCCGATCTGGGCGACCGGCTGGTGCCCACGCTGGACCGGATCAGGGCGGCCGTTGACCAGGTGCCGGGGACGAAGGCCGAACTGGCGGGCCCCGCGGCCAGCCAGGCGGACCTGAAGGGCGCGTTCGCCGGTATCGACGGTCTGCTGCTGGGGGTGGCGCTGCTGGCGGTCCTGGTGATCCTGCTGCTGGTGTACCGCAGCGTGCTGCTGCCGCTCGTCATCATCATCGGCGCGGTGTTCGCGCTCGGCCTGGCCAGTGCGGTGGTGTACGTGCTCGCCGACCACGACGTGGTGCGGGTGGACGGCCAGGTGCAGGGCATCCTGTCGATCCTCACCATCGGCGCGGCGACCGACTACGCGCTCCTGCTGACCGCCCGGTTCCGGGAGGAGCTCGCGGCCGGCCACGACCGGTACACGGCGGTGCGGGCGGCGCTGCGGCAGTCCGCCGGGCCGGTCACCGCGAGCGCGGCGACCGTCGCGCTGGGGCTGCTCGCGCTGCTGCTCAGCGACCTCACCAACAACCGGGCGCTGGGCCCGGTCGGCGCGATCGGCATCGTCTGCGCGGTACTGAGCGCCCTCACCTTCCTGCCCGCGGTCCTGGCGCTGCTGGGCCGGGCCGCGTACTGGCCCGCCCGGCCTAAGGCGACGCCGGGGATCAGCCCGGCCGCCGGCGGCGCGGCCGACGTGGATGCGGATTCCGGCTCCCGCACAGCGGGCGAGGACACCGCGAAGGACCCGAAGGAGTCCGGGGCGGGTGGCCACCGGCTGTGGCAGCGGGTCGCCGAGCTCGTCGACCGGGCGCCGCGCAAGGTGTGGGTCTGCGCCCTCGCCGGCCTGCTGGCCTGCGCCGCCTTCGCCCCGATGCTCACCTCCCGGGGTGTGCCGCTGGACGAGATCTTCGTCAACGACGCCCCGTCCGTCGCGGCCCAGCAGACGCTCGGCAAGCACTTCCCCGGCGGCTCCGGCAACCCGGCGGTCATCATCGCGGACGCCGACCGGCTGACCGAGGTGAAGGCCGCCGCCGAGGGGACCAAGGGCGTGGCGAACGCCGAGGCGGTGACCGCGTCCGGCCGCCCCGGCGGCGGTCCGCCGCTGGTGGCCGACGGCCGGGTGCGGATCGACGCCACCCTGGCGGACGCGGCCGACAGCGACGCGGCGAAGGACACCGTGGCCCGGCTGCGGGACGCGGTGCGCGCGGTGCCCGACGCGCAGGCCCTGGTCGGCGGCTACACGGCGCAGCAGTACGACACCCAGCAGACGGCCGCGGCCGACCGGAAGGTCATCGTGCCGGTGGTGCTCGCGATCATCCTGGTGATCCTCGCGCTGCTGCTGCGTTCGCTGCTCATGCCGGTGATCCTGGTGGCGACCGTCGCCCTCAACTTCGTCGCCACGCTGGGCATTTCGGCGCTGGTCTTCCGCGCCCTGGGAATGAGCGGCACTGACTCCTCGGTACCGCTGTACGGGTTCGTGTTCCTCGTGGCACTCGGTGTGGACTACAACATCTTCCTGATGTCGCGGGTGCGGGAGGAGTCGCTGACGCACGGCACCCGTGAGGGCATCCTGCGCGGGCTGACCGCGACCGGCGGTGTCATCACCTCGGCGGGTGTCGTCCTGGCGGCGACGTTCGCGGCACTGGTGGTGATCCCGCTCGCCTTCCTGGTGCAGATCGCGTTCATCGTCGCCTTCGGTGTGCTGCTGGACACCCTGGTGGTGCGTTCGCTGCTCGTCCCGGCGCTGGTGCGTGACATCGGGCGGAAGGCGTGGTGGCCGGGGGCGCTGAGCCGCGAACCGGCCGCCGGGCCCGTGACTCCGGCCACGGCCGCGAGTACGAAAAGCTGAGGCGGCCCGCCGCCCGCACCGCAGGACGCGGGCGGCGGGCCGAACGGGGCGGCGCCCGGCCCTCGGGGCGGCCCCGGCCGACGCGCCGCTGCCACGGGGGCTTCCGCCCCTGGTGACACCTCGCCCGCCGGCGTGCGAGTGTCGGAGCATGCCGCTGTCGCGTCGCCTCGCCGAAGTCGTGGACGCCCTTCCCCTCGCACCGCACCTGAGGGTTCTGGAGATCGGATGCGGGCCGGGGGCAGCCGCCCGTGCCGTCGCCGCGCGCCTGGACAGCGGCAGCGTCCTCGCCATCGACCGGTCGGCCACGGCCGTCGCCCTGGCGGAGGCCGCCTGTGCCGCCGAGATCGCGGCGGGACGGCTGCGGGTGCGGCAGGTGGCGGTCGAGGACTTCGTGTGCGCCCCGGACGAGGGCCCCTTCGACCTGGTCTTCGCGGTGCGGGTCGGTGCGCTCGACGGCCGTCACCCCGAGACCGGGCGCACGGCGATGCGGCGGATCGCGGCAGCCCTCGCTCCGGGCGGGCGCCTGTTCCTGGACGGCGGGGACCCGGTGCGCGAGGTGCCGGTGCCGCCCTGAGGACTACGTGGTGCGGAGGCCCCGGTCCCCCGCTGAGAATTCCGGCACGGAGGTCCCGGTGCCGCGCGGGAGAGCCCGTGGCAGTGTGGCGGCATGACGATCGAAGTGCGCCCGGCCTCGGAGTTCGCGGACGTACGTGCCGTACTCGGCCCGAAGTCTCCCGATGCCACGGTCTGCTGGTGCCTCAGCTACCGGATCCCGTCCGCGCTCAACAACAGACTGCGCGGGCCCGCCAGGGGCGCGCACATGGCCGAGCTGTGCGCGGAGCAGCCGCCGCCGGGCGTGCTCGCCCACGACGGTGACGAACCGGTGGGCTGGGCGGCCGTGGCACCGCGCGCCGACACCTCCTTCGCCCGCAGCCGCAAGATCCCGTACGTCGACGACCTGCCGGTCTGGTCCTTGTGGTGCGTCCGGGTCCGCCCCGGCCACCGCAAGCGGGGCATCTCGCACGCGCTGATCGCGGGCGCGGTCGAGTTCGCCCGCGCGCAGGGCGCACCGGCCGTCGAGGCCTACCCGCTCGACAGCGGCGACGCGAAGGTCGACCTGACGATGGCGTACGCGGGCATCCGGAAGAACTTCGAGCGCGCCGGCTTCGTCCACGCCGCCGACACCACGTCGAAACTGGCCGGGCACCCTCGGGTCCTCATGCGGTACGACCTGCGCTGACCGGGCCTCCCACGGCCGTTGTCAGTGGTCGGACCTAGCATGAATCGCATGATCGTGACGGGTAGGGGGACCGGGCCGGCCGAGCGCGTGCTGCGGGCCATCGTCGGCGACGGCGGTACGGACGAAGACGGTTCGGCCCGGGGTGCGCGGCGGGCGACGGGCATCGGGAGCCGAAGGAGTGCCGGACGCGCGGAAGGCGTCGCCGAGGGCGGTGCGCCTGGCGTGGTGGAGGATACGCGTCCGGCGCGCGCGGTCGCGGCGAAGGTCGCGGCCACCGGGGGCGCCGACGCCGAAACCGCTCTGCTGCTGGGCCGGTTGACCGGAAAGCATCTGGGCGGCGACCCGCGTCTCTGGCGTGCCCTGCACGACGCGCTCGGGGGCCATCGGGGCACTCTGCCCGCGCTGCTCGCCGAACTGCCCCCGACCGGGGCGACGGAGGCCGCACCGGACAGCGGCGTACTGCGTGCTCCGGCGCCCCGCAGTGTGCACGACACGCTCGGAATGCTGCTGGAGCACACGGATCCGGGCCACGCGGCCGTCGCGCTGGCCGCCCTTCCCGAACGGGCGGTGGCGTACCTGCTCGAAGGCGGCACGCAGCCCGCGCGGTCCCTCGTGGACGCGGTCGTGGACCACGGCGATTCCCGCGTCCGCGCGGCCCTCGCCCGCCATCCCCGGCTCGACTCCCGTGTCCTGGCCCGGCTGTTGGCGGTCGGGGACCCGCAGGTCGCGGCAGCCGTCTACCGGAACCCGCGGGCCACCCCGTCGCTGCGCCGCACCGTCGCGCACCGGCTCGACACGGTTCCGCTGGACGAGACCCTGCGGGCGGAGCTGACCGCGCCGCGCGGCGACGTGCCGAGGACCTGGCTCGCGCCGCTGCTCGGCTCCGGCGATCCCTCCCTGGTGGCCGCGGCACTGCGGTCCGGGGTGCGCCAAGTGGCGGAGCAGTACGCGCTGTTGCGGGTCTGGGAGCGGTGCGGGCCGTCCGCGGTGCGGGCACTGCTCGCGGCCGGGGCGGTGAGCGGACCGGTCGCGGCCGTGGTGGGCGAGGCCTTGTCCGGTGTCGGGGCCGACGACGCGGGCCGTGCCGACCAGGACGGCCGCGCGCGTTCCGCCGCGCGCGAGCTGCGCGCACGGTGCGAACCGTACGAGGATCCCGCGCGCCTGCCCGAGCTGCTGGCCACCGCCAGGGGCACCAGCACGCTGCGCGACCTGCTGTCCGAGCCGTACGCCCACGACCTCGACGCGCTGACCGCGGCCCACGGGGCAACGCCGTTCATGCCCAAGGCCTGCGAGGAGCTGGCCCGGCACGAGGCGGCGAGCGACGCCCAGCGCCGGGTGTTCCGGCTGAGCGTGCTCAACGAGCCGTGGCGGGCCGGGGGCCGCCGGGCCGGGAACAGCGACTCCCCCGCCGAACGGCTGGCCCGGGAGCCGCTCGACGACAGTGCCGCCCGCTGGGCGGAAGGCATGGCCGCCGCCGGACTGCTCGACGCGGCCGAGCTGGTGCACACCGCACGGCCCGCCGTGCACGCGGTGGCGGCACTGGCCCGGCTGGCCGAGCGGAACCTCGTGGCCGAGGAGTGCGCCACCGCGCTGCTAACGCTCACCGAAACCCACCTGGGCGACCACCCGCACGCCTGGGCGGCCCTCGACACCGCGCTGCCCGAACACCCCGGAACCCTCGCGGAGTTGATCGCGGAGGCGGGACGGGTGCGGGCGGACGCGGGAGCCGTCGAAGTCGAGGGGGAACCGCCAGAGGCGGGCGCGGAGGCGGGACGGGTCCGGAGGGACGCGGGAGCCGTCGAGGCGGGGGCGCCAGAGGTACGCGCGGAGGCAGGAGACACGCAGGCAGGTGGCTCCCACGGCGGCGACACGCACGGGCCGGGTTCGCGCGCACCGGGCACGGCGCAAGCGGACACCCGTGCCGACGGCGAGTGCCGCTCCGTGCCGGGCCCCCGCCCGTCCGATGCCCCGTCCCGGCCTCCGATGCCGCGCCGGGACCGGTCGCTCGCCCTGTCCGCCCTGGACCTGCTGTACTCCCTCGCGCCCACCGGGGCACCGCTGCCAGACGATCCGGACGTGCTGCGCGCACTGAGCACGTACGACGGGGCGGACGCGCCCGGACTGGCCACCCCGGACTGGTTCGCCGACGCCTGTGAGTCCCACTCGGTCCCGGCGTCCGAGGACGGTTACGCCTACGCACCGCCCACTCTGGCGGCGATCCGCGAACGGCCCCCGTCCACCCAGGGCAACAGCGCCCGTCTCACGGAGCAGTCCTACGCACAGGGCGTGCTGCCCGCCGAGGAGCTGCTCACCCTGCTTCCCGCGCACCGGCTGCTCCTGCTGCCCCACGACTGGCGGCGGCTGGCGTTCGCCCACGCGTGGCGGGCCGCGCTGGCGCGCAGACTGCGCGCGGAGCTCGGCACCGACCCCGACGCGTGGCTCCGGCTGGCCGCGACGGCGACCCGGGCCGCCCTGTCCGGCGACACGGCTCCGGCCGACGGGCCGAGCTGGGCGGAGCTGTTGCGGCTCGCCCGTACACCCGGCCACGGCTCGGCCAGCGGCACGGCGGCACCGCCCGCCGGGGCAGCCGTGCCGGCCGGAACAGCCGTGCCACGGGACCGGGGGCCCTTCCCCGACACTGCCCGGCCGCGCACCCCCGACGAGGCCATCGCGCTACTCGCACGGGGCAACCACCTGTGGGCCTGGCCGGAGGGCACCCTGCTCTGTCTCGCGGACCCCGAGGTGGTCGACGCCGTACTTCCCCGGCTCGGCCCGGACGGGCCCTGGCTCCTCGCCGCGTACCTGCTGCGCGAGGTCACCACGCCCCGCCACGTGCTCGACCGGCTGCTCGACGGGCGCGACCCCGCCGCACTGCGGGTACTCGCCGAGCAGTGCCGCTGGCTGGACGACGGTTCGGCGGCGCGGCTCGCCGACCTCGACGACCCGGACATCGACCTGGTGCTGCTGCGACGCCTGCACCACGGGCCCTCCGTCCGCCGGATCGTGTCGCGCTCCCGGCCGGACCCGGGTTCCGGGCAGCCGTCGCTGGGGGCCCGGGTGCTGGCCGCCTGGCGGGCCGACGGTTCGGCGGGTCCGGCCGGTGGCCGGGTGTGGCTGTGCTCGGCCGAACCGGACCTGATCGAGGAGATCCTCACCGCCGAGGGCTCCCGGCTGGGGCTCGGCCACCAGCTCCTGGGCTGTCTGCGGCTGCTCGAACACGGCGGCCCCGACCGGCTCGCCCGCATCGCGGGCCGCGACCTGCTGGGGCGGGCCGCCACCACGGTGTGCGCGAAGGCCCTGGCGTCGGACTCCCCGGCGTCGGTGCTCCGGGCCCGCCTGGACCGCGAGCTGGCTCCGGCGAAGCTCGTCGTGAAGCTGCGCAGGGCGACGTACGCCCATCAGACGCTCTCCGTCATGGGCTCCCTCCCGCCCGGCGAGGCGGTGGACTGGGCGGCCCTCGAAGCCGCGCACGCCGCAGAACCCCTCCCGTACTGGGGCGACGTGGTCACCTCGGCGGACGTGCCGGACGAGGTGCGGCTGCGGCACGCGGCGCTGCTGCCGGAGCCAGGTGCGGTCGGGCTGCCCGGGGACGCCGCGCTCACCCGCGAGCGGGCCGGGCACGGTCTGGGCACCCAGTACCACTGTGCGCCCACCACACAGCTCGACGGCCTGCTCACGGCGGGGCTGCTCAGCGGTGCGGACCTGCTGCACCTGGCGGCCCCGGCCGCGCGGATGCTCGCCTTCCTCAACGCGGCCGACCGCCGCACGGACGCGCCGCCGCAGGCCGGTGCCGCACGCACCGAACTGGCCGCTCTCGTCCGCGAACGGCTCGGCACGGACCCGGCCGCCTGGGCACGGGTCGCGGACCGGCTGACCGGACGTGACCCGCGGTGGGACCCGCTGTCCACGGTGGCCGCCCTACTGGGGAGCTGACCCGGGCCGGGAGGCGGACGCCGCGGCGTGTTCCGCTTCCCGCCCCGGAGCCACCGGCTCAGGAGTTCCACCACGGGGCGCGGACCGCGTTGTCCTCCAGCACGCCGCAGTTGCTGCCGTTGACCACCTGGCCGCCCTCGATGTCCCAGCCGACGACGCCGTCGCCCTTGCGCTGGAGCTCGACCAGGCGGTCCCGGCCGGTCCCCCGGCCGGTGTTCACGTCGCACTCGACGACGGTGGTCCACGCCCGGCCGTCCAGTGCGTCGATCACCGCGAGGACCGGCAGCACGAGTCCGGCGAGCAGCAGGGCCACGACCCGGGCGGCGTCCGCGGCTCGCTGCTGCCACGTGGTGGCCGCCGTGCGGACGCGTCGGCCGTCGCCGCGCGAGCGGCGGCCCGTACGGTACTCGGCGATCACGCCCAGGCGCAGCGCCAGCGAGCCGAGCGCCACCGCCGTCCCCCACCACCAGCCGTGGAAGGCGCCCAGGATCAGGCCGAAGGTGGCGGGCAGCACGGTCGCCGTGACCGCGACGTGCGCGAGAGGCACGTCGGGGCGGGAAGGGGCGCCGCCGCGGGCCGCGAAGTAGGCGTACGAGGTGCGGGAGGCCGTGACGGCGAGCACAGCGGCGAGCAGCGGGTCGCTCAAGAGCATGCCGATGAGGACGTCGGGCCAGTTGCCCGGCTCCATCGCGACCAGGGCGTCACCGGCCGCGCCGCTGCCGCCGAGCGTCCAGGCGAGCTTGAGCACCGGGACGGTGAAGACGACCGCCAGCAGCACCAGGTGTCCGGGCCCGCCCCTGCGGTCCTGGGCGCGCTCCGTGGCCCCGCCCGGCCCGGTGCCCGTGTCGGTGTCGCTCATGGGGTCAGTGTCACCGTGCGGCGGTCCGGGCACCTCTCCTGACCGCCCGAGGGAGTGCCCCCGTACCTCCGCACGAGGGCCCGCGCCGGTGCCCGGGGCGGGCCGCGGCGCCCCGCGGGAGATGCCGGTTCCCGGGAACCCCCCGGGGGTCTCCGCCGCAGGCCGGACGTGCAAACACCCCGCACGATCCGCCTCCCCGGCACTAAACTCGCTCCCGGTCCCGGGCTCCACTCGGCCCGGAGCAGTGAACGAGAGGCAGATCGGGGCGACATGGGCTTCGGCTTCGGCCATCGGCAAGGCGGCCGGCTACAGGACGAACTGACCAGTTTCGTGGGCCGGGAGAAGGAAGTCGGCCAGATCCGCGGCCTGTTGGCCCAGGCCCGCATCGTGACGGTCGTCGGTCCCGGCGGGGTGGGCAAGAGCCGGACCGCGCTGACCGCGGCGGCCGGTCTCACCGACGCGTTTCCCGACGGGATCTGGCTGGTCGAGCTGTCGGCGCTGCGCGACCCGGAGCTGCTGCCCGCCACCCTGGCCGGTGCGCTCCAACTCCCCGAGCAGACCGGGCAGAAGCCGTCCGACGTGGTGGACGCCGTCCTCGCCCATCTGCGGGGCCGGCGGCTGCTGATCGTCCTGGACACCTGCGAGCACCTGCTCGACGCCTGCGCGATGCTCTCGGACGTGCTGCTGCGGGAGGCCCCGGGCGTCACCGTCCTGGCCACCAGCAGGCAGCCGCTGGACGTGCCCGGGGAGCACTGCTGGCCGCTGACCCCGATGTGCGACGAGGAAGGGGTGCGGCTGTTCACCCAGCGCGCCGCCGCCGCGTGCCCGGGTTTCGAGGTCACCGCCGCCGACCAGGAGCAGGTGCTGTCGCTGGTGCGCAGGCTGGACGGCATTCCGCTGGCGCTGGAGCTGGCCGCGGTGCGGCTGCGCGCCCTGCCGCTGGACCAGCTGACGGCCCGGCTCAACGCGCGCTTCGACGTGCTGACCGGTGGGCGGCGGGGCGCGCTCGCCCGCCACCAGACGCTGCGGACGGCGATCGGCTGGTCGCACGAGCTGTGCTCGCCCGCCGAACGCCTGCTGTGGGCGCGGCTCTCCGTCTTCGCGGGCGGCTTCGGGGTGGAGGCGGCCGAGCAGGTGTGCGCCGGTGACGAGGTGCCGAGGGGCGAGGTGCTGCAGCACCTGATCGCGCTCGTCGACAAGTCCGTGGTGCAGCGCGACAGCGCCGGGACCGACCAGTACCGGCTGCTCGACACCCTGCGTGAGTACGGGGCGCACTGGCTCGACGAGTCCGGCGGCACCGCGCAGGTGCGGGCCCGCCACTTCGCGTACTACCACGACGCCGTCCAGCGCTACTGGGACGAGCTGGCCACCTCCGCGCAGGCCGGTCACCTGCATCTGCTGCGCTCCCGGCACGCCGATGTGCGGGCCGCCATGGAGTACGCGTACTCCACGCCCGGCCGGGCGCGCGAAGGACTGCGCATCGCGAGCAACCTGATGCCGTACTGGCGCTCCTCGGGGGCCAGTTCGGAGGGCTGCTACTGGATCGAGAAGGGCCTGGCCCTGGTCACGGAGGAGTGCCAGGAACAGGCTTTCGGCCTGCTCAGCAGGGGGCTTTCGCTGGCCCGCAAGGAGGGCGGCGAGAAGAGCCGCCCGCTGCTGGAGCAGGCCCGGCGGATCGCCGAGCGCACCGGCATCGACTGGGTCGCCCACTACGCGGGTCTGATGCTGAGCATCCTGGACATGCTGCGGCAGGACCCCGGGGGGCGGTCGAGGGCGGACGCGGTCCGCCGGCTGATCCTGGCCGACGACGACACGCTCGGGTACACCACGGCGTGCTACGAGGGCGCCCTGGCCACCGCCGTCCTCGGTGACCTGCCGACCGCGCTGGAGTGGTGCTCCGACGGCCTGGCCAGGGTGGAGGGGAGCGGCGGGCAGCAGTTGCACGGTTCGATCCTGACGGTCATGGGGCTGCTGCTGTGGCTCGACGGGCAGTACGAGCAGAGCGCGGCGACGCTGCGCACGGCGCTGGAGAAGGCGAGCGAGATCGACCACATCCCGCTCGCCGCGACCTGCTGCCTGCTGCTCTCCTGGGCCGCGGCACGGGAGGAGCGGTGCGTCCGGTCCGCCTGGCTGATGGGGTACGCCGACCACGCCCGGGTGGGCGGGGACCTGTTCGCCGCGATGGCGCCGCTGCTGGAGAAGCCCCTGGACTCGGCGCGGGCGGCGCTGCGCGCCGAGCTGGGCGAGGCCGGGTTCGACTCCTGGTACGCGGTCGGCAGCCGGCTGACCGGGACCCAGGTGCTGGCCGCGGTGCGGTCCGACGCGGACACCCCCTCCGAGGTGCGCGGCAGACGTGCCGCGCCCGCGACCCCGGGCACGCTGACCCGCCGGGAGCGGGAGGTGGCCGCGCTCATCGGCGAGGGCCTGTCCAACCGGGAGATCGCCGAGCGGCTGGTCATCTCCAAACGCACGGCCGACGCCCACGTCGAGCACATCCTGGCCAAGCTCGGGATCACCAGCCGTACGGAGATCCCGACGCTGACCGGCTAGCCGCGCCCCGGGGCCCGTGGGCCGGGGGCCCGTGGCTCAGTGGTGGAATCCCGACTGCTCGGCCGCGTGCCCGCCGGGGCCCCGTGCGGTGAGGGTCCCGACCGCCCTGCCGAGGTCGTCGGCGAGGAGCGCGATCGTGTTGTGGCTGGTGCCGTGGCGCACCAGGACCCGCTGGACGACGGTGTCCGCGCGCCCGGCGGGCAGCGGGTACGCGGGCACCTGCCAGCCTCGTTTGCGCAGTTCGTCGGTCAGGTCGTACAGGGTGAACCCGGCGGTGGCCGGGTCGGTGAGCCGCCAGCAGACGGCGGGCAGTGCGCCTCGTCCGTCGTACAGGACGGTGAACGGGCCCTCCCGCGTGATCCGTTGGGCGAGCGCGTGGGCGGTGGCCGCGCACACCTCGTACACCTTGCGGTAGCCCTCGCGGCCCAGGCGCAGCAGGTTGTAGTACTGGGCGACGATCTCGCCGCCGGGACGGGAGAAGTTCAGGGCGAAGGTGGGCAGGTCGCCGCCGAGGTAGTCGACGCGGAAGACCAGGTCGTCGGGCAGCAGGTCGGCGGAGCGCCACACCACCCAGCCGACCCCCAGCGGCGCCATGCCGTACTTGTGGCCGGAGGAGTTGATGGAGGCGACGCGCGGCAGCCGGAAGTCCCAGACCAGTTCGGGGCTGAGGAACGGGGCGAGGAAGCCGCCGCTGGCCGCATCGACGTGTACGGGGATGTCGAGCCCGGTCTCGGCCTGGATGCGGTCGAGCTCGGCGACGATCTCCGCGACGGGTTCGTAGGCGCAGGTGAAGGTGACGCCGAGGATGGCGACCACGCCGATGGTGTTCTCGTCGACGTAGTCCTTCAGCTGGTGGGCGCGCATGCCGACCGCGTCGGGCTCCAGGGGGACCTGGCGCAGTTCGACGTCGAAGTAGCGGGCGAACTTCTCCCAGCACACCTGCACCGGGCCGGCCACGATGTTGGGGCGGTCGGTGGGTTTGCCCTCGGCCGTGCGGCGGTTGCGCCAGCGCCACTTGAGGGCGAGCCCGCCGAGCATGCAGGCCTCGCTGGAGCCGGTGGTGGAACAGCCCAGGGTGGTTTCGCCCCGGGGCGAGTTCCACAGGTCGGCGAGCATGTGGACGCAGCGGTTCTCGATCTCGGCGGTCTGCGGGTACTCGTCCTTGTCGATCATGTTCTTGTCGAGGCACTCGTCCATCAGCGCGTGCACCTCGGGCTCCGCCCAGGTGGTGCAGAAGGTGGCGAGGTTCTGCGAGGCGTTGCCGTCCAGGGCGAGCTCGCCGCGGATCAGCTCGTGGACGGCCCTGGCGTCGGAAACCTTCTCGGGGATCCGGTACTTGGGCAGGACGCGCTCGCTGATGGGCAGCGCGTACACGTCGTCGTACGGGCTCGCCGGGTCGACGGCGCGGTGCGTGGCTCGGTGCAGGGGCACGGGCAGGACTCCTTCCGGTGGCGGGGGCGCCGGGCTAGGCCGTGGTGTCCCCGGCCGTTTCCGGGTCCGGTCCCGGGTCGGCGCCCGGCGCGGCTCCCGCACTCGCAGGTCCGGCGGGCCTGGCGACGGAGCAGGTGAGGGAGTCGTCCTGGACATCGGCCGTGATGGTGTCGCCGGGCAGGGCCTCGCCGCTGAGCATCAGCATCGCCAGCCGGTTGTCGAGTTCGCCCTGGATCGTGCGGCGCAGCGGGCGCGCGCCGAACTCCGGCTGGTGGCCGTGCGCGACGAGCAGCTTCCTGGCCGCCTCGGTGACCACGAGATCCATGTCCTGGGCGCGTACCCGGCGTCTGCTGCTCTCCAGCATGAGATCGACGATCCGGCCGAGATCCTCCTCGCCCAGGCCGTGGAAGATGATCGTCTCGTCGATGCGGTTGAGGAACTCCGGCGCCAGGAAGGCGCGCAGGTCCTGCTTCAGGTCGTCCTTGATCTCCGACACGTCGCCGTGGTGGGCCAGGATGCGGGCGGCGCCGATGTTGGAGGTCATGATCACGACGCAGTTGCGGAAGTCGACGGTCCGCCCCTGGGAGTCGGTCAGCCGTCCGTCGTCGAGGACCTGGAGGAGGGTGTGGAAGACGTCGGGGTGGGCCTTCTCGATCTCGTCGAAGAGCAGCACGCTGTACGGCTGGCGGCGGATCCGCTCGGTCAGCTGGCCCGCCTCGTCGTGCCCGATGTATCCGGGCGGGGCGCCGACCAGCCGGGAGACGGTGTGCTTCTCCTGGAACTCGCTCATGTCGAAGCGGACCATGCGGTCCTCGTCGCCGAACAGCAACTCGGCGAGCGCCTTGGCCAGTTCGGTCTTTCCGACTCCGGTGGGGCCGAGGAAGAGGAAGGAGCCGACGGGACGGTTGGGGTCGCCCATTCCCGCGCGACTGCGGCGCACCGCCTCGGAGATGGCGAGGACCGCCTCGTCCTGGCCGACCACGCGTGAGTGCAGCGCGTCCTCCAGTGCGAGCAGCTTCTCCTTCTCGCTCGCGGTGAGCTGGGAGACGGGGATGCCGGTGCGGCGGGCGACGACGTCGGCGATGTCGGCGGCCGTCACCTCCACGACGCCCTCGCGCCGTTCCTCGATCCCGGCCAGTTCGCTCTCGGTCTCGGCGATCGTGCGCTTGAGGCCGGACGCCTTCTCGAAGTCCTCGGCGGCGACCGCCTCGTCCTTCTCGCGGTTCAGTCTGGCCAGCCTGTCCTCGCGCGCGACGACCTCGGTGGAGCGGCCGCTGCTGCGCAGCCGCACCCGGGCGCCCGCCTGGTCGATGAGGTCGATGGCCTTGTCGGGCAGGAAGCGGTTGCTGATGTAGCGGTCGGAGAGTTCGGCGGCGGCGGTCAGGGCGCCGTCGCCGAAGCGCACCTGGTGGTGGGCCTCGTAGGAGTCCCGCAGCCCCTCCAGGATCTCCACCGTCTCCTCGACCGAGGGCTCGGGCACCATGACGGGCTGGAAGCGGCGTTCCAGTGCGGCGTCCTTCTCCACGTACTTGCGGTACTCGTCGATGGTGGTCGCGCCCACCACGTGCAACTCGCCGCGCGCCAGGGCGGGTTTGAGCATGTTGCCCGCGTCCATCGAGCCTTCTCCGGTGGCCCCGGCGCCGACGACGGTGTGCAGTTCGTCGATGAACAGCACCAGCCCTTCGGAGGCCGACTTCACCTCGTCGATGACCTTCTTGAGCCGTTCCTCGAACTGGCCCCGGTACTGGGCGCCGGCCACCAGGCCGGACAGGTCCAGGCCGATCACCCGCTTGCCCTTGAGCGTCTTGGGCACGTCGCCCGCCACGATCCGCTGCGCGAGGCCCTCGACGATGGCGGTCTTGCCGACGCCCGGCTCACCGATGAGGACGGGGTTGTTCTTCGAGCGGCGGGAGAGGATCTCGACGGTCTGCTCGATCTCCTCGCCGCGCCCGACCACCGGGTCGAGCCTGCCCGCCTTCGCCTCCTCCGTCAGGTCCCGTCCGAACTCGTCCAGGGTGGGCGTCCGGCTGGTGGTGCCGCCGGCCGCGGTTCCTTCCGCGCGTACGGCGCCCTCGGTGGTGTCCCGCAGCTTCGCCGGGTCGGCCCCCTGGGCGGACAGGGTCCGTGCCGCACCGGACTCCGGGGTGCCGAGGAGGGCGGCGAGGATGTGTTCGGGGCCGATGTAGGTGCCGCCCGCGGCCTGGGACTCCTCGAACGCCTTGAGCAGTACGCGCTTGACGGCGGGCGTCATGCTGGGCTCGGCGGACGGCACCGCGCTCTCGCCCGGCAGGGTCTCCGCGATCTCCTTCCCGAGCCGGTCGGGGTCGACGCCCGCCCGCGCGAGCAGGCCGCGGGCGGGGTCCACCTGGGTGGCCGCCCACAGCAGGTGCTCGGTGTCCAGGTCCCTGCTGCCGTCCTCGACCGCCCGGGTGGTCGCCCGCTCGATCAGCTCCCGCGACGAGTCGGTCAACAGCCGCCCGATCGGCACCCGTTGCACCTGCGGCGGGGACGAGGCCGGGGACATCCCGAAGAAGCGGTTCAGGATGTCGTTGAACGGGTCCGAGCCGCCGAAGGACTCGAAGGGGGACATGGTCATGGAGGCCGTCCTGGGATCGCCGGGGGTGTCCGGGAATTTCCGGGCGCATTGCCGGACGCGGAGAGATCCCCTCCAGTGCACCCGAGGAACAGGAGGCACGCAGGGACACGACGGCCGGTCGGGTGAACTTCGCGGTCGCCCTCCTGACGCGTCCGCCACCCGTCCGGCCCATGTCAGCGCACCGCGCCACCGTCCCGGCTGCCAGGCTGGCAGCGTGCCTCCCGCCCGCACCCGCAGGAGTTCCCCGCCCGGCTCCGCCCCCTGAGCCCCCGGATGAGCAGGTCCTGAGGGCGGGCACGGCACGTCCGCCCCCGCGACCGGACCGAAGAGGTGCCATGAGCCAGCAGGCCGAGCCCGGACCGACCGCCCCTGCCCCGCCGAAGCCCGGCCTGTGGCTGCGCTGTCTGCTGGGCGGCCTCGCGCTGTGGCTGCTGACGGCGGTCATCACGTACACGACGAAGAACACCAATCTCCTGCCCACCCTGATCCTGCTGGGCAGCTTCCTCGTGCCCGGTGTCTTCGCGCTGTGGGCGTACGAGAAGCACGGGCGCGACCTGGGCGTCAACGTCCTGCTGCGCTGCTTCGTCGTCGGCGGCATCCTCGGCGTGCTCGGCGCCTCGGTGGTGGAGTCGTACCTGCTGCGCCCCTCGGTGTGGATGTTCGCGGGGGTCGGCCTGATCGAGGAGGCCGTGAAGCTGCTGGCCCTGATGTACGTCGTACGGCACTACCGGCAACTGCGCGGTCTGCGCGCGGGGCTGGTGCTGGGCGCGGCGGTCGGGTTCGGCTTCGCCGCCTTCGAGAGCGCCGGTTACGCGTTCAATGCCGCGCTCACGCTGGACGGGCTCGACCTGCGTTCGCTGCTGGAAACGGAGGTCCTGCGGGGTCTGCTCGCTCCGTTCGGGCACGGCCTGTGGACCGCCATCGCGGGCGGGGTCCTGCTGGCGCACCGCCGGACGAACGGCCGCTACCGGCTCGGCGGCCCGGTCCTCGGCACCTACCTGGGCGTCTCGCTGCTGCACGCGCTGTGGGACTCGATGCACGGCATCGCGGTGTGGCTGGTCGCCCGCCTGTCCCCCGCCGACGAACTGCAGCGCTCCCTGTTCGCCCAGGGCTACATCCCCCGGCCCACCGCCGAGCAGAAGCACCTCTTCACGCTGTTCTCCGACGGCGGGCTGATCGTGGTGTCCCTGGTGGGCATCGCCTGGCTGCTCTCCCTGGCCCGCTCCGGCCGCACGGCCCCGTCCGCCCCGGGGACTCCGTACTCCCGCACCCGCTGACCGGCGCCCCTGGCCGCCCGCCCCGGTGGCGGGAGGGGCCGGTGCGGCGGCAGGTGTACGGCTGAGGCCGTCCGGCCCGACGGGAGCAACCGTCGGGCCGCTCCGCGCGGTCCGCTGCAACGAGTTCTGCAATAGGTGCTGCAACCCGCTCACGCACGATGGGTACTTCGCCGCGTGGGGCGGGCACCGAGGTGCTCCCCGGCCGGCGGGCGCAGTCTCCGAAGAGCAGTGGCGTCGCCCCAGGCGGACCCGCACGGTCCGGCCGTGCGGCGGCCGGTCCGGCGCCGGGGCTGCGAGCCGATTCGCGAGGCACGGTACCGGGTCCGGGCGATTTTCCCGGCCCCGGTCCGCCGACCGCGGCAGCTTCGCGGAACGGCGTCGACCGGTGTGCGTGCACAGCTGCGTCGCACCGTGGACAGCAACGACCGACCACCTACTCGGGAGCACACGAGAATGCACATTCTCACTGGAGTGAACATGATGTCCAAGGAGCTCGTCCTCGTCCACGCGGAGGAGGACAAGCTCGTCACCGTCGCACTCGAAAGCCTCGACGGCTGGCAACCCGCGAGCCTCCAGCACTCGTGGATAGCCGCCGACGAGGAGACGGTGTACATCGCCACGGACGCCATCCCGCCCTTCAACGGGTCCATCGTGGTGCTGCACCTGAACGGCATCGACTGGGACGGCGGCAGCGCCGACGTCGAGGTCCGGCAGATCGTCCCGCTGGACGTCTCCGGCACCCCGTCCGACATGCCGAACCTCAAGCAGACCTCGCCGAACCAGCCGATCATGCCGTGGACCAGGCCGCTGTACACCCAGACGCACGGGCCGACCTTCCTGCCCCGTTCCCGGTTCACGTACATCACGCACTACACGGACGACCGGGTCCGCGGTTTCAGGATCCGGCACGACGGCACGCTGGAGCAGCGCGTCCTGTACTCGGACCGCAGGCTGACCCGGCAGACCCACGGGGTCAACTTCAACCCGAAGGGCACCGTCGGGCTGGGCGTCGGGTACGACTACGACATCGGCGAGGTGCGCGTCTACCGGCCCGACCGGCACACCGGCAAGGTCGAGGCGACGCACACCATCACCCTGGGCACGGAGATGGAGTACGGCGCGTTCGCGCACTACGCCCAGTGGATCGACAACCGCTACGCGTACATCGGGGCCATGCAGATCGGCTCCACGTCCAGGACGCCCCAGGGGGCCACGGTCGTCGGACCGAGCGTCTGGCTGATCGACACCGACCTGGACACCGCCGAGATGGTCATCGGCCACACCCGTACACCGGGCGGCGCGGGCATGTACAGGTCGCCCTCGGACCTGGCCATCGCCAAGGACAAGCTGTACGTGGCGGAGGAGGACTCGTGGGGTCCGCAGTTCGACAGCCCCTTCAACTACGGGCGCGACGGCTACATCTCGATCTGGGACATCCAGGACCGTGCCCACCCCCGCTTCCTCAAGCGGATGCGCCCCGGCCGGGAGCTGCCCGCCGACTTCCGCAACGCCCACACCGCCACGGCCATGGTCGACGAGGACTCGGTGTTCGTCTCCAGCTTCGTGAGCGACCACCTCGTGCGTATCGACACCAACACGGACAAGGTGGCCAAGATCTACGACCACGACGACGGACTGATGATGTTCCACGGGGAGTTCGCCGCCGGGCGGAACCGCTGAGCGCGCACCGTGCCACGACCGCAAGCAGCGTGACGAGAAAGCCCGAAGAAGCAGACCGCGGCAGCGTTGCCGCATTGGAGTCGTACTCGTGATCATGGACGAGGGCCTGGATCCCCGGGCCGCCGAGACCGATGAACTGTCCCACACCAAGATCATGCTCGGGCGTCTGGCCACCAGTTGGCCCCGGCGCGCATATGTGAAGAAGCAGGAGCTGGAGCCGTTCTTCGAGGCGGACAAGGAGGACTTCCTCGAAAGCCTCCTGCCGTTCCGGAACATGCCGCAGTACAGGTCGAGTACGCCGGAGATGAAGTCCCGTGTGCTGAGCTGCGGTTGGCTGATGTACAACGCCAAGACCACGCAGATCGAGACGGAGATCGTGAATCCGACCTGTCTCGACATCCTCGGCGGGGCGATGCCAGGTCTCCGTTCCGACGACTCGCAGATGGCGGTGTGCGAAACGATGGTGGACGAGGTCTACCACGTCCACCTCGTGGAGCAGGCGAGCCGGCTGACGCGTGCCCGGCGCGGGCTGGCGGACCTGGAGATTCCGCAGTTCAACCTGGTCCGCCACATGCGCGACCGCCAGCAGCGGTCCACCGAGCCGTGGCAGGGGCGAATGGTCCAGTTCGCCACCGCGGTGGTGTCGGAGATCTTCATCAGTGACTATCTGCATCTGCTCAGCGAGAGCGAGGAGATCCAGTCCTTCAACCGGATGACGGTGGCGGCGCACCGGCACGACGAGATGGTGCACAGCCCGCTGTTCAGGTCCCTGGCGCAGCTCTTCGCGCACGAGTTGACGGAACAGCAGCGCGCCGCCTTCGCCGACGTGCTCGCCGAGCCGGTGGTCTGGTTCGCGGACCGGGAACTGGACGTCTGGCTGTCGATGCTGCGGCAGATCGGGTTCCCGCAGGCCGACGAGATGATCCGGGACTGCCGGAGCCTGGGAGCCGCCGATCTGACGTCGCTGAACTACGCGGAGATCGTCTCGCTCGCCGAGGAGATCGGTCTCCTGGACTCCGCCGCGGCCCGTGAGAGTTTCGCCCGGCAGGGTCTGATCTCCTGACCGAGCGGGTCCGGTGCGGCGCCATGACCGCACCGGGCCCGCTCTCCCCCGCACGGCCGCACGCACGCACCGCCGGTCCCTACGCACCACCGATCCCTACGCACCACGAGTGCTCTCGCGCTTCCCGCGGGCGCTCTCGCGCCACCCGCCGGTGCTTTCGCGGCGCCTGCCGGTGCTTTCGGGGCGCTTGCACAAGCACCACGGGTGCTTCCGCGGTACCCGCACGCACGTGGTCCCGGCCCTCGCGCCGGACCTGAGTGCCCGCACGCCCGGCCCTCGCGCCGTCCCGTCCCCGCTTCTCCCCACTTCCCTCCCAGTCGCACAGAACGCAGGAGCCAGCAGGACATGTCCGTTGACATCGCAGACCTGGCGGCGCCGAACGCGCCCGCATCCCGTGAGGAACACACCGCCGTCCTACGCGTCGGCGAGCGGGTGAGGGCCGCCGACGGCGTGGTCACCCTCACCCTCGTCGATCCGGCCGGGGGCGAACTGCCCCGCTGGACGCCGGGGGCCCACATCGACCTGATAATTCCCGAAATCGACCTCGTACGGCAGTACTCGCTGTGCGGCAACCCGGACGACCGGTACGCGTGGCGCGTCGCCGTCCTGCGCGAACCGAACGGCCGCGGCGGCTCCCGCCATGTGCACCAGGAGATCGGCGCCGGCACGGACGTCCTGGTCCGCGGGCCGCGCAACCACTTCCCGCTGGAACCGGCCGCCCGCTACCTCTTCGTCGCCGGCGGCATCGGCATCACCCCGATCCTGCCGATGATCGCCGCGGCCGAGGCGGACGGGCGGGACTGGCAGCTGCTCTACGGCGGCCGGACCCGGGAGTCGATGGCCTTCCTCGACGAACTGAAGCCCTACGGCGACCGGGTGACGATCCACCCGCAGGACGAAGCGGGGCTCCTCCCGCTGGCGACGGTGCTCGACCCGCCGAGGGAGGACTGCCTGGTGTACTGCTGCGGGCCGGAACCCCTGGTCGCCGCCGTGGAGAACGGCTGCGCCGGCTGGCCGGCCGACAGCCTGCGCACCGAGCGCTTCCGGGCCCGGCCGGTGCCGCCCGAGGAGGCGGACCGGGCCACCGCCTTCGAAGTGGTGTGCGGCCGCTCGGACCTGACCCTGACGGTCGCCCCGCACGAGTCGATCCTCGACGTGGCCGACCGCGCGGGCGTACCGACCTTCGCGGCCTGCCGCGAAGGCATCTGCGGCACCTGCGAGACCGGTGTCGTCGAGGGGACCGTCGAACACCGTGACTCCGTCCTGACCGACAGGCAGAAGGCGTCCGGGGACACCATGATGATCTGCGTCTCCCGGGCCTGCGGGACCCGGCTCGTGCTGGACCTCTGACCACGCAAGCACCACCGGCCGCAGCGGTCCGGTGCACCTCGCCCTCCCGGAGATGATCCCCATGACAGAAGCCGTGGCCATCCGGCACGTCGCCTTCGAGGACCTCGGTTCCTTCGCGCAGGTGCTGCTCGAACGCGGTATGAACGTCAGCTACGTCGACGCCGGCAAGGGCCGGCTCCGCAGCCGGGTGGAACGGCGCTCGCCGCGGCTGCTCGTCGTCCTCGGCGGGCCCGTCGGCGCCCTCGACACCGATGCGTACCCCTTCCTGGAGGAGGAGTTGGCGCTGATCCGGGCCAGGCTGTCCCGTGCGGAACCAGTGCTGGGCATCTGCCTGGGTGCCCAGCTGATCGCCGCCGCGCTGGGTGCCAAGGTCTACCCGGCCGAGGCGAAGGAGATCGGCTGGGGCCCGGTCGAACTGTCCGAGGAGGGGGCCGGGTCACCCCTCGCCGGGCTGACCTCCCCGGTGCTGCACTGGCACGGCGACACCTTCGACCTGCCGACGGGGGCCACGCACCTCGCCTCCACCCCGGTGTGCACGAACCAGGCCTTCGCGGTCGGGCGCACCGCGCTCGGGCTGCAGTTCCACGTGGAGGTGCTCGGTTCCGCCATCGAGTCCTGGCTGATCGGCCACGCCCACGAGATAGGGCAGGCACCCGGGGTGTCCGTCGAGGGAATCCGGGCGGACACCCACCGGTACGCGGGACAGCTGGAGAGCCGCAGCAGGACGTTCCTCGACCGCTGGCTGGACGAGGCGCTGGCGTAGCAGGTCCGCAGCGGGGACGGCCCGCGGCGAACACCCCCTTCTGGGACAGGAGCGCCGACGCATGACCGCGATTTTGCCATTCGCGGGCATCGTCGGCGCCCGCCCCTGCGTCTTCCCTGAGGAGTGACGCTGAAGGTCTCCCGCACGAGAGGCCCGTGCGCCCGCTGTCGCCGACAGGTCGCAGACACGGCCGGATCGACGCCCCGGCGGGCCACTCCAGCACCCCCGTCACGTGGCGCGACGGCTCCGCCGCACTTCCCCTCGGCCGGAGAACCTCGCACCGCCTGCACGGTCGGCCGGGGTGGCGGCACCGCCTCCTCGTGCGGGTCAAGGGCGCGGGACGGGTACGCGGCGCCGGCCACGGCCGGTGCGCGGGGGCCGCCCCTCGGGTGACCGGCGGGAGTACCGCCGGTGAGGGTGACGAGGACTGCTTCACGGGGGTGACGTCGATGGAAGGCCGATCGATGTCCGGAAAGCTCAGGTTCGATCTGCTCGGCCCGTTACGGGTTTGGCGCGACGGCGAGGAACTGGACGCGGGGCCGGTGCAGCAGCGGGTGATGCTCGCCGTACTGCTGCTGAACGCCAACCGTCCGGTGTCCCGGGGGAAGCTGATCGAGGCGGTGTGGGGGGCCGCGGCCCCCGGGCGGGCCGTCAATCTGCTCCAGCGGCACGCCGCCGGACTGCGCCGGGTACTGGAACCCGGCCGCCCGGCCCGCGCGCCGTCACGTCTGCTGAACTGGACCGAGGCCGGCTACGTGCTCACGGTGCCGCCCGGCGGGCTGGACCGGGAGGTGCTCACGGGGCAGATGGAACGCGGGCGCTCCGCCCGCGCCGCCGGGGACCTGCGCGCGGCGGCCGAGGCGCTGCACACCGCGTTGCGGATGTGGCGGGGCAGGCTGTGCGAGGGGCTGGCCAGCCCGCTCCTGGACGCCGAGCGGGACCGGCTGGAGGAGCACCGGCTGGGGGTGCTGGAGGAACGCATCGAGGTCGATCTGGCGCTGGGGGCCGACACCGATCTGGTGGGCGAGCTGCGCCGGCTGATCGCCGCGCACCCGCTGCGGGAGCGGCCGCACGCCCTGCTGATGCGCGCCCTGCACCGCTCGGGCAGGCAGGCCGAGGCCCTGCAGGCGTACCGGGACGCCCACCGGCTGCTGACCGAGGAGCTGGGCATCGAGCCGGGCGCGGAACTGCGCCGCGTGCACGAACAGATCCTGGCCGCCGACACCGCGCTCGACCCGCCCGCCCCCACCCCCGAGGTGCCCGCCGTACTTCCCCCGCCCGAGGACCGCCCGGAGCAGGGGGCCGCACCGCGGGCGCGGGGAAACCTGCCCACGGAGCTGACCAGCTTCGTGGGCAGGCAGCGCGAACTGGACGGGGTGCGCGACCTGTTGGCGGCGAGCCGGCTGGTGACGCTGACCGGGGTGGGCGGCGTGGGCAAGACGAGACTGGGGCTGCGTGCCGCCCTCAACCATCGGCCGGACTTCCGGGACGGCGTGTGGCTGGTCGAACTGGCCGGACTCTCCGACCCCGGACTCGTCGCGCACGCGGTGGCCGAGGCACTGGACGTCCACGTCCAGACGGGCGGCACCCCCCTGGCCTCGCTGGTACGGCATCTCCGGGACCGCGAGGTGCTCCTGGTGCTGGACGACTGCGAGCACGTGCTGCACGCCTGTGCCGTGCTCGTCGACGCCCTGCTCAAGGCCGCCACCCGTCTGCGGGTGCTCGCCACGAGCAGGCAGCCGCTGGCCATCGACGGTGAGCACTTCCTGCCGGTGGCACCTCTGCGGGTGCTGCCGGAGGCCGCCCGTGGCCGCGAGGATTCGGCCGGGACCGGGGCGGCGCCGGACGAGGAGTCGGCCGCCGTCACCCTGTTCGCGCACCGGGCGCGGGCCGCGGTCCCCTGCGGATTCGCCATGTCGCCGGAGATCAGGGCGACCGTGACCCGGATCTGCCAGCGGCTCGACGGCATTCCGCTGGCGATCGAGCTGGCGGCCGGGCGGCTGCGGACGCTCTCCCCCGAACAGCTGCTGGCCCGGCTCGACGACCGCTTCAGGGTGCTGGCGTCGGCCCGGCCCACCGCGCTGCCGCGCCACCAGACCCTGCAGGCGACGGTGTGCTGGAGCTTCCATCTGTGCACGGACGACGAACGGTTGCTCTGGGTGCGGCTGTCGACCTTCACCGACAGTTTCGACCTGGAGGCGGCCGAGGCGGTCTGCGCGGGCGACGACCTCCCCACCGGGGAGATCCTCGACCTGGTCGACGGGCTGGTCGACAAATCGGTACTGATCCGTGAGCGGTCGGCGGGCGGCATCCGCTTCCGGCTCCTGGAGACGCTGCGCGAGTACGGGCGACGGCAGATCCGCGACGGCGACCGGCGGATCGCGCTGCGCCGTCGCCACCGGGACCACTACCTGGCGCTCGCCGAGCAGGGCGAGCGGGAGTGGTTCGGCTCCGGGCAGGCGGTCTGGGCGGACCGCCTGCGCTCGGAGCACGCCAACTTCCGCGAGGCGCTCGGCTTCTCCTTCGCCACGGCGGGGGAAGGCCCGGCCGGCGCCCGGCTGGCCGCCGCCCTGTACTTCTACTGGATCGCCTGCGGCTACGTGGAGGAGGCGCAGCGCTGGCTCGACCGGGCGCTGCGCCTGACCCGGGAGCCCTCGGGGGAACGCGCGAAGGCCCTGTGGGTGATGAGCCGGATCGCGTACCTGCGCGGGGACCTCGCCGCGAGCGTGACTCGCTCGGCGGAGTGCCGGGAGGTGGCCGGGCGGCTCGGTGACGACGCGGCGATGGCCCACGGCACGCACATGGCGGGCGCCGCCGCCCTGCTCCGCGACGAGCCGGGGCACGCGCGGCTGCTGCTCGAAGAGGCCCTCGACCACTACTCCGCGCTCGGCGCCACGGACAGCATGGTGATCATGGCGCAGGCGCAGCTCGCCATGGCAAGCGTCTTCCTGGGCGAGCCGGACCGGGCAGTCGAGCTCTGCCGGAAGGCACGCAGCACGTGCGCCGCCCACGACGAGAGGTGGACCCTCTCCTACGTCCTCTACGTACAGGCCTTCGCCGAGTCGGCGGACGGTGACCGGGCGGTGGCGGCCCGGCACGCGAGAGAGTGCCTGCGCATGAAGCGGGACTTCCGCGACCGGCTGGGTGCGGCCATGACCGTCGACCTGCTGGGCTGGATCGCCGCCGCCGACGGGACGGACCGCCGGGCGGCCCTGCTGCTCGGGGCGGCGGCGGAGCAGTGGACCACCATCGGGGTGCCCTGGTTCGGCTCGGCGTACTGGCGGGCCCCGCACGACGAGGGGGTACGCCGGGCCCGGGAGTCCCTCGGCCGCACGGCCTGCGACACCGCCCTGCGCCAGGGCGCCCAACTGCCCTCGGAGAGAGCGGTCGCCTACGCCCTGGAGGAGTGCCCGCCGGTCGCCCCGCCCACCCCTGGAGCAGGGACCGCGACGCCACTGGAATCCTCCCGGACAGCCCCCGCGACGGCCACCGCACCCCCACCGGCGCCCGCGCGGGCGTAAGGAGCCCGACACCACCGACGGCTCTCGGCCCTGGTCATCCGGCGAGCGATCCGCGGGGCACGGCGGCTGTGTGGGCGCGTGACCGGATGGACGCGCCGTTCTTGGGGCCGCACGACGCCCCGACCGTCACTTTCTTGCCCGGAGGCTTCTGGCGGACATCGATTCGAGCTGTGGTGCGCGTCACATCAATCTCGTGTCACGGACGGGAGGCCCCCTTCCATCTAGTGGTCATCAGCAGCGATGGAGGAGGACGGAACGATGAGCGCACAGCAGGAGACCGGCATGACGAGCACACACCGTGTGGTGATTCTGGGGGCCGGGTACGCGGGTATGGCCGCGGCCGTCCAACTGGCGGCCCGGGGCAAGCGGCGCGAGGGCGTACAGGTGACCGTGGTCAATGCGCAGGAACGGTTCACCGAGCGCATGCGGCTGCACATGACGGCGACCGGCCGACGGCTCGCCGAGCTGAGCATCCCGGAGATGCTGGAGGGCACGGGCGCGCGATTCGTACGGGGCTGGGTGACGGCGGTGGACGCGGACGCCAAGACGGTGCGGATCGACGACGACCGGGTGCTGCACTACGACACATTGGTGTACGGGTTGGGCAGTGTGGCCGACACGTCGGCGGTGCCGGGGGCCGAGGACCACGCGTACACCCTGAGCAGTGTCCAGGAGGCCGAGTTGCTCGCCGACCGGCTGGGGCGGCTCGGCAGCGGCACGGTGGTGGTCGGCGGCAGCGGACTGACCGGCGTCGAGTCGGCCACCGAGATCGCCGAGCGCCACCCGGAGTTGGACGTCGTGCTGCTGGGCCGGGCCGCGCCCGGTGAGGCCATGACACCCAAGGCCAAGGCACATGTGGACGCCGCACTCGACCGGTTGGGAGTTGAGGTGCGCGCCGGGGTCGAAGTGGTGAAGGTGCTGCCCGGCGGGGTGGAACTGGCAGGCGGGGAGAGCATCGCCGCCGACGCGGTCCTGTGGACGAGCGGGACGCGGGTGTCGCCGCTGGCGGCCGCCGCCGGGCTGACCGTCGACCGGCGCGGACGCATCGTCACCGACGCCGCACTGCGGTCGGTGTCCCACCCGGACGTGTACGCGATCGGCGACGCGGCCGCGATCCGCCAGGGCTACGGCGTGATGCACGGCACCTGCCAGGGCGGCATGCCGACCGGGGTGCACGCCGCGCTGTCCGTCGGCCGTGTGCTCAACGGCAAGCAGCCCAAGCCGTTCCGCTTCGGCTACTACCACACGCCGGTGAGCCTGGGACGCGGCGATGCCGTGGTGCAGTTCACCCGCCCCGATGACAGCCCGCGCCGGATCTGCCTGACCGGCCGCATGGCCGTCTGGTACAAGGAGACGGTGACCGCCTCGCCCTGGCCGACCTACGGCCGTATGAAGAAGATGCCCGCCTCGGGCGCGTTCTGGCCCCGCGGGGGCCGCTTCACCCGTGTCGGGGCGGCCCGGTGACCAATCTGCAGGCCCACCCCGACCAGCAGGTCTTCCACGAGCACCGCGGTCTGCTGTTCTCCGTGGCCTACCGCCTCCTGGGCACCGCGGCCGACGCCGAGGACGCGGTCCAGGACGCCTGGATCAAGTGGTCGGCCGCGGACCGCTCGCAGGTGGCCGACGCCAAGGCGTACTTGACGCGGATCGTCTCCAACCTGGCGCTGGAACGGCTGCGTTCGACCCGGCACAAGCGCGAGACCTACGTGGGACCGTGGCTGCCCGAGCCCATCCTCACCGGCGGGGACGCCTCCGAGGCCGCAGCGAACGCCGAGTCCGTGTCGATGGCCATGCTGGTGGTGCTGGAAACGCTCAGCCCGCTGGAGCGCGCGGTGTTCGTGCTCAAGGAGGTCTTCGGCTTCAGCCACGCCGAAATCGCCGAGGCGGTGGAACGTACCGAACCCGCGGTACGTCAGGCCGCGCACCGCGCCCGCGAGCACGTACGGGCCCGGCGGCCACGCTTCGCAGCCGACCGGACCCGGCAGCGCGAGGCCACCGAGCGGTTCTTCGCCGCCACGACCGGCGGTGACATCAACACCCTGATGGAACTGCTGTCCCCGGACGTCACCCTGTGGACCGACGGCGGCGGCAAGGTGAAACAGGCGCTGCGCCCGGTTGTCGGCGCGAACACGGTGGCCAACTGGTTCGCGGCCATCGGCACCGTCACCTACCAGGGCGTCGAGCCCGCCGACATGAAGGCCGAACTCGTCGGGATCAACGGCGGGCCGGGCATCGTCTTCAGCGCGCCGGGACGCGTGATCGCCACCGTCACGTTCGACTTCGACGCCGACGGCCGCATCACCGCCATCCACAACGTGGCCAACCCGGACAAACTCCGAGCCGTCGCCGACGGAACCGCTCACGACATGGGGACGCGGTGAGCGTCCCCACCGCGAGCAGCCGGCGCGGAACAGCGGCTCAGCGCACCCTCCCTCGCGGCTTCAGGTGCGTCGGCGGCAGCTCGGGGGCCGGAATCGGAGAGCCGTCGTAGCCCTTCACCTCGCCGAATCTCGTCCCCTTCATCCAGTCCTCGCGGGCCTGCACGATCTCCTCGTGCGAGCGTCCGATCCAGTTCCAGAACATGACCAGCTCCTCCTCGAAGGGCTCGCCGCCCAGGAGCATCAGGCCCGCGTCGGACTCGGCGCGCAGCGGGAGTTCGGTGCGGCCGCAGCCCAGGTACAGCATCGAGCCGGGGCGCACCGGGACGCCGTCCACGTGGGCCTCGCCGGACATCGACAGGACCGCGTACTCGAAGTCCGCGTCGAGCGGGAGGGTGGCCCGCGCGCCGCGGGCCAGGGCGATGTCCGCGCCGACGATCGGGGTGTACGCGGTGCCCGGCGATGCGGCGCCGTCCAGTTCGCCCAGGATCACGGTGGCGGTCAGGCCGGGGGCGGTGACCTGCGGCAGGTCGGCGTGGTGCTGGAAGTGCGGTTCGGTGTGGCGGTGGGCGTCGGGCAGGGCGACCCAGAGCTGTGCGCCGTGCAGCATGCGGGCGTGCGGCCGGGGGGACTCCTCGGAGTGGCTGATGGCGCGGCCGGACGTCATCAGACCGAGTTCCCGGGGGCGGATGGTGGCCAGGCTGCCCGTGCTGTCGCGGTGCAGGACCTCGCCCTCGTGCAGCCAGCTGACGGTCTGCAGGCCCATGTGGGGGTGCGGTGCGACCTGCATCCCGGGCTCGTCGGCGATGTCGTCGGGGCCGTAGTGGTCGACGAAGGCCCAGGCACCGACCATGCGCCGCCCCAGGTTCGGCAGCAGCCGCCGGACCTCGGTGGACTCGCCGAGCTGCACCCGGCGGGGCGAGAGGAGTTCGCGCACCGGCTCGGCGGCGACGAATCCGCGTCCGCCGCAGACGGTGGGCACGGGCTGACGATCGAGATTGCTCATGGCGTCAACGTACTGCCGCCCGGCGAGGTCCGGGGGCAGTGCCGCCGCGGCACCCCCCTGAAACGTAGTGGAATGTTCAACGAACATCGTGTGTTGGAGGGGATGACCGCCTCGGCTCCGGGTCAGGAGCGGGGGCCGCACGAAAGGGCAGGAGCGCACAGTGGACATCCAGGTCAACCTCAACGACGCGTACTACCAGCAGGGCAGCACCGCCGAGCGCTGGGACCGTGCGCAGCTGTTCTTCGACGCGAAGGAGTACGACAAGGCGGCGCGCATCCTCGGCCCGCTGGTCGAGGAGGTCCCGGAGCTGGCCTCGCCGCGGCTGCTGCTGGCCCGCTCGTACTACCACTCCGCCCAGCTCGGCAAGGCGGAGCAGGAGCTGCGGACGGTGCTGGAGAGCTGGCCCGTCGAGCATTACGCG
This sequence comes from Streptomyces sp. NPDC004111, assembly GCF_042874215.1. Lineage (NCBI taxonomy): Bacteria > Bacillati > Actinomycetota > Actinomycetes > Kitasatosporales > Streptomycetaceae > Streptomyces > Streptomyces sp. NPDC004111. The sequence continues at coordinate 88,873 of NZ_JBIAMU010000024.1, forward strand.
CAGCTGATGCTGGGCCGCACCCTGGAGCGCCAGGGCCGGCACGACGAGGCGGCGCCGTACCTGCGGACGGCCGCGGCGCTGTCCGGTGACTTCGAGTCGCTGGAGCGCTGAGCGGGACCGGTGGATGGCGGAGCGGGCGGGGGGGCGGGGCCCCCCCCGCCCCCCCCCCCCCGGCGGGCGGCGGGGGGGGCCGCGGGGGGGGGCGCGCCGGACCACGCCGCGGCCCCCCCCCGAGCCGGAGGCGCGGTCGCGGGCGGGGGGGGGGGCGGGGGGGGGCGGGGGGGGGCGGGGGGGGGGGGGTGGGGGGGGGCGGGGGGGGGGCCGCCCCCCCCCCCCCCCTCCGCCATACCGGCCGGGTCCGGGGCGAGACGGGTGGGAGTCAGCGCCTGACCGCGCGCAGGACCACGAACTTCGGGTCGCTCGCGATCACTTCGCAGTTCCCGAAGAGCCTGCGCAGCCGTACGTGGTAGCCGAGGTGGCGGTTGCCGACGACGAGGAGTTCCCCGCCGGGGCGCAGTACGTCGCGCGCGCCCGCGAACATGCGGCGGGCCGTGGCGTCGGTGGTCGCCTGGTGCGAGTGGAACGGAGGATTGTTCAACACGAGGTCGATCGAACCTTCGGAAATCCCCGCCGTGCCGTCGCCCACCGCGAACTCGCCCTTGCCCCGGCCCTCGGGGACGTTGGCCAGGTACGTCGCCTCGGCGGAGGCCACCGCCTGGTAGGACTCGTCGGCGAACAGCACCTCGGCCCCGGGGTGCGCGAGCGCCGCCGCCGTGCCGACGACGCCGTTTCCGCAGCCGAGGTCGAGGATGCGGGCGGGTTCGGCGCTGCCCTGCGGCAGCCGCTCCGGCAGGTGCTTCAGGAAGAACCGGGTGCCGATGTCCAGGCGCTCGGCGCAGAAGATGCCGGCGTGGTTGGTGACCGTCACGCCCGCTCCGGCCCCGGCGTCGGTGTCCAGGGTGTAGGTGAGCGGCCACGGGTCGCCGTTGCGGTCGGGTGACGCGGTGGGCGTACTGAAGATCAGCCGGGCCTTCTTCTCCGCGAGGGAGGTGCGGGTGGGGCCGATGAACCGCTCGAACAGGCGCAGCGTGGAGGTGTGGATCTCCTTGACCATGCCGGTGCCGACGACGACGGAGTTCGGGTGGAGGGCCGGGGCGAGCCGGTGCAGCTGGTCCTCCAGGAGCGCGAGGCTCTTGGGCACCCGGACGAGCAGCACGTCGATCCGCTCGGGCGGGGGGGCCTGGGTGGACAGCAGGCGGAGGGTGTCGGGGTCCGTGCCGTTGCGGCGGAGGTTGGCGCGGGTGCCCTCGCGGCCCAGGTACGAGTCGGTGATCTGGGTGGGGCGGTGTGCGGCCAGTGCGGTGACCAGGGAGCCCCACCGGTCGCCCAGGACGACGACCTCGCCGGAGAGGTCGGTCGCGGGGGTGTCGTCGTCACCCGCCAGGAAGCGCAGCAGGTACTCGTCGGCGGCGTCCCACGCGCGCAGCGTGTCGCGGGGGTCCTCGGGGAAGCGGGCGAGCTCGGACACGCCCCATGACGTCGTCAAACGGTTCATTGTGGGTTCAGGCTAACCCGGCGCGCGGGCCCCGGGGCCGACTCCCCCGTTGCGGCACCCGGCCGGGCCCGTGCTACCGGCCGTCCGGGCGACGCCCCGGCCGGTTCACGCGCCGCGCCGGTGCTGCCGGTTCCCCTCGCGCGCCGGGGGGACGGAACCGGCCCGGCAGGCGCGGCCCCGGGGCGCGCGGCCCCGTCTCGCCTCGAACCCGGCGCCCTTCGATCCCGGCTGGCATCGGGCCTGGCTTGGGTCGGCCTTGGCTCGGGTCGGCTCTGGCTTGGCTTGGGCCAACCCCGGCTCAGGTCGGCCGCGGCTCGCTTCGCCCCCGGCCCTCTTCGGTCCCGGCTCGCTTCGACCCCGGCTTGGGCCTACCCCGGCTTGGGTCGGCCCCGGCTTGGGTCAACCCCGACTTTGGCCGGCCCCGGCTCACGTCGATCCCGGCGCCCTTCGATCCCGGTTTGGGGCAACCCCGGCTTGGGTCGGCCCCGGCTCGCTTCGACCTCGCTCGGCCCCGGCCCAGACCGACCCAGGCCCCGGCTGTCGTCCCCGCCCGGCCCCGGCTCCTGCTCTGTCCCCGCCCCGGTCCTGGCTCCGGCTCCGGCCTCACCCCCGGCTCCGGCCTCGCCCCCGGCCCAACCCCCGGCCCACCTCAGCGTGCCCCCGCCGCCGCCTGCTCCTTGTCCTGCTCCCCCGGGGTCCCGCCCTCGGGCTGTCGTACGGGCTTGAGGAACAGCAGCACCGCGAGTCCCGCCAGGATCCCCGTCGCCCCCGCCGCCAGGGCCGCTCCGTCCAGCCCTGCCGCGAACGCCGCGTGCAGTGCCTCGTCCGGGAGCCGGCCGCGCAGCGCGTCCGCCCCGCCGCCCGCCAGGGCGTGTGCGGCCTCGCGCGCCGACCGTGCGTCACCGGTGACCGCGCGCAGCGAATCCGCCATGCGGGAGGTGACGACGGTGCCGAAGGCCGCCACGCCCAGCGCGTACCCGAGCTGGCGGAAGGTGTTCACCGCGCCGCCCGCCATGCCCGCGTTCCGTGCGGGTACGGAGGCCAGCGCGGCCCCGGCGAGGGCCGGCGAGAGCAGTCCGACGCCGATGCCCACCAGTACGAACCCGGGGACGAGCACGGCCCAGCCGGAGTCCGCGGCGAGCACCGACTGGGCCAGTGCCCCGCCGCCGATCAGCACCAGGCCGCCCCCGATGACCAGGCGCGGCGACGCCCCGTGCAGCAGCCGTCCGCCGATCGCGGCCACCACGAAGGAGGCCACCGCGAGCGGGAGCACCACCAGTCCGCCCCGTACCGGGCTCATCCCCATCAGCGTCTGCAACCAGATCGAGGTGTACGGGAGCACGCCGAAGGCCGCCGCGTTGAACGCCAGCGCGCCCACCATCACCGCGGCGAACGAGGGCCGCCGCAGCAGCCGCAGGTCCAGCAGCGGGTGCGCCGCCCGGCGTTCGACCACGACGAACGCCACGAGGGCGAGCACCGCGACGGTCAGCGTGCTCAGGGTGGTCGTGGAGGCCCAGCCGACGGAGTCCGCGCGTACGACCGCCAGGGTGAGCGCGCCCGCGAAGAGGGCGAAAGCGGCCGTGCCCGCCCAGTCGACCCGCTGTCCGCCCCGGCCGCCCGTCCGGGGCACGTACCGCACCGTCATCCAGACCGCCGCCGCGCTGACCGGCAGGTTCACCAGGAAGATCCACCGCCAGTCCAGGGCCTGGGTGAGCACCCCGCCGAGCACCGGTCCGATGGCCGCCGCGGCGCCGCTCACCGCGCCCCACACACCGAGCGCGACCGAGCGGTCCCTGCCCTGGTAGGAGGCGCCCAGCAGGGACAGTGTCGTCGCGAACATCGCGGCCCCGCCCACGCCCTGGAGGCCGCGCACGGCTATCAGCATCACCGGGCCCGTGGCGAGCCCGCACGCCAGCGAGGCCAGCGCGAACAGGACCGTGCCCGCCACGTACACCCGGCGCCGCCCGGTCACGTCGGCGGCGGCGCCCGCGCCGAGCAGCAGCGCGGCCAGCGCCAGGGCGTAGATGTCGATCACCCACTGGAGCTCGGAGAGCGAGGCGCCCAGCGAACCCGCGATGTCGGGCAGTGCCACGATCACGATCGTCACGTCGAGCAGCAGCATGAAGGTGCCGAGACAGACCGCGGTGAGCGGCCCCCACTTGCGCATGGTGTTCCGTCCTTTCTCCGCCGGGGCGAGGCGTCCCGGGCTGTTCCCGTACGCTCGGCCAAGGCCGCCGGGTTGACCTACCCGGCGGGCACCGATCGACGGAATCCGACTCCAGGGGGTATGCGGACGGTGGATCACCACGCACTCGACGAGCTGGACCAGCGCCTCCTGCACGCCCTGGAGGTCGATGCCCGCGCCTCCTTCAGCCGGATCGCCGCCGTTCTCAGGGTCTCCGACCAGACCGTGGCCCGCCGCTTCAAACGGATGCGGACCGAAGGCCGGGTGCGGGTGGTGGGGGTGCGCGACCACACCGTGCTCGGGCAGGAGTCGTGGACGCTGCGGCTGCGCTGCGCACCGGAGTCCGCCGGGGCGATCTCCCGGGCGCTGGCCCGCCGCCCGGACACCGCGTGGATCGCGCTGACCTCGGGCGGCACCGAGGTGGTCTGCGTGACCCGGGCACGCTCGCGCGGCGAGCACGAGGAACTGCTGCTGGGGAAGCTGCCGCGGACGCCCCGGATCGTGGAGATCCAGGCGTACCAGGCGCTGCACCGGTTCTACGGAGGTCCGGCAGGGTGGTTCGCCAAGAGCACCGCCCTCACGGCCGAGGAGGTGGCTCTGCTGCGCCCCCGGTACGGGGCGCAGGACGGCCCGGGAGCGGACGGGCAGCGGCCCCGCGTCCGTATCACCGAGGAGGACGAGCCGCTCGTCGCCGCTCTGGAGGCCGACGGCCGGGCCTCCTTCGCCGAGCTCCAGAAGCTGACGGGGCGCTCGGAGTCGGCGCTGCGGCGGCGGCTCGACCAGCTCCTGGCGTCCGGGGCGCTCTACATCGACACACAGTTCGACTCGGAGTGGCTCGGTCACGTCAGTGCCGCGATGCTGTGGATCACGGCCGCTCCCGCGGCGCTGGCCTCGGTGGGCGCGGCGATGGCCGCCCACCCGGAGGTGGTGTTCGCGGGCGCGGCGGCGGGCCCGTGCAACCTCCTCGCGGTGGTCCTCAACCGCGACACCGAGGCGCTGTACACCTACCTGACCGAGAAGCTGGGCGTCCTGGAGGGCGTGCAGCACGTGGAGTGCACGCCCGTGCTGCGGCGGGTCAAGCAGTTGATGTACGAGGAGGATCCGGCGGGGCGCAGGTCCTCCTGAGGCGGCGGCGCGATCCCCCGGACACCCGAGGGACGGGAAACACCCGAGAGGCAGGAAGCAGAACATGGATCAGGCACAGGCCCGGCAGTGGCTGGCGACCGCCGTCGAGGAGGCCGCGGCCGGTCTCGCCGAGGGCGGCATCCCGATCGGCGCGGCCCTCTACGGCGCGGACGGCACGTTGCTGGGGCGCGGTCACAACCGGCGGGTGCAGGACGGCGACCCGTCGACGCACGCGGAGACCGCAGCCTTCCGCGACGCCGGGCGGCAGCGCACCTACCGGGGCACCACCATGGTCACGACGCTGTCGCCGTGCTGGTACTGCAGCGGTCTGGTGCGCCAGTTCGGCATCTCGCGGGTGGTCGTCGGCGAGGCGCGGACCTTCCACGGCGGGCACGACTGGCTGGCCGAGCACGGGGTGGAGATCGTCCTGCTCGACGACCCCGGGTGCGTGCGGACGATGCGGGACTTCGTCGCGGCGAGGCCAGAGCTGTGGAACGAGGACATCGGCGAGTGACCGTGCGCGGCCGGTCGGCCTGCCGCGCCGTTCACGGGAGCGCCGCTGCCAGGGCGAGCGCTTCCTCGACGGCCGCGGGGATGTCCGTCACCGGGAACAGCGCGTGCCGCACGGTGCGCTGCGCGTCGACGATCAGGATCAGCCGTTTGAGGCGGAGGTCCTGGCCGGACCGGAAGGTGGGCAGGCGCAGTGCGGCGGCCAGCCGGAGCCGGTCGTCGGAGAGCAGGAGGAACGGCAGGTCCTCGGCGCGGGCGAAGTCCGCCTGTTCGCGGGGAGTCTGGGTGCTCACCCCGCGCACCGCGAGCCCTGCGGCTTCGAACCGCGGCCAGGCGTCGCGGAAGAGCCGGTTCTCCAGGGTGCAGCCGGCCGCTCCCGGCACGTCGGGGCGGGGCGGGCCGCCGGGGACACCGGTGGCGGGGTAGGCGAAGAGGACGGTGGCGCGGGCGTCCGGCGCGACCGTGGAGTGGAGGCCTCCGTCGGTGCCGGGCAGCTCCGGGTCCTCCGGGACGCGGGTTCCCACGAGCTGGTGCACCCGGGCGCTCCCGCCGCCCTCCGGGTCGGCGTTCCCGGTGAGGGTGCCGTCGCCCAGCACCCACCGGTCGGCCCAGTCCTGGAGCGAGACGAGGACCGGGATCAGGCCCCGGCCGCGCTCGGTGAGGACGTACTCGTGGCGGGTGGGGCGCTCCTGGTAGGGGCGGCGCTCCAGCACCTGGTGCTCGGTGAGGGTGGCGAGCCGCTCGGAGAGGACCTTGCGGGAGAGGCCGAGTTCGTGGGCGAGCCCGTCGAAGCGGACGTGTCCGCGGGCGATCTCGCGCAGGACCAGCAGCGTCCACCAGTCGCCGACGACCCCGGCGGCCGTGGCGATCCCGCAGGTCTCGTCGGTCTGGTGCCTGCGGGTCATCGGCTTCCTCGGGGGCGGCGGGGCGGGGTCATCCGCCCATAGTAGGTTCCCTTTCCGTACGGGCCGACGACTGCGCGGCCCCCGCCGATCGGCTGCGCGTCCCCGGCCGACCGGCTGCGCGGCCTCGGCCGGCCGGTTGCGCATCCCCCGGCCGGCCGGTTGCGCGTCAGCCGACCGGGTGCGCCTTCTCCGAGCCGGGCCGCTCGAACTGGGTGCGGTACAGCTGCTCGTAGCGCCCGTGCGCGGCCAGCAGTTCCGTGTGGGTCCCTCGTTCAACGATCCTCCCGTCCTCCACGACCAGGATCAGATCGGCGGCCCGTACCGTCGACAGCCGGTGTGCGATGACGACGGCGGTACGTCCGTCCAGCGCCTCCGCGAGTGCTTCCTGCACGGCGGCCTCGGAGGTGGAGTCGAGGTGCGCGGTGGCCTCGTCGAGGATGACCACCCGCTGCCGGGCCAGCAGCAGCCGGGCGATGGTGAGCCGCTGGCGCTCGCCGCCGGAGAGACGGTAGCCGCGCTCCCCCACGACGGTGTCGAGTCCGTCGGGCAGGGCGGCGATGAGCTCGTCGAGGCGGGAGCGGCGCAGGGCGTCCCAGATGTCCTCCTCGGTGGCGTCCGGGCGGGCCAGCAGCAGGTTGGACCGTACGGACTCGTGGAAGAGGTGGCCGTCCTGGGTGACCATGCCGAGGGTCTGCCGGATGGAGTCGGCGCTGAGGTCGCGGACGTCGACGCCGCCGATCCGCACCGCGCCCGCGTCGGCGTCGTACAGCCGGGGCAGCAGCTGCGCGATGGTCGACTTGCCGGCGCCGGACGAGCCGACGAGGGCGATCATGTGGCCGGGTTCGGCGCGGAAGGACACGTCGTGCAGGACGTCGGTGCCGCCCCGGTTGTCGAGGGCGGCGACGTCCTCCAGGGAGGCGAGGGAGACCTTGTCGGCGGCCGGGTAGCCGAAGGTGACCTTGTCGAACTCGACGGAGACCGGGCCTTCGGGGACCTCGCGGGCGTCCGGCTTCTCGGCGATCAGCGGCTTGAGGTCGAGGATCTCGAAGACCCGCTCGAAGCTGACCAGTGCGCTCATCACCTCGACGCGGGCGCCGGCCAGGGCGGTCAGCGGGGCGTACAGCCGGGTCAACAGCAGCGCGAGCGCGACGACCGCGCCGGGGTCCAGGCTGCCGCGCAGGGCGTAGTACCCGCCGAGCCCGTAGACCAGCGCGAGGGCCAGGGCGGAGACGAGGGTGAGCGCGGTGATGAAGGTGGACTGCACCATGGCGGTGCGGACCCCGATGTCGCGCACCCGTCCCGCGCGGGCGGCGAACTCGGCGGACTCGTCGGCGGGGCGGCCGAAGAGCTTGATGAGGGTGGCGCCGGGGGCGGAGAACCGCTCGGTCATCTGGGTGCCCATGGTGGCGTTGTGCCCGGCGGCCTCGCGCTGGAGCCTGGCCATCCGCGAGCCCATCCGCCGTGCGGGCACCACGAACACCGGCAGCAGCACCAGGGCGAGCAGGGTGATCTGCCAGGAGATGCTGAGCATCACGGCGAGCGTCAGCAGCAGGGTGACCAGGTTGGAGACGACGCCGGAGAGGGTGTTGCTGAAGGCGCGCTGGGCGCCGATGACGTCGTTGTTGAGCCTGCTGACCAGGGCGCCGGTACGGGTGCGGGTGAAGAAGGCGACCGGCATCCGCTGGACGTGGTCGAAGACGGCGGTGCGCAGGTCGAGGATCAGCCCTTCGCCGAGGGTGGACGACAGCCAGCGGGTGCCGAGCGCGAGGGCCGCCTCGACGACGGCGATCAGGGCGATGAGCAGGGCGAGGCGGGTGATGGTGCCCGTGTCGTTGCCCTTGACGATCGCGTCGACCACCCGGCCGGCCAGAACGGGGGTGGCGACCGCGAGCAGGGCGGTGATCACGCTCAGCACCAGGAACTGGATCAGTTTGGCGCGGTGCGGGCGGGCGAACGCGGCGATGCGGCGCAGAGTGGCCCGGGAGAAGGGCCGACGGTCCTCCTGCGCCGTCATCACGCTGTGCATCGATGTCCAGGCGGTGACTTCCATGTCCACGAGGTGCCTCCGGGGGCGCTTGTCCGACGCTCGATTTCCCGTCGGCCGAAGCGGCCCGGGGAACACTGAGCACGCTAGGACCTCAACCGCACTTGTGGTCAACGGATTCCCGCAGCACCCTCCCAACGGGCCTGCGGGAACAACCTGTTCGACCTCCCCGACCGGCCTCCTCGAACCGCCCCGGCCGCCTCCCGGACCGCCCCGTCAGCCGGTGGAGAGCCCGCCCGCGGACGTGACCAGCGCGTCCAGCACCGGACGGATCAGCGGGTGCTCCTCGGCTCCCCGGCGGACGGCGGCGAACACCCTGCGGGTCGCCGCGTGCCCGGTCACCGGGCGTACGACGGCGTCCTTCAGCTCCATGCCGCGCAGCGCGGAGCGCGGCACCAGCGCCACGCCCGCCCCGGCCCCGGCCAGGGCGACCACGGCGCGGAAGTCGTCGGAGGAGTGCTGCAAACGCGGCTCGAAGCCAGCGAGTTCGCAGGCGCGCAGCACCATGTCGTGGCAGGGGTTGCCCGGGTAGGGGCCGATCCAGTCGCTGTCGGCGAGGCCGGAGAGCGCGACATGGGCGCTGTCGCCCAGGGGGTGCCCGGCGGGCAGTACGGCGTCGAAGGGCTCGGCGTACAGCGGAACCCGTGCGAGCCTGCGGTCGTCCTCGCGGGGTGCGCCCCGGTACTCGACGGCGACCGCCACGTCCGCCTTGCCGCCGAGGACCAGCGGCAGGCTCTCGTCGCCCTCCGCGTCCCACACCCGCATCCGGATGCCGGGGTGCTCGCCCGCGAGGCGGCCGACGGCGGGGGCGACGACCTCGGCGATGCCGGTGGCGAAGGAGGCGACCGCGACCTCGCCGGCCGCACCGCCCGCGTACGCGGCGAGTTCGGCCTCGGCGCGCTCCAGCTGGGCGAGCACGGCGTGGGTGTGGGCGAGCAGGATCTCGCCCGCCGCGGTCAGTTCCACCCCCTTGCCGCTGCGGATCAGCAGGGTGTGTCCGGTCTCCTGCTCCAGCGCGTTGAGCTGCTGGGACACGGCCGAGGGGGTCAGGTACAGCACGGAGGCCGCGGCGGTCACCGTTCGGTGGTCCGCCACGGCCCTCAGGATGCGGAGCCGTCTGGGGTCGATCACCCAGCCAGTGTCGCCCGTGCGTCGACGAACGCCGCAATCGCCCTCTCGACGTCGGCGGTGGAGTGGGCGGCGGACAGCTGCACGCGGATGCGGGCCTTGCCCATCGGGACCACCGGGTAGGAGAAGCCGATCACGTACACGCCGCGCTCCAGGAGCAGCTCGGCCATCCGGCCGGCCTCGGCGGCGTCGCCGATCATGACGGGGGCGATGGCGTGGTCGCCGGGCAGGATGTCGAATCCGGCCTCGGTCATCTTCGTACGGAACAGCTCGGTGTTCGCGGCGAGCTTCTCGCGCAGGTCGCCGGCGGACTCCAGCAGGTCGAGGACCTTCAGGGAGGCGGCGGCGATGACCGGGGCGAGGGAGTTGGAGAAGAGGTACGGGCGCGAGCGCTGGCGCAGCAGGGCGACGATCTCGGCGCGGGCCGCGACGTAGCCGCCGGAGGCACCGCCCAGGGCCTTGCCGAGGGTGCCGGTGATGATGTCGACGCGGTCCATCACCCCGTGCAGCTCGGGGGTGCCGCGGCCACCGGCGCCCACGAAGCCCACCGCGTGCGAGTCGTCGACCATGACCATGGCTTCGTAGCGGTCGGCGAGGTCGCAGATCTCCTGGAGCGGGGCGACGTAGCCGTCCATGGAGAAGACGCCGTCGGTGACGATGAGGCGGCGGCGCGCGCCCGCGGTCTCCTTGAGCTTGGCCTCCAGCTCGGCCATGTCGCGGTTGGCGTAGCGGTGCCGGGCGGCCTTGGAGAGGCGGATGCCGTCGATGATGCTGGCGTGGTTGAGGGCGTCGGAGATGACCGCGTCCTCGGGGCCCAGGAGGGTCTCGAAGACACCGCCGTTGGCGTCGAAGCAGGAGGAGTAGAGGATCGTGTCCTCCTGGCCGAGGAACGCCGAGAGCCGGGCCTCCAGCTCCTTGTGGACGTCCTGGGTGCCGCAGATGAAGCGGACCGAGGCCATGCCGTAGCCCCAGCGGTCCAGGGCGTCCTTGGCGGCTGCGACGACCTCGGGGTGGTCGGCGAGGCCGAGGTAGTTGTTGGCGCAGAAGTTGAGGACCTCGGCGGCCTGTCCGTCGGCGGTGACGCCGACGGTCGCGGACTGCGGGCTGGTGATCACGCGCTCGGGCTTGTAGAGGCCGGCCTCGCGGATCTCGTCGAGGGTGGCGCGCAGCTCGTCGCGGACGGACGCGTACATGGAGGGCTCCCTGGGGGTCGCGGTGGAGTGGGTGGCGGTGTCAGTGTCCGCCGGGGCCTGGCGGGTGGGCCGAAGGGGCGCGCGGACGTCGCGGCGCGGCGCGCGGGCCGGGAGGTGCGGTCCGTTCTCCACGTCCGTACGGGCGCCCCTGGGCGGGCCGGGCCGGCGGGCTCAGACGGTCCAGTCGAGGATGATCTTGCCGCTGCGGGCGGTGGCGGCCTCGTCGAAGGCGGCTTCGAAGTCCTGGTAGCCGTAGGTGCCGGTGATGACGGGGCTCAGGTCGAGGCCCGCCTCGATCAGCACGGTCATCGCGTACCAGGTCTCGTACATCTCGCGGCCGTAGATGCCCTTGACGGTGATCATCGAGGTGACGATCTTCGCCCAGTCGACCGCGAACTCCTCCGCGGGCAGGCCCAGCATGGCGATCCGGCCGCCGTGCGTCATGTTGGCGACCATGTCGCGCATGGCCTCGGGCCGGCCGGACATCTCCAGGCCGATGTCGAAGCCCTCCTTGAGGCCGAGCTTGGCCTGCGCCTCGGCGATGGAGGACTGCGCGACGTTGACGGCGAGGGTGGCGCCGACCTTGCGGGCCAGCTCCAGGCGGGGCTCGCTGACGTCGGTGATGACGACGCTGCGGGCACCGGCGTGCTTGGCGACGGCGGCGGCCATGATGCCGATCGGGCCCGCGCCGGTGATCAGGACGTCCTCGCCGACCAGCGGGAAGGACAGCGCGGTGTGCACGGCGTTGCCGAACGGGTCGAAGATCGCCGCGACGTCGAGGTCGACCTTGGTCCGGTGCACCCACACGTTGGAGGCGGGCAGCGCGACGTACTCGGCGAAGGCGCCGTCCACGCCGACGCCGAGGCCGACGGTGGAGCGGCAGAGGTGGCGGCGGCCGGCCAGACAGTTGCGGCACTTGCCGCACACCAGGTGGCCCTCGCCGCTCACGATGTCGCCGACCTTGATGTCCTGCACGTCGGCGCCGATGTGCGCGACCTCGCCGACGAACTCGTGGCCGAGGACCCGGGGCGTGGTGACGGCCTGCTGGGCCCAGCCGTCCCAGTTGCGGATGTGCAGGTCGGTGCCGCAGATACCGGTGCGCAGCACCTTGATGAGCACGTCCCCCGCGCCGGTCTCCGGCTCGGGCACGTCCATGAGCCACAGCCCCGGCTCGGCCTTGTGCTTGACGAGTGCTCTCATGGCTGTGGCTCCAGGCTCGTGGGACATGACGGCGGCGCGCGTGCGGGTGCACCGGCCCGTGGCGGGACGTCGCGGCACGGGCCGCGATGATCGCTTGTGGGCTCCAATCTGCCGATCGGGACGGCCCGCGTCCATCGAGGTTTTCTTAACCGGACCCCAAGGCCAGCTTCATTCGCACACCCGCCCGCACCGTTCGTACACCGTCATGACCTGTACGTTTCCAGCAGCCGCAGCCAGATCTCGCTGATCGTCGGGTACGAGGGGACCGCGTGCCACAGCCTCGACACGGGCACCTGGCCGACCACCGCGACCGTCGCGGAGTGCACCAGTTCGCTGACGCCGGGGCCCACGAAGGTGACGCCGAGGAGGGTCTCGGTGTCGAGGTCCACGACCATCCGGGCGCGGCCCCGGTAGCCCTTGGCGTAGAGGCCGGCTCCGGCGACCGCGCCCATGTCGTGGTCGACGGCCCGCACCCGGCGGCCCGCTGCCTCGGCCTCCGCGAGGGAGAGGCCGACCGCGCCCGCCTCGGGGTCGGTGAAGACGACCTGCGGGACGCTCGCGTGGTCGGCGGTGGCGGAGTGCCTGCCCCAGGGGGCGTCGTCCACGGGTTTGCCCAGGGCGCGGGCGCCGATCGCGTCGCCCGCGATGCGCGCCTGGTACTTGCCCTGGTGGGTGAGGAGCGCGCGGTGGTTGGCGTCGCCGACGGCGTACAGCCACTCCGAGTCGGCGACCCGGCAGCTGTCGTCGACGGTCAGCCAGGACCCCGGTTCGAGTCCGACCGTCTCCAGCCCGATGTCGTCCGTCCGCGGGGCGCGGCCCACCGCGAAGAGGATCTCCTCGGCCTCGATGGTGCCGCCGTCGTCGAGGGTGACGGTCAGGGTGGCGCCGTGCCGCTGGACGGAGGCCACGTTCGCTCCGGTGCGGATCGTCGCGCCGGCCTCCTGGAGTGCCTCGGCGACGTACTCGCCCGCGAAGGGCTCCATCCTCGGCAGCAGCCCCTCGCCCCGGACCAGGAGGGTGACCCGCGAGCCGAAGGCCTGCCAGGCGGTGGCCATCTCCACGCCGACCACTCCGCCGCCGACGACCACCAGCCGGTCCGGCACGGACTCGGAGCTGGTGGCCTCGCGGCTGGTCCACGGCCTGGCTTCCGCGACGCCGGGCAGGTCGGGCACGACCGCCCGGGTGCCGGTGCACACGGCGACGGCGTGGCGCGCGGTCAGTGCCGTGCGGGTGCCGTCGGGGGCCTGCACGACGACCCGGCGGGGGCCGTCGAGGCGGCCGTGGCCGCGGTGGATGGCGACGTCGATGGACTCCAGCCAGCCGACCTGGCCGTCGTCCTTCCAGTTCGAGGTGTAGTAGTCGCGGTGCGCGAGGACCGCGGGGACGTCCAGCGGACCTTCGACGGACTGTGCCAGCCCGGGTACCCGGCGGGCGTCGGCGCGCGCGGTGACCGGTCGCAGCAGGGCCTTGCTGGGCATGCACGCCCAGTACGAGCACTCGCCGCCGATCAGTTCCTCCTCGACGACCGCCACGCTCAGCCCGGCCGCCCTGGCCCGGTCCGCGACGTTCTCGCCGACCGGGCCCGCACCCAGCACCACCACGTCGTACTCAAGGCTCTCGTGGGTCTCTTCGGTTCCTGCGTCAGCTGTCATGAAACCCAGTCTGTCGGGTGGTGTGCGACGCGACCACAGGGGAAGGCGCATTCTTGGAATAGGGCGGCGCCGGGCATCGTTGTGCGGTGACGGCGACGCCCTGAATGACGGAAGAGGAGCACAACATGGCCACTGTCGAGCTGACCAAAGAAAACTTCGACAGCGTAGTGACCGACAACGACTTCGTCCTGATCGACTTCTGGGCGTCGTGGTGCGGCCCCTGCCGTCAGTTCGCACCGGTCTACGAGGGGGCTTCCGACCGTCACGAGGACCTCGTCTTCGCCAAGGTCGACACCGAGGCGCAGCAGGAGCTGGCAGCCGCCTTCGAGATCCAGTCCATCCCGACCCTGATGATCGTCCGGGAGAACGTCGCGGTGTTCGCCCAGCCGGGTGCGCTGCCCGAGGCGGCGCTGGAGGACATCATCGGCCAGGCCCGCAACCTGGACATGGACGAGGTGCGCAAGTCCATCGAGAAGGCTCAGTCCGAGGGGTCCGGCGAACAGCAGGACGCCGGCTGAACGGCTCTCTTTTCCGCAGGCCCGGTGGGCGCCCCCTTCTGAAGGCGGCGCCCACCGGCATGTCCGGGCAGCCGGGTTTCTCAGCGCTCCAGGACCAGTGCCAGTCCCTGCCCGACCCCGATGCACAGGGCGGCCAGGCCGGTGCCCGAGCCGGCCGCCGCGAGCTGGTGGGCGACCGAGCCCGCGAGCCGCGCGCCGGAGGCGCCGAGCGGGTGGCCGAGGGCGAGCGCGCCGCCGCGCGGGTTGACCACGGCGGGGTCCAGCTGGGGCCACTCGGCGAGACAGCCCAGCGACTGGGCGGCGAACGCCTCGTTCAGCTCGAAGGTGGTGAGGTCGTCGAAGGTGCGGCCCGCCCTGGCCAGGGCCCGGCCGACGGCCTCCACCGGGCCGAGCCCGAAGAGCTGCGGTTCGATGCCGGTGACGGCGGAGGAGCGGATGCGGGCGAGAGGTTCGCGGCCGGTGGCCCGCAGCCCCTCCTCGTCGACCAGCAGCAGGGCCGCGGCGCCGTCGTTGAGCGGCGAGGAGTTCCCCGCGGTGACCGTGCCGTCCGGGCGGAACACGGGCTTCAGCTTGGCCAGGGTCTCGGGCGTCGAGGACTCCCGGATGCACTCGTCCCGCAGCAGCGCGACGCCCTCGTACGGCACGACCTCCCCGTCGTACAGTCCCTCGGCCCACGCGGCGGCGGCCTTGTGGTGGCTGGCGAGGGCGAAGGCGTCCTGGGCCTCCCGGCCGATCTTGTGCCGGTCCGCGACGAGTTCGGCGCCCTCGCCGAGGGAGACGGTCCACTCGGCGGGCATGGCCGGGTTGGTCATCCGCCAGCCGAGGGTGGTGGAGTGCAGCTGCTGGTGACCGGCCGGGAAGGCCCGCTCGGGCTTCTGGAGCACGTACGGCGCCCGGGACATCGACTCCACGCCGCCCGCGACCGCCACCGAGGCGTCGCCGAGCGCGATGGCACGGGCGGCCTGGACGACGGCCTCCAGGCCCGAGCCGCAGAGCCGGTTGACGGTCACGCCGGGCACGCTCACCGGCAGCCCGGCGAGCAGCACCGCCATGCGGGCCACGTCGCGGTTGTCCTCGCCCGCCCCGTTGGCGTCACCGAAGTAGACGTCGTCGACCCGGGCCGGGTCGAGGTCCGGGGTGCGGTCGATCAGGGCGCGCACCACATGGGCGGCGAGGTCGTCGGGGCGCACTCCGGAGAGCGCTCCCCCGAACTTGCCGATGGGCGTGCGGACGGCGTCGACGACATAGACGTCGCGGATGCTGGTGGGCATCGGAACTCTCCTCCGGAAGGCGGGCGTTGGGACCCGGGCCCACACCGGCGCCCGCGGCCGTACGGGTACCCGCACCCGCGCCGTGGGACCGCCCGTGATCGCCCTTGATCACCCGCGCCCGAGTCTGTGCCGCGTCCCCCCGGCTGTCAACGGCCACCGGGACACGGCACCCGCACCCCGGTGCGGGCCGCCCGCGGGCCCGCTCCCCCGGCCCGCCCCGCCCGGGGGACCGTCAGCTGGACTCGCGGGCCACCGCGTACGCGCCCATCAGGTCGTGGTTCTCCAGGGCCGCCCCCGACGGGTTCTGCACCAGCCGGTCGACCAGGTCGGCGAGGTGCCGGCCGGGGGTGAGGTCCATGTGGACCGTGCTGAGGCTCGGCCGCAGCAGTTTGCCCATCAGGAGGTCGTCGGCGCCCATCACCGCGGTGTCGCCGGGCACGTCGACGCCGGCGTCCTGGAGGGCGTGCATGAGGAGCTGCGCGTACTCGTCGTTGTACGCGAACACCGCGTCCAGGCCCAGGTCGCGCCAGCGCGCGGCGAGTGCGGCCGCCGACTCCTCGTCGTAGCGCATGCCGAGCGGTTCGACGGTCGCCTCCGTGCCGGTGACCGCCTTGCGCAGGCCCGCCAGGCGCGGTTTGGCGAAGATGTCCAGTCCCGGTTCCTCCGGGACGACGGCGCCGATCCGCCGGTAGCCGCGCTCCAGGAGGTGGCGGGCGGCGGCGATGCCCACCTCGCGCTGGTCCATCACCAGCGAGTGGGCGCCCTCGACGCGCTGGGGCCCCATGGTGATGACCGCCTTGGCACCGGAGCGCTTGAGGAGCTCCACCCCGCGCGCGTTCAGGGTGA
This sequence comes from Streptomyces sp. NPDC004111, assembly GCF_042874215.1. Taxonomy (NCBI): domain Bacteria; kingdom Bacillati; phylum Actinomycetota; class Actinomycetes; order Kitasatosporales; family Streptomycetaceae; genus Streptomyces; species Streptomyces sp. NPDC004111. Next base: position 105,005 of record NZ_JBIAMU010000024.1, read on the forward strand.
TCTCGCCGAGCGACACCACGGCGACCGGGCGCAGCTCGGCCCAGGCGCGGGCGGCCTCGTCGCCGCTGAGGCCGAGGCTGCCGTACTGGACGACCGTGTAGTCGAGGTTGCGCAGCGCCCAGTGGAGTTCGTTGAAGAACTGGCCGTAGAGCGGCCCGACGGGGATGTGCGCCGTCGGCAGCAGCACCATGCGGGTGTGCCCGGCGCGCAGGCTGCGCGCCGCGGCGTGCGGCACGTAGCCGAGCTCCTCGGCGGCCTCGCGGACCCTGCGCCGGGTGGGTTCGCTGATCCGCACAGCCGAGGTGTTGTTCAGCACGTAGGACACGGTGGCCCGGGAGACGCCTGCCAGGCGCGCGACATCGGTGCTGGTGGGGACGGGTGGGTCGACTTGCTTCTTGGGTGTCTGGCTCATCTCGTCCGGCATCTTTCCAGACGAGTGCGGCACAGGGTCTAGCGGTTGGCCGGATTTCGGTGCTACAAAGCGTTTACACGCGTCACTGACACGTGTCACCTTGGCTTTCGAAGCGCCCGCCGCGACCCCCTTTCCCCGGATCCCGGCCGGAGCTCTCCCCTCGTCCCATTCGTCTCTCTCGACACTGGAGGGCAGCGTGGCCCTTTCCTCCTCCGGTACCGGCACCAGCGCCGCTACCGACTCCGCTCAGGCGCCCCGCCCCACCCGTGGGCTGCTGCCGCTGCTGCTCGTCGGCAACACCGTCATGTACGCCCTCTACATCGGCGTTCCCGGCTTCGTGATGGCACTCCAGGTCGCCGCCATCGACCCGGCGAACAAGGTCAGCAACATGACCGTGGTCTCCGGTGTCTCCGCGATCTTCGCGACGCTCTTCAACCCGATGGCGGGGGCGCTGTCCGACCGTTCCGGGCGCCGCAACCCGTGGATCCTCGGCGGCGGCATCGGCGCGCTCGTCGTGATGGCGCTGCTGGGCAGTGTCAACACCGTGCTGCTGGTGACCATCGTCTGGTGCCTCGGCCAGGCCGCGATGAACTTCTACCAGGCGGCCCTCACCTCCGTCGTCCCCGACCGCGTCCCGCTCGCCGCACGCGGCAAGGCCTCCGCGGCCGTCGGGCTCGGCATTCCGATCGGATCGACCATCGGCGCGCTGATCGGTGCCGCGTTCTCCGACAGCTACCGCACCGGCTACCTGGTGTTCGGGGCCATGGTCGCGGCGGCCGCGGTGCTGTTCACCACCTGCGCCCGCGAGGAGCGCCGCCCCGGCAAGGCCCCGCTGCCGCTGAAGCGGCAGCTGGCGTCCTTCGCGAGCGCCCTGGCCCACCACGACTTCCGGTGGGCATTCATCGGGCGCGCGCTGCTGATCCTCGGCTACTTCGCGGTGCTCGGCTTCCAGCTGTACATCCTCCAGGACCACATCGAGCTGCCCGCGGGCCTCAAGCCGGAGGCCGCCGCGGCGATCCTCACCATGGTCAACTCCGCCGCCTCGGTGGTCTCCACCGTCCTCGGCGGCTGGCTGTCCGACAGGTTCGACCGCCGCAAGCTGTTCGTCGGCGTCTCGGCCCTGCTGGCCGCGCTCGCCATGGTCTTCCCCGCCGTCTCGGCGAGCTGGACCGCGATGCTGCTCTTCGGCGCCGTCAACGGCCTCGGCTTCGGCTGCTACATGGCCGTGGACACCGCCCTGGTGACGATGGTGCTGCCGAAGTCCGAGGACGCCGCCCGCGACATGGGCATACTCAACGTCGCCAACGCGGGCCCGCAGATCGCCGCACCGTTCATAGCCGGTCTGATCGTCCAGCTCAGCGGCGGCTACACCGCCCTGTTCCTGGTCGCGGCGGTCCTCTCGCTGCTGGGCGCCCTCGCGGTCCGCCCGATCCGCGGCGTCCGCTGACCGCCCCTCTCCCCGCCCCGGCCGCACCCGGCCGGGGCGCGATCCCGGCCCACCGGGCCACCACCCGTTCCACCCGTACCACCGGAAAGGCACCGTCGTGCAGCTGAACACCCACACCTGGGGCGAGGGCGACCGCATCGCTCTCCTGGTCCACGGCATCATGGCCGACCACCGCGCCTGGCGCACCGTCGGCCCGGCCCTCGCGGACAGGGGCTACCGCGTCATCGCCGTGGACCTGCGCGGCCACGGCCTCAGCGGGCGCGGCGAGTACTCCCCGCAGCTGTTCGCCGACGACCTCGTGGAGACCCTCCCGGCCGGCGCCGAGCTGGCCCTCGGGCACTCGCTGGGCGGCCTCACCCTCTCGCTGGCCGTGGACCGGCTGCGGCCGCGGCGTGCGGTCTACTCCGATCCGGCGTGGCACCTGGAGCTGCCCGACGGGTTCGGCCCGGAGGTGTTCGCGCAGTTCAAGTCGGCGCCCCGGGAGCAGATCGCGGCGATGAACCCGCGCTGGGAGCCGGCCGACGTGGACATCGAGGTGGCGACCCTGGGGCTCTGGGACGAGACCACCGCGCTCGCCCTGACCGGGCTGCGGGGCCAGGACCTGCTGCCGGCCGGGCCCGTCGTGCCGTCGCTGGTGCAGCTGGCCGACCCGAGCCTGATCATCGACGAGGCGCGGGCGGCTCTGCTGCGCGAGCGCGGCTTCGAGGTGCGCACCGTCAAGGGCGCCGGACACACCATCCAGCGCGACGACTTCGACGGATTCATGGCGTCGCTGGATGGCTGGATCTGATCTCTGCCGGAAGCGGCCGGTCCCCTGCCCGGGGGGGCCGGCCGCTCGCACGTGCGGCAGCGGGTTCCGGGACGTGCGGCGCGCCCCGGCGGTGCGGTCAGCCGCGTGCCAGCTCCTCCCACATCCGCGGGTCCTCGAAGCCCAGCGCCCACAGGCCCGTGCCGGTGACGCCGTGCTTGCGCAGCGCCGGGAGGTGGGCGGCTACGCCGCGGGCGTCCTGGTACCAGACGGTGCGCCGCGCGTTCCCCTCCCGGTACGTGAAGTGGGGCGAGCCCGCGTCCGCGTCGAAGGTGTACGGGCTGCCCTGGCGCTCGCGCAGCGCCTCCGCCTCCTTCCAGGTGACGTGCCGGGTCGGGGTGCCGGGCGACCAGTCCCACCCGTATCCGGGCAGCGCCATCTCGATCTTCGCGGGCGGGATCAGCGAGGTGGCGTGCGCGAGGGTGCGGTCGTACCAGTCGGGGGTGGCCAGCGGGCCCGGCCCGGAGCCGCGCCAGTGCAGGTCGTAGCCCATGATGCGGACCCGGTCGGCGGCCCGGCCGAGCGCCGGGTAGTCCCAGATCCGGCCGTTGCCGTCGGCCTGCGGGGAGACCGCGACCGCGCAGGTCAGTGCGCGGCGGTGGAGTTCGGCGCAGAGTTCGGTGACGAGGGCGGCGTACCCGGCGCGGACCTCGCGGTAGGTGGCGTCGCCGGTGGGCGCGATGGACTCGTAGTCGAGTTCGAGCCCGTCGTAGTCGCCCCGGTCCGCGACCGCCAGGAGGGTGCGGACGTGCTGGGCGCGCTGTGCCGGGCTGGTGACGAGGGCGGCGAGCCGTCCCGCGGGCAGGGCCTCGTTGACGGTGGGCACGACCTTGATGCCGGCCGCGTGGAGGCCGTCGACGATGTGTTTCTGTTCGGCGCCGGGGTGCGCGTCCACCCGGTCGGCGGCCTTGAGTTCGTACCAGAAGGGGCTGACGGTGTGGAGCTGGTCGGCGTGCGCGAGGGCGTCGTGGTAGCCGGTCTCCTGGTCCCAGTAGGGCAGCCAGGCGGAGACGGTGCGGGCGGGTGCGGCCGGGTCCCGGCGGTCCGGGTCGGGGGTGTCCGCGTGCGAGGCGGCGGGTCCGGTCAGCAGGGCGACGGCGGTCAGGGCGGCGAGGAGCGTGGTGGGGCGCATGATCAGAGCCTGCGGTGCGGGCCGCGCCGCCGCCGGGTGGACTGGGCCGACCGGAGGGACCCGGTCCCCTACCCTGGCGGGCGTGACGACTTCACTCGACGACCCCAGGGACCTGCCGGGCAGCTCCGGCCCGGCCATGACGACCGAGGCCGACCCCGGCCGCATCGGGCCGGTCCGCACCGAGTACGCGCCGGAGCACGACGGCGACCCCGATCCCGGCGAAATCGTCTGGACCTGGGTGCCGTTCGAGGAGAACGACGGCCGGGGCAAGGACCGCCCGGTGCTGGTGGTGGCCCGCGAGGAGGCGGGGACGCTGCTGGCGGTGCGGCTGTCCAGCAAACGGCACGACCACGACCGGGAGTGGCTGGCGATCGGTTCGGGCCCGTGGGACGGCGCGGGCCGGGACTCGTGGGTGGACCTGGACCGGGTGCTGCGGGTGCACGAGGAGGGGATGCGCCGCGAGGCGTGCGCCCTGGACCGTGCGCGGTTCGATCAGGTGGTGTTCAGGCTGCGGGAGTTGTACGGCTGGAGCTGAGCGGCGAACGCGTCGCGGAAGGCGGTGAGCGCCGGTCCGCCGCCCGTGCGGTCCAGCACCGCGAACACCACCTCGTCGAAGTGGCCGGCGAACCGGCCGTCCCCGGTGAGGTGGCCGTGGAACGCCCCGGCCACCGTCGCCGGGTCGTTCCGGAAGACCCCGCACCCCCACGCCCCCAGCACCAGCCGGCGGTAGCCGCAGGCCGCCGCGGTCTCCAGGACGCGGCCGGCGCGCGTGACGAGCACGCCGGGAACGCGGTGCGCCTCCCGCGGTGCGTTGCGGGCGATGGCACCGGCGTTGGGGGCGGGCGAGGTGAGGAAGCCGACGGTGTACGGGTCGGCCAGCAGGGCGCCCCGGTCGTCGCGGAACACCGGTACGCCGGGGGCGTGGATCACCCGGTCGGTGTAGAACACGTCGCGCTCGGCCCGGTGGTGGGCGTAGAAGCCGGGTGCCCGCAGCAGGCACGCGTACAGCGCGGAGGACCGGCAGACGGCCTCCTCCTGAGCCTGCGCGCCGTTGAGGTAGCCGCCGCCGGGGTTGCGGGCGGAGGCGAAGACCAGGACCGCCACCGGCCCGGTGGCGTCGCCGGCGAGGCGGCGGGCGGCCTCGGTGCTGCTCTCTGCGCTCACCTCGAAGCGGGTGGCACGGTCCGTGTCCGGGTCGACGGGGACCGGTTCGGGCCCGTACGTCCGGGTGCCGGCCAGGGCGGTTTCCAGGGCTGCGGCCAGGGACACGGTCCGGCCGCCGGGCGCGGTGTACCGCCCTTCGCCGACGATTGTCTCGGTCTCTTTCGCGATACCGCGTAGTCGTGCGCTCACGGGGCAGATGTTCACCTCGGTACGGGCGTGCGCGCAAACTCTTTTGTCCGCTCCGGGAGTTCGGCCTGCGGCGTCGCCGGCCGTCCACCCGGGCGGCTCAAAGGCACTCTTGTGCGACGCGCGGACAGTCGCTTAGGTGGTCTGCTGTGCCCCGGCCCGACCGGCCGGGGACGACCGCCCCGGCGCGGTCTCCGACAGGAGGAACAGCCATGCCCGAGGACATGTTCGGAGAGGGCGGACCGCCCATCTCCGAGACGGAGGCGGAGGACCTCCTCCGATGTATCTGCTTCAAGACGGGCCCGCCCCGCACGCTCGGGGTCGAACTCGAATGGCTCGTCCACGACGCCCACCAGCCGCATCTGCCCGTCTCCCCCGACCGTCTCGCCGCGGCCCACGCCACGGCCAGGGCCCTGCCCCTGCGGTCGGCCGTCACCGTCGAACCCGGCGGCCAGCTGGAGCTCAGCTCGCTGCCCGCCGCATCGCTCACCGACTGCCTGCGCACCGTCTCCGCCGACCTGGACGCGCTGCGCGAGGCACTCCGCCCCCAGGAACTCGAACTCGCCGGGTACGGCCAGGACCCCTGGCACCCGCCGCGGCGCTTCCTGCGCGAGCCCCGGTACGAGGCCATGGAGGGCCACCTCGGCCGGAGCGGCCCCTCGGGCATGGCCATGATGTGCACGTCCGCCTCGATCCAGGTGTGCCTGGACGCCGGGCACGAGGAACCCGGACCGCTCGGACTCGGCCGCCGCTGGGCGCTGGCCCATCTGCTGGGCGCGGTACTGGTCGCCGTGTTCGCCCACTCGCCCCTCGCGCGCGGAGCCGCCACCGGCTGGCGTTCGCACCGGCAGGCGCTGTGGGCGGGCATCGAGGCCGCCCGCTCGCAGGCCCCGGCCACCGGCGTCGAGCCGAGGGCCGCCTGGACGCGCCTCGCGCTGGACGCGACGGTGCTGTGCGTGAAGGACCCGGACGGCGCGCTGCGGCCCGCGCCTGAGGGGCTGACCTTCCGGGAGTGGTTCACCGACGCCGCGCGGGTGGGCAGGCCGCCCACCCGGGCCGATCTGGAGTACCACCTGACCACGCTGTTCCCGCCGGTGCGCCCCCAGGGCCATCTGGAGCTGCGGATGATCGACGCGCAGCCGGGCCCGGACGGCTGGCTGGTGCCGGTGGCCGTGACGGCGGCGCTCTTCGACGACCCGGCCGCCGCCGAGTCGGCCTGGCGTGCCGTCAAACCCCTGGCGGAGCTAGCGGGTTCGCAGCCCGCTCCGCGCAATCCGCTGTGGGAGTCCGCGGCCCGCACCGGGCTGGCCGACCCGGATCTGCACGCCGCCGCGGTGGCGTGCTTCGCGGTGGCGCGCGAGGCGCTGCCCCGGCTGGGCGCGGACCGCGCGGTACGGGACGCGGTCGCCGCGTTCACCGAGCGGTACGTGGTGCCCGGCCGCAGCCCCGCCGACGACCTGCTCGACGCGCATCCCGCCGCCGTTCGCACCCCGCCCCCGCCCGCCCCCGGTTTCGCCCCGCGCCCCGGAGAGGACCCGCCCGCATGACCGAGACCACCCAGCCCCCGGACCTGGACTCCGAGGGGCTCCGCAGCCGTGCCGTCGAGGCGCTCTCCCGCGCCCGGGAGCGCACCGCGCTGCTCACCTCGTGCGTCGACGACGCCGAACTGACCGCCCAGCACTCGCCGTTGATGTCCCCCCTGGTGTGGGACCTGGCGCACATCGGCAACCAGGAGGAGCAGTGGCTCCTGCGGACGGTCGGCGGACGCGAGCCGATGCGCCCCGAGATCGACACCGTGTACGACGCCTTCGAGCATCCGCGCGCCGAGCGGCCCGCCCTGCCGCTGCTCGCCCCGGCCGAGGCCCGCGCGTACGCCGCCGAGGTGCGCGGCCGGGCCCTGGACGTGCTGGAGCGCAGTCCGCTGCGCGGTGCGCCGCTGCTGGACGCCGGTTTCGCCTTCGGGATGATCGCCCAGCACGAACAGCAGCACGACGAAACGATGCTGATTACCCATCAGCTGCGCGGCGGCCCGGCCGCGCTGACCGCTCCCCCGCCGCCGGTGGCCCCGGACGCGGCGGCCTCGCTGCCCGCCGAGGTCCTGGTGCCGGGCGGCCCGTACACCCAGGGGACGTCGGCCGAGCCGTGGGCGCTGGACAACGAGCGTCCCGCGCACCCCGTGTTCGTACCGCCGTTCCTGCTGGACGTGACGCCCGTCCGCAACGAGGCGTACCTGGCGTTCGTCGAGGACGGCGGGTACCGCGAGGAGCGCTGGTGGGACCCGGCGGGCTGGGACATGGTCCGCCGGCACTCCCTGGAAGCACCGCTGTTCTGGCGGCGCGAGGGGGCACGGTGGCTGCGCCGCCGGTTCGGCGTGACGGAGCCCGTGCCGCCGGACGAGCCGGTGCTGCACGTCAGCTGGTACGAGGCGGACGCGTACGCCCGGTGGGCGGGGCGGCGGCTGCCGACGGAGGCGGAGTGGGAGAAGGCGGCCCGCTTCGATCCGGCGACGGGCCGTTCGACGCGCTATCCGTGGGGCGACGCGGACCCGACGCCCGAGCACGCCAACCTCGGGCAGCGGCACCTGCGCCCGGCACCGGCCGGCGCCTATCCGGCCGGCGAGTCGCCGCTGGGGATACGGCAGTTGATCGGGGACGTGTGGGAGTGGACGTCGAGCGACTTCCTGCCCTATCCGGGGTTCGCCCCGTTCCCGTACCGCGAGTACTCGGAAGTCTTCTTCGGCCCGGAGCACAAGGTGCTGCGGGGCGGGTCGTTCGCCGTGGACGCGGTGGCCTGCCGGGGCACCTTCCGCAACTGGGACCTGCCGGTGCGCCGGCAGATCTTCGCCGGGTTCCGGACCGCCCGCGACGCGGCGGAAGGTGCCCTCTGATGTGCCGTCATCTCGCCTTTCTGGGACCGGAGTCGGCGCTCGGCGAGGTGCTCGTCGCGCCGGCGCACGGCCTGTACCGGCAGGCCTGGGCGCCCCGGATGCAGAAGTACGGCACGGTCAACGCGGACGGTTTCGGTGCCGGCTGGTACGCGCCGGGCGACCCGGTGCCCGCCCGCTACCGGCGCACCGGCCCGATGTGGGCGGACCCGAACTTCGCGGACCTGGCCCGGGTCGTGCGTACCGGCGCGCTGCTCGCGGCCGTGCGCGACGCCACCGAGGCGGGTGCGGACGGGGAGGCGGCGGCGGCGCCGTTCGGTTCCGGCCGCTGGCTGTTCAGCCACAACGGGGCGGTCCGCGGCTGGCCCGGCAGCCTCGCCCCGCTCGCCGCGGCCCTGCCCGCCGCGGCGCTGCTCGGTCTGGAGGCACGCTGCGACTCGGCGCTCGTCTGGGCGCTCGTGCTGCACCGGCTGCGCAACGGCGACGAGCCGGGCCAGGCGCTGGCCGACACGGTCTGGGAGGTGGCCGGGGCGGCGCCGGGATCGCGGCTGAACCTGCTGCTCACCGACGGCGAGACCGTCACCGCGACCGCCTGGGGCGACACCCTGTGGTACCTGGCGGAGCCGGGCCGCCGCACCGTGGTCGCCTCCGAGCCCTGGGACGACGCACCGCACTGGGTCGAGGTCCCGGACCGCACCCTGCTCGCCGCCACCCGTACCGATGTCCTGCTGACCCCTCTCAAGGAGCCCGTCGCGTGAGCCCGTTCATCGTCACCCGCACCCTGCCCGTGGACGCGACCGGCGCCGACCTGCGCACCGACGTCCTCCAGGGGCTCGGCCGGGATCCCAAGTCGCTGCCGCCGAAGTGGTTCTACGACGCCCGCGGCAGCGAGCTGTTCGAGGAGATCACCCGGCTGCCCGAGTACTACCCGACGCGCGCGGAGCGGGAGATCCTGCACGCCAGGGCGGAGGAGATCGCCACCGCGACCGGTGCGCGCACCCTGGTCGAGCTGGGTTCGGGGTCCTCGGAGAAGACCCGGATCCTGCTGGACGCCCTGCCCCGGCTGCACAGTTACCTTCCCGTCGACGTCAGCGAGAGCGCGCTGACGCTCGCCGCCGAATCGCTGCTCGCCGAGCGTCCGGCGCTCTCCGTGCACGCGCTGATCGCCGACTTCACCCGGGGACTGACCCTGCCCGGGTCCCCGGGTCCCCGGCTGGTGGCGTTCCTCGGCGGAACGCTGGGCAATCTGCTGCCCGACGAGCGGGCCGTGTTCCTGAAGTCGGTGCGCGCACTGCTGCTGCCGGGCGACGCGCTGCTGCTGGGCACGGACCTGGTGAAGGACCAGGCCACCCTGATCGCCGCGTACGACGACTCCGCGGGGGTGACGGCCGCCTTCAACAAGAACGTCCTGGCCGTGCTCAACCGCGAGCTGGACGCCGATTTCGATCCGGACGACTTCGCCCACGTCGCGCACTGGGACAGCGGGCACGAGTGGATCGAGATGCGGCTGCGCGCCCGCAGGGACCTGGTGGTGAAGGTCCGGGAGCTGAATCTGGCGGTCGCCTTCGAGGAGGGCGAGGAGCTGCGGACGGAAGTGTCCGCGAAGTTCCGCGAGGACGGGATAAGGTCCGAACTCGCCGAGGCGGGAATGGAGTTGAGCCACTGGTGGACGGACGAGGCGGGCCGCTTCGCCCTGTCGCTGTCCACTCCGGCCTAGACCTGCCGCCCGGCCCGCCGGGCGCACCCGCGGCGGCCCCCTCCCGCCCCGGCCCTTCGGCCGGGCCGGGACCGGCCGCCCCGCGCCCGGGTCCGCCGGACGCGCCCGAAGCGGCCCGAAGCGGGTCCGGGCGCGTCCGGCGGGAGGAGTGCTCCCGCTACTCCTCCTCGCCGACGCGCTGGAGGATGCGGGAGATGTTGTCGGAGGCCGACTTCGCGGAGGCCTCCAGGTCCGCGCCGCCGAGCACCTTCGTCATGTACGTCTTGATGGGGTTGTTCGCCTCGACGTCGCCCCACTTCGGCGAGGCGGGCGTGGCCCGCCCTTCGAGGGTGCCCCTGGCCATGGCCGCCACGCCCTCCTCGCCCGCGACGGCGGAGGCGAGGCTGCCCTTGTTGGGCACGTAGTTCATGGTGCGGGCGAGGTCGGTCTGCCACTTCTCGCTGGCCAGCTCCTTCACCACGGCGACCGCGGCCTTGCGCTGGTCGGTGTTCTGCGGGATCACCAGGTCGGAGCCGCCGACGAAGACCGATCCCGGCTTGCCGGTGATCTTGCCGGGCAGCGGGAAGAAGCCGAGCTTGCCGCGCAGCTCCGGGTTCTTCTCCTCGATGAGCTTCGCGGTGCCGGGGGTCGCGATGATCTGCGCGATGTCGCCCTGTGCGAACTGGCCCGCCTGCGGGGGCTTCTCCTCGTCCGCGTCCTTGGGTCCGTCGCCGAGCACCTGGAGCTTCTGGTAGAACTTCATGGCCCGCAGGGCCTCGGGGGTGTCCAGCTTGCCGTGCCACTTGCCGGCCGTCTCCACGGCGAGGTCGCCGCCCTCGTCCCAGATGAAGCCCGCCAGGGTGTACCAGTCCTGTCCGGCGAGGTAGATGCCCTGCTTGCCGTCGGTGTTGAGCTTCTTGGTGGCCTGCAGCCACTCGTCGCGGTCCTGCGGGGGCTTCTTGATGCCCGCCTGCTGGAAGAGGTCCTTGCGGTAGATGACGACGCGGCTGGCGGCGTACCAGGGGATGCCGTACTGCGCGTTGTCGACGGCACCGGGGTGCGCCAGGCCGGGCAGCCAGTCGTCGCCGCCGAAGTCGCGGACGGACTCCAGGGTGAGGTTCTCCAGGCCGCCGCGCACGGCGTACTGGGCGACGTGGGTGTTGCCGACCTCGATGATGTCGGGCGGGTTGCTGCCCTCCAGCGCCTTGTTGACCTTGGGGCCGATGCCGGCCCACGGCTGGACCTGGAAGTCCAGACGCGTGTCGGGGTGCTGCTTCTCGAACTCCTCCGTGAACCTCTTCAGGAACTCGCGGGACGCGCTGTCCTTCATCAGCCAGATCGTGACGGTCTTGGTCTCCTCCTCGGCGGACGAGCCGGGCATCAGCCCGCAGCCGGTGAGCAGAGCTCCACAGGCCACTAGCGCGGTGGAAACAGCTATGGAGCGATTCTGTACAGGGTTCACGGATCAAGAAATTGGCATGAACCATTCGGTGGGTCAAGGGTTGTTGGGAATGTATTGGACTGTGAACCTCCGGTAAGGGTGGTCTCAGGTGCGCCCGTCCCGTTCCTGAGCGTCCCTGAGCACCTGCGAGGAGGCGGTCCAGCGGGCCCGTACGACGGTGAAACCGGCCCGCTCGGCCGCCTCGCACACCTGGGCGTCGTCGTCGACGAGCACCCGCACCTCGCGCTCGCGCGCCAGCTTCCGCAGCACCTCCAGCTTGGTCAGCCGGGCCGGTCGGCGGTCGTTGTCGGAGCGCATCCAGATCCGCCCCTCGGGCAGCCCATGTCGGGAGAGCCAGGTCTCGGTGTCGCGGCGGCACCGCTCCGGCCGGCCGGTCAGATAGACGACCTCGCACTCCTCGGCGCTCCGCAGCGCCAGTGCCACGCCCTCGGCGAGCGGCGGGTCCTGCGGGGCGGCGGCGAAGAAGGCGTTCCAGTCCCGCGGCCTACGCTCCAGGAAGCGCTGCCGGTGGGAGCTGTCGGCGAGGGTGCCGTCGAGGTCGAAGACGGCCAGGGGTCTGTGGTGGTCGCTCATGGGGGCCAGCCTAGGCAGGTGCCGGGCGGCGGGCGGCGGGCAGCGGGCAGCGGGCAGCGGGCAGCGGGCAGCGGGCAGCGGGCAGCGGCGGGAATCTTGTCGCCGTGTGTGCGTTGAACCCTGTGTGAGCACATTGATCGAACGGACCAGGTTCTCGGTACTCGACCGCTCCCGCACCCGCGAGGGGCAGGACGGTCCGCGGGCGCTGCGCGAGACGGTGGACCTGGCCCGCCGCCTCGAAGCGGCCGGCTTCTTCCGGTTCTGGGTCTCCGAGCACCACAGTGTGCCCGGGGTGGCCGGTTCCGCGCCGACGGTGCTGGCGGCGGCCGTCGCCGCGGCGACCTCCACGATCCGGGTCGGCACGGGAGGGGTGATGCTGCCCAACCACCGGCCGCTGGTGGTGGCCGAGCAGTTCGGGGTGCTGGAGTCGCTGTTCCCCGGCCGGATCGACATGGGGCTCGGCCGGTCGGTGGGGTTCACCAACGGGGTGCGCAGGGCGCTGGGCCGGGACAAGGACGACGCGGACCGGTTCGCGGAGCAACTCGACGAACTGCTCGGGTGGTTCACCGGCGGCGGCCCGGTGCACGCGTATCCGGCGGAAGGGCTGCGCGTGCCGCCGTTCGTGCTGGCCACCGGGGAGGGCGCGACGATCGCCGCCGAGGCCGGGCTGCCCGTGGTGGTCGGGGACCTGCGGGGCCGGGAGAAGCTGCTGGCGGCGGTGGAGCGCTACCGGTCGGCGTTCCGGCCGTCGCGGTGGGCCGCCGAGCCGCATGTGGTGATCGCCGGCACGGTCGCGGTCGCCGACAGCGAGGCGGAGGCGCGCCGGCTGCTGCTCCCGGAGGCCTGGTCGATGGCGTACTCGCGCACGCACGGCACGTTCCCGCCGCTGCTGCCGGCCGAGCACATCGAGCGCCTCGCGGCGGCGGACAGCGCGTCGGGCGGCATGACCGACAAGGAGCGCGGCTTCTACGAAAGCGGGCTCCAGGGGCACATCCACGGCACCGAGGAGCAGGTCGCCGCCGCCCTGGAGTCGGTGATCGCGGCCACCGGCGCGGACGAGGTGCTGGTCACGACCAGTTCGTACGACCGCGAGGGGCTGCTCGACTCGTACCGGCGGCTGGCGGCTCTGGTGGGGCTGCGGGAGCCCGCGGCCTAGAATCGAACTGTTTGCCCCGTTGTCCGCCCCCGACCCCGCGTGCCCGCCCCTGCTCCCGCGCCGTACGGAGTCCCCATGCACAGCCCCCACGACCCGTACGTCCGCGTCCGCGGTGCCCGCGAGCACAATCTGCGGAACGTGGACGTGGACATTCCGCGCGACGCGCTGGTGGTGTTCACCGGGGTCTCCGGCTCCGGCAAGTCGTCCCTCGCCTTCGGCACGATCTACGCGGAGGCCCAGCGCCGCTACTTCGAGTCCGTCGCCCCGTACGCCCGTCGGCTGATCCACCAGGTGGGGGCGCCCCGGGTGGGTGAGATCAGCGGTCTGCCGCCCGCGGTCTCCCTCGAACAGCGCAGGTCGGCGCCGTCGTCGCGGTCGTCGGTCGGCACGGTCACCACGCTGTCGAACTCGCTGCGGATGCTGTTCTCCCGGGCGGGCAGCTATCCGCCGGGGGCCGCGCGCCTGGACTCGGACTCCTTCTCGCCGAACACGGCGGCCGGTGCCTGCCCCGACTGCCACGGGCTGGGGCTGATCCACCGCACCAGCGAGGAGCTGCTGGTCCCCGACCCGTCTCTGTCGATCAGGGAAGGGGCCATCGCCGCGTGGCCGGGCGCCTGGCAGGGCAAGAACCTGCGGGACGTGCTGGACGCCCTCGGCTACGACGTGGACCGGCCGTGGCGGGAGCTGTCGCAACAGGACCGGGACTGGATCCTGTTCACCGACGAGCAGCCGGTGGTCACCGTGCACCCGGTGCGCGAGGCGGGCCGCATCCACCGCCCGTACCAGGGCACGTACACCGGCGCCCGGCGTTATGTGCTGCACACCTTCGCCGACACCAAGAGCCAGGCGCTGCGTGCGAAGGCCGAACGGTTCCTCACCAGCGCCCCCTGTCCGGCGTGCGGCGGCAGCAGGCTGCGCCCCGAGGCCCTCGCGGTGACCTTCGCGGGCCGTACGATCGCCGAGCTGTCCGCGCTCCCCCTCGCCGAGCTGGCGCGGGTGCTGCGGACGGACGACCCGGACCCCACCGCCCGGGTCCTCACCGACGACCTGCGGGCCCGGATCGCCGTCGTCACCGAGCTGGGCCTCGGCTACCTCGGCCTGGACCGCACCACGCCCACCCTCTCCGGCGGCGAGCTCCAGCGGCTGCGGCTGGCCACCCAGCTGCGGTCGGGGCTCTTCGGCGTGGTGTACGTCCTGGACGAGCCGTCGGCCGGTCTGCACCCGGCGGACGCGGAGGCGCTGCTGGTGGTCCTGGACCGGTTGAAGGCGGCGGGCAACTCGGTGTTCGTGGTCGAGCACCACCTCGATGTCGTACGCCGCGCGGACTGGCTCGTGGACGTCGGCCCGGCGGCCGGCACCCGGGGCGGTCTGGTCCTGCACAGCGGGCCGCCCGCCGGGCTGGCCGAGGTGGCCGATTCGGTGACCCGGCGCTTCCTCTTCGCGCGGGAGCCCGCAGCGGTGCGGGAGGTGCGCGGGCCGTCCGGGTGGCTCAAGCTGGGCCCGGTCACCCGGCACAATCTGAACGCGCTGGAGGCGGAGCTGCCGCTCGGGGGGTTCACCGCCGTGACGGGCGTCTCGGGCTCGGGAAAGTCCACCCTGGTGGCCGCGATCACCGAGGAACTCCCGGGCGTAGAGAGGTTGGTGACGGTGGATCAGAAGCCGATCGGCCGTACTCCCCGGTCCAACCTGGCGACGTACACCGGGCTCTTCGACGTCGTGCGGAAGCTGTTCACGGCGACGGACGAGGCGAAGGCGCGCGGTTACCGGGCGGGCCGGTTCTCCTTCAACGTGGCCGGCGGCCGGTGCGAGACCTGCCAGGGCGAGGGCTTCGTCTCGGTGGAGCTGCTGTTCCTGCCCAGTACGTACACGCCCTGCCCGGACTGCCGCGGCGCCCGCTACAACCCCGAGACGCTCCAGGTCACGCACCGGGGGCTGAACATCGCCGAGGTGCTGGACCTGACGGTCGAGGCGGCGGCCGACTTCTTCGCGGACACCCCGGCCGCCGCCCGCAGCCTGCGGGCCCTGCTGGACGTGGGCCTCGGCTATCTGCGCCTCGGGCAGCCCGCCACCGAACTGTCCGGCGGCGAGGCCCAGCGGATCAAGCTGGCATCGGAGCTGCAGCGCGCGACGACCCGGCGCGGGCACACGCTGTACGTCCTCGACGAGCCGACGACGGGCCTGCACCCGGCCGACGTCGAGGTCCTGATGCGGCAGCTGCACGGCCTGGTGGAGGCGGGGAACTCGGTGGTCGTGGTCGAGCACGACATGTCGGTGGTGGCCGGTGCGGACTGGGTGCTGGACCTCGGCCCCGGCGGCGGCGAGGCGGGCGGCCTCGTCGTGGCGGAGGGCCCTCCGCGCGAGGTGGCCCGCTGCGCGGGCAGCCGCACGGCCCCCTACCTCGCGCGGGAGTTCGCGGGAGCGGGAGCGGGAGCGGGCGGGGACGGGGACGGCACCGGCACCGGCACCGGGGACGGGCACGGCACCGGGACGGACCGACCGTCCCACCCCCTCTAGGGCCAGTACGCCTTCCGCAGAGCGGACTTGGCGAGCTTTCCGGTCGGGGTGCGCGGCAGCGAGTCGGCGAAGTCCACCGTGCGCGGCGCCTTGTGGTGCGCGAGCCGCCCCCGTACGAACTCCAGTATCTCGGCGGCGACTTCGGGGCCCGGGGCCACTCCCGGCTCCAGCTGTACCACCGCCTTGACCGCCTCGCCCATCTCCGGGTCCGGCACGCCGATCACCGCCACGTCGGCCACCTTCGGGTGCAGGGCCAGGCAGTCCTCGGTCTCCTGCGGGTAGATGTTCACCCCACCCGAGATGATCATGAAGGCCGCGCGGTCGGTCAGGAAGAGATAGCCGTCCGCGTCGACGTACCCGATGTCGCCGGTGGTGGTCCAGTTCGGGTGCTCGGGGTGCTGGGCCTCGCGGGTGCGGCGGTCGTCGTTGTGGTAGCGGAAGGGGAGTTCCGGGCGCTCGAAGTAGACCGTGCCGGTCTCGCCCGGGGGCAGCGGCGCACCATCCGGGCCGCACACGCGCAGTTCGCCGAGGAGTCCGGCGCGGCCGACGGAGCCAGGTCTGGTGAGCCATTCCCAGGGACCGATGAAGGTGATGCCGTTGCCCTCGGTGGAGCTGTAGTACTCGTGCAGGACCGGCCCCCACCAGTCCATCATCCGCCGTTTCACCTCGACGGGGCAGGGGGCGGCGGCGTGGACGGCGACCCTGAGCGTGGAGAGGTCGTAGCGCTCGCGGGTGCGCTGGGGCAGCTTCAGCAGCCGTACGAACATGGTCGGCACCCACTGCCCGTGCGTGACCCGGTGCCTCTCGACCGCGGCGAGCGCCCCCTCCGCGTCGAAGGAGTCCATCAGCACGACGGTGCCGCCGGTGGCGGTGACGACGCCGCAGAAGCGCAGCGGGGCCGCGTGGTAGAGCGGGGCGGGGCAGAGGTAGACGGAGTCCGTGTCGAAGCCGTACATGGCGGTGAAGAGCGGCACGTACAGCGCGGGGTTCTCGCGGACGTCGCCGTCGGCGAGGTCGGGCTGGATGCCCTTGGGGCGGCCGGTGGTGCCGGAGGAGTAGAGCATGTCCGCGCCGATGGGCTGGTGGTCCGGGGGCTCGGGGGACGCCTCGGCGAGCGCCTTGTCGTACGAGCCGGGTTCCGTCCCGTACTCCAGCCGCGGCATGGCACGTGTCACCAGCCGGCCGACGTCGTCGGCGAGCGGCCCGAGCGAGGCCGAGGCGATGAGGACGGCCGCCCCGCAGTCCTCGACGATGTACGCGGCCTCCTCGGCGGTGAGGTGGTGGTTGACGGCGGTGAGGTAGAGGCCCGAGCGCATAGCCGCCCAGTAGACCTCCAGCACGCGCGGGTCGTTGCCGGAAAGGAGGGCGAGGTGGTCGCCCCGCCGCAGACCCGCGACCCGCAGGTGGTTCGCGAGCCGCAGCGAGCGCTCTTCGAGCTGTCCGTAGGTGAGGGTCCGGCCGCCGTCAGCGGTGACGACGGCCGGGTGCGCGGGGTCGTACGCTCCCGGATACATGAGGGCGAAGCTACCCCGGTTTTGACGGTACGTCAGGAGCGCGGGGCGGACTTCCGGCAGCCCGCCCGCGCTTCTGCGGACGTACCGTCAGCCGCGCCTGCCGTTCTTGCGGTTGGCCCGCAGCCACTCCTTGTTCATCGCGGCGATGGACGGGAGCGGAATCCCCTTCGGGCAGGCGGTGGCGCACTCGCCGGCGAGGGTGCAGCCGCCGAAGCCCTCGTCGTCCATCTGCGCGACCATGTCGAGGACGCGGCTCTCGCGCTCGGGGGCGCCCTGCGGCAGCACGTTGAGGTGGTTGACCTTCGCCGAGGTGAAGAGCATCGCCGAGCCGTTGGGGCAGGCGGCGACGCAGGCCCCGCACCCGATGCACTCGGCGTGCTCGAAGGCGAAGTCGGCGTCGGCCTTGGGCACGGGGGTGGCGTGCGCCTCGGGTGCGGCGCCGGTCGGCACGCTGACGTAGCCGCCCGCCTGGATGATCCGGTCGAAGGCCGACCGGTCCACCACGAGGTCCTTGACGACGGGGAACGCGGAGGCCCGCCACGGCTCGACGTCGATGGTGTCGCCGTCCTGGAAGGACCGCATGTGGAGCTGGCAGGTGGTGGTGCGCTCGGGGCCGTGCGCGTCGCCGTTGATGACCAGCGAACAGGCGCCGCAGATGCCCTCGCGGCAGTCGTGGTCGAAGGCGACGGGGTCCTCGCCCTTCAGGATCAGCTCCTCGTTGAGGGTGTCGAGCATCTCCAGGAAGGACATGTCGGCGGAGATGTCGTCGACGTCGTAACGCGCCATCTCCCCGGGGGTGTTCGGGTTCTTCTGGCGCCAGACGCGCAGGGTGAGCCTCATGCGTAGCTCCGCTGGGTGGGGTGGACGTGCTCGAAGACGAGGTCTTCCTTGTGCAGGACGGGAGCGCCCGTGGCGTACTCCCAGGCGGCGGCGTAGGAGAAGCGCTCGTCGTCGCGGGCGGCCTCGCCGTCCGGGGTCTGGGACTCCTCGCGGAAGTGGCCGCCGCAGGACTCCTCGCGGTGCAGTGCGTCGAGGCACATCAGCTCCGCGAGTTCCAGGTAGTCGACGATGCGGTTGGCCTTCTCCAGCGACTGGTTGAACTCCTCGCCGCTCCCGGGGACCTTGATCCGCCGCCAGAACTCCGCGCGGATCTGCGGAATCCGGTCGAGGGCCTTGCGCAGCCCCTCCTCGGTGCGGGCCATGCCGCAGTACTCCCACATGAGTTCGCCGAGTTCGCGGTGGAAGGAGTCGGGGGTGCGGTCGCCGTCGACGGCCAGCAGCTTCGCGAGCCGCTCCTCGGTCTCCCGTACGACCTCGGCGGCGGCCGGGTGGGAGGCGTCGACCTCGTCCTGCCGGGCGTGCCGGGCGAGGTAGTCGTTGATGGTGGCGGGGAGGACGAAGTAGCCGTCGGCGAGGCCCTGCATGAGGGCTGAGGCGCCGAGGCGGTTGGCTCCGTGGTCGGAGAAGTTGGCCTCGCCGACGGCGAAGAGGCCGGGCACGGTGGTCTGGAGGTCGTAGTCGACCCACAGGCCGCCCATCGTGTAGTGCACGGCGGGGTAGATCCGCATGGGGGTCTCGTACGGGTCCTCGGCGGTGATCCGCGCGTACATGTCGAAGAGGTTGCCGTACTTCTCCTCGACCGCGCCCCGGCCCATCCGGGCGATGGCGTCGGCGAAGTCCAGGTAGACGCCCTGCCCGCCGGGGCCGACCCCCCTGCCCTCGTCGCAGACGTTCTTGGCGGCGCGGGAGGCGATGTCGCGGGGGACGAGGTTGCCGAAGGAGGGGTAGATGCGCTCCAGGTAGTAGTCGCGCTCCTCCTCGGGGATCTCGCGGGCGGGGCGGGTGTCGCCCTTGGCCTTCGGCACCCAGATGCGGCCGTCGTTGCGCAGCGACTCGCTCATCAGGGTCAGCTTGGACTGGTGGTCGCCGGTGCGCGGGATGCAGGTGGGGTGGATCTGGGTGAAGCAGGGGTTGGCGAAGTACGCGCCGCGCCGGTGGGCCCGCCAGATCGCGGTGGCGTTGGAGTTCATGGCGTTCGTCGACAGGTAGAAGACGTTGCCGTAGCCGCCGGAGGCGAGGACGACGGCGTCCGCGAAGTACGTGTCGATCCTGCCGGTGATCAGGTCGCGGGCGACGATGCCGCGCGCCCTGCCGTCGACGACGATCAGGTCGAGCATCTCGGTGCGCGGGTGCATCTCGACGTTCCCGGCGGCGATCTGCCGCGACAGCGCCTGGTACGCGCCGAGGAGGAGCTGCTGCCCGGTCTGGCCCCGGGCGTAGAAGGTCCGGGAGACCTGGACGCCGCCGAAGGAGCGGGTGTCGAGCAGACCGCCGTACTCCCGCGCGAAGGGCACGCCCTGGGCCACGCACTGGTCGATGATCTCCACGGAGATCTGGGCGAGCCGGTGGACGTTGGACTCGCGGGCCCGGAAGTCGCCGCCCTTGACGGTGTCGTAGAACAGCCGGTGGACGGAGTCGCCGTCGTTGCGGTAGTTCTTCGCGGCGTTGATGCCGCCCTGCGCGGCGATGGAATGGGCGCGGCGCGGGGAGTCCTGGAAGCAGAACTGGACGACGTGGTAGCCCTGTTCGGCGAGCGTGGCGCCCGCCGAGCCGCCCGCGAGCCCGGTGCCGACGACGATGACGGTGTGCTTGCGGCGGTTGGCGGGGTTGACGAGCTTGGCCTCGAAGCGGCGGGTGTCCCAGCGCTCGGCGACCGGCCCGGTGGGGGCCTTGGTGTCGACGACGGGGTCACCGGTGCGGTAGTCGGCGTACGGGGAGGTCATGTCAGCCCACCAATCCGGTCATGACCGCGACCGGCACGGAGAGGAAGCCCGCCGTCAGGACGAGGGCGAGGAGGTTCGCGGCTGCCTTGAGGAAACGCTCGCGGCTGGCGTTGCCGACGCCGAGGGTCTGGGCGGCGCTCCAGAAGCCGTGCCGCACGTGCAGGCCGACGGCGAGCATGGCGACGATGTAGATCGTGTTGCCGTACCAGGTGGAGAAGGACGCGACGACGTTCTCGTACGGCTTTCCGTGCTGCGCGTTCCCGTTGACCGTGAGCGTGGTCAGGTCGAGGAGGTGCCAGACGATGAACAGGGCGAGGATGATGCCGCCCCAGCGCATGGTGCGCGTCGCGTAGCCGGCCCGCTTGCGCTTGTGCGCGTACGCGGTGGGCCTGGCCCGGATGTCGCGCCGGCTGAGCTGGTAGGCACTCACCCCGTGCAGGACGACGGCGGCGAGCAGCACCACGCGGACGATCCACAGCGCCCACTCGTAGTGCAGGACGGGGTCGCCCAGGGTGCGCAGCCAGTGCGCGTAGCCGTTGAACTCGTCGGTGCCGAAGAAGATCTTCAGGTTGCCGATCATGTGGGCGACGAGGTAGCCGAGCATGATCAGACCGCTGACGGCCATGACCGTCTTCTTGCCGACGGTCGAGCCCCAGAAGGTGTGCCGGGGCCGCCGGGGACGTCCTACGGGCGGTTTTCGGGGGGTGTCCTGTCGCGTTGCCAGAGCCATGGTCACGACGCTAGGGCCGAAAGACCCAGTGGTCCAAGACATGGTGCGGCTCAAGTCAATAGGGTGAGCCTATCGAGCCCGCGTATGCTGGGATCATGCAGTTCCAGCAGCTCCGCTACTTCGTGGCCGTCGCCGAGTGCCGGCACTTCACCCGTGCCGCCGAGCAGCTGCACGTGGCGCAGCCCTCGCTCTCGCAGCAGATCCGCGCGCTGGAGCGGGAGTTGGGCGCCGACCTGTTCACCCGGGCGCGCGGCAACATCGCGCTGACCGACGCGGGCGAGGCCCTGCTGCCGCTGGCCCGCCGGATCCTCGCCGACACCGACACCGCCCGCCGCGAGGTGCAGGAGATGGCGCAGCTGCGCCGGGGCCGGGTGCGCCTGGGCGCGACCCCGAGCCTGTGCACGGGTCTGCTCCCGGACGTCCTGCGCACCTTCCACGACGCCCACCCGGGCATTCAGCTGCTGGTCGAGGAGGGCGGCTCGCACGACCTGGTGCGGGAGCTGGCGCGCGGCGCCCTGGACCTGGCCCTCGTGGTGCTGCCGCTGCCCACCCCCTCCCCCGCGCTCACCACCGTCGAGCTGCTGCACGAGGACCTGGTGGTGGTCTCCTCACCGGCGGCCCGCGCACCGCGCAGCCCGGTCCGGGTCGCCGACCTCCGCGACACCCCGATGGTGATGTTCCGGCACGGCTACGACCTGCGGGAGCTGACGGTGGCCGCCTGCCGGGCCGAGGGGTTCGAGCCGGTGTTCACGGTGGAGGGCGGCGAGATGGACGCGGTGCTGGGTTTCGTCCGGGCGGGGCTGGGCGTGGCGGTGGTGCCGCGGATGGTCGCCGAGCGCACGGGGACGGGCCTGCGGGTGACTCCGCTGGCCGGGCCGGGGCTGCACCGGACCATCGCCCTGGCGCACCGGAGCGACGTGGCGCCGCCCCGGGCGGCCCGGGAGCTGCAGCGGGTGCTGCTGGGTGCGGGCGCCTGACGGCCCGCGAGGGCGCGCCGGGCGCCGGGGCGGCACGGGGGTGGGGGGGGGGCGGCCCCCCGGGGCGGGGGGGGGGGGGGGGGGGGGGGGGGGGGGGCGCGGCGGCGGCGGGCGGGGGGGGGGGGGGGGGGGGCGGGGGGGCGCGCGGGCGCCGGGCGCCCGCCACCCCGGGGACGGCGGGTCGCGGCCGAGGGACCGCGCCCCGCCGTCCGGGTGGTGTCCCGGTCAGACCGCGTCCGTCAGGGCCAGCGCGTGGATGCGGTCCGGGGCGCCCGGCCTGGCGTAGTACCAGCCCTGGGCGGTGTCGCAGCCCAGTTCCCGCAACTGGTCCGCCTGGGCGCCCGTTTCGACGCCCTCGACCGTCACCGCGAGCTCCAGGCTGTGCGCGAGCGAGACGATCCCCTCGACGATCTTCACGTCGACGGGGTCGGCCGGCAGCCGCTGCATGCTCTGGGTGAAGGACCGGTCCAGCTTCAGCACGCTCACCGGCAGCCGGCGCAGGTTGGCCAGGTTGGAGTAGCCGGTGCCGAAGTCGTCGAGGGCGATGTCGACGCCCATCTCGGCGAGCTGGCGCAGCGGCTTGAGGAGGTCCTCGTCGGCTCCTATCAGGGCGGACTCGGTGACCTCCAGGCACAGCGCGCCGGGTGAGAGTCCGGCCCGCTCCAGCACTTCCACCGTGTCGGCGACCAGCCCGGGGTGGTGCAGCTGGGTGGGCGAGAGGTTGACGTTGATGCGCAGCGGGCCGCCGTCGGCGTGCTTCTCCTGCCAGAACCTGGCCTGCCGTACGGACTCCTGGAGCACCCAGCGCCCCAGCGGGACGATCAGCCCGGTGTGCTCGGCGAGCGGGATGAACCGGTCCGGGCCGAGGACGCCGTACTGCGGGTGGCTCCAGCGGACCAGGGCCTCCGCGCCGTGCACGCTGCCGTCGCCGAGGTGGACCAGCGGCTGGTACTCGATGAAGAACTCGCCGCGCTCCAGGGCCGCGGGCAGCGCGTGGGTGAGCCCGTGCCGGGTGATGGCCCGCTCGTCGGCCTCCGCGTCGGCGAACTCGAAGCGGTTGCCGCCCGCCGACTTGGCCCGGTACATGGTGATGTCGGCGCTGCGCAGCACGTCGGCGGGGCCGCGCTCGGCGGCCGGGCCCTCGACGATGCCGATGGAGCCGCGCACGGTGATCTCGCGGCCCTCCAGGTGTATCGGGGTGGCCAGCGCGTTCAGTATCCGGGCGGCCAGGTCGTCGACCTCGCGGCGGGTGTCGGGGCCGGTGGTCAGTGCCACGAACTCGTCTCCGCCCAGGCGCGCGACCATCTCGCCGGGTGCGGTCGCGCAGGACTGGAGGCGGTCGGCGACCTCCACCAGGAGCCGGTCGCCCGCGGAGTGGCCGAGGCTGTCGTTGACCGCCTTGAAGCCGTCGAGGTCGAGGTAGCAGAGGCCGAAGCGGGTGTCGCCGCCCTGGGACAGCGCCTTCTCCAGCCGCTCGAAGAAGAGCGTCCGGTTGGGCAGTCCGGTGAGCGCGTCGTGGGTGGCCTCGTAGCGCAGGCGCAGGTTGAGCAGCCGGCGCTCGGTGGTGTCCTCCATGAGCGCGAGCTGGTACTGCGGGCGGCCCTCGGAGTCGCGCAGCAGCGACACCGTGAGGTTGGTCCACAGGACGGTGCCGTCGCCCCGGTAGAACGCCTTCTCGCAGCGGTAGTGGTCGCGTTCGCCGCGCACCAGTTCCTCGTACATCCGCCAGACCTGCGCGGTGTCCTCCGGGTGGCCCCACTCGCTGACCTTGCGGCCGCGCACCTGGGCGTCGAGTCCGCCGAACATCCGGGTCAGCGTCTCGTTGACCTCCAGGATGGTGCCGTCGAGCGCGGCGATGCCGATGCCGACGGCGGCGCCCTCGAAGACCGCGCGGAACCGTTCCTCGGTGGCGTGCAGGGCTTGCTGGGCCTCGCTGCGGGCGCTGAGCGCGGAGCGGGCGATGGCCTCCTGCTCGCGCAGCGTGCGCTCGCGCAGCTGCCGGGCGAATCCGGCGGCGATGCCGTGCTGGAGGCGGGCGGAGCGGGCCCGGTGCTCCTCGGCGGCGGACGGCGGCCCGTCGCCGTCGGTGCAGTAGAGCACCAGGTAGGACTCGACGACGCCGAGGGTACGGACGAGGGCGTCGGGGTCCGTGCAGTGCGCGTCGATCAGGGCGGAGCCCACCTCGTGCGCGGCGGCCGGGTCGAAGGGCCGCTCGTGCAGTGCCCGGCAGAGCCGCAGCGCCAGCGGCAGCAGCAGCTGTTCGAATTCGGGGCGGGTGAGGGAGGTGGCGGTGGCCGGGAAGATGGCCCGGCTCCAGATCGTCGCGAACCGCCGTACGCGGTCCTCGGTGTCGTCGAGGGGCCCGGGGGCCGCGAGCGGGTCCCGCGGCCCGGCCGGCTCCCGTGCCCCGGCCGGGTCCTCGGCGACCGCCACGTCCCTCTCTCCGTCCGGTACCTGCGCGCTCACGCCTTGCGCCCCACCCCTGCGTAGCCCGAGAAGGCGTACGGGTCCTCCTGGGCGACGGGGTTCTCCGGCCGCCACTCGGCCAGCGGCACCAGCCCCGGCTCGACCATCTCGTACCCCTCGAAGAACCGGGCGACCTCGGCGTGCGACCGCATGACCAGCGGGTTGTTGATCTTCTGGTAGACGTCGACGGCGCCGCCCGCCCGCTCGGCGGTGACCGGCACGCCCTCGTACGACGCGTGGGTGATGATCAGCATGCTGCCGGGTGCGAGGGCGTCGCGCAGCGCGGCGACGGCGGCGTACGGGTCGTCGGCGTCCTCGATGAAGTGCAGCACGGCGACCAGCAGCAGCGCCACCGGTCTGTCCAGGTCGAGGAGTTGGCCGACCTCGGGGCTCTCCACTATGTCGCGCGGCTTGCGCAGGTCGGCGGCGACGACGGCCGCCCGCTCGTTGCCCTCCAGCACGGCCCGGCTGTGCGCGACGGCCACCGGGTCGTGGTCGACGTACACCACGCGTGCGGTGGGGTCGGCGGCCTGGGCGACCTCGTGGACGTTGCCGAAGGTGGGGATGCCGGAGCCGATGTCGAGGAACTGGGTGACGCCCTCGGACAGCGCGTGGCGCACGGCGCGGCGCATCACGGCCCGGTTCGCCTGCATCACCTTGGGGAGCCCCGGCATGAACTCCATCGCCCTGCGGGCCGCGTCCCGGTCTACCTCGAAGTTGTGCGAACCGCCCAGGTAGTAGTCGTAAATGCGGGACACACTGGGCATCGAGATGTCGATGCCCGGTGGTGCCCAGGCGGGACGCTCCATCAATGTCTCCCACAACTCGCCGCGACGAATGCGGGCACGGCTCATGACCGTGCCCGGTGTTCGAGCCGAGGCTACTGATCCACCGCCAGTGGGGCGAGCGAAAACGGAAATTGCCCGTCCGTTCTAGGTCACACCCAGGTGGCACGTGCATCCGCGCGCCGGCCCGCCGTTCCCGCTGGGGACGGGAGCGACGGGCCGACTGTATGAGCTACCACCGCCCGGCTCCTACTCGGGGTGGCCGGTAGCCGCCTGTGCGCGGGTGCCCTCGACGGGGGCCGCGGGGCCCTACTTGGCAGCTCCCACGAGCTTTCCCTGCGGGGACACGGCGTACCAAGTGCCGCCGACACCCTGCCCGTTGGTCTCCCCCGGCGCACTGTCGCCGGAGAAGGTGTAGAGCGGCCAGCAGTTGATCGTCTGCTGCTTGACACCGTCGGGGCGGTCGAAGACGACGAAGCCCTTCTTGAGGATGCCCTCGGTGTCGTCCTTCGCCACGGGTGCGACGACCGGCCACTTCGCCAGGCACTTGCCGGTGCAGGCGGACCGCATGGGCCAGGCCGAGTCCTTCTTGAAGCGGTAGACGGTGCGCCCCCGGCCGTCGACGACGATCTCGCCGAGCTTCGGGTCCTTGCGCACGGACAGGCCGGGCAGGTCCGCCGGGGCGGCGGGGGCAGCGGGCGCGGGGGCCGGCGGGGCGGGCTCCGCGGGTGCCGCCGCGCCAGGTGCGGCCTTCTTCCCGTCGGGCGCGGCGGCGAACCAAGCGCCGCCCACGCCCTGCCCGTTGACGTCGCCCGCCTTGACGTCCTTGGCGTAGCGGTACAGCGGCCAGCCGCCGAGCGTGAGCTGCTTGCCGCCGTCGCTCCGGGTCACCGCCCCCAGGGCGGAAGCGTTCATTCCGGGGGCGGCGGTGAATCCCTCGGCGGGCACCACGGGCCAGGCCTTCGCACAGTCGCCGTCGCAACGGGACGCGGGCGGCTTCGCCGAGTCCTTGTCGAACCGGTAGAGCGTCATGCCCGCCCCGTCGGTGACGACCTTCCCGAGCTTCCCGTCCTCCCGCACGGCGAGCCGGCCGGCCGCCCGGGGCGCCGTCTGCCCGCTGCCGCCGTATCCGTCGCCGCCGCCGTACCCGTCGCCCGCGGGCTGCTGGGCCGGTGCGGCGTTGCCGACCGACTGGGCACCGGCACCGCCGTCCTGCCCGCATGCCGTCGTCAGGGCGAGCACCGCCGCCGCCGTCACCGCGAGCGAGACGCTCCGCCAGCTGTTCATGTCGACTCCCGTGTCCCGAGGGTTCCCGTAGGGCTGTGGACGACGCAGGAGTGCGTCGCTCATGACCCTGGGTACGTGCGGCGGGGGCCACCGCGTTCAGCACCCTCCGAAAATATTTCGCCCGCTCGGGAACACCCCTCGTGCGAACACCCGGCGCAATTCCGAACGCAAATTCAGGAAAGTCCCAACCATCAGGGGAAACCCATACTTCTGACGCGTAGCGCTCGTTGAGCAGATTCATGATGCCCCTCGTGTACGGATCACGCCGGAAGCCCGGTCCGCTCCTCGTTCGCCTGCTGTCGTCGGCCGCCCTGTGCTGGCTGCTGGCCGGTTCGGTGCCCGCGTCCGCCGACAGCTGCGCCTACGCCTCCATCGGCCAGGACACCGGGACGGCGGTCGCGGCGGCCGGCGGCGACGCCCGCTGCTGGACGACCCCGCCGCCGAAGCCCTCGCCGCCCCCGCCGCCCCCGACCCCGAAACCGCCACCGCCCGACGACCCGAAGCCGCCGCCGCGACCTCCGGCACCGGCTCCGCCCCCCGCCCCCGTGCCGAAGCCCCCGCCGCCGGAACCGGCCCCGCCCGCCCCCGGCCCCGTACCCGCGCGGCCGGCCGCGCCCCGCCCGGCTCCGCCCGCGCCACCGGCGGCGGCCCCCGCGCCCGACCCGGCCCCCAGCTCCCCGCCCGCGCCGAGCGCACGTCCGGGACCCCCGGCGGCCAGGGGGATCGCCCTGCCCGCCTACCGCAAGCCCGCCCGCAAGCCCCCCAAGGGCCGCACCTCGATGCTCACTCTCACGCTCATGATCACAGCGCCCGCGGTCTTCGCCGTCGCGGTACTGCGTCCCCGTTCCTCCCGCTGATGCGGTTCCACCGACGGAGGTACCCATGTCGGAATGGCTTGTTCTGACCATCGCGATGGCCGCCGCCTGCGCGATCGTCCTCACCATCGTGGTGATCAACAACCGGAGGGTCGCCGACGACGACGATCCGACCGAAACCCCGGACGTCCTCGAGTACATGACGATGATGATCGGCGTGATCTACGCGATCGTCCTCGGCCTGGCCATCGCGGGAGTCTGGGAGGGGCGCGGCGCCGCCCAGGAGTCCGTGCGCCAGGAGGCCCAGGCACTGCACGAGGTCAGCGCCCGCTCCGAGGTCTACCCGGCGGACGTCCGCGCCCGCATCCGCTCCGACATCGACACGTACGTCAGCTACGTCGTCGACACCGAGTGGCGGCACATGACCGAGGAGGGCACCGTCACCGACCGCGGCACCGAACTCCTCAACCGGGTCCGCCAGGACGTCACCCTCTACGCCCCCAAGACCGATCTGGAGGGCCAGGCCTACCAGCCGCTGGTCGACCAGATCGCGGCGGCCGACGACGCCCGCAACACTCGGGCGCAGAACACCGAGGCCACGATGCCCACCATCGTGTGGTTCGGCCTCATCACGGGTGCGCTCATCACGGTCGGCCTGATCTTCACCCTGCAGATCCGGCGCACCCCGCGCGAACTGCTGCTGGCAGGCCTGTTCAGCGTGATGATCGCCTTCCTGCTCTTCCTGATCTGGGACCTGGACGCGCCCTTCGGCCACGGCATCGCGGCCACCTCGGACCCGTTCGTCGACCTGCTGCCGAGCCGCGACTGACCGGCGTCGCACCGCTCCGGCAGGTCCGGGGGCTGCCCGTTCCCCTTCCGCGGGTACGGGGAAGGGGAACGGGCAGCCCTCCGCCCTGTGCACGGCTGCCGTGTTCCGTACGGACCCGTCGCGCTACGTACGGACCCGTGCCGTCGGACCGGTCAGCGGCCGAGGCCCCGCAGGTAGTCGAGCACCCCCGCGCTGTCGTCGGCCGTCGTGAACAGGGCGACGTGGTTGTCGGGACGGACGAGCACCAGGGCGTCGCCCTTGACGCCGTACGCCGCCCTGGCGTGGCCCCCGGTGTCGGCGAGGCCGGTGCCGGGGCCCGCGTCCACGGCGCAGGTGCGCACGGCGACGCCGCCGGCGGTCCGGGCCGCCACCGCCGCCAGGGCCCCGGTGGCCCCGGCGCCGAAGCCGAGCAGGGTGAAGTGCGGCCCCGCGAAGACGTCGAAGAGACGGGTGGGGGTGCCCGTGCCCGTGGCGTGGCACGGGGCGTCGGGGGCCCGGTCCCCCGGACGCAGCCCGGTGTCCGGTCCTCCGGTCCGGCGGGAGAGCGAGCTCCAGCGGTAGCCGAGGCCCAGCGCCGTCGTCTCCTCGGTGATGCCCGCGTCCAGTCCGCCGCCGGGCTCGCGGATCGCCGCCAGCACGTCGCCGAGCCGCTTGGAGGAGGTGTCCAGCGTCCAGGCGGCGACCGGCAGCCGTTCCTCCTCGTACGTGTCGAGCAGTGCGGCGCCCGCTTGTCCGGTGAGGACGGCGGCCAGCTTCCAGCCCAGGTTGAAGGCGTCCTGGATGCCGGTGTTCATGCCGAGGCCGCCCGCGATCGGGTGGACGTGCGCGGCGTCCCCGGCGAGCAGGGCCCGGCCCTCGCGGTACCGGTCGACCATGCGCACGTTGACGCGGTAGGTGGAGAGGAGGGCCGCGTCGCTGACGCGGACCCCGTCGAGGCGGGCGTGCCGGTCGAGGGTGCGCTGGCAGCCCTCGCGGGACGGCGGCAGGAGGGTGCCGTCGGGGGCGCGCTCGGGGCCGGCCTGGTACCACCAGCTCCGCTCGGTGCCCGGGATCGGACAGAGCATCACGGCGCCGTCCTCGTCGAACCACTGGTGCCAGTGGTCGCGGGAGAGGCCCTCGGCGCCGCTGAGTTCGACGTCGCCGTTGACCATGACCTGTTCGGCGTGGGTGGTGCCCTCGAAGGTGGCGCCCATGAGCTTGCGGACCGTGCTGTGGCCGCCGTCGCAGCCGACCAGGTAGTCGGCCTCGATGTACGTGCCGCGCGCGGTGCGGGCGACGATCCGCCCGCCGGAGTCCGGGTCGGGCCCGTCCCCGGCGTGGCCCCGGTGCTCGTAGGAGGTGATCTCGGTGTCCAGCTCGACCGTCGCGCCGAATTCGGCCAGCCTCTCGCGGAGGATCTCCTCCAGCCGCCACTGGGCCATCAGCCATCCCCGGTCGTAGGGGGCCGCGGGGGTGGGCCGCTGCGCCGCGTACGGGTCGGCGTCCGCGACGGCCACCGCGTCGCGGTACTTGCGCATGACGAGCGGCGTGCTGCCCGCGGCGAGGACCCGCTCCAGCACCCCCAGGTCCTCCAGCACCTCCAGGCTGCGCGGATTGGGACCCTTGGCCCGCGAACTCCTCGGCAGCTGGGGGGACTTCTCGACGATCCGCACCCCCACGCCCCGCCTGGCGAGGTCGCACGCGAGGGTCAGCCCGGTCGGACCGGCCCCCACGATCAGCACACTCCCCGTCGTACCTGCCACATCTGCCCTGCCGGTCACACCTGCTCCTCGGTTCGCTGGGTCCGCCCCCGCGCCGCCACGGTCCGTGGCGGCTTGCGGCACGGAACGAATAAAACACAACCGAGATACACATGCAACCGAGTTACGTTTTCTTTGCCGGGCTCACCTCCGCCCGGCGGCGGACACCGGGGCGC
The DNA here is from genome assembly GCF_042874215.1 of Streptomyces sp. NPDC004111. Classification (NCBI taxonomy): domain Bacteria; kingdom Bacillati; phylum Actinomycetota; class Actinomycetes; order Kitasatosporales; family Streptomycetaceae; genus Streptomyces; species Streptomyces sp. NPDC004111. The sequence goes on from NZ_JBIAMU010000024.1 coordinate 134,540, forward strand.
CGACCACTTCTGACGGGTAGTCCGACCTCGCGCGCACGTAGAGTTCCGCGACCCCGTCGAAGACGCCGCTCGCCCCTCAAGCCCTCCCCGCACGCGCTCGCGTGACCTTCCGTCGGACGCCCCGGGGACCAACCGGGGGACATCCTTCCCCCATTCGCGCGACTGTGATCGCGGGGCTCACCGGGCGCTCCTAGCGTCGCGGATATCGAGGTGCATTTCCCGATATTTGCGGAAACGGGTTCCGCAGCCGTGCTCCTCGGGGACCCTAAGGAGCACCATGCGCGCGATACGTTTCGCGTCCACCGCGACAGTGACGGCCCTGGGTGTCGTTCTGACCGCGGTCGGTACGCCGGCCTGGGCGGCGGACGGCGACGGCGGGAGCGAACGGGCGGGCCCGGCGGCGGCCACCGCCCCCTACGCGTTCAGCGTGACGCCGTCCAGCATCGCGGCCGGCGGACAGGTCACGCTCGGCGCGGGCGGCTGCCCCGGCACCGCCACCGTCTCCTCCGCCGCCTTCGGCACGGTCGTCGTGGAGCCGGGGCGGAGCGCGCGGGCCACGGTCGGCCGGCGGGTGGATCCCGGCGCCCTGTACGACGTGGCGTTCAACTGCGGCGGCAGCAAGGGATCGCTCACGCTGACGATCGCGGGCACCTCCGGGCTCCCGACGACGAGTTCGACCTCGCTGCCCACCGCGTCTGCCTCACCCGTGACGTCCCCCTCCCCCGTCACCTCCGCCTCGGCGGCCATCCGCGGTGTGCGGGGCGGGCTCGGCGGCAGCATCGGCGGCATGGACACCACCCAGGTGGCCGGTGGTGCGGCCCTGGTGGCGGTGGCCGCCGCCGGTTCGCTGTACGCGGTGCGCCGCCGGTCGGCGGGCAGCAGGCGTCACTGAGCGGACGGCACGTACGAGACGCCGGTGGGCCCGAGTCCTGTGCAGGGACTCGGGCCCACCGGCGTGTCACCCCGGGCGTGGCGGAGCGGGTCAGGCCTTGCCGCCCGTGGTCCGGCGGCGGGCCACGAAGATCGCGCCGCCGAGGGCCGCCGAGGCGACCAGGCCGGCGCCGACCGCGACGTCCGTGTCGCTCGGGCCGACCGAACCGCCGAGACCGCCGTGCGCTCCGCGGCCGGCCAGCACGGTGAACTGGTGGGTGGCCACCATCGCGTTGTCGTTGCACTTCACGGCGAGGTTGTAGTGGCCGGGAGTGGCGTGGTTGTTGATCCTGGCCGACGCATATCCCTTCGACCCCGCCGACAGGCTGGCCTGCGGGAAGGCGTTGGACGTCACCGTGCCGCCGTGGCCGCAGCCGGTCGCCGCGATCGAGATCGTGCTGCCCTGGTGGACCGAGTAGGGGTTGACCGTCACATCGCTCGGGCCGTTGGTGGCGGCTGCCGTGGGGGCGGTGAGTCCGACCGCGACGCAGGCGAGGGCAGTCGCCGCACAGGCGCGTGAAGCACGCATCGTAAGACCTCCATGGGAAGACGCTCCGGAGCGGTGCCCCGGGAAGTTCGACGAGTACGCCTCCCATGACGAACCCTCACTTGACCCCGCAAATACCGCATTTCACACTGCGCCGGACCGGTGACGGGGCGCGCCTTCCCGGCACCCCGGAATCTGACGGACTCGCAGGTCACGGGGCGTCAGAGAACCCGCCGAAGATTTTGCGGGGCCTTGGCGCGGATGGGTCACGCGGGCTCGTCGACCGCCCGCGGAAAGGGTTTTTGAGGGGACGTCAGAAAGGGGTCGCGCGGTTCCCGCCCCGGACGCCGGTTCCCGGAACCCGTCCGGTTTCTGAGAAGGCGTCAGAATTCCGGGCCGCCACCCGTTCGCCCTCCGTGCCTCGCCGCCGTATCGCCGCGCCCTTAGCGTCCGTAGGAGAAGGGCGGCACCCGGGGACGACGACCGGGCGGGACGCGACGAAGGGAGCAGCAACATGGGGCAGGAATGGCGCGGCGCGCACCCGAGGAGACGCGCGCCGTGGGGCGCCCTGGCGCTGGCGATGCTCACCGGGCTCGCCCTGATGCGCAACGGCAGCGACGTCGGCTTCGGCCCGCCGCAGCCCGCGGCGGCTGCCGCCCGGGACAACGGCTCCGACGGCCCCGCGTCGCCGCGGCAGGCGGCCGGGCCCGCCGCGCTCCCGTACGCACCGGCCTCCCGGATCCGCATCCCCTCCGTGCGGGTCAACGCCCCCATGGTGGACGTCGGGCTCGACCAGGAGGGCTGGATCGAGGCCCCTCCCCCGCAGGACGCCAACCTCGCCGGCTGGTACCAGAACGGCATCGCCCCGGGCCAGCGCGGCACCTCCGTCGTCGTCGGCCACGTCGACAACTCCACCGGCCCCGCCGTCTTCTTCGGTCTCGGCTCGGTGAAGAAGGGCCAGCGGGTGGAGGTGGAGCGCTTCGACGGACGCACCGCGGTCTTCGAGGTGTACGGGGTCGAGGTGTACTCCAAGGAGGACTTCCCCGGCGCCCGGGTGTACGGCGACTCGGGACGGCCCGAGCTGCGGGTGATCACCTGCGGCGGCGGCTACTCCAAGGACAGCGGCTACGCGGGCAATGTGGTCGTCTACGCCCGTCTGGTGGCCACCCGCTGATCCGCGGGCGGCCACCGGGCGCGGATCAGGCGTGCGGAACGGTGATCCGGTAGCCCCGGTCGAGGAGTTCGGGGAGGTAGCCGCGCAGGGCCCGTACGCTCTGCGAACGGTTGCCGCCCGCGTCGTGCGAGAGGACCACGACGCCGGGTCCCGCCCCCCGCCGCACCCGGCCGAGGATGGTGGCGGTGCCGGGCTCGGTCCAGTCGAGGGTGTCGAGGGTCCAGCCGAGCGGTTCCATGCCGAGGTCGGCGCCGATCTCGAAGGAGGCCCGGTTCCAGGCCCCGTAGGGGGCCCGGTACCAGCGGGGCGGCGCGCCCACCGTCTTCTCGATCACCTCGCTGGTGGAGCCCAGCTGGTCGCGGATGCGGGAGCGGGTGAGCTTGGGGATCAGCGGGTGGGACCAGGAGTGGTTGCCGATGACGTGCCCGTCGTCGGCCATCTCGCGGAGCAGGTCGGGGTTGTCGACCGCCATCTCGCCGCAGAGGAAGAACATCGCGCGCACGTCGTACCTGCGCAGGGTCTTCAGGATGTCCGGGGTGTAGCGGGGGTCGGGGCCGTCGTCGAAGGTGAGGACCATGGTGCGGCCGGGCGCGTCCATCCGCAGGAACGGCTTGCGGCGCACCGGCGGGCGTGCGGCGGCGAGTCCGGGCGGCGCCCCCGCGGTCATCGGGCGCAGCCGGTACGCGGACGGCCTGAGCGGCGGTGCGGCCTGCGGCGGGCCGGCCTGCGGCGGCCCCGCGGCGGGGGTCCGCCCGGCCGGGGCCACCGGCGTCCCCGCCGGGTCGGCGGTCAGCACGTGCACGGTGGCCGCGGCCCCGACACAGGCCGCGAGGCGCAGGAGGCCGCGGCGGCCGAGGAGTGACTGCTGATCTTCTTTCATGATTAATGCCTCGCACGCCGTGGCGTGCGAGGCATTGATCCACTCCGGGTGCCGATCCCGATTGCACCCGATGGAACTACCGGGTCCGCCTCAGCGGCGTACCAGCGGGAACGGCAGTGTCTCGCGGATGGTGCGGCCGGTGAGGAACATGACCAGCCGGTCCACGCCGATGCCCAGACCGCCGGTCGGCGGCATCGCGTACTCCAGCGCGTCGAGGAAGTCCTCGTCGACCTCCATGGCCTCCGGGTCGCCGCCCGCGGCGAGCAGCGACTGTGCCATCAGCCGTCGGCGCTGCTCGACGGGGTCGGTCAACTCCGAGTAGGCGGTGCCCAGTTCGGTGCCGAAGGCGACCAGGTCCCAGCGTTCGGCGAGCCGCGGGTCCTTGCGGTGCTGGCGGGTCAGCGGGGAGACGTCGGTGGGGAAGTCCTTGTAGAAGGTGGGCAGCGTGGTGCGCTCCTCGACGAGACGTTCGTACATCTCCAGGACGAGGTCGCCGCGGGTGTTCTCCGGGGTGTGCGGGACGCCCGAGCGGTCGCAGAGCCGGCGCAGCAGCGGCTCCTCGGTGTCCGCGTCGACCTCCTCGCCGAGTGCTTCGGAGACGGCTCCGTACAGCGTCTTGACCGGCCAGATCCCGGAGATGTCGTGCTCGACGACCTTGCCGTCCGCGTCCGTCTTCCGGGCGATCGGCGAGCCGAAAGCGGCGGTGGCGGCGCCCTGGACGAGTTCCCGGGTGAGGTCGAGCATGACGTCGTAGTCGGCGTACGCCTGGTAGGCCTCCAGCATCGTGAACTCGGGGTTGTGCTTGTAGGAGACGCCCTCGTTGCGGAAGGTGCGGCCCATTTCGAAGACCTTCTCCATGCCGCCGACGCAGAGCCGCTTGAGGTACAGCTCGGGGGCGATGCGCAGGTAGAGGTCGAGGTCGTAGGCGTTGATGTGGGTGGTGAAGGGGCGGGCGTTGGCGCCGCCGTGGATCTGCTGGAGCATCGGCGTCTCGACCTCCAGGTAGCCGCGTTCCAGCAGGCCCTGGCGCAGGCCCTGGACGACGGCCGAGCGGGAGCGGACGATCTCGCGGGCGTCGGGGCTGGCCACCAGGTCGACGTAGCGCCTGCGCACCTTCGCCTCGGGGTCGCTCAGACCGAGGCGCTTGTCGGGCAGCGGGCGCAGGCACTTGCCGGTGAGCTGCCACTGGGTGACGAACAGGGTCAGCTCGCCGAGGTCGGTCGATCCGATCTCGCCGGTGACCTGGACCAGGTCGCCGAAGTCGACGTCGGCGGTGAACCGGTCCAGGATGTCGCTGCCCGAGCCGTCCCGGGTGAAGGCGATCTGGAGGTCCCCCGACCAGTCGCGCAGGTCGGCGAAGACGACGCCGCCGAAGTCGCGGACGACCATCACGCGCCCGGCGACGACCGCTTCCTCGCCGGTGCGGGTGCCGGGTGCGACGGCCGGGTGGGCGGCGCGGACCGCGGCGGTGGTGTGGGTGGCGGCGGGGACGCCGACGGGGTACGGGTCGGTGCCCTCGGCGCGCAGCCTGGTCAGCTTGCGGTGCCGGATGCGGATCTGCTCGGGCAGGTGCGCGGTGGGGTCCGCGTCGGCGCCGGCGGTCGGGGCGAGCAGGCCCAGTGCCTCGATGGAGGGCAGGCCGGCGGTGCTCGCCGGGTTGGTGAAAGTGCGGCGCGGGCTGTGTCCGCGGCCCCACATCTTGCGCAGGCTGGGCACGGCGACGAAGCCTTCGGCGATGCCGGAGGCGAGCGAGACCCGGGCGAGCGAGCCCGCGTCCCCGTAGCAGAGGAAGCGGGGGTACCAGGTGGGCTGGTACTTGACGTTGGAGCGGTAGAGCGCCTCCAGCTGCCACCACTTGGAGAAGAACAGCAGCAGCCTGCGCCACAGCCGCAGCACGGGTCCGGCGCCGATCCGGGCGCCCTCCTCGAAGGCGGAGCGGAACACGGCGAAGTTCAGGGAGATCCGGCGGATGCCCAGCTTGGGCACCTGGGCGCAGATCTCGGCGACCATGAACTCCATGACGCCGTTGGGCGCGCCGCGGTCGCGCCGCATCAGGTCGAGCGAGATGCCGTCCTTGCCCCAGGGGACGAAGGAGAGCAGGGCGATCAGCTTGCCGTCGGCGTCGAACGCCTCGACGAGGAGGCAGTCGCCGTCCTCGGGGTCGCCGAGCCGGTCGAGCGCCATGGAGAAGCCGCGCTCGGTCTCGGTGCCGCGCCAGGCGTCGGCACGGTCGATGATCTGCTCCATCTCGGCGTCGGAGAGTGCGGAGTGGCGGCGGATGCGGGTGGTGGCGCCGGTGCGGCGGACACGGTTGACGGCCTGGCGGGTGACGCGCATGTCGCGGCCGTCGAGGTCGAAGGCGTTCACGTCGAGGATGGCCTCGTCGCCGAGCTGCATGGCGCTGAGTCCGGCGCGGGCGAACGCGGTGGCGCCCTCCTCGGACGCGCCCATGACGGCGGGCGCCCAGGCGTACCGCTTGGCCATGTCCAGCCAGGCTTCGATCGCCTGCGGCCAGGCCTCCTTGTCGCCGACGGGGTCGCCGGAGGCGAGCGAGACGCCCGCCTCGACGCGGTAGGTGACGGCGGCCTTGCCGGTGGGGGCGAACACGACGGCCTTGTCGCGGCGGGTGGCGAAGTAGCCGAGCGAGTCCTGGGCGCCGTACGCGCCGAGCAGGGCCCGGATGCGCGGCTCCTCGTCGCCGTGCAGGGAGGACTCCATGCGCTGCGAGCGGAACAGGGTGGCCGCGGCGGCCAGCAGGGCGAGCGCGCCGAAGAGGCCGAAGAGGAAGTACAGGAAGCGGGGGCCGTGGCCGTCGAACTCCCCGTACAGGACACCGCCGAAGACCCGGACGATCACCCAGGGCAGCCGGTCGGCGGGCACCAGGGTGCCCGGGAACAGCGAGATCAGGCCCCAGCCGACGAGCACGGCCGCGGCCAGGGAGGCGACCAGTACGCCCAGCGCCCGCCGGACGGCACCGTGCCGGGAGGCCGCGTAGAACTCCTTGCGGGCGAGGATCAGCACCACCAGCGCGGCCAGGCACACCACCGTGGAGGCGAGCGCCTCCCAGTCCTCCAGGACGATGTAGAGGACGTCGCCGGCCAGCAGCAGGATCAGATATCCGACGACCAGCCACCACGCGACCTTCTTGCGCGCGCCGACGGCGGCGGCGAGCAGGAAGAAGAACACCGCGTACGCCAGGTTCGCGCTCACCGGGACGGTGAGGAACTCCAGCAGCTGGGTGAACGGCCGCACCAGTCTGCGCAGGGGCATACTGATCGCGAGCAGGGCACAATACAGGCCGAGCAGGCCGAAAAAGGCCGCGAACCCGTCGGGCACCCGACTGAGGAAGCGGTTGCGGGTGGTGGGAGTCTCCTCCACGCTGACACTCATGCATGGCACTTTAGGGAGCGCCGCGCCCCGACGCCTCCCGGGGTAGGGCCTTCCACCTGCGCGCGGCCCGGTCCGGGGCGGAATTCCGGGGGCCGGGGCGCTCGTTTTTCTGCGCGCGCCGTGCACGGGATAACCTCCGCTCTGTGACCGAACAGCCCGAACAACAGCGCCACACCTTCGAACGCGGTACCGACGGCCCCAAGGTGATCGTCGCCGGACTGGACGGTTCCCCTTCGTCCCTGCGTGCCGCGGCGTACGCGGGAGGGCTGGCCAGGCGGCAGAACGCGCTGCTGGCCCTCGTCTACGTGCAGCCGCTGATCCCGTCGGGCGCCGCGCTGGGCGCCCCGGTCGCCGGGACCACCGAGGAGGTCGCCGAGGACCTCATGGCGGAGATCAGGCAGTCGGTGGAGCGGGTGAAGGGGATCTTCGAGATCCGCTGGGAGTTCCACACCTTCCGGGGTGACCCGTACAACGGTCTGGTGACGGCCGCCGACCAGTTGCAGGCGGACGCCGTGGTGGTGGGTGCCTCGGAGTCGGCCGGACACCGGTTCGTGGGGTCGGTGGCGGTACGTCTGGTGAAGGCGGGACGGTGGCCGGTCACGGTCGTGCCGTGACCGGAAGCCGTCGCCCCTCATCCCCGCCGCGCACCGCCCGGCCCCGGCGCCTCAGCGGCCCATGGTCAGGCCGGCCTTCGCGGCGCCGCGGCTGAGGACCACCCGCCGGATCCGCTCGCGCGTGGCCTCGTGTCCGGCGCCCCGCGCGCCGAGGTTGAGGACCCGGTTGGTTTCGAGGTCGAAGTACTGCGGGACGAACTCCGCCCTGCGGACCTCCCAGCGCCCGCCCGGCGCGGTGGGCGGGGCGAAGGTGAAGCGGCCGATGCTGCTCATGTTGCCGCGGTCGTCCTGTGCCCCGCTGTGGTTGAACATCGTCCCGGCGATCTGGTCGCCCATGCCGTAGACGACGTACGTGCCGTTGACCTTCTCGTAGGCCTGCGGGACGTGGGCGTGGGTGCCCAGGATGAGGTCGATGTCGGGGCGTGTGCCGGTGCGCGACGCGGTGAGCGCGCGGCCGAGGGAGAGCTGGTCGGCGTCCGGTTCGTCCTGCCACTCCGTGCCCCAGTGCAGGCTCACCACCACCACGTCCGCACCCGCCCGCCGGGCGGCCCGCGCGTCGGCGACGATCTTCTTCCGGTCGATCAGGTTGACCGCCCAGGGCTGCCCGTCCGGGAGCGGGTAGCCGTTGGTGCCGTAGGTGTAGGCGAGCTGGGCGACCTTGGCGCTGCCCGCCCTGAGCAGGGCGGGGCGGGCGGCCTCCGCGGCGGTGCGGGCCGAGCCCGCGTGGGCCAGGCCCGCCCGGTCGAAGGCGGCGAGGGTGCGGCGGATCCCGGCGGCGCCCGCGTCGAGCGTGTGGTTGGAGGCGGTGGAGCAGGAGTCGTAGCCGGTGGCCCGCAGCCCGGCGGCGACCTCGGGCGGCGAGACGAACGCCGGGTAGCCGCTGAACGGGCCGCCGGCCGGGCCGTAGACCGTCTCCATGTGGCAGATCGCCAGGTCGGCCCGGGAGATCACCGGTTTGACGCCCGCGAGCATCGGGGCGAAGTCGTGGCCGTCGCCGCCCGCGTCCGCCCGCGCCTGCCGGATGATCGAGTCGTGCGGGAGCACGTCGCCGGTGGCGACCAGGGTGAAACCGCGCTGCGGGGCGGCGGGGGTGCCGTCGCGCGGGGCGCCCGCCCGGGGTGCGCCCTCCTTCGGCTTCACCTGGCCGCCGGCCGTTGACGCCGCGCCCCGCGCGGCGCCGTCCGGCCCGGCGGAGCAGGCCGTGCCGGCGGCGAGGAGCAGGGCGGCGACGGCGAGGGCCGCGCACCTCCGCGGAGTCCCGGTGCCCTTCGTCGTTGCGGTGCGCTTCGTCGTCCCTGTGCGCTTCGTCATCGGACCGGCTTCCCGTGTGGTGGAAATGTCTCGAACATGCGCCGGATATGCGCAAAGAGAATCCATCCGGGCGGGCTGGTGAAGTCAAGGACCTTTACCGCCAACCCCGGACAAGCCCGCCCCAACAGCCCCACGTGCCGTCGCGGCGCCCCGGGCGGCTGCCGGACGCGGTGACGGGCAGCGCGCAGGAGGGGGCCGGACGGTGGCGACCGTTCGGTGACGGCCGCGCGCCGGAGGGGGCGGACCGGAGGGGGGCCGGGCGGTGGCGACCGTTCGTCGCGCCGCCCGCCGTGCCGTTCGTCGCGCCGGGCGACCGTTCGTCGCACGCACCGGCCGCCCGTTCGCACGCGGTGCGCGGCGGGGTCAGCGGAACCCGGTACGGACGGTTATCTTCGCCCCTGAACTCGGCCCGGCTGTGATCGCCGTCACGTGCCCGGGGCCGCCCTTCCCCGCTCGCCCGAAGGAGCGTCAACGGTGACCACTTCCCTCGCCCCCCGCACCGACGAGCGCGCCCTGGCCGCCCTCCAGCAGGAGCACGGCACCGCGCTCCTCGGCTTCCTGCTCAGCCTCACCCAGGGCGACCGGCAGCGCGCCGAGGACCTGGTCCAGGAGACGTTCGTCCGCGCCTGGCAGCACCCGGAGGCGCTGACCAGCGCGCACGACTCGATGCGGCCGTGGCTGTTCACGGTCGGCCGCAGGCTCGCCATCGACGCGCGGCGCGCCCGCCGCTCCCGACCCAACGAGGTCGGCGCCGAGGTGCTGGACCGCTCCGCCGCCCCCGAGGACCTCGCCGAACGCTCGGCCACCGAACTCGACGTGCGCGAGGCGGTGCGCGCCCTGCGCACGGAGCACCGCGAAGTACTGGTGCAGGTGTACTTCCGGGGGCGCTCCGTGGCGGAGGCGTCCACCGTGCTGGGCATTCCGGAAGGAACTGTCAAATCCCGTACGCACTACGCACTACGGGCATTGCGCGGGGTGCTTCCGGGATACGAGGAGGGGTCCGGCCGCGGCGCCGCGTGACAAGGGGCGGCGACATCGCTCGCGTCACACGCGTACCGTCGGTAGACCCCGACCTCCCGAGCCACGGGGCAGGCGCGACTATTTCGAAAGCACGGCGTCAAGTTCAGTAAAGATGCCCCGCCAAACCCCTCTCAGCGTGAAAGCTCTTCGCCTGGGGCCTCCTGTCCGGAGCCCCGCCTACCGAAAGCACGACGGAGAAGGTGGAATGCTGTGCTGCCCGAGAGCGCCAATGGCACCGGTGGAAGCAGTCTTGCCGTTCCGATGGCATGGCTGTACGCCGAGTACATCGCCGACGAGCTGCTGCGCACCGGGCAGTTGATCCCGCCCGGCACGCTGGAGTTCCGCGCGGGCCGCGAGGCCCTCGCCCTGACCGTCTACCTGTCGGACTCGACCGACGAACTGTCCGGGGTGGGGGTGATCTCCCAGCTCGACGAGTGGCTGTCGCTGACCGCGTACGGCCACCCGTGGGAGCAGTGGGTACGGGAGCGGTTCGCCGCCCGGGGCGACGCCGAGGGCCCCGACCTCGAACTGGCACGGGCCTCCTGGCGCTGGCTGGAGTCGACCGAACTGCTCGCCACCGACCTGGGCGGCACGGGGATCGACGGCGAGGAGGTGGTGGACCCGGACCTGCTGGACGGGGTGGACCGGGTGGACGAGAGCGCCCGGGTGTGGCTGCCCGCGTGGCAGCTGGGACTGCCGCTGGGGCACCTGTCGGTGCACCTCTTCTGAACTCCCCCTCCGCGCACCCCCTGCGAGGCTCCTCGCGACCGCCGCACGGCGCTCGCGGGACCGGCGCCGCGAGGCGCGAGCCCGCTAGCCCGCGGTGCGCGTGGAACTGTGGACGCCCGCACGGTACTTGGGCAGCCGTACGGTGATCTTCATACCCGCCCCGACCCCCGTCTCGATGACCAGGCCGTAGTCGTCGCCGTAGACCTGGCGCAGCCGCTCGTCGACGTTGGAGAGTCCGATGCCGGCGGTGGCGGGCTCCTGGCCGGCGAGGATGCGGCGCAGCCGGTCGGGTTCCATGCCCACGCCGTCGTCCTCGATGGTGACGATCGCCTCGGCCCCCGCGTCCTGGGCGGCGAGGGTGATCCGGCAGTCCTCGCGCGAGTCCTCCAGACCGTGCTTGACGGCGTTCTCCACGAGGGGTTGCAGACAGAGGAAGGGCAGCGCGACGGGCAGCACCTCGGGGGCGATCTGGAGGGTCACCTGGAGGCGGTCGCCGAAGCGGGCCCCGGCCAGCGCCAGGTACTGCTCGATGCAGCGCAGTTCGTCGGCGAGCTGGGTGAAGTCGCCGTGCCTGCGGAAGGAGTAGCGGGTGAAGTCGGCGAACTCCAGCAGCAGTTCGCGGGCGCGTTCGGGGTCGGTGCGGACGAACGAGGCGATGGCGGCGAGCGAGTTGAAGATGAAGTGCGGGGAGATCTGGGCGCGCAGGGCGCGGATCTCGGCCTCGACGATCCGGGTCCGCGAGCGGTCCAGCTCGGCCAGCTCCAGCTGTACGGAGACCCAGCGGGCGACCTCGGTGGCGGCCCGCACCAGCACCGCCGACTCGCGCGAGCCGTAGGCCACCAGCGCGCCGAGCACCCCGCCCTCGTCGGTGAGCGGGGCGATGACGGCCCAGCGCAGCGGGCACGTCGGGTCGTCGCACGCGGTGTGCACGCTCTGGCTGCGGCCCGAGTCGAGCATCTCGGCGACCTTGAGCATCACCTTCTCCTGGTGGTGCCCGGCGCCGGGGCCGTCCCAGGCGAGGACGGTGGTGCGGTCGGTGAGGCAGAGCGTCTCGGTGCCCAGCAGGGTGCGCAGCCTGCGGGCGGCCTTGCGGGCGGTGTCCTCGGTGAGGCCGGCCCGCAGCGGGGGCGCGGCCAGCGAGGCGGTGTGCAGGGTGAGGAAGGTGGCCCGCTCCACCGGCGTACCGAGGTCGAGGTTCTTGTCGCCGCGGCGGGCGGTGAGCCGGCCGAGAGCGGTGCCCGCGGCGAGGAGCAGTGCTCCGGTGGCCGCGAGAACGGCGATCTCCATGGTGGTCACCGCTCTGCCCCCGGGACCGCCGGGAACATGTCCGGCTTGCCTCGTCTGCGCTGCGTCATCGCTCCTGTGCTCCGCCCGTCCGGTCGGTCAGTTCCTCGGGAAGGTGCAGCCGGGCGAGGAGGGCGGCGGTGCCCGCCGGTATCCGGTCCCGGGTGGCCAGCGAGGCGAGCACCATGGTCAGGAAGCCGAGGGGGACCGACCACACGGCCGGCCAGGCCAGCAGGGTGTGCGCCCACCCGGAGACGGGCAGCCCGGCCCGGGTCGCCATCACGGCGGTCAGCGCCGCCCCGCCCCCGACCACCAGGCCCGCCACCGCTCCCGGCGGGGTCAGCCCGCGCCACCAGATGCCCAGGACCAGCAGCGGGCAGAACGACGACGCGGACACCGCGAAGGCGAGCCCGACCGCGTCCGCGACGGGCACCGTCGCCGCCAGCGCGCTGACCGCGAGCGGTACGGCGATGGCGATGAGGGTGGCCAGCCGGAAGTGCCGCACGCCGCGCGACGGGAGCACGTCCTGGGTGAGCACCCCGGCGACCGCCATGGTGACCCCGGAGGCGGTCGACAGGAACGCGGCGAACGCCCCGCCGGCGAGCAGCGCCCCCAGCAGGTCGCCGCCGACCCCGCCGATCAGCCGTTCGGGCAGCACGAGGACGGCCGCGTCCGCGTGCCCGGTCAGGGCCAGTTCGGGGGCGTAGATCCGGCCCAGCACCCCGTAGACGGGCGGCAGCAGGTAGAAGGCGCCGATGAGGCCGAGCACGACGAGGGTGGTGCGCCGGGCGGCCGTGCCGTTGGGGCTGGTGTAGAAGCGGACGGCGACGTGCGGCAGGCCCATGGTGCCGAGGAAGGTGGCGAGGATCAGCCCGTAGGTGGCGTAGAGCGGGTGCTCCTCGCGGCTGTCGGCGAGCGGTTCGGACCAGGTGGAGGCGCCGGCGGCCCGGCCGCCCTCCTGTTCGGGGAGCGCGGCCCGCTCGGGGACGTCGGCACCGGCCGGGAAGCGCAGGGTGGTGCCGGCCGCGACGCGGTGGGTGCCGGCCGCCAGGCCGATCTCGTGGCCGTCGTAGGTCCGGCCGTCGACGGTGCCCGACGCGGTCAGGGTGAGCGGTCCTTCGAGGTCGACGCGCACCGTCTCCTGGAAGGTGACGGCAGTGTGCGCGCGGAAGGTCGCCGGGGCGTCGAACCGGGCGCGCGGGGCGTCGTCGCCGAGCCAGGCACCGAGCAGGAAGAGCGCGGGCACCAGCAGGGCGGTCAGCTTCAGCCAGTACTGGAAGGCCTGGACGAAGGTGATGCTGCGCATGCCGCCCGCGGCGACGGCCCCGGTGACGACCACCGCCACCACCAGGGCGCCGACCCACGGGGGCGCCCCGGTCAGGATCTCCAGCGTGAGGCCCGCGCCCTGGAGCTGGGGCAGCAGGTAGAGCCAGCCGATCCCGACGACGAAGAGGCTCGCGAGCCGTCGCACCTGGACGGATTCGAGCCTGGCCTCGGCGAAGTCGGAGAGCGTGTACGCCCCGGAGCGGCGCAGCGGGGCGGCGACCAGGAGCAGCAGGACGAGGTACCCGGCGGTGTACCCGACCGGGTACCAGAGCATCTCCGGGCCCTGGACCAGGACGAGGCCGGCGACGCCGAGGAAGGAGGCGGCGGAGAGGTACTCGCCGCTGATCGCGGCGGCGTTCAGCCGGGGCCCCACCGTGCGCGAGGCGACGTAGAAGTCGGAGGTGGTACGGGAGATGCGCAGGCCGAGCGCGCCGATGAGGAGGGTGACGAGGACGACGGCGGTGACGGCCGCGACGGCATACACATGGTTCATGGACGTGGTGTCAGCGGCCTTCCACGAGTCCGCGGAAGTCGCGCTCGTTGCGCTCGGCCCGGCGCACGTACCAGCGGGCGATCAGCCACATCACGGGATAGACCACGACGCCCAGCACCACCCACACGACGGGGCCCGGCGAGGTCAGTCCGCCGGTGAGCACGCGCGGCAGCTGGAACAGCAGCGGCAGCGCTCCCACCAGGAGCGCGAGGGCGCCGAGCCCGAGCAGCGCGGTGCGCAGCTGACTGCGCATCAGGGAGCGGACGTAGGTGGCGCCGAGGGTGGTCTGCTCGCTGATCTCGGAGCGGGCGGGCGCGTGGCCGGGGGCCCGGGACCCGCGCGCGGCGTTCCCGCGGCCCTGCCGGGGCACTCCGGTCACGGTCTCGCGGCGGGGGCGCGGGGCTGCGGACATGGGTGCGCTCCGGGTGTCGATCCGTTGAACCGTCCGTCCGGGCGCGACCGCGGATTCGTGCTGCTCCGGGGCGGTTTCCGGTACGGACGCTGGAGTCTACGCAGCGGGACCGGTCGGAGGATAGGCCAGTGCGATCTCCAGCTCGACGTACGACTCCTCGGCCCGCCGGAAGGCGACCTCCAGCGCGGCGGCGGCCCGGGGGGTGGCCAGCGGCTGCGCGGCCTCCTGGACCTCGTAGAGGACGTCGGCCCAGCGGGCTGCGGCGCTCTTGACGCGGTGCAGCAGCTCGTCGAGCTCGTGCGGGGCGGAAGGGTGGATTCCGGGCAGCGCGCGGAGCTCCGCCAGGAGTGCTTCCACTTCGGACATCCGGTCCGTCCTCCCTCTCCCCCACCCTCTGGATCAGGGTCAGGGTAGGGCGGTCCGGGGGCCGTCGCGGACCGGGCGGCCCGCCGGTCGCCCTGCGGCCGCGTTGCGTCGGTAAACGGTGGGCGGGGCGCGGCGGGCGGTCGGGGCGGCACGCGGCCCGCGGCGCACGGGGGGCGCGGGAGCGGGGGGCAGGAGCGGCGCGCCGCGGAGTCAGCGCCGGCCGGCCTGGCGCATCAGCAGGTCGCGGAGTTCACGGGCGTGCCGGCGGCTGACGACGAGTTCGGCGTCCGCGACGCGGACCGTGGTGGTGCCCGCGTCGAGGCGCAGCTCCTCGATCCGGTTGAGGGCGACGAGGTGGCGCCGGTGTATGCGGACGAAGCCGCGGGAGGCCCAGCGCTCCTCCAGGGTGGACAGCGGGATGCGGACCAGGTGCCCGGTGCCGCCGCCCGGTCCGGGGGTGGCGGTGTGCAGGCGGGCGTAGTCGCCGTGCGCCTCGACGTAGGCGATGTCGGCGATGGGCACGAAGCGGGTGATGCCGCCGAGCTCGACCGGTATCTGGTCCTGGGCGGCCGGGGCGCCCTGGGCGGGCACCTGGGCCGGGGCGACCGGCGCCGGGGCGGCCGGAACCTCCCGGGCCCCGGCGACCCCCTCGGCCACCCGCCGGACCGCTTCGGCGAGCCGTTCGCGGCGCACCGGCTTGAGCACGTAGTCGACGGCCTTCAAGTCGAACGCCTGCACCGCGAAGCCCTCGTGGGCGGTGACGAAGACGATGAGCGGCGGGCGGGCGAACCCGGCCAGCAGCCGCGCCACGTCGAGGCCGGTGAGGCCGGCCATGTGGATGTCGAGGAAGACGACGTCGATGGCGTCCTCCCCGTCCGGGCCCGCGTCGAGGGCCCGGTTGATCCGCAGCAGCGCCTCGGTGGCGTCGGTGGCGCCCTCGGCACTGCGGACCCGGGGGTCGGCACGCAGGAGGTAGAGGAGTTCCTCCAGGGCGGGCTTTTCGTCGTCGACGGCGAGGGCGCGGAGCATGGGGACACGGTACGGGCTGCCCGGCCGGGAGGGGCAGGGTCCCTCCCGGCGGGGGGCTCGATGGTCACGGGCTGTCCGGGTACGGACTGTCCGGCAGGGGGCTCGATGGCCACGAGCTGTCCGGCCACGGACTGTCCGGCCGGGGGCGCTGCGGCCCGTACCGACCGGCCGAAGGGCGCGACAGCCACGGACCAAGCGGCCCAGGGGCGTGAACTCCACGGGCCAGCCGGCCCAGAGGTCGATGGGCACGGACCGACCGGCCGGAGGGCGCGACGGGCACGGGCCGACCGGTCCGGGGCAGGCCCGGGGCAGGGGCCCGGCATCCAGGAATCCGCGGTATGGGGGTCCGGTGGGGGGGGCCGGTCAGCGGGCCCGGTGGACCAGGTCCGCCAGTTCCTCGCTCATCGCGTCCGCGAGGCCGTCCGCGTCCGGTACCGCCTTGCCGTCGGCGACCAGCCCCACGTTCACCTGTCCGCCGTACGTCGACAGCGCCACCGCCAGGGCCTGGCCGCGGGCCAGCGGGGCCATCGGGTACACCGCCCGCAGCTCGCGTCCGCCCAGCGACAGGGCCGTGCGCGGCAGCGGCACGCTGGTGACCAGGACGTCGAAGAGCGCTCGGGCCGCGCCGCCCGCCAGCGGTGCTCCCCATTTGCTGGCGAAGGCGGGCAGCTGGTCGGCGAGCAGGGCCACCGCGCCGGCCCCGCGCGAGGGGCCCGCCGCCTTGTTGCGGGCCATGCCGTCGCGGACCGCGGACAGCCGGGCGCGCGGGTCGGCCTCGGAGACGGGCAGGTCGAGGAGGTACGCGGAGAGCCTGTTGCCGTGCGAGGCGGCCGTGCGGCCCGGCCGCCGCCGGGACACCGGCACCAGGGCGCGCGGGTCGCGGGTCACCGGGTCGTCCCGTTCGGCCGTCCAGCGGCGCAGCGCGCCCGCGACCACCGCGAGGAGTACGTCGTTGGCGGTGCCGCCGGAGGCCCGGCGCACCCGTCGCACTTCGTCCAGGCCGAGCGCCGCCGTGGCCAGGCGCCGGGTGCCGCTGGAGTCGGCGCTGAGCGCGTCGGGGGTGCCCGGCAGGGGCAGCAGGGGGCGCAGCCGGCCGGCCCGGACGACCGAGGCGCCGATGCCCAGGACCTGGCCGACGTCGCCGAGCCGTTCGCGGGCCAGGTCCACGGCCCGTCCGGGGCGGGCGAGCCACGACGGCGGGTCCTCGGTGCCGTCCCCCCGTGCGCCGGGGGGAGCGGCGTCCGCGATCTGGTCGAAGATGCCGGCGCCGATCGCCACCGCCCGCATCCCGTCGGCCAGCGCGTGGTGCAGCTTGACGAGGACCGCGCACTCGCCGCCGCCGTCCGCGCCGAGCAGGTACATCTCCCAGGGCGGCAGCCCCCGGGCGAGCGGACGCTCCATCAGCTCCCCGGCGAGCAGGGTGGCTTCGGCGGCGAAGCCGTCGGCCGGGAGCAGGATGCGGCGGACGTGGCGGCGTACGTCGAAGTCCTCGGCCACCGCCCACGCGGAGCCGCCGACGGGCAGCCACACGTTGCGGACGACCAGATGGAGCCGGGGAACGGCGGCGGCGCGGGCGGCGAGCAGGGCGAGGAGGTCCTCCCCGTCCGGAGACCCGTCCCCGCCGCCGAAGAAGGCGAGCGCGCCCAGATGCATGGGGTGCGCGGTGGATTCGAGGTGCCAGAACGCCAGGTCAAGAGGTGCCAGAAGCTCGGTGCTCAAGGAGCCCTCACGTCGTCGGTGGCCAGCGGAGCACGCAGTCAATCGCGATCGGTCGGTTACGGTCAAGTACGTCCAGTGTGCGGACAGTTACCGACGCCATATGCCACTCCTCCGGCGGTGCAGGCGTCACACGGGCGCCACGAGTACGCCACGAGTACGCCCCGCGGCACGCCCCGCGGCACGCGCCGCGGCACGCGCGGGCACGGTCGCTCACGCGTCCCGCGGACCCCGCGGCGGGACCGTGAACTCGCACCACAGCGCCTTGCCCTGCCCCCTCGGCTCCACTCCCCACACGTCCGCGAGCCGGTCCACCAGCAGCAGCCCGCGTCCGGAGACCGCCGATTCGCCCGCCTCCCGGCGGCGCGGCAGGGCGCTGGAGGAGTCCGCCACCTCGACGCGCAGCCGGCGCTCGGGGGCGGTCAGCATCCGTACGGTGAGGACCGCGCCGCCGTCGGTGTGCATGAGCGCGTTGACCATCAGCTCGTCGGCCACGAGTTCGATCTCGTCGGCGCGGCCCTCGGCGCCCCAGGCGCGCACCGCGGCCCGGATCAGCTGCCGGGCCTCGGTCAGCGCCTCGGGGTCGTTGGGCGCGACGTGCTGCTGGAGCCGGCGGCCCGCGCGCGGCGCGTCGGCATGGGCACGGCGGCGCAGGAGCAGCAGCGCCACGTCGTCCTCGCCGCCGCGTTCGTCGACCGCGGCGCAGAGCCGGTCGGCCAGCAGCTGGAGGTCCGGGGGCCCTTCGCGGACCAGCGCGGCCAGGGCGCCGAGCCCTTCGTCGAGGTCGCTGCCGGGCTGTTCGACCAGCCCGTCGGTGTAGAGCAGCAGGGTCTGCCCGGGGTCCAGGTCGGTCGTGGTCACCGGGTACTCGATCTCGCCGAACTCGGCGGACAGACCGAGCGGCAGCCCGCCCTCGACCTCCACCCGCCGGCAGCTGCCGTCCGCGAGCCGCAGCAGCGGTTCCATGTGCCCGGCCCGGACCAGCTGGACGACGCCGGTGGCCAGGTCGATCTCGGCGTAGGTGCAGGTGGCGAAGCGGTCGGTGTCGAGTTCGTGCAGGAACCCGGAGGCGCGGGCCATCACGGTCGCGGGCGAGTGGCCCTCGGCGGCGTAGGCGCGCAGCACGATCCGCAGCTGGCCCATGACGGCGGCGGCGTGCGTGTCGTGCCCCTGGACGTCGCCGATGACGGCGCCCACCCGGCCGCCGGGCAGCGGGATCACGTCGTACCAGTCGCCGCCGACGTCCTGCCCGTCGCGGGCCGAGCGGTAGCGGACCGCGATGTGCGCGCCGGGGACGTCGGTGACCCGGCGCGGCAGCATCGCCTGCTGGAGGCCCTCGGCGAGGTCCTTCTCCTGCTCGTAGAGCATGGCCCGTTTGACGCTCTGCGCGACGCTGCTGCCGAGTGCGATGAGGAGGTTCCGTTCGTCGGAGCTGAAGCCGGTGCGTCCGCTGTAGAGCAGCCCGAGCGCCCCGATGGGGCGGGCCTGCGCGATCAGCGGCAGGTACGCGGCCGAGGTGGTGCCGAACCTGCGGACGTGGTCCCAGAGCCGGGGGTAGGAGGCGGCGAACTCCTCCGCGGACTCGATGAAGCGGGGCGTCAGGGTCCGTACGGCGTCGCTCATCGGGTACTCGCGGTCGTCGATGCGGGTGTACCGCGAGCCCGGCATGAACTCGGGCCCCTCGGCGACCAGCCGGATCCGCCCCGCCTCCAGCAGTCCCATCACCATCGAGGACGACTCGAAGCTGCCCAGCTCGTGGGTGCTGCGCAGGACGTCGATGACGTCGTGCACGGTACGGGCGAGGGCGAGCGCGGTGGTGGTCCGGGCGACGACGCCGGTGCCGCCCCTGCTGCCGGTCTCGTGATCGCTGCGGGCGGCGAGGTCGCCCAGCTCCTGGGTGGCGTCGCGGACGACCCCGATGATCCGGTACGGGCGTCCCGACGCGTCGCGGCGGACGGAGCCCTGGGTGTGGGTCCAGCGGAGTTCGCCGTCGCGGCGGCGGATCCGGAAGTAGGCGCCGTAGGTGGTGCCGCCGCTCTTGAGCGCCTGGGCGACCATGCCGTCCAGGTGCTGGCCCTCTGCGGGCGGGACGCGGCGGGCCAGGGTCTCCGGGTCGCCGTCGAACTCCTCGGGCCGCAGGTCGAACACCTCCAGCGCGGAGGGGTCGAGGTGCAGGTGGGACTGTTCGAGGTCCCAGTCGAAGATGCCCATGCGGTTGAGCGCGAGGCCGGTCTCAGGGCGGACGGGCCAGTCGTCGGCCGGTCCGTCCTGGGCGTGGTCGGACAGCTCAGCCACCGGCCGGGGCGGGGTCGGCGGCGGGCCGCGGGGGCACCGCTCCGGCCGTGGCCGGGGCCGCCGCCGCACCGGTGTGGTGACGCGTGAACGCGCGCACGCGTCCCTCCCGTCCTCGTTCGCGCCTCGCGCGACCAGCAACTCGTACCCCTCCAGGTCTCCCCCACAACCGCTCCCCCCGCAACCGGACGGCGGCCGGTCGGACGAGGCGCAGGACGGAAGGGCGCCGGACGAAAGGGCCGCCGGACGGTCCAGGCGCCGGGCGGAAGAGGCACCGGACGGACAAGGCGCGGACGGCGGGATCGCCGGGCGCCGGAGGCGTCGTCCGGAGCCTGGTCAAGTCACTCTGCTTATTGTAGTTTCCGGTGCGTGAACCTCGCCGCGCAGCCCGAGGGCCCCCACCGGGGGAATCCCGCCGGGGACCTCCAGCTCTCCGTCTCCCTGGGCTACTGGCAGGACCGCCCGCCCCGGGAGGCCCTCGCCACCGCGTCGGCCGCCGAACGGCTGGGGTACGCCGGGCTGTGGCTGGGCGAGATGGCCACCTACGACGTGTTCGCGCTCGCCACCGCCGTCGCGGCCCGTACCGAGCGGATTCCGCTGACCCTCGGGCCGCTGGCCGTCGCGGTGCGCGATCCGGTGACAATCGCGCGCGGCGTCGCCTCGGTCGTGGATCTGACCGGCCGTCGCGTGGACGTGGCGGTGGGGAGTTCGAGCCCGGTGGTGGTGCGCGACTGGCACGGCAGGGAGCACCGCCGGGCCGGGGCGGTGCTGCGCGGGTCGGCCGCCGCGCTGCGCACGCTCCTCGACGGCGGGCGGACGGCACAGGAGGGCGGGGCGGTCCGGACCCGGGGGTACCGGCTGCGGCTGCCCGCCCCCCGGTCGGAACTGACGGTGGCCGCGTTCGGGCCGATGGCGGTCCGTACGGCGGCGGCGCACGCGGACCGCATGGTGCTCAATCTGCTGACGCCCCGTTCGGCGGCCCTGCTCGTGCGCCAGGTGCGGCGGGCGGCGGCCGGTTCCGGGCGGCCCGCGCCCCGGGTGGCCGCCTGGGTGACGGCGGCCGTCGATCCGTCGCCCGAGGCGCTGGAGCAGCTGCGGCGCGGCCTGGTCGGCTATCTGGCGGCGCCGGGCTACGACGCGATGTTCGAGGCGGCGGGTTTCGGGGAGGTGGTGGCGTACGCGCGCACCCGGCCGCACCCCAAGGAGCTGCTGGCGGCGGTGCCGCCGGAGATCACCTCGGCGGTGGGCCTGGTCGGGGACGTGGCGACGGTACGGGCCCGGCTGGCCGAGTACGCGGCGGCCGGCGTCGACGAGGTGGCGCTGGTGGCGTCGAGCACGGACGCCGACCCGGGCGGGGAACGGACCCTGGCCGCCCTCGCACCACCGGAGCGGTAGCACATCGGCTCCCGCCCCACGCAACGCACTTCGCACACGCACGCGGTGGTTCTTCCCAACGGCGCAGAGGGGGACGGCACATGGAGGCCGGGGCGAGCACGGGAGCGCGGCGGCTGCATCCGCCGGAGCGGGTGGCCGAGTACACCGCGGCGGGCTGGTGGGAGGGCGCGACCGTGGACTCGCTGCTGCGGGCGCGGGTCCGCGAGCATCCCGGCCGCCCGGCCCTGGTCGACCCCCTCAACAAGGCGGACCTCGTCGACTCGCCGCCGCTCAGGCTCACATGGGCCGAGATCGACGCGGAGGCCGACCGGCTGGCCGCCGTCCTGCTGCGGCACGGTCTGGGGCAGGGCGACGTGCTCGGCGTGCAGCTGCCGAACACCGCCGAGCAGGTCTGTGTCTATCTGGCGTGCTGGCGCATCGGGGTGATCGTCTCGCCGCTGCCGGTGCAGTACCGCGAGCACGAGACCGTACAGCTGGGCCGACTGGCCTCGTTCGACGCGTTTGTGACGGCGTCCCGGATCGGTGTGCGGCGGGTGGCGGCCGACGTCCTCGCGGTCCGCGACCGCATTCCCTCACTGCGGCTGGTGCTGGCGTACGGGACGGACGTACCGGCGGGGGCCGTCGCGCTCGCCGACGAGGCGGCGCTCCCGTACGACCCGGCGGCGGTCTCCGCGTACACCGGCGCGCACCCCGCCGGCCCCAACGACTGCGTGACGATCTGCTGGACGTCCGGCACCGAGTCCACGCCCAAGGGGGTGCCGCGCTGCCACAACGACTGGCTGGCCATCGCCCGTACCTGCGCGGAAGCCCCCCGGATGACGTCCGACGACGTGCTCCTGAACCCCTTCCCCATGGTCAACATGGCGGGTTTCGCCGGGCTGTTCCTGCCCTGGCTGCGGGTCGGCTGCGTGCTCGTCCAGCACCACCCGTTCGACCTGCCGGTCTTCCTGCGGCAGATCGCGGAGGAGCACGTCACGTACACGGTGGCGCCGCCCGCCGTGCTGACGATGCTGCTGGCCCGGGAGGACCTGCTGGCGGCCACGGACCTCTCCTCGCTGACCCGGATCGGTTCGGGTTCCGCACCGCTGTCGGAGGCGATGGTGCGCGGCTGGCAGGAGCGGCACGGCATCGGGGTGATCAACTTCTTCGGCTCGAACGAGGGCACGGGGATGCTCACCGACCCCTACGACGTACCGGACCCCGCGGACCGGGCCCGCTACTTTCCCCGCTACGGCGCCGCGTCCGGCGTCCGCTGGTCGACGCTCGCCGCGGACTGGACCTCGCTGCGGCTCGTCGATCCCGCGACGGGCGCGGACATCGAGGAGCCGGGGGTGCCGGGCGAGCTGCGGATCAAGAGCCCGCAGGTGTTCGCGGGGTATCTGCACGGGTCGCGGCTGCCCAGCCCGTTCGACGCCTCGGGCTATCTCAGGACCGGCGACCTGTTCGAGATCGCGGGCGCGCGGGGGGAGTTCCTGCGGTACGTGGACCGGGCCGGGGACCTGATCGTCCGGGGCGGTATGAACATCGCCCCCGCCGAACTGGAGCACCTGCTGTCCGGCCACCCGGCGGTCGCGGAGGTCGCGGTGGTGGCCTGTCCGGACGCGGTGCTGGGCGAGCGGGTGTGCGCGGTGGTGGTGCCGGAGCAGGGGGCCGTGGTGACGCTCGCGGACCTGACCGGGCACCTGCGGGAGCTGCGCATCGCCTCGTACAAGCTGCCGGAGCGGCTGGAGGTGCGCGGCGCACTGCCGCGCAATCCGGTGGGCAAGGTGCTCAAGCGCACTCTGCGGGAGGAGTTGGGCTGAGGACGTCCGGGGGCCGGCGGACCGGCCCCCGGACGCTCAGCGGGCCGTTACAGCAGCCCCGGCCGCACCCACTCCCGGCCCTTCACCTTCTCGTCGAAGAAGTTCAGCACCGTCTCGTACCAGACGATCGAGTGGTTCGGCTTGAGGATCCAGTGGTTCTCGTCGGGGAAGTACAGGTACTTCACCGGCACCTCGAAGCGCTGGAGGTCCTGGAAGAGCGCCATGCCCTGGCCCACCGGCACCCGGTAGTCCTTGGCGCCGTGGATGACCAGCATCGGCGTGCTGATCCGGTCGGCGCCGAGCGAGGGCGAGTTCTCCGTGTACCGCTCCGGCTGCGTCAGCGGGTCGCCGAAGATCCGCTGGAAGAACCAGGAGGCGTCGGTGTCGCCGGAGAAGGACCGCAGGTCCCACAGCCCGGCGTGCGACATGATCGCCTTGAAGCGGTCGGTGCGGGTCGCGACGCGGTTGGCCATGTAGCCGCCGTAGGAGCCGCCCGCGAGACCGGTGCGCGTCTCGTCGATGTCCGGGCGTGCCACGGTGGCGTCGGTGAGGTCCATGAGGTCGCGGTAGGGCTGTCCGCCCCACTGTCCCCAGCCGCGCTCGTGCATCCGCTGCCCGTACCCGGTCGACAGGGCGGGGTCGGGCATCAGCACGGCGTAGCCGCGGGCCACGAACGGCCACGGGTTCCAGCGCCAGGTCCAGGCGTTCCACGAGGACTGCGGGCCGCCGTGCACGAAGACGATGAGCGGCGCCGGGTTGTCGGCCGAGGCCCCTTCCGGCACCGCCAGCCAGGACCGCAGCGGGTGGCCGTCGTCGCCGGTGGTGCGCACCTCGGTCAGTGCGCCGGGCAGCGTGCCGAGGTCGTCGCCGGGGGCCCGCAGCGGCGCCGGGGTCTGGTCGGCCCCGCCCGCCGCGTCCAGCCGGACCGGCCGGGGGGCGGCGTCGACGGGGGTGGCGACGGTGTACAGGGTGCGCGCGTCGGGCGACACGACGGGGGCGCCGTACGCGCCCGAGGCGGTCAGCCGGGTCACCGTGCCGTCGGCGTCGCGCCGGAACACCGGGCAGTGTCCCTGCTCGTCGCCGGAGAACCACAGGGTGTCGTCGCCCTCGACGGGCGAGAGGACGAAGCCGCCGGGCCAGTTGTCGTACTCCGGCAGGAGGTCGGTCTCCTCGCCGCTCGCGACGTCGACGCGCACCAGCGTCACGTCGTACGGCGTCTCGTACGTCTCCTCCTTGAGCCGGTGGCAGACGACCGCCGAGCCGTCGGCGGTGAGGACCGCGCCCGAGTACTGGAATCCGGGGCGGTCGACGACCCGGAGCTCCTCGCCGGTGGCCGCGTCGGCGACCACCACGGTGTCGCGGTTCTCGGCGGGCACCCGGCCGGCGACGGCGCGCCCGAAGACGACCCGGGTTCCGTCGGCGGACAGGGCCACCCCGCCCTCGCCGCCGATGCCCTGGCGGCCCGCGAGGACCGGGGCGGCGTCCGTGCCGAGGGCGCGCACGAAGACGTGGTCCTCCTCGGGGCCGAGGTCGCTGTCCCAGTAGCGGGTCGGTCCCGCCTCGTACAGGATCGCGGTGACCTTGGCCTTCTCGCGTTCCTTGCGGAGCTTCTCGTGCGCCTCGGCGTCCGCGGCGCCCGGCAGGAGTCCGCCGCTGTACGCGAACGCCCCGGTGCCGCGCGCGATCCCGTAGCCGCCGATGCCGCCGGGGTGCGAGGCGATCTGCGCTGCCTCGCCGCGCTCCGGCAGGGCCCACAGGGTGGCGCCGTTCTTGCCGTCGCCCTTCTCCGCCGCGGGGTCGGTGTTCTCGCGGCCGGAGAGGAAGAGGAGGGTTCCGTCGGGGGCGAACGCGGGTGCCGACTCGCCCTTGGCGGAGCTGGTCAGGCGCCGGGGCCCGGCCTCGCCCGCCGGGTCGATCTCCCAGAGGCCGGAGACGTACGCGGTGCCCTCGGCGTTGAGCTGCTGAACGGCGGCGACCAGACGGCTGCCGTCCGGCGAGAGGGCGAGGGCGCCCGTCCTCGGCGAGGCGAAGAATGCCGACAGGTCATGAAAAGTGGTCGTTTCACCAGGGGTTTCAGCCATGCGGGTCATCCTGCCCGTTGCGTGCAGGCACCAACAAGTGTTTACCGATTATCGGACGTACGCCTCGGGCGAACTCCCCCGGACCACCCGGCGGACGCCCCGCGACCAGGGACGGTGCGAGCCGCTCCCCTCACTCCGTCCGCTCCAGCAGCACCGCCACCCCGAGCCCCGCCGCCCCGCTCACCGCCGCCACTCCGTACCGGCCGCCGGCGCGCTCCAGTTCCTCCACGCACTCGCCCACCATGATCGCCCCGGTGGCGCCGAAGGCGTGCCCGGTGGCGAGGGTGCCGCCGCCCGGGTTGAGCCGCTCGGGGCCCACGCCCAGGTCGCGCCGCAGCCGCAGGCACAGGGCGGCGAAGGCCTCCGCGAAGGCGTAGACGTCGATGTCGTCGGGGGTCAGCCCGGTCCGGGCGAGCACCCGCTCGATCGCGGTCTGTCCGGCGGTCAGCATCAACACCGGGTCGGCGCTCGCGGTCGCGGCGGCGACGACCCGGGCCCGGGGGCGCCTGCCGCCGAGGTCGCCCGCACCGAGCACCAGCAGCGCCGCACCGTCCGCGAGCGCCGGTGAGGTGCCCACGGTGTGCAGGTGGTCGATGCGTCCGGCCTCTGGGTGGGCGGCCAGCGCCAGGGCGTCCTGGCCCGCGGCGCCGAGGGCGGCGAAGGCGGGTTCGAGTGCGGCGAGGGTCTCGGGGGTGGTGGCGGGCCGGACCAGTTCGTCGTGGCCCAGTCCCGCGACGGGCACCAGGCTGCGGGCGGCGCGTCTCTCCGCGACCGCGGCGGCGGCCTTGTGCTGGGACTCCAGCCCGTACGCGTCCAGTTCCGCACGGGTGAAACCCTCCAGCGTGGCGTTGAGGTCGGCGGCGATCCCCATGTGCACCGAGCCCACCGCCCGCACGGTCGCCGGATCGCAGAACAGCGGACCCCGGTCGCTGAACATCGCCACCCGCGACGTCGATTCCACTCCCCCGGCCACCGCGAGCCGCCCGAGGTCCCCCGCCCTGAGGCGTGCCGCGGTCTGGGCGACGGCGTCGATACCGGAGGCGCAGAAGCGGTTGAGGGTGCCGCCGGGCACCTCGTGCCCCCAGCCCGCGAGGAGGTTCGCGGTGCGGGCGGGGTTGGCGCCCTGTTCGTCGACCTGGGAGGCGGCGCCGATCATCACGTCCTCGACCTGCGAAGGGTCCAACCCCCGCGCCACGAGCGCGTGTTGGAGCGTGACGAGGAGTTCGACCGGCGAGGTGCCGTGCAGGGCGCCGCGCGGGGAGCCCTTGCCCCGGGGCGTGCGCACGTAGTCGAGCACATGGACGTCGGCAGCTGCGTCGGGCACGGTCGTTCCCCTTCACCGAGTAACTCTGCTAGTTGTAGCATCAAGCGGGAGGTGCTTCATGGATACGTGGGTACTGGGCGGCTTCCAGACCGACTTCGCTCGCAACTTCGCCCGCGAGGGCCTCGAATTCGCCGATCTCGTACGGGAGTCGGTGCACGGCACCCTGGACGCGGCCGGGGTCTCGCCGGAGGACGTCGGCGTGATCCACGTCGGCAACGCCTTCGGTCAGCTCTTCACCGGACAGGGCCAGCTGGGCGCCATGCCCGCCACGGTCGAGGAGCGCCTGTGGGGCGTGCCCGCCTCCCGGCACGAGGCGGCGTGCGCCTCGGGCGGGGTCGCGGTGCTCGCCGCTACGGCCGATCTGGAGTCCGGGCGCTACGACTGCGCGCTGGTGCTCGGCGTCGAGCTGGAGAAGACCGTGCCGGGCGAGGTGGCGGCCCGGCATCTGGGCGCTGCGGCGTGGGCCGGGCACGAGGGGCGCCAGGCCCGCTTCCTGTGGCCGCACATGTTCTCCGCGCTGGCCGACGAGTACGACCTGCGGTACGGCATCGACGACGCCCATCTGCGCGCCATCGCCGAGCTGAACCACCGCAACGCCCGCGCCAACCCGCTCGCCCAGACCCGCGGCTGGCAGCTCACCGCGGCGAGCTTCACCGACGACGAGGAGGCCAATCCGCTCGTCGAGGGGCGGGTCCGCCGCCAGGAGTGCAGCCAGATGACGGACGGCGCCAGCGGTGTGGTGCTGGTCTCCGACCGCTGGCGGGCCCGGCACGCCCGCCGGCCCGGTCCGCTCGCCCGGATCGCCGGCTGGGGGCACCGCACGGCGGGCCTCCCGCTGGCCCGCAAGACCGAGCGCAGCAAGGACGGCCCGTACGTCCTGCCGCATGTCCGCGAGGCCGTCCTCGACGCCTTCGACCGGGCCGGGATCGGTGGCGTGGACGACGTGGACGGCCTGGAGACGCACGACTGCTTCGCCATGTCGGAGTACCTGGCGATCGACCACGTCGGCATCACCGGGCCGGGGAAGAGCTGGCAGGCGGTGGAGGACGGCTCCCTGGAGATCGGCGGCCGGCTCCCCGTGAACCCGTCCGGCGGACTGATCGGCGGCGGCCATCCGGTCGGCGCCACGGGCGTGCGGATGCTGCTCGACGCGAGCCGTCAGGTCACAGGCACGGCCGGCGCGTACCAGGTCGAGGGCGCCCGCCGGTTCGCCACACTGAACATCGGCGGCAGCACGGCCACCACGGTCGGCTTCGTCGTGGAGAGGGAGGACACCCATGGACGTTGAGATCGTCGGACGCGCCCTGTCCACGCTTCCCGAGGACGACGACCACCCGTACCGCATCGGCCCGTGGCGCCCGCAGAGCACCGAGTGGCGGGCCGACGACCTGGAGGTGACCGGCGAGATCCCGGCCGACCTCGACGGCGTCTACCTGCGCAACACGGAGAACCCGGTCCACCCGGCGACGAAGCTCTACCACCCCTTCGACGGCGACGGCATGGTCCACGTCGTCGGCTTCCGCGAGGGCCGGGCCTTCTACCGCAACCGGTTCGTGCGCACCGACGGCTTCCTGGCCGAGCAGGCCGCCGGCGAGTCGCTGTGGGCGGGCATCGCCGAACGCCCGGACGTCGCCAAGCGCCCGGACGGCTGGGGGGCGCGCACCCGGATGAAGGACGCCTCCAGCACGGACATCGTCGTCCACGCGGGCCGGGCGCTGTCCAGCTTCTGGCAGTGCGGCGACCTCTACCGCCTGGACCCGCTCACCCTGGACACCCTCGGCAAGTCCCCGTGGGCCCCCGACTGGGGCGTCTCCGCGCACACCAAGGTGGACGAGCGGACCGGCGAGCTCCTCTTCTTCTCCTACGCGACCGAGGCCCCGTACCTGCGCTACGGCGTCGTCGGCCCGGACAACCGTCTCAAGCACCTCACGGACGTGCCGCTGCCCGGCCCCCGGCTGCCGCACGACATGGCTTTCACCGAGAACTACGCGATCCTCAACGACTTCCCGCTGTTCTGGGACGCGGACCTGATCGCCCGGGGCAAGTACGCCTCCCGCTTTCACCCCGACCTCCCCTCCCGCTTCGCGGTGCTGCCGCGGCTGGGCTCGCAGGTCCGCTGGTTCGAGGCCGATCCGACGTACGTCCTGCACTTCACCAACGCCTACGAGGACGGCGAGGAGATCGTCGTCGACGGCTTCCGGCAGGGCTGCCCGGAGCCGCCCGACCCGCGCGGCGAGGGCGTGTACCAGCGGATGTTCCGCTTCCTGGCGCTGGAGCGGATGGAGACGACGCTGTGGCGGTGGCGGCTCAACACGGCCACCGGCAAGGTGCGAGAGGAGCAGCTCAGCGGCAGCTACACGGAGTTCGGCGTGATCAGCCCCGAGGTGGCGGCCCGCCCCTACCGGTACACCTACGCCGCCACGCAGAAGCCGGGCTGGTTCCTGATGGACGGCATCGTCAAGCACGATCTGCGCACCGGCACCGAGGAGCACCACCGGTACGGCGACGGGGTGTTCGGCAGCGAGGCGACGCTGGTGCCGCGCGCGGGCGGGACGGCGGAGGACGACGGCTACCTTGTTACGCTGACGACGGACATGAACGCCGACCGTTCCGAGTGCCTGGTCCTCGACGCGGCGCGGCTGTCCGACGGACCTCTCGCCCGCATCCGGCTCCCGGAGCGGATCTCCAGCGGCACGCACGCGACCTGGGCGCCGGGCTCGGCGCTCCGGGGCTGGCACGACGGGCCGCCGCAGCTGTAGGAGTCCGGTACCCGGGGCCGGTGAGCACTGAAGGAGACCGGTGACCGCCGACGCGCAGCCGCCCGCCAGTCCCCCGGCCGTCGGCGCGCCGGCCCCCTCCGGGCAGCCGGGCACTCCGCTGGCCGAGGGCGGTCCGAACGCCATCGCCACCGCCTTCGGTCTCCTCGGCGACGAGTGGGCGCTGCTGATCCTGCGCCACGCCCTCCAGGGGGTACGGCGTTACGCCGACTGGCGGGCCCTGCTGCCGATCTCCGACGCGGTCCTCACCGCCCGGCTGTCCGGGCTGGCCGCGCAGGGGCTGCTGGAGCGCGTCGCCTACCAGCGGCGCCCGGTGCGCCACGAGTACCGGCTGACCGAGCGGGGCCGTTCGGTTTGGCCGGTACTGGTCGCCGTGTGGGGCTGGGAGTACCGCTGGGTGGACACCCACCGCGAGGAACTGCCGTGGATGCGGCACACCGGGTGCGGGCGGCGGACGGAGCCGGTGCTGGTGTGCGGCGGCTGCGGGGACCCGGTCCGGCCGCGCGACGTGCGAAGCGAGTTGGGGCCGAGCGGCGAGGACGGCCGGTCGATCCCCTCGGCGGCGACCCGCAGGCGCAGCACGGCGGGCGGTGACGGCGGCCCCGACGGGGGTGCGGCCGGGCTGTTCCCGGAGACGATGGCGCTGCTGGGCAACCGCTGGTCGGTGGCGCTGCTGGGCGCCGCGTTCCTGGGGACGCGCCGGTTCGGCGAGTTCCGGCAGCGGCTGGGGGCGCCGCCCTCGACGGTCGCGGACCGGCTGCGGACGTTCACCGCGCTGGGGGTGCTGTCGGCGGACTCCGGGACGTACCGGCTGACCGCCAAGGGGCGGGCGTTCTTCCCGGTCGTCATGACGCTGATCGACTGGGCCCAGCGGTGGTACGTGGCTCCGGAGGGCCCCGCGCTGGTCTCCGAACACCGCGGCTGCGGGAGCCGGTTCACGGCCCGGCTGGTGTGCGGGGAGTGCGGCGGCGAGCTGACGGAGCGCACGGTGGAGGTACGGACCTCCGGGAAGGGGGCCGCGGGCGGCGGCACCGCCGGGGACGGGGCCGCGGGCGGCGGGGCCGCCGGGGAGCCGGTCGCCGGAGAGGCGGCGAGCCGCACCCCCTAGGTGAAGGGGGTACGGCTCGTGGCTTCACCGTGTCAGGACCGGCTCAGTCGACGCCGGGCAGGATGTGCGGCTCCGCGAGGTCGTCCTCGTACCCGGCCAGCCGGATCGGTGCGGACCTGGCCCACACTTCGAGGTTGCCGAGCTTCTTGGACTTGCCCGCCCTGCCGTCGGTCCCGGCCTTGTGGCTCGCCGGGCGCTCCGACCGTCGCAGGTCCTGGTGGGTCATCTCTGGTGTCACCGCGCACTCCTTTGTGTCGCGTAACCCGTCGGACGATGCCGAGCGGCCCTCTGCCGGACCGCCGGACCGTCCCAAGGGGCAGGAAGGAAAGGCATCTTCGGTCGCGGTGGCGCCGGTGTCACTCGTTCGGGAACGGCCGTGGTGGTGGGCCGTTTCCGGTACGGGCCGAGGGTGTCGCTCTGTCCGTGACGAACAGAGTACCCATATGAGCGCCCCCGCGCTCGATGGATTACGACGACTTTCGGACTGCCTACCAGTTGCCCGGCGCGTAGTCCTTGAGGAAGACCCCGTAGAGGTCCTCGCCCGCCTCGCCCCGGACGACCGGGTCGTACACGCGCGCGGCGCCGTCCACCAGGTCGAGGGGGGCGTGGAAGCCCTCGTCGGCGAGGCGCAGCTTGTCGAAGTGCGGGCGCTCGTCGGTGATCCAGCCGGTGTCGACGGAGGTCATCAGGATGCCGTCGGTCTGGAACATCTCCTGGGCGCTGGTGCGGGTCACCATGTTCATCGCGGCCTTGGCGGCGTTGGTGTTGGGGTGTCCCGCGCCCTTGTAGCCGCGGCCGAAGACGCCTTCCATCGCCGAGACGTTCACGATGTGGGCGCGTCCGCTGCGTGCCTTGCGGGCTGCCTCGGCCATCGCCGGGCGCAGCCGGCTGATCAGGATGAACGGCGAGGTGTAGTTGCAGAGCTGGGTCTCCAGCAGCTCCACCGGGGAGATCTGTTCGATGGTCTGCACCCAGGTGTTGGTGTCCACCACGTCGGGCACCAGCCCGCCGGCGTCGATGGCACTGCCGTCGCGGTGCCGCTCGATGCTGGCGTTGCCCGCGACCAGCGCCAGGTCGGCGACCTGCTGGGCGTCGAGGCCGCTGGCGCCGAGCGGCAGCGCGGCCAGCCCGTCGACCGCTCCGGAGTTGAACGCGCCGATCACCTGGTGGGCGGGCAGCTCACCGGCCGGCAGCGGGGCGCTCTCGCCCTCGACCAGCGCGGCGTACGCGGAGGGCAGCCGGCGCACGGTCTGGGTGGCGTTGTTGATCAGGATGTCCAGCGGGCCGGCCTCGGCGACCCGGCCGGCCAGCTCGACCGCCTGCGCGGGGTCGCGCAGGTCGATGCCGACGACCTCCAGGCGGTGCATCCAGTCCGCCGAGTCCTCCATCGCCTTGAAGCGGCGGATGGCGTCCTTGGGGAAGCGGGTGGTGACGGTGGTGTGCGCGCCGTCGCGCAGCAGCCGCAGCGCGATGTACATGCCGATCTTGGCCCGGCCGCCGGTGAGCAGGGCGCGCTTGCCGGTGAGGTCGGCGCGCGCGTCGCGCTTGGCCCTGTTCTGGGCGGCGCAGGGCTGGCAGAGCTGGTGGTAGAAGTAGTCGACCTCGACGTACCGGGTCTTGCAGATGTAGCAGGAGCGGGGCCGCTGGAGTATCCCGGCGATCCGGCCCTGCTCGGTGGCCGACGACGGCAGCAGGCCCTCGGTCTCGTCGTCGATGCGCATCGCGGAGCCGGTGGCGGTGGCCTCGGTGACGGCCTTGTCGTTGGCGGTCTTGGCGGCCCGGCGCTCCTGGCGGCGGCGCTGCTTCACCGTGCGGTAGATGCCGGCGGTGGCGCGGCGGATGGTGATCGCGTCGGGGTGGTCGACGTCCAGCTCGTCCAGTTCCGCGAGGACGGCGAGCACGAGCGCCATGCGCTCCGGGTCGATGCCGGGGCCGAACCCGGCGGGGGTGTCCTGGCCCGTGGGCTCGTCGCCGCCGTGCACCGGGCTCTCCTCTGTCACCGTCATCGCCGCTGCCGTCTCTCGTTCACGCCACGCGTGGCCGAAGCCCGCGGGTGTCTGCTGGAAGTCCCCAAAAGCGGAATCGTACGTAGGCAGGGCCGACTGCGACAAACCGCGAGGTGCGCGGGTACGGAGCGTGACGATCCGGTACGGCGTGCCCGCGGGCGGGCGGGGCGGTCCGGCCAGGGCGCGGCGGAGGGCCGGCCGGGTGGCGCGGCGGGGGCTCGTCGGCCGGGGGGAGGCGCGGCGGGGGGGGCTCGCCGGGTCAGCCGACCTGCTGCCCCTTCCCCAGCGCGATCACCCCGTTGCGCGAGACCGTGTACAGCTCGGCGTCGCGCTCCGGGTTGACGCCGATGGTGGCCCCGGGCGGTACGTCGACGTTCTTGTCCAGGATCGCGCCCCGCACGACCGCCCCGCGCCCGATCCGTACGTTGTCGTGCAGTACGGAGCCCTGGACGACGGCCCCCGGCTCGACGGACACCCCCGGCGAGAGCACCGACCCGGTGACCTGCCCGCTGATCACGCAGCCGGGTCCGACGATCGACTCGCTGGCGATGCCCGCCGAGCAGAACCGGGCGGGCGGCAGCTGCCCGAAGTGGGTGTAGATCGGCCAGCGCCGGTTGAAGAGGTTGAACTCGGGCTGTTCGGCGACCAGGTCCATATGGGCGTCGTAGTAGGTGTCGAGGGTGCCGACGTCCCGCCAGTAGCCGTGGTCGCGGGCGGTCTCGCCGGGGACGTGGTTGTCGTCGAAGTCGTAGACCTGGGCGGTACCGCGCTCGGTGAGCTGGGGCAGGATGCTGCCGCCCATGTCGTGCACCGAGTGCTCGTCCTCGGCGTCCCTGATCAGTGCGTCCACCAGCACCTTCGTGGTGAAGACGTAGTTGCCCATGGAGGCGAAGACCCGGCGCGGGTCACCGGGCAGACCGGGCGGGTCCGTCGGCTTCTCCAGGAACCGCTCCACCCGCCGCCCGTCCGAGGCGGGGGTGATGATGCCGAACGAGGACGCCTCCTTGCGCGGCACCCTGATCCCGGCGACCGTCACTCCCGCGCCGCTCTCGATGTGCTGCTGGAGCATGTGCCGGGGGTCCATCCGGTACACGTGGTCGGCACCGAAGACCGCGATGAAGTCGGGCTGCTCGTCGTGCACGAGGTTGAGCGACTGGAAGATGGCGTCGGCGCTGCCCTGGTACCAGCGCGGGCCGAGCCGCTGCTGCGCGGGGACCGGGGTGACGTAGTTGCCGAGCAGGCTGGACATCCGCCAGGTGGTGGTGACGTGCCGGTCCAGGGAGTGCGACTTGTACTGGGTGAGGACGCAGTTGCGCAGGATGTCGCCGTTGACGAGGTTCGACAGGACGAAGTCGACGAGGCGGTAGGTCCCTCCGAAGACCACCGCGGGTTTGGCCCGGTCCGCGGTGAGCGGCATCAGCCGTTTGCCCTCCCCGCCTGCCAGTACGATCCCGAGCACCGAAGGTCCACCGCGCATCGCAGCCCCCAAGGGTCAACCAGCAAGGGTCACTTGACCAACTCCGTGTACACCTCGGCGGTCCGCCGTGCCACGGCGTCCCACCCGAACTCCGCGACCGCCCGCGCACGGCCGGCCGCGCCCATGCGCCGCGCCTCCTCCGGTTCGTCCAGCACCCGGTTCAGCGCCTCGGTGAGGGCGTCCTCGAACTCCTCGGGGTGCCGCGGGGCCCGCTTCTGCTCGTACGGCACGAGCAGCCCGGTGCGGCCGTCGTCGACGACCTCGGGAATGCCGCCGACCGCGGAGGCGACGACGGCGGTGCCGCACGCCATGGCCTCCAGATTGACGATGCCGAGCGGTTCGTACACCGAGGGGCAGACGAACACCGTGGCGTGGCTGAGGAGTTGGATGACGTCGGGGCGCGGCAGCATCTCGGGGATCCAGAACACCCCGTCCCGGGCCCGCTCCAGTTCCGTGAACAGTTCCCCGAACTCCCGCTCGATCTCCGGGGTGTCCGGTGCTCCCGCGCACAGTACGAGCTGCGCGGCCGGATCGAGGGCGCGGGCGGCGCGCAGCAGGTGCGGGACGCCCTTCTGCCGGGTGATGCGGCCGACGAACAGGACGTACGGGCGGCCGGGGTCGATGCCGACGCGCTCCAGCACGTCGGTCCGCTCCGAGGGCTGGTACAGCGCGGTGTCGATGCCGTTGTGCACGACGTGGACCTTCGCGGGGTCGAGCGCCGGGTAGCAGTCGAGGACGTCGGTGCGCATGCCGCGGGAGACGGCGATGACGGCGTCGGCGGCCTCGACCGCGGTGCGCTCGGCCCAGCCGGAGAGCGCGTAGCCGCCGCCGAGCTGCTCGGCCTTCCAGGGCCGCAGCGGCTCCAGTGAGTGACAGGTCATCACATGCGGTGTGCCGTGCAGCAGTTTGGCGAAGTGGCCGGCGAGGTTGGCGTACCAGGTGTGCGAGTGGACGATCTCGCGGTCGGCGAGGGCGGCGGCCATGGAGAGGTCGATGGAGAAGGCGCGCAGCGCGTCGTTGGCGCCGCCGAGCGCGGTGTCGGCGGCGTGCCGGGTGACTCCGTGCTCCTTGCCGGTGGCGACCCCGTCGGTGCCCCAGCAGTGCACCTCGACATCGGCCAGGGCCCGTAACCCCCGGGCCAGGAACTCCACATGGACGCCGGCGCCTCCGTAGACGTCCGGCGGATACTCGCGCGTGAGCAGCCCCACCTTCACCCTTTGATGGTCACTCAGATACGGGCTCCGGGGAAGACCGCCGCACGGCCGGGTTGGCCGGCCGCCGAGGGGACGGCGGGGTGTCGAAGACGCAGTCGCCGCACAGTCCGCCGGCCGGGCAGCGGTAGTAGAGGCAGCAGCTGTTGCGGCGGAACCTCCCGGCCCCGAGCGATCCGGTGGAGTTCAGGTCGGGGTGGGAGAACAGTTCGTGGGCGAGCACGGCGGCCCTTCTGCCGGCCTCCGGGCGGTCCATGTCCCGCGCCCAGTTGCGGAGTTGGCCGACGGCGGCGGCGAGCGCGGACCCGGCGTTGCCCCACAGGAGCTGGGGTGAGATGTTGCCGTCCCGGCGGAAGGCCTCCGCGAGGGGGACCAGATGGCCGTACTGGACCGTCTCGCGCAGCGCCTCGGCGGTGGCGGGCAGCGTCGGGCGGCGGGTGTCCAGCAGCAGGTCGTCGGGGCTGCTGCCGTCCGGGTCCCAGTACAGTCCGTCGGCACGCAGGTCGGGCACCTCGCCGTGGAGCGCCGCCGAGCCGAGCGCCACCGACCAGAGCCTGGCCACGATCCCCAGGTGGGCGATGGAGGCGGCGACCCGCCGCTCGGGCGCCCGCAGCCGGGCCGCGACCTTGTCGATGCGCAGCGCCAGCGGCGCCGTCCCGCCCGCGTACACCCGGGCCAGCGCGACATGGCCCTGCCCCGCTTCGGGCACGCCGGCCCGCAGCGCGAAGAACCCGTTCACCGAGCCGAGCTCCACGAGATCCACCCTGTTCGCCTTTCACTCACAAGAACCAATTTTTCAGTACATACGGCGTGGTTGATTCCCGATCACCGTATCCATGACGGGGTGACCACGAAAAGCGATTGCCGCAGCCGCGGCCGAAGAACCTTCCTGGGCCTGGCCGCCGCGCTGACCAGCGCCCTCACCGGCCCCCTGGCACCGAACCAGACCCGCCGTGCCGTCGCGGCCCCGCCGCCCCGGCTCCCCTCCCCCGCGCACACGTTCCGCGCCGAGCGCGGACCCGCCACGGCCGCCGAGGCACTGGAGCGGCTGCGGGCCGGCAACGCCCGCTTCGCGACCCGCCGTTCCCGCCACCCGCACCTGGGCGCGGAGCGGCTGCGCGCGGTGGCCGCGGCGCAGCACCCGTTCGCGATGGTGCTCGGCTGCATCGACTCCCGGGTCCCGCCGGAGCACGTCTTCGACCAGGGCATCGGCGATCTGCTCTGCATCCGCACGGCGGGCCAGGCCCTGGACGGCGCGGTGCTGGGCAGCATCCAGTACGGGGTCGAGGAACTCGGCGTGCGCCTGGTCCTCGTCCTGGGCCACGAACGCTGCGGCGCGGTCTCGGCCGCCGTCGAGCACGTCCGCTCCGGCGCCGCCCCGCGCGGCCATCTCGCCCGCGTCATCGAGGAGATCGCCCCCGCGGCGAAGGAGACCCTCGGCCCCGGGTCCGCGGCCGACTGGGTCGAGCAGGCGGTCCGCGCCAATGTGACCCGGGTGCGGCACGCGCTGGCCGCCGACCCCGCGTTCGACGGGGCGACGGTGGCGGGCGCCCGCTTCGACCTCGACACCGGCCGGGTCTCCTTCCACCCCTTCTGACCCCACGGCCTCCCCGCCCGACCCCGCTCCCGGGCCCTCGTGCCCCGCTCCCGCCCCGGCCCGCACGCCGTTCGCGACCCGGGCGTAGCGCAGCCGACGTACCTACGTACTACGCCCGCAGTAGCGTCCAACGCCTGCTTGCGGACGATGACGTGAAAGCTCCCGCGAGCCATCGTGGAGGGCATGAGTCCCTACGCACTTTCCGTGCTGCTGGCCCTGGTGTCGGCGGTGGCCTACGCGGTCGGTGCCGTCCTCCAGGAACGTGTCGCCGCCACCGACCGCACCGGGCTGTACGCACCGGTGCGGCAGAGCGCCTGGTGGGTGGCCAACCTGCTGAACGGCTTCGGCGCGCTGCTGCACGTCGGGGCGCTGGCCTACGGGCCGTTGAGCCTGGTCCAGCCGATGGGCGCGCTGACCATCGTCTTCGCGCTGCCGATCGCCGCGGTGTTCGTACGGCGCCGGGCGGGCGCCATGGCCTGGCGCGGCGCGCTGATGGCGACGGCCGGACTGGCCGCGCTGCTGTCGCTGACGGGTGCCGCGCACGCCGGGGGCCTGTCCGGCGGCGACCAACTGCTGGTGGCGGGTGCGTCGCTCGCCGGGACGGCGGTGCTGTTCGCGGCGGCCCGTGCGGTGCGCCCGCCGGTACTGCGCAGCGTGCTGCTGGCCGCGAGCGCGGGGATCTCCTTCGGGATCGCCTCCGTGTTCATCAAGTCCCTGGCCGTGGGGTGGAGTTCGTTCGGTCTGGCCGGGCAGTGGCAGGCCGTTCCCGTGATCGTGGCCTTCGCGACCCTGGGCCTGCTGCTGTCGCAGGCCTCCTACCGGGGCGCCGGGCTGACCGCGCCGCTGGCCACGGTGACCGTGGTGAACCCCGTGGTGGCCTCGGCCGTCGGGCTCACCCTGTTCGGCGAGTCCTTCCGGTACGGCACGACGGGCGTGCTGCTCGCCGCGGGCGCGGCCCTCCTGGCCGCGACGGGCCTGGTACTGCTGACCGCCGGGCACGCGCAGCCGGACCGCGCGGAGCGGCCGGACGAGGACCTCGTACGGCGGGACGCGGGGGAGGCGCTGTCCGTGGAACGCCTCCCCCGCGTACCGGTGCGGCGCGGCCCGGGGCGGGATCAGACGGTGACGCCGCCCGCCCTCAGGTAGGCGACCGGGTCGACGTCCGAGCCGAAGCCCGGTCCGGTCCGCACCTCGAAGTGCAGGTGGGGCCCGGTGCTGTTGCCGGTGGAACCGGAGCGTCCGATGCGCTGCCCGGAGTCCACCTTCTGCCCTTCGCGGACGGTCAGCGCCGACAGGTGCGCGTACTGGGAGTACTTGCCGTCCGCGTGCCGGATGACCACCTGGTAGCCGTACGACCCCGCGTAACCGGCGGACACGACGCTGCCCGCGCCGACCGCCTTGACGGAGGTGCCGGTGGGCACCGGGAAGTCGACGCCCGTGTGGTACCCCTTCGACCAGGACGAGCCGGCCGCCCGGTAGGGGGTGCTGGG
This sequence comes from Streptomyces sp. NPDC004111, assembly GCF_042874215.1. Lineage (NCBI taxonomy): Bacteria > Bacillati > Actinomycetota > Actinomycetes > Kitasatosporales > Streptomycetaceae > Streptomyces > Streptomyces sp. NPDC004111. The sequence goes on from NZ_JBIAMU010000024.1 coordinate 172,261, forward strand.
GCCGACGTCCACCGGGGCGCTGAGCGAGCCCTTGCGGGAGGACCGCGCGGAGACCGTCTCGGTGCGGGACTTCTTCTTGTCGGCCTCGCGCTTGCGGTCGGCCTCCTGCTTCTTCCTCTCCTGCTCCGCCTGCCTGGCCCGCTCGGCCTTGCGTGCCTCCTCCGCCTTCTTGGCGCGCTCGGCGGCCGCCTTGGCCCGCTCGGCAGCGGAGTCCGTGCGGGAGTCCTGCCCGGCCCGGTCGGCGGCCCTGTCGGTGCCGGACGCCTTGCCGTTGCTGTCGGGCCGGTCCTGCTTCGGCGGCACACCGAGGCGCACCAGCAGGCGCTGTCCCGGGCGGATGACGTCCGGGTCGCTGCCGATGACCTGCCGGTTGCCCTGGTACAGCCGCTGCCAGCCGCCGTCGACCCGCTCGCTCTGCGCGATGCCGGAGAGGGTGTCCCCGCTGGCCACGGTGTACGTGTCCTTGGCGCCGGGCCCGGGGCCCGGCGGCTGCGGATCGGTCCGCGGCGGAGGGGTCTGCCGGGTGGGCGGGGCCGGATCCTTCTTCCGGGGCGGTTCGGGGTTCTTCTTCTCCGGCCGCGGATCGGCCTTGCGGCCCTGGTCGGTCCCCTTGCCCTTGCCCTGGGTGGTGATGGTGATGTCCGGCGAGTCACCGCCCCTCACCAGCCCGGCCTTGACCGAGCAGACCGGCCAGGCGGTCGGGCCCTGGCCCTTCAGCACCCGTTCGGCGACGGCGATCTGCTCGTCCTTGGTCGCCTGGTCGGCGCGCGGCGCGTAGGCCTGGCCGCCGTACGCCTGCCAGGTCGACTGGCGGAACTGGAGACCTCCGTAGTACCCGTTCCCGGTGTTGATCTTCCAGTTGTTGGTCGACTCGCAGGCGGCGACCTTCTCCCAGACGTCCACCGGGGCCGCACCGGCCGTTCCCGCGGCGACGAGCGGAAGGGCCATGCCGACGCCACCCGCCGCGGCCGTCAACGAGGCGTTGTTGATGCGGCTGGGCTGATACCGACGGTGACGACCGGTTGAGGCCATGTCTCGCTTCCTCCACTCGCACATTTCGACACGTAGCAATCGGCAAAAGTACGGGCTTGGCGCAGGCCATGACAAGAGCGCCAACTCACCTGCTCCGCACGCCGGTTGAAACGGAACCCGTGCGCCGGTACCACACCTGCCGGGCCAGCCCCGCGCTGACGAGGGCGAGTGCCACCAGCAGCGCACTCACTGCGAGCGGGGACCGGAACCCCATTCCGGCCCCCAGTGCGACACCTCCGGCCCAAGGGCCCACCGCCGCGCCCACGTTGAACGCCGCGGTCGCGAAGCCCCCGGCCAGCGTGGGCGCACCGGTCGCCGCGTACAGCGCCTGCGAGATGAGCGTGGATCCCACCGCGAACGACAGCGCCCCCTGCACCAGTACGAGGACGAGCGCGGCGACCGGCCGTGCGGCCAGCAGCACGAACAGCACCCAGCCCACGAGCAGTGCCGCCCCGCCGCCGGCCAGCAGTGCGACGGGCCGCCGGTCGGCGATCCGGCCGCCGACCGCGACACCCACGAACGACCCCGCACCGAACAGCGCGAGCACCACGGGCACCCACCCCTCGCCGAACCCGGTGACCCGGGTGAAGAGCGGGGCGAGGTAGGTGAAGGTGCAGAAGGTCGCCCCGTTGACGAGCGCTCCCAGCAGCAGCGTCAGCAGCAGCCGCCCGTCCCGCAGCGCCCGCAGTTCGTGCCGCACCCCGGCTCCGCCGGTCGCGGCGGCTCCTCGCGGCACGGAGTGCAGGATGCCGGCGAACGCGGGCAGCGAGAGCAGCGCCACCGCCCAGAACGCCGCACGCCACCCCCACAGCTGGCCGAGCAGCGCCCCGGCGGGCACTCCCACGACGCAGGCCAGGGTGACTCCGCCGAGCAGGGTGGAGGTGGCCCGGCCCTTGGCGTCGGGCGGGACCATCGCGGTGGCGGTCATCAGGGCGACGGCCAGGAACCCGGCGTTCGCGAGCGCCCCGACGGCCCGGCTGACAAGCAGCACCGCGAAGCTGTCGGTGACCGCGGCCAGTACGTGGACGAGCAGGAAGGCCCCGAGGAAGGACAGCAGGGCGGCGCGCCGCGACCAGCGCCGGCTCAGGGCCGCCATCAGCGGCGCCCCGATAACCATTCCCACGGCGAAAGCCGAGGTCAGCGCCCCGGCGGCGGACAGGGAGACCCCCAGGTCCGCGGCGATTTCCGGGCCGAGCCCGGACAGCATGAATTCCGATGTGCCCTGGGCGAAGACGGCGAGCCCGAGCAGGTGAAGAGCGAACGGCACAGCAGTACCCCACAACGACGTCGTGTTGAAGAAACAGCCTTGACGACGCCGGCGGTCCGGTGGCGGGCAGCGGTCAGCGGCGCACCCGGCCGTCCACGAAGGGACCGCCGCAGGTGCGCGACCACGCGAAAGAGCCACCGGACGGCCGGTGGCTAGAGTCTTGACGCCTCGGGACTGGACACGGGACGCACCCTAGGTAGGCGGTGCGCCCCGTGTCCACTGCTTTTTCCGTTGTCCGCTCTGCCCGGTCCGTCAGCTCGCGGGGCCCGGTGCGGGCTCGGGCGCGGGATCCGGGGCCGGCCCCGGCGGAATGGGGTCGGGCAGCGGGCCCGGCGGAATCGGGTCAGGGGCCGGTCCCGGCGGCACCGGGGAGGGCCCGGGAACCGGTCCGGGCAGCGGCCCGGGGTCGGGCCCGGTGGGCCCCGGCGGCGGAGTCGGCGCAGGCGGTACGGGATCGGGGAAAGGCTGGGTCATGCCTGATCGACCTCCAGGTTGTGCAGTCCGGTCGAGTGTCGGACGCCGCACCGCGCGGCGCGGCTCATCCCCACTCTCTCCCGGTGCGACTGCCCTCGCCTGCGGAGTCCACACCCGCGGCGGAACGTGCCGTACCGGTCGCTGCCAACGGATTGCGCAGCTGGCCGGCGACGCCCTCGGTGTGCCCGGCCCCGGGCACACCCGCGAGTACGGCATCAGGGGCGGCGCCGGAATCGGCACCCGGTACGGGCTCGGCGGGGTCGGCACCCAGTGCCACGATCCGGTTGCCCTCCCCCACGTGCACGACGCGCGGCACCAGGGCCCGCGCCTCGGCATCGTCGACCTGCGCGTAGCTGATGAGGATCACCAGGTCACCGGGGTGTACGAGATGGGCTGCGGCCCCGTTGATGCCGATGACCCCGGACCCCCGCTCGCCCTCGATGACGTACGTCTCCAGCCGGGCCCCGTTGGTGATGTCCACGATGTGCACGAGCTCGCCGGGCAGCAGATCGGCCGCCTCCATCAGCTCGACGTCCACCGTGACGGATCCGACGTAGTGCAGATCCGCCTGGGTGACGGTGGCACGGTGGATCTTCGACTTGAACATGGTGCGCTGCACTGAGGTACTCCTGAATCTCGGCTCCCTGCCTGCGTGTGAGCAGGTCAAGGGCTGTTTCCATTCCGCACGACCCGCTCAGCCTACGCAGTGCCCGCAACCCCCGTCAGCCGCCCCTGTCACACGGCCCGGAAAGAATCCTGAAAAGAATCCCGCGATGATGTCGAGATCGCCGAACCCGCTCCGTCCCCGGGGTGAACGCGACCACAATGGGGCGCACGAGTCACGAGGAGAACCGTCATGGCCAAGTACCTGCTGCTGAAGCACTACCGAGGCGCTCCGGAAGCGGTCAACTGCGTCCCGATGGACAAGTGGACGCCCGAAGAGATCACCGCGCACGTCCAGTACATGCGGGACTTCGCGACCAGGCTCGAAGGGACCGGTGAGTTCGTCGACGGCCAGGCGCTCGCCCCCGAGGGGGCCTGGGTGCGCTACGACGGCGAGGGCCGTCCGCCGGTGACCGACGGCCCGTTCGCGGAGACCAAGGACCTGATCGCCGGCTGGATGGTGATCGACGTGGACAGTTACGACCGTGCCGTGGAGCTGGCCGGGGAACTGTCCGCGGCCCCGGGAGCGGGCGGCGAGCCGATCCACGAGTGGCTGGAGGTGCGTCCGTTCCTGTCCGCGCCGCCCACCATCACGGAGTGACCGCACCGATGGACGAGGTCCTGCTCAGGAGCCTCACCCCGCACGTGCTCGGTGTCCTCGTCCGCCGCGGAGCAGACTTCGCGGCGGCCGAGGATGCCGTACAGGACGCGCTGGTGGAGGCGGTCCGCACCTGGCCCTCGGATCCTCCGCGGGATCCGAAGGGGTGGCTGATCACGGTGGCCTGGCGCCGGTTCCTCGACGCCACCCGCGCGGAATCGGCCCGCCGCCGGCGCGAGGACCTCGTCGAGGATGAGCCGGCGCCCGGGGCCGCCCGCGCGGTGGACGACACGCTCCAGCTGTACTTCCTGTGCGCCCATCCGTCCCTGACTCCGGCATCCGCGGTCGCGCTGACCCTGCGCGCCGTCGGCGGGCTCACCACCCGCCAGATCGCCCAGGCGTATCTGGTGCCGGAGGCGACCATGGCGCAGCGCATCAGCCGGGCCAAGCGCACGGTCTCAGGGATACGTTTCGACCGTCCCGGCGATGTGGCGACGGTGCTGCGCGTCCTGTACCTGGTGTTCAACGAGGGCTACTCGGGCGACGTCGACCTGGCGGCGGAGGCGATCCGGCTCACCCGTCAGCTCTCGGACGCCATCGACCACCCCGAGGTGGCGGGGCTGCTGGCCCTGATGCTGCTGCATCACGCCCGGCGTGCGGCCCGTACCGCCCCGGACGGCAGCCTGGTGCCGCTCGCCGCGCAGGATCGCGCCCGCTGGGACACCGCGTCGATCGCCGAGGGTGTCGGGATCCTCCAGGCGGCGCTGGCGCGCGACCGGCTGGGCGAGTTCCAGGCCCAGGCCGCTGTCGCGGCCCTGCACGCGGACGCGCCCACCGCCGCGGAGACCGACTGGGTGCAGATCGTCGAGTGGTACGACGAGCTCTGCCGTCTGACCGACAGCCCTGTCGTACGTCTGAACCGTGCGGTAGCCGTAGGAGAGGCCGACGGCCCGCGCGCCGGCCTGGCGGCGCTCACGGACCTGGACACTTCGCTGCCCCGCTATACGGCGGTGGCCGCCTACCTCCACGAACGCGACGGGAACCGTGCGGAGGCGGCAGAGCTTTACGCGGAGGCGGCCCGCAAGGCACCGAATCTCGCGGAACGCGACCATCTGACCCGCCAGGCGGCCCGTCTCAATACCTGCCGTTAAACGCAAAAGAGCCCCGTACCGGTATCCCCGGTACGGGGCTCTTCGCAATGATTGTTCGGCGGCGTCCTACTCTCCCACAGGGTCCCCCCTGCAGTACCATCGGCGCGGAAAGGCTTAGCTTCCGGGT